>CALZEQ010000044.1 GCA_945641355.1 uncultured Mediterranea sp. | reverse complement strand
CTTACTAAGATTACACTGGTACTCATACTAAGATTAATTCCGCCAATGGGTATTCTTAAATTACTTGTTTCAAACGAAACTGATTATGAAAGTTTATGTTTCCAGTTAGGATACAAGAGAAGGATTTGTTGGTGTAGAAAAGATTAATTGTCCACATAGTCCCTCACACAACTTGCTGATTTCAGTGAACAACTCCACCCGTGTGAATTATCACTTCAGGGAATTAGGCTACCCCACAATGTTTTTGTGTGGATAACGGGCAAGCCCGTGGGGGGGGGGGGAGATAAAGAAGAAAAAGAAAGGGACCCTTTCAAGTCCCTTCTTTCAGTGATTCGCTTGGGGCTCGAACCCAAGACCCCAACATTAAAAGTGTTGTGCTCTACCTGCTGAGCTAGCGAATCAATCCCTTTTGCGGTTAAGCGGCTGCAAAGGTAGGAAGTTTATTTGGAACGAACAAGTGTTTTGTTGTTTTTTTAGTCCCGCTTGGCCAATTCGAAGAAAAACACTACATTTACACGCTGATTCGAAGGGACGGACAACTGCACAACCGAAAAGGGGAGGAGAGAACCGGCCCAAGAGATGCGTAACTATACTTATATATACATACTTTCAAAAGATTACATAGTAGCATGGCAACAGTAGACGACAAGAAAATCATTTTCTCGATGGTGGGACTGAACAAGACCATCCAGCAGAACAACAAGCAGGTACTGAAGAATATCTATCTCTCGTTCTTCTACGGAGCGAAAATCGGCATCATCGGTCTGAACGGATCGGGTAAATCAACGCTGCTCAAGATTATCGCCGGACTGGACAAGTCCTATCAAGGTGAAGTGGTGTTCTCGCCGGGGTATTCGGTAGGATATCTGGCTCAGGAGCCTTATCTGGATCCGGCCAAGACGGTGAAACAGGTGGTCATGGAGGGCGTGCAACCCATTGTGGACGCGCTGGCTGAGTACGAGGAGATTAACCAGAAATTCGGTCTGCCCGAATATTATGAGGATACGGACAAGATGGAGAAACTCTTCACCAGACAGGCCGAACTGCAGGACATCATTGACGCTACCGATGCCTGGAATCTGGACAGCAAACTGGAACGGGCCATGGATGCCCTGCGCTGTCCGCCTGAAGACCAAAGCGTGGAACATCTCTCGGGAGGTGAACGCAGACGTGTGGCACTGTGCCGACTGTTGCTGCAGAAGCCGGACATCCTGCTGCTGGACGAGCCGACTAACCACCTGGATGCAGAATCCATCGACTGGCTGGAACAGCACTTGCAGCAGTATGAGGGTACGGTGATTGCCGTGACACACGACCGCTACTTCCTGGACCATGTGGCCGGATGGATTCTGGAACTGGACCGCGGCGAAGGCATCCCCTGGAAAGGAAACTACTCCAGCTGGCTGGAACAGAAGACGAAACGGATGGAGATGGAGGAGAAGACGGCCAGCAAACGCCGGAAGACGCTGGAACGTGAGTTGGAGTGGGTACGCATGGCCCCCAAGGCACGTCAGGCCAAGGGTAAAGCCCGTCTGAACTCGTACGACAAGCTGCTGAACGAGGATGTGAAAGAGAAAGAGGAGAAACTGGAAATATTCATCCCCAACGGTCCGCGTCTGGGCAACAAGGTGATAGAGGCCAAGCACGTGGCCAAAGCCTTCGGAGAAAAGCTGCTGTTTGATGACCTGAACTTCATGCTCCCGCCCAACGGCATCGTGGGCATCATAGGCCCTAACGGCGCAGGAAAGACAACCCTGTTCCGCCTGATTATGGGATTGGAGAAGGTAGACCGCGGCGAGTTTGAGGTGGGCGAGACGGTGAAAGTGGCCTATGTGGACCAGCAGCACAAGGACATCGACCCCAACAAGACGGTATATCAGGTGATTTCGGGCGGTAACGAACTGATTCGGATGGGAGGACGCGACATCAACGCCCGTGCCTACCTGAGCCGCTTCAACTTCTCGGGTGCAGACCAGGAGAAGCTGTGCGGTGTGCTGTCGGGCGGTGAACGAAACCGTCTGCACCTGGCTCTCTGCCTGAAGGAGGAGGGTAACGTACTGCTGCTGGACGAGCCTACCAACGACATCGACGTGAACACACTGCGTGCATTGGAAGAGGGTCTGGAAGATTTTGCAGGCTGCGCGGTAGTCATCAGTCACGACCGCTGGTTCCTGGACCGTATCTGTACGCATATCCTGGCCTTTGAGGGTGATTCAAACGTATTCTTCTTCGAAGGTTCGTACTCGGAATATGAAGAGAACAAGCTGAAGCGTCTGGGTCGAGAAGAACCTACGTGCGTGCGTTACCGCAAGCTGATGACCGACTGACAGATAGTACGGACAGCACAGAAGTGAGGGGAGTGTGCCCATTGTGAAGAGAGAGGGGCGCATTCCCCTCACTGTTTTTTCTTATCCAATCCCGACAATTAACAGTTTGATGTAGAAATCGGCTATTTTCTTTTCGTTGTCTGCTAAAATTTATTCATTTTGTCATTCGTTTATTTTAAGAAAAGAGTTATATTTGCCACATAAAATATTTTATAATTAAATTATCTATTAACAAACAAACAGCGTTATGAGAAAACAACTTATTCATTTCCTGTTGGTGGCAGTGTTGTCGGCATTCAGTGCCGTGACATTTGCTCAGACTACCGTGAAGGGTCAGCTTGTCGATGCGGAGACAGGCGAACCGTTAGTCGGTGCTGCCATCAAGGTTGAGGGTACTACACAAGGTTCCGTAACCGACATAGACGGTTACTTCAACCAACGTGTCGGGAAGAACAGTACCTTGGTGTTCAGTTACATCGGTTACAAAGAATTGAAAAAGAAAATTACACAGACCGGTGCGACGGTCAATCTGGGTACGATACAGATGAAACCCGATGCCGTGATGCTGACAGACGTGGTGATTACCTCTTCCGTGGCCGTGGCCCGCAAGACACCTGTAGCCCTCTCTACGGTAGACCCCGTCTTTATCGAAGAGAAGCTGGGTACCCAGGAATTTCCTGAAGTGTTGAAATCTACTCCGGGTGTCTATGCCACCAAGAACGGTGGTGGATATGGTGACTCCAAAATCAACATGCGCGGTTTCCAGGCTGCCAACATCGGTGTGATGGTGAACGGTGTACCCGTGAACGACATGGAGTGGGGAGGTGTTTACTGGAGCAACTGGGCCGGACTGAGCGACGTGACCCGCTCGATGCAGACACAGCGCGGTCTGGGTGCCTCCAAGGTTTCTTCTCCCTCAGTGGGTGGTACCATCAACATCGTGACTCGTACCACCGATCAGAAGAAGGGTGGAAGTGTATCATACGGCGTCGGCAACGACGGTGCCAATACCATTCTGTTCAACGTATCTTCCGGTCTGACCAAAGACGGATGGGCATTCACCATCTTGGGTGGCAGACGTTGGGGTGACGGATACATACAGGGTACAGAGTATGAGGGCTACAACTGGTTTGTCAACATCTCCAAGCAGCTGGGTGACAACCACACACTGTCGCTGACCGGATTCGGTGCTCCGCAATGGCACAACCAACGTTCGGCTTATGACGGACTTACCATCGAAGGCTGGCAGCAGGTTCGCAAATATATGCCCGACGGACAGCAGTACCGATACAATCCCACATACGGATTCGGCAAGAATGGCGAACGCATGACTTCTGCCAAGAACTTCTACCACAAGCCGCAAATCAGCTTGAACCACCAGTGGCAAATCAACGACCATTCTTCACTGAGTACCGCGCTCTACGTATCCATCGGTGAAGGTGGCGGCAACAAGGGGCTCGGTCTGACCTCTACCGATGCCAACAATTGGTACGGATGCAGCAATGGGGTACTGAATACGGCCTTCCGTAATGCCGACGGTACATTTGCCTATGACCAGATTCAAGAGATGAACGAACAGAGTGACAAGGGTTCGGTGATGGTGATGACCAAATCAAAGAACTCGCACCGCTGGTACGGATTGCTTTCAACCTATACCTCGAAACTGAACAAGAACATCGATTTCTACGGTGGCGTGGATTTCCGTTACTATAAAGGTATACATACCAACGAAATCACAGACCTCTACAACGGTCAGTACTATACCGACTCCTACTATCGTGGCCGTGTGAAGGCTTCGAACAATGCCGCTGCAGCGAATCCGGCCTGGCAGTATGAGAAACTGAGTGTGGGCGACGTAGTATATCGTGACTACGACGGCTACGTGATGTCTGAGGGTGCCTTCTTCCAGATGGAGTACAACAAAGACAAACTTGCCGCTTTCGTGGCTGGTTCGCTGTCGAATACAGGATACTGGAGAAAGGACCGCTTCTATTACGACAAGGAGCACGAAAAATCGGAGACACTGAACTTCCTGGGCTACACCATCAAGGGTGGTGCCAACTATAATCTGACCGAGAACCACAACGTCTTCTTCAACGTGGGATATATCAATCGTGCACCCTTCTTCTCGGGTGGTGCCTTCCTGAACAGTACCGTCAGCAATGAGACGAACCCTGATGCCATCAATGAAAAAATCTTCTCGGCCGAAATAGGTTACGGTTTCAAGAACCGCTGGCTCTCAGCCAACCTGAACGCCTACTATACCTTGTGGATGGACAAGACTACAACCAAGACGGGTGACTATACAGATGCCAATGGCAATACGGACCGCTACATGTTCAACATGGCGGGTGTGGACGCCAAGCACATCGGTGTGGAACTGGACGTGAAAGCACGCCCGCTGCGCTGGTTGGAACTGACCGGTATGCTCTCTGTAGGCGACTGGAAGTGGAACAGCAACGCAACCGGTTACTTCTATAACTCGGCAGGCGACCCGCTGAAGGATCTCAAGGGAACGGTAGCTTCGGGCATCGGAGCAGAGGACCATGCCAAATTTACCATCAACCAGAAGGGGGTAAAGGTGGGAGGTTCGGCACAGACCACAGCAGCTATCGGTGCCAACGTCAACCTGATGAAGGGCCTGCGCGTGGGACTGGACTATACACACTACGCCAACCTCTATGCCGACTATCAGCTTTCGTCCAGCAACATCCTGGCCAACACGGAACTGAACGTCAACGATCCTTGGAAAGTGCCTTCGGGTGGCCAGTTCGACCTGAACGCCAGCTACAAGTTCAAGATGGGCAACTGCAACGCTACATTGGTGGGCAACGTGAACAACCTGCTCGACTACCAGTATATAGTTGATGCCTACGACGGTGGTACAGGCAAATGGCAGGATGCTTACCGTGTATTCTATGCCTTCGGACGCACCTACTCCGTGAAGTTGAAAATCAATTTCTAACCATTCAAAGCAACATTCGAGATTATGAAGATCAATACTAAGTTTTTATACGCAGCCATGGCTTCCATGGTGTTGGCCGGTTGTGGTGACGACTGGAACGAAGACAAGCTGGATGGTTTCGGCAAATACGAAGAAACCGACGTGAAACAGTTGGAACTGACGCTGACTGATGCTGACTACAAAAGCATTGCTACCAACACAACCAACAAGAGCTTGGCTTCGGCTGCCGGCTTGTCGGGCGAGCTTTCCAAACTGACCAACAACAAATATTTCACTGACGAAATCAGTGCTTCTACCTATATCCCTGCCTATCTGGCAGCTACTTATCCCACAGCGGATGACAAATCGTCCGTCAAAGTCACTTACAATCAGCTGGTGGGTGAACCGGCCTATCTTGCCGCCTTTGGCAAAGCTGAGGTGGTGGATTTGGCTGAAGAGGCGTACGAATCTGTATGGGGTGACAAGGTACAGGCCTATTTCCTCACTCCGAAGACAGAAGGCAAGATTGCCAAGTTGCTGAAAGAATCCATGCCGGATGCCGCAAAGGGTGATATGGCACTGGTCAACTATGCCTATTCAGAGGTTGAGCCCAGCATCGGTGGAGGTTCGGCATCGGAGAAGGTGGTGTGGACACCGTTGAGCTTCCCCAAACGCGCTTCCGGCACTAACTGGAACTTTGTGAATATCGGACCCATCGACCTCTCGGAATATAAGGGACAGACCGTCTATGTAGGATTCAGCTATACCAGCAGTGAATCGGTATATGCCAAGTGGGAACTGAGCAACTTCAAGGCTCTGTCACTGCCCTATCTGGATGTGCTCTTCTTCAAGAAGCAGGACGACGGTTCGTTCAAGAAGATTATCAAGAGCAGCGAATTTGAAGCAGGCGAATATGTCATTGCCGCAGCCATCCCCAACGGTGGATACAATCTGGTATCGACGCTGTCGAAAAACTATGGCTATATGCCGGTGAAGGCCATTGACAACATGGGAGATGTCATCTCTGCCGACGAAGCCGAAAACTGCGTACTCACGTTTGAGGCGGTAGACGGTGGCTATACGATGAAGGCTCCCGACGGTCGCTATATGTCGAATGATACGGGTCGTGAGAACTATACGCTGACAGACGAGATGGTTGATGGTAACTTTGTATGGGACGTTGCTGTTCTGCGCAACTCGGATGCAGTGGCACTGACAAACGTAGCTACAGGCAACACCATGAAGCTGAACTACTATGCCAAAGGTAAAAGCTATAGCTTCGGCTGCTATCCTGAAAGCAAACTGCAAGCTGCCAGCTGCCTGGCTGACCCAGCCGATGCCGATGCCAACTTCACCACTTATGACGTCAATCTGGGAGACCTCTCTGCCCTGTGGAAGTATGACACCAAGTACAACTGCTGGGTAGGCTCTGCCGGCAAGGGACAGGTAACGGAGTCTTTCCTGGTGTCGCCTGCCATCACGATTGCTGAAGATGCTGCCCTTCCTTATTTCACTATAGATGAAGCCTTCAAGTTTGCAACGGCTGATGCCAACGACCTTACCATCTGGATTTCGACCAATTACAAGCCGGAAGCAGCCACGCGCGCAATGACGCGCAGCGTATCGGCCAACAAGAGTGCCATCTATTCGTTTGACGGAGCTGACTGGGCCAAGGCAACGGTAACGGATGCTACACTGGTTGTGCTGCAACCGGCAGACTATGCCGTGATGGGTAACAACATCAATCTGGCGAAGTATGCCCACTTGAACTATCCGTATGCCAAGGCTGATGACAAACTGGTAGTTGTCTATGCACAGAGCAATCAGGCAACAGCCAAAGAGCTGGTACACAACGGTACAGAATGGACCGAAACTACAAAGGTGGCTCCAATGACCGATCAGTTTGTGAAGTCGGAGGGTGTATGGAAGTATGACCCCAGCGTAGTCATCACACTGCCTGCCGGAAAGGGTCAGGAACTCTCTACTCTCTTCTTCCAGACCGCGACAGACTGGGTATGGGAGAACATTGATGTGCCGGCCGGTTGCACTGCCAAGGGGCAAGGTTACGTGACCAGCTATGGAAACAACGAGTATTACTGCGGTTGCTCGGCATACCAAGGTAACGTAGACTGGCGTTTCAGCGCTGCACAGAGCCAGGCTCCGGACAAGTATGCAGGCATGTCGGATGCCGACTTTCTGAAAACGGTGAAGGAACGCTACATCGAAGTGATGGGACATGTTCTGGGCATCCTCTATCCGAGCGCACAACCCGTTACCGGCGTGAAGGTGACGTACACCATCAACTTTGCCGTATACACGGGCGTGACAACCAACTGGACCATGCAATACGAGTTGACCGGTGTAGGGCAGTTTACCTATATCGAGGATTCACTGAAAGAAGTTGCATAATATTTTTCCATAACCCATGAGGCCATTGTCACCGCACCATCGGGTGCCAGGGGCAATGGCCTCTTTCTTATCCGAAAACACCTTATGAGAAGATTCCTATTTCCTCTGTTGACCGCCGTGCTTGCCGTCTGTATGACAGCATGTGGAGGCAGCGATGACGAAAGCCATCCTACCATCGAAAAACCGCAGGAGACCACCCAAGAGGGTGCGAAGGTCTATGTTTTGAAAGGCTACAAGAATCCGGTACAGGGATACGTAACACTGAAACCCGACGGATATAGCGATGTGATTTATATCAAGGAGCAGTCCCTGACAGGCAAAGGGTATGCCTTCCAGCCCTCTACATCCAACCGTCTGGATGCCATGAAGCAGCCAGACACTGAAGGAGAATGGGGCGATGCCATCGCCATAGGCAACGGGAAGAGTTGCTGGATCCGTCATCAAGAAGGCTCTCTATACAACTACCTGAAACTGCGTATCATGGAAGTAGAAGGGAATGACGTGACGGTGGAGTATATCACCACTGACATTACCTCGCCCGTTGCAGAACCCAAACCCGAAGAGAACGTCAATGCCAATGCGCCTACAGAGGGACGGAAGTACGTCACCGACTATTCGATGCCGCACCTGGATGCCTCGCTCTACTATGTGGAACATGTGCTGACCGTTGACAAGGCTGAAGTGCTGAACTATGCCTATCAGTGGGACAATGCCATGAAACATACGGCTTGGGTGGCCTTCTACTTCGACAAGGTGACCAATGGGGATGTAACGGGACGTACAGACGCATGGGATGTTGACCCCCTGCTGCCTGTAGAGATGCAGACCAACAACAGCCATCATACCAGCGACGGGTTTGACCGCGGACATCTGGTGGCATCTGAAGACCGCGTCTTCTCCAAAGAGGCCAACCAGCAGACGTTCTACTTCAGCAACATGTCTCCGCAGTTCAACTCCTTCAACGGAGGATATTGGATAACCTTCGAGAACAAGGTACGCAAATGGGCCCGTTCGGGTACCTTTGACAAACTGTATGTCACCAAAGGCGGCTCGCTGCGGCAATTGCTCAAGGATAACAAAGAGGGGAAAGGACAGGACGGACAGGTACCTGCTACCGATGCCAACGGATTTACCATTCACGGCTTGGCCTGTCCGAAATACTACTTCATGGCTCTGCTGGGCGAGAAAGAAGGACGGTATCAGGCTATCGGATTCTGGGTGGAACACCGCGATGACTATGGATATGACAATGACAAGCAGGCCCCTGTCAGTGTAATGAAGGAGACGGCTGTCAGCATCGACCGGCTGGAGGAACTGACCGGCATCGACTTCTTCTGCAACCTGCCGGATTCCATTGAGGACGAGGTGGAGAAGGAGTATACAGCCGACGGCTGGAGTTGGTAACGCTTCTCTCTTTTCTATATGCAAAGCGCGGATTGCGTCTGACAGAGAATTCTCGCTGCCGTACGCAATCCGCGCTTTGTATGTTTATCCCTTTTGAAGGTTTCCGAGGGAAACAATCCGAATGGACTAATCAAACAGGCTCCTGAACTTCTTGAAGATTTTCTCCTTCACAGAGGTGTTGGGCTTGAAGTTTTCAGAACCTTCCATCTCCTCCAATGCCTTCTTTTCGTCCTTGCTCAGTGCCTCGGGTACATAGATGCTGATGTTGACCAGCAAATCACCGGTTCCGTATCCGTTGACATTGGGTATGCCCTTGCCACGCAGACGCAACACCTTACCCGGTTGAGTACCCGGCTCAATCTTTACCTTCACCTTGCCATCTATGGTAGGTATCTCTACCGCACCACCCAGCGCAGCCGTGGGGAAGCTCAACAGCAGGTTGTATATCAGGTCATTTTCATCGCGAATCAGTTCCTTGTTGGGTTCCTCTTCCACCAGTATCAGCAGGTCACCCGGCACACCGTTATGCTTGCCGGCATTACCCTTGCCGCTCATGGAGAGCTGCATGCCGTCGGCCACACCGGCAGGAATCTTCACGCTTACTACCTCTTCACCGTATACGATGCCTTCGCCTCCACACTCCTTGCACTTGTTCTTGATGATTTTACCCTCGCCACCGCAAGTGGGACAGGTGGTACGGGTCTGCATGGTGCCCAGAATGGTCTGCTGGTTGCGGATCACACTTCCACTGCCCTTGCAAGTCGGACAGGTCTCCATGCCGCCATTGCCTTCGGCACCTGTACCGTGACAATGCTGGCATGTCACATATTTCTTCAGCTTGAACTTCTTTTCCACACCAGTGGATACCTCTTTCAGATTCAGCTTCACCTTCACGCGCAGATCACTTCCACGAAAGACCCGTTGCTGTGCGCCTCCTCCTCCAAAGCCTCCGAAGCCACTGAAACCTCCGCTATGTCCGCCAAAGATGTCACCAAACATGGAGAAGATGTCATCCATCGACATGCCACCTCCACCGAATCCGCCAAACGGTCCGCCATTGCCTGCAGCTCCGCTCATGCCGGCATGTCCAAACTGGTCATACCGTGCCCGTTTATCGGGATTGCTCAATACGTCATACGCCTCTGCGGCTTCCTTAAACTTCTCTTCGGCCTCCTTGTCACCGGGATTCTTGTCCGGGTGGTATTGGATGGCCTTCTTCCGGTAGGCTTTCTTTATCTCATCGGCCGAGGCGTTCTTCTCGACTCCCAGCACTTCGTAGTAATCTCTCTTTTCCATATTCGGATCTGTTTGCTTTGGGTGGTAATTATTCTCCTACTACCACTTTGGCGTGGCGGATTACTTTTTCATTCAGGGTATATCCGGTCTGTACACAATCCAGAATCTTGCCCTTCAGTTCCTCCGACGGTGCCGGAATCACAGCAATGGCCTCGTGAAAGTCGGTGTCCAGCGGCTTCTCCTTTGTATCGATGGCTTTCACACCGTTTTGTCCCAGCACAGTGATGAATTTGTTGTATATCAGTTCCACCCCTTCGCGGATTGCGGCCACGTCAGTAGCCTGCTCCATATTCTTCAGTGCCCGTTCAAAGTCATCCACCACCGGCAAGATACTGGTCAGGCTCTTCTCACCGCCGTTCAGGATGAGTTCGGCTTTCTCCTTCAGCGTACGCTTGCGATAGTTGTCAAACTCAGCTGAGAGACGCAGATACTTGTCCTTCTGGTCATCCAGTGCCTGTTGGGCCTTCTCTAACTCCTGCTTCAAGGCTTCTTCAGGAGTCAGTTCCTGTTCTTCCTGTGCTTTTTCTTCCTCCTGCGGTTGCGCTGCAGCCTCCGTTTCGGGAGTGTTCTCATTCATCAGTTCTTCTTCGGAGTTGATTTTCTTTTCGTTTGCATCCATATTATTATCTTTTCTTTTATGATTCTTATGATTCAGCTTAAAAAAAGTTCTTTTCATATTTTATTTCATTCAGTCGGGTCAACGCATTACGGTTTTCTGACAGCAAAAACTTTGCCAAATACATCTCTATCGGTTAAAACGTGGCAAAGTTAACACTTTTATGTCAGATTGGCAACTTACACAAAAAATACGGCTAATATATGGTTATTCGCTGGAAATGCCGTATCTTCGCATGGAATAAGAAAACTGATATGTTGATATGGCTGTTGAAGTGAACCAATTCATGCAGCCTTATGCTTGCGTCATGACCATTACTGAACTACAACAACGATACGCTGCGCACCCTCAGGTAGAGGGGATGCTGCGACTACTGGACGACCCGTCCCTTCATCATATATATTGTCACGGCCTGTGTGCATCATCGGCTTCGCTCTACGCTTCCGTCTGGGTGCAGAAAGTCCCATCGCCGTTCGTCTTCATCCTGGGCGATTTGGAAGAGGCCGGCTATTTCTATCACGACCTGCGCCAGATACTGGGAGAGGAACAGGTACTCTTTTTCCCCTCTTCATTCCGTCGCGCCATCAAGTATGGGCAACGGGATGCTGCCAATGAGATTCTGCGTACCGAGGTACTGAGCCGGTTGCAGAAAGGGGAGCGAGGAATGTGTATCGTCACCTATCCCGACGCACTGGCCGAGAAAGTGGTATCCTGCCGGACACTGGGTGACAACACCTTGAAGATGAAGGTGGGCGAACGGGTAGACATGCAGTTTGTTACAGATGTACTGCGGACGTATGGATTTGAATATGTAGATTATGTCTACGAGCCCGGCCAGTATGCCCTGCGTGGCAGCATCATCGATGTGTTCTCATTCTCGTCAGAATATCCCTATCGAATTGATTTCTTCGGCGATGAGGTGGAAAGCATCCGTACCTTCGAGGTAGAGAGTCAGCTGTCGAAAGAACGGCAAGAGTCCATTGTCATCGTACCCGACCTAAGCCGTACGTTGGAGCGGGGTGGAGATGGAGGGATGGTTTCCTTTCTGGACTTCCTTCCTGCAGACTCCATATTGGCCATGCGCGATTTCCTTTGGTTGCGCGAACGCATCCAGACCGTACACGACGAATCACTGACCCAGCAGGCCATTGCCGCACGAGAGGCAGAAGAAAACGGAGCCATTACGCTGGAAGGGAAACTGATTGACGGTGGCGAATTTACGTTGCGGGCACTCGACTTCCGACGGGTCGAGTATGGCAACAAACCGACCGGTACCCCCGAGGCTACTCTGAACTTCGACACTTCGGCACAACCCATCTTCCATAAAAACTTCGACCTGGTGGCCGACTCTTTCAGCCACTACCTGGCACAAGGCTATACCATATATATATGTAGTGACAGCGTGAAGCAGACCGACCGCATCCGTGCCATCTTCGAAGACAGGGGAGATGACATCCGCTTTACGGCGGTGGAGCACACCCTGCACGAAGGATTTGCCGACAACACGTTGCGCATCTGTCTTTTTACCGACCATCAGCTGTTCGACCGCTACCACAAGTACAGCCTGAAGAGTGATAAGGCCCGGGGCGGTAAGGTGGCTTTGTCATTGAAGGAACTGAACCAGTTCACCCCGGGTGACTATGTGGTACATACCGACCATGGAGTGGGGCGTTTTGCCGGTCTGGTACGCATCCCCAACGGAAGCACCACCCAGGAAGTGATGAAGCTGGTCTATCAGAACGAGGATGTCGTCTTTGTCTCTATCCATTCGTTGCACAAGGTATCCAAATATAAAGGGAAAGAGGGGGAGGCTCCCCGACTGAACAAGCTGGGTACAGGTGCCTGGGAGAAACTGAAGGACCGTACCAAGACGAAAATCAAGGATATTGCCCGCGACCTCATCCGACTTTACTCGCAACGCCGCGAAGAGAAGGGTTTCCAATACAGCCCCGACAGCTTCTTGCAACGTGAACTGGAGGCTTCGTTCCTCTATGAGGACACGCCCGACCAAAGCAAGGCTACTGCCGATGTGAAGGCTGACATGGAGAGTGCCCGCCCCATGGACAGACTGGTGTGTGGCGATGTAGGATTCGGTAAGACTGAGGTGGCTGTACGTGCAGCCTTCAAGGCTGTCTGCGACAACAAGCAGGTAGCCGTGCTGGTGCCTACTACCGTATTGGCCTACCAACATTTTCAGACCTTCAAGGAACGTCTGAAGGATCTGCCTTGTCGGGTTGAATACCTGAGCCGTGCACGAACTACGGCACAGGCTCATGCCATTGTCAAAGCACTGGCTGCAGGTGAGGTGAACATCCTGATAGGCACCCACCGCATTCTGGGCAAGGATGTGAAGTTCAAGGCCCTGGGATTGCTGATTATTGACGAGGAGCAGAAGTTTGGTGTCAGTGTCAAAGAGAAGTTACGCCAACTGAAGGTGAATGTGGATACGCTGACGCTGACCGCTACGCCCATTCCGCGTACACTCCAGTTTTCGTTGATGGGAGCACGCGACCTGAGCGTCATACAGACTCCTCCCCCCAACCGATACCCCATACAGACGGAGGTACACACATTCAACGAAGAGGTCATTACCGATGCCATCAACTTTGAGATGAGCCGCAACGGACAGGTTTTCTTTGTCAACAACCGCATCTCCAATCTGCCGGAGCTGAAAGCCATGATAGAACGGAACATTCCCGACTGCCGCGTCTGCATCGGACACGGACAGATGGAACCGGCCGAACTGGAGAAGATTATTCTGGATTTTGTGAACTATGACTTTGATGTACTGCTGGCCACTACCATCGTCGAGAGTGGTATTGATATCCCCAATGCCAACACCATCATCATCAATCAGGCGCAAAACTTCGGCCTGAGTGACCTGCATCAGATGCGTGGTCGGGTAGGACGCAGCAACAAGAAGGCCTTCTGCTACCTGTTGGCGCCTCCGTTGTCCTCGCTTACGCCCGAAGCCAAACGCCGGCTGCAGGCCATAGAGAACTTTAGCGACTTGGGCAGCGGCATACACATTGCCATGCAGGATTTGGACATCCGAGGTGCAGGCAATATGCTGGGTGCCGAGCAGAGCGGCTTCATTGCCGATTTGGGTTACGAGACCTACCAGAAGATTCTTACCGAAGCTGTACGCGAACTGAAGAATGACGAATTTGCCTCCCTCTATGCCGAGGAACAGCAGGCGGCCGATGGAAGCGGCAAGATTTCGGGCGAGCAGTTTGTGGAGGAGTGTCAGGTAGAGAGCGACCTGGAACTGCTGTTGCCGGCCGACTATGTGACGGGAAGCAGCGAACGGATGCTGCTCTATCGCGAACTGGACGGACTGACGTTGGATGCCGATGTGGCTGCCTTCCGCTCACGACTGGAGGACCGCTTCGGACCTGTTCCGCCAGAAACCGAAGAACTGCTTCGCATTGTGCCCCTTAGGCGGCTGGCTGCTCGTCTGGGTGTGGAGAAGGTCTTTCTGAAAGGAGGACGCATGACACTGTTCTTCGTCTCCAACCCCGATAGTCCATACTACCAGAGTCAGGCGTTCGGCAAAATGATAGCCTATATGATGAAGTATACCCGTCGGTGTGACTTGCGCGAGCAGAACAACAAGCGCAGCATGGTCGTGAAAGAGGTCGCCTGTGTGGCTGAAGCCGTCACTGTGCTTCAAGAGATTCTTACGATGGAATGAAAGGAAGAGATTCGTTCACCGTTTTAGGAACCTTTTAATCATCCGGATATACTTCCGTACGATGTATCGCCATCCTGAATCCCCATATCTGTACATGACATACTTGAAACCATGCTTGATGTAATCCTTCTCAAACTGCATACGCTTGGGATGTATCACAGACGGATGCTGGAGGTTTGGCTGAAGGCAGTTGTCAAGCTCTGCAGGTATAGTGTCGAGTTTGTCCTTAACAGCTTCGAATATCTCCCGCCCTTTAGGAGTATTTACAAGGACAAGGTTACATCCTTTGTCATCTTGATTGATATTCGGGTCTGTTTTCTCCCAACCCCAAAAGTCGGCAAGGGTGATGTCGCTTGGACGAGCGGTATTGCAGAAGTGGCATTTCCCGCAGCTGTGGCAAAACATAATATGCTGATAAAATACGTATGTAAAATTCATTTTATATCCCCTCCGAATGTAAATGTTTCTTTATGAGCTGCCCATCCGAAGCGTTCCTTGTCTCTGAAATTCACCATCGTAATGGTATCACCCTGCTTCTTCTCCAAGTAGGCAAGATAGTCTCGCCAAATATATGGCCCTGGAACGCCATGACATACGATGTCAATTAGTACGAGATTCTCTCTCAGCGTCTTGCCTACATACCTGTTGAGTCCTGATGTCTGGCAGGGTGTTCCTGAGAATAGTACCGTCAACCCGTTCTTCAAGTCTTGCTTGACTTGACGGAAGACTCCTGTGAGGTCACTCTGCACATATTTGCTGCCTCTGAACTCGTCACGTTCCTCTTTCGTTGTGGCACGCTTGTGAGCCACACGGAAATGGTCTTTGTAACCTGCGCCATATACAATGCCCCCTTGTTCAAGAATATAATCGGAGATTGCAACGAATACTGCACCGCTGCGACTCTTCATTATCTCATCCATCTCCTTATGACGAGCTGCATATGCATCTGGCTTTGGCAAGTTCAATGACTTGTCATAGTGCTCATTAAAGGCGCAGACCTTTTCACATAGTCCACAATCGGTGCATTTGGATTCATCCACCTTGGGATAGGAGAAACCCAACGCATCCGGCTCCATTGTTATTGCATTATGATTACAGATGCTGGCACAGGCAGTGCATCCGCAGCAATCGGCTGGGTCATTTATTCTTATCATATATCTTTCTGATTATCGTTTTCACTCTTGATACTACAAATTGTCTTTCCCTTGCTGTACATCCTACATAAAATTCCACTAACAGAGTAGAAGAAACGATAATGTGTCCGAATTATACAACCACAAGTGTATTCTTTTGTCTATTTTTGCATCCCGTAACCCAAAACACCATTGGAAGAGTAAAGGATGGCTTGTACAACTGCATACATAGAGTTCATCTGTTCCCAACTGGAGGGAGCAGGCATAGTCCGTGCCAAAAAGATGTTTGGCGACTGGATGATTTACATCGACGAGAAACCGGTTATTCTGGCTTGTGACAACCTGTGCTACGTAAAGATGTGGCCCGAGATTGCCGACCTGATGAACGACGCATGGATTGGCTATCCCTATCCAGGTGCCAAGGAACACTACGTACTTGACATTGAACACCGCAATCTGGCCCTGAAGGTGGTGAATGCGCTCCTGCCCATTGTCCCTTTCCCCAAAAAGAAAAAATAGCGGAAAGGGAAGATAGTCGTTTTTTTACGCTATCTTTGCAGGCATGATTGAAGATACGTACAAAACCATTGTCGCGCCTTCCGAAGGAATCTATACGGAGAAGCGCAGCAAATTTATTGCAATAGCCTTGCCCGTTCGTACGGTGGAGGAGGTGAAAGCACATCTGGAGGTGTATCAGAAGAAATACTACGATGCCCGCCACGTGTGCTATGCCTATATGTTGGGGCATGAACGGAAAGATTTTCGTGCCAACGACAACGGAGAGCCTTCGGGTACGGCAGGCAAACCCATTCTGGGACAAATCAATTCCAACGAACTGACAGACATCCTGATTATTGTAGTGCGCTACTTTGGCGGTATCAAGCTGGGTACCAGCGGACTGATTGTAGCCTATAAGGCGGCTGCAGCCGAAGCGTTGGCAGCGGCACAGGTGATAGAAAAGACGGTGGATGAAACGGTGGACTTTCTCTTCGAGTATCCCTTTATGAATGATGTGATGCGTATTGTGAAGGAGGAAGGACCCGAAATTGTGGCACAGGGCTACGATATGGATTGCAGCATGACACTGCGTATCCGCCGTTCACTGATGCCCCGCCTGCGTAGCCGGCTGGAGAAAGTAGAGACACTGCGATTTGCTGACCTTTAAGGTCGCACGCACCAAGTACATGCTATCAATCACATGAGAATAAATACTCAATAAACTCTATACGATATGTTCAATGCAACCAAACGTGAGCTGGGCGAACTCTATACATTCTTTCGCCTGCTGGCCGACGGATCCGTCTGCATGGGTACACCTGATGCCGGCATGAATGAAGCCAGACGGATGCCCATCGCTCTGATACAACGCGAGGAGCACGATGGCACACGCCGCTACTACATTGAATCCGAACAGATACGGATGGTTGGCGGCGAAGTGGACAAGGAAAAACGGTTTGTACCCGCTGCCGATAAAGAGGAGCGCAGCCTGCTGCGTACCGACTTCGATGAAGCAGCCTGCCTCATCCTATCTCTCCTGAAAGGGGCACCTGGCAACGACGTGGAGGTACCGGATGCCTTGGAAGCCTTTCTGGATGAAGCCGGCATCTACGACCTGGAGGCCAAGACAGATGACCGTACAGACTTCTCGGTAGCCTTTTGGCACGTTGATGCCCCTCTGTCGGGCTTCAATGTCCGCTGTAGGCTTGCTCCCATGAATCCGCTGCTCGACGGTGGACGTACAGCCAACTTGAAGTTGGAACAGAGCGGAGTGAAGTTTGCCGTACCTACCGTCAACAAAATCAATGCCTTGCCCGAATCACCTACTGAGGTGACCGAACGGATGCTGATGATTGAGCGGCTGGGCGGAGTACTGAAATATGCCGATGTGGCCGACCGTGTGTTTCGCTGCAACCTCCTGATGATAGACCTGCACTTTCCCCGTATGCTGGCCGAGATGGTGCGCCTGATGCATCTGGAAGGTATCAGCCGCATCTGTGAGCTGACGGAACGCATCAGAGAAATCAATCCGTTGAAAATCAAGGACGAGCTGATTGCCAAGCACGGCTTCTATGAGTACAAGATGAAGCAGTTTCTGCTGGCATTGGCTTTGGGTATGCGTCCCGCCAAGATTTACAACGGAACCGACTCGGCCGTAGAGGGTATCTTCCTGACCGATGGCAACGGTGACGTACACTGCTACCACCAGTCTGACCGCCGCACCTTTGCCGAATTTCTCTTTCGGAACAGCCGGCTGGAAAAAGGCTCGCTGGAGAAAGACAAATATGGCTTTCTGGAACGCGAGAACGGTACCTGGTACTTCAAGCTGAATGTAAAGATAGGCTTGGTAAAGCGGTAATGGACTGCTATGTGACGAATTCGATTTGTAACGTATAATTCACAATTTATAATTAAGTATAATTAAATGATTACAGTATCTAATGTTTCCGTGCAATTCGGGAAGAGAGTATTGTTTAATGAAGTAAATCTGAAGTTCACCAGCGGCAACTGCTACGGCATCATCGGTGCCAACGGTGCCGGTAAGTCTACCTTTCTGCGCACCATCTCCGGTGAACTGGAACCTAATACCGGCTCCATCACATTGGGACCGGGCGAGCGTCTCTCCGTGCTGAGTCAGGACCACTTCAAGTGGGATGCCTACACCGTGATGAATACGGTGCTGATGGGACACACCGTACTGTGGGACATCATGAACCAGCGTGACGCCCTCTACGCAAAAGCCGACTTTACCGACGAAGATGGCCTGAAGGTATCTGAGCTGGAAGAGAAGTTTGCCGAGCTGGACGGATGGAATGCCGAAAGCGATGCGGCAGCCTTGCTGAGCGGACTGGGCATCAGTGAAGAGAAACACTATCTGCTGATGAGTGAGCTGAACAACAAGGAGAAGGTGCGTGTGATGCTGGCACAGGCCCTCTTCGGCAATCCGGACAACCTGCTGCTGGACGAGCCGACCAACGACTTGGATATGGACACCGTGACTTGGCTAGAGGAGTACCTCTCCAACTTCGACCACACCGTACTGGTGGTAAGTCACGACCGCCACTTCTTGGATTCGGTATGTACACACACGGTAGACATCGACTATGGCAAAATCAATCTCTTTGCCGGCAACTACAGCTTCTGGTACGAGTCCAGCCAATTGGCTCTGCGCCAGCAGCAGAACCAGAAAGCCAAGGCCGAGGAGAAGAAAAAGGAACTGGAGGAGTTCATCCGCCGCTTCAGTGCCAATGTGGCCAAGAGCAAACAGACCACCAGCCGCAAGAAGATGCTGGAAAAGCTCAACATCGAGGAGATCAAACCTTCGTCGCGCAAGTATCCAGGCATCATCTTTACCCCTGAACGCGAGCCGGGCAACCAGATATTGGAGGTATCAGGACTCTCCAAAACGCTGGACGACGGCACCGTACTCTTCCGTGATGTCAACTTCAACGTGGAGAAGGGTGACAAGATTGTCTTCCTTTCGCACGACCCGCGTGCCATGACTGCCCTCTTTGAAATAATCAACGGCCATATGCAGCCCGATGCAGGACACTACAACTGGGGTGTCACCATCACCACAGCATACCTGCCGTTGGACAACACCGCCTTCTTTGATACCGACCTCAATCTGGTGGATTGGCTCAGCCAGTTCGGCGAAGGCAACGAGGTGTATATGAAGGGATTCCTGGGACGAATGCTGTTCTCGGGCGAAGAGGTACTGAAGAAAGCCAGCGTACTCTCCGGCGGCGAGAAGATGCGTTGCATGATTGCCCGTATGCAGCTGCGCAATGCCAACTGCCTGATACTGGACACCCCCACCAATCACCTGGATTTGGAGTCCATCCAGGCCTTCAATAACAACCTGAAGACCTACAAGGGAAACATCCTCTTTGCATCGCACGACCACGAGTTCATCGAGACGGTAGCCAACCGCATCATCGAACTGACCCCTAACGGCATCATTGACAAGATGATGGAATACGACGAATACATCACCTCTGACCACATCAAGGAGATGAAGGAGCGTATGTACCGTAGCTAAATAAACATAGAATCCAATTACACGAAAATATGAAAATAAGACACCGACAAACCGTATTGCTACTTTGTTTGACCCTTGTATTCACCAATTGCAACAGACAGATGACTATCGACCAGCAAGTAGATGCGCTCTATGACAAGATGTCACAGGAGGAGCGAATAGCCCAGTTACGAAGTACCTATATGGATGCCCTCTTCGACGAACAGGGAGAACTGGACACCACCCGATGCCGTGAACGGATACCATACGGCATCGGTCACTTCTCTCAGTATGCCAGTCAGGCTCCGATGGATGCCAATGTGCTGCGCGACCGCGTAGCTGCCGTGCAGCAGTGGCTCATCCACCATACGCCCAATGGCATACCAGCCCTCTTCCACGAAGAGGTACTCTCTGGCATCAACACCAAGGATGCCACCATCTATCCGCAACAGATAGGGCAGGCTTGCTCATTCAATCCCGAACTGGCAGAGGTCAAGACCCGTCAGACCGCATCCAACCTACGCAAGATGGGCGGCATCCTGTCACTCTCGCCTATGGTAGACGTAGTAAGGAATCCCAGCTTCAACCGGCTGGAAGAGTCGTACGGAGAGGACGGGTATCTATCGGCTGTGTTGGGTACAGCCTTTGTGCGGGGTCTGCAGCAGGGTGACCTGAAGAGTGGGGTAGGTGCCTGCTCCAAGCACTACCTGGGCTACGGTGGAGGTGGCGATGCTGACGAGAAGGAGCTGATGGAAGAGATTCTGCTTCCTCACGAAACCATGATACGACTGGCCGGCTGCAAGGCACTGATGCCTGGCTACCATGCCGTGAGGGATACCAACTGTGTGGCCAACCACTGGATTCTGACTGACATCCTGCGTGGTTACCTGGGCTTTGACGGAATGGTGGTGAGCGACTATACCGCCATCGACCAGATTCCCGGCCTGGAGTCGCCGATAGAGAAGGCCGCAGCTGCCATCCAGGCAGGCAACGACGTTGACTTTCCCCACGGTGCCAACTACCAATATCTGCAGGAGGCACTTGACCGCGGACTGGTGAAGCCCGAAGCCTTCGAACGTGCCGTGAAGGATGTGCTTCGATACAAGTTCCGTGCAGGGCTGTTCGATGCCGATGCGTCCCTCTATAGCGAAGAGCCGATTACATTAGACAGCCCCGAGGAACGGCAGACAGCCTATACACTGGCCACCCAGTCGGTAGTGCTGCTGGAGAACAACGGCCTGCTGCCCCTCAACGGACAGAAGCGACTCTTTGTCACCGGCCCCAATGCCAACTCCATGTGGGCCATGTGCGGCGACTACAGTTTCCCCGCCATGACCTATTTCTGGAAGATGAACGACGGCGACCTGGACCATCCGCATGTGGTAGGTCTGTTGGAGGGACTGCGCAACCGCCGGCCGGCAGCTATGGAGGTCAGCTATTCACGCGGATGCGATTGGACGGAAGAGATAGAGACCCGCTACACCGAAGGGGGCGACCAGCGGGCCTGGGAATATAGGCTGCTGCATCGGAAAGTAGACTCTGGTGAACAGGCCAATCGGGAGGAGGCTTTGCGGATGGCCCGCGAAGCGGATGTGATCATTGCCGCCGTGGGCGAGAATGTGATGCTCTGCGGTGAGAACCGCGACCGTCAGGGACTCCGTCTGCCAGGTATGCAGGAGCCGTATGTAGAAGAGCTGCTGGCTACCGGCAAGCCGGTGATACTCATCCTCTTCGGTGGTCGCGCACAGGTCATCTCGCGGATAGCCCACCGCTGTGCAGCCGTCATCCAGGCATGGTATCCGGGCGAAGAGGGTGGAAATGCGGTAGCCGACATCCTCTATGGCAATGTCTCTCCATCGGCCAAGCTCAGTGTCAGCTACCCCAATGTGGAGCTCTATGAACCCATCTGCTACAACACCTCCGTCCGTCAGGACAGCCGGGTAGCATGGCCTTTTGGCTACGGCTTGAGCTACACCACCTTCCGTTACGACAACTTGCAGATGCCCGATGAGGTCCGTACTACCGACGATAGCTTCACACTCTCGTTTGACGTGACCAATACCGGCCAGCGGGATGCCGACGAGATAGCCCAACTCTACCTGTCGCCCACCGACGAGTCACAACCTATCCGTCCCATACAGCTGCAGGGGTTTGCCCGCGTATCACTCCGGGCGGGCGAGACGAAGCGTATCTCCATCCAGGTATACACCGAGCAACTGGGCTACTACAGCCACAAGGAGGCCCGCCAATGGAACGTGGCGCCGGGTCGCTTCACACTGAAGGTAGGGGCCTCGTCGCAGGACATCCGGCTGCAGCAGGAACTCAAGCTGACAGGCAATCCGTTGGCGAAACCCCTGCGTGACCACTACTTCTCGGTGAGTCGTGTCGAGTAAGCCACGGCCAGACTCACACCAACTTGAAGCGGATGCGCAGACGGTGGTCGGCTTCGTCCCAATCGTGACTGATGATGCGGAACGTACCTATCTCAGCGGTATTGGCTACATGGGTGCCTATACATAGGCACTCATCGTAGTCGCCCACCTTCACCACCCGTACGGTTTCAGAGGCATTGTCGGGCAAGCGTTCCATATCGAAGCGACCTTTGGCCTCGTCTTGCGTAATGTATTCGGTCGTCACAGGCAGATGGCTGGCTATCACTTCGTTGACGGCCTCTTCAATCCGCTTCACCTCCTCGTCCGAGGGGCAGGCCGACAAGCGGTAGTCCAGCTTGCTCTTTTTACGTTCGATGTGGGCCGATACAGAGCGGCCGCAGTCAAACAGACGAATCATGGTCTGATTGACTATGTGTTCACACGTGTGCATGGGTGGAAATTCCTGTTTGTTGTGCTCGTTGAGCAACGGTTCGTTTGCCATATTAATGAATGATTTATAGTGATGTTCTACTTACTTTTCTTGCAACAGTTCCTCCATCTTCAGAACCTCGTCGCGATATTGGGCAGCCTCGATAAAGTCTAACCGCTTGGCAGCCTCCTGCATCAACTTACGGGTCCGCTCGATGCTCTTCTGCAGCTGCTCGCGGCTCATGTATCTGACAATCGGATCGGCTGCCGTTGCAGCAAGTGCCTGTTGCTCGACGTACGGACGTGGCGCAGCGGCAGCGGCTGCCGGCTTGGTCGCAACCGTCTCTTCAGTGGGGAAGGGGTTGGCAGCGATATTCTTCCGAATCTGCTGGGGTGTGATGCCGTGCTCTTCGTTGTACTTCAGCTGCTTCTCGCGTCGGCGGTTGGTCTCGTCGATGGTCATCTGCATACTATCTGTCACGCGGTCGGCATACATGATGACCTTTCCATTGACGTTGCGGGCTGCACGGCCGGCAGTCTGCGTCAACGAGCGATGCGAGCGGAGGAATCCCTCCTTATCCGCATCGAGTATGGCCACCAACGACACTTCGGGCAGGTCCAGTCCCTCGCGCAACAGGTTGACACCTACCAGCACATCGTATTCTCCCTCGCGCAGCGCATTCATGATGCGTACCCGCTCAAAGGTCTCCACATCGCTGTGGATGTAGTTGCAGTTCACACCGTTGTTCAGCAGATACTCCGTCAGCTCTTCGGCCATGCGCTTGGTCAACGTGGTGACAAGCGTACGCTCGTTCTGCTCAATGCGCTGCTGTATCTCCTCCATCAGGTCATCTATCTGGTTGTGGCTGGGACGTACCTCGATGACGGGATCCAGCAGACCGGTGGGGCGTATCACCTGTTCCACCACCACCCCTTCCGACTTCATCAGTTCGTAGTCGGCCGGCGTGGCACTGACGTAGATGGCCTGCTTGGCCATGGCCTCGAACTCCTCGAACTTCAACGGACGATTGTCCATGGCTGCCGGCAGGCGGAAGCCGTACTCCACCAGATTGACCTTGCGGGCACGGTCGCCTCCATACATGGCACGTATCTGGGGGACACTGACATGGCTCTCGTCAATGACGATAAGGAAATCGTCGGGGAAGAAATCGAGCAGGCAATAGGGGCGTGTACCGGCCTCACGACCGTCAAAATAGCGCGAATAGTTCTCTATGCCTGAGCAATGACCCAATTCGCGCAGCATTTCTATGTCGTACGCCACCCGTTCCTGCAGGCGTTTGGCCTCCAGCATCCTTCCTTGTTCCTCAAACCAAGCCACCTGCTTGTGCAGGTCGTCCTCTATGGCGTGAATGGCACGCAGGGTCGTCTCCTTCGTGGTCATAAAGAGGTTGGCCGGATATATCTTGTAGTCATCAAAGGTAGCGAGGGTAACTCCGCTGACAGGGTCCACCTCCTCGATGCCGTCTATCTCGTCATCCCAAAAGGTGATGCGCAACAGGTTGTCATCGTAGGCCAGATAGATGTCTACCGTATCTCCCTTGACGCGGAAGTTGCCCCGGTTCAGCTCCATATCGTTGCGTATGTAGAGGCTGTCCACCAGGTTGCGCAAAAAGACGTTGCGGCTGTACGTCTTGCCCCGTGTCACCTCGATGACATTCTCGTAGAAGTCAGCCGGGTTGCCCATACCATAGATGCAGGAGACGGAGGAGACCACCACCACATCCTTGCGCCCAGACAAGAGGGACGAAGTGGCAGCCAGGCGCAGCTTGTCAATCTCGTCGTTGATAGAGAGGTCCTTCTCTATATACGTATCAGAGGAGGGTAGGTAGGCCTCCGGCTGGTAATAGTCGTAGTAGGAGACATAGTACTCAACGGCATTGTGTGGGAAGAACCCCTTGAACTCCGTGTAGAGCTGGGCAGCCAGCGTCTTGTTGTGACTCAGTATGAGCGTAGGTTTGTTGACGGCAGCCACCACGTTGGCTATGGTGAAGGTCTTGCCCGACCCCGTCACTCCCAGCAACGTCTGTGCAGGCATACCCTGACGCACCCCTTCGATAAGCTGTGCGATGGCTTCCGGCTGGTCACCGGTAGGCTGGTAGGGGGATATCAACTCAAACTTATTCATTGTCTGTTCCTGTTAATGCACTTTACTGACGCAATATTCGGCAAAAACTTTGATATATACAAGCAGATAAGGGCATTTGTCCGCGAAAACGCCCTGTTTGTCTGCTTTTTGAAAAATTAAGGCTCGTATCTTTGTATTATTCGGCATGAAGCCCTATCTTTGCACATTATTTGAGTAGAAGTAATGAAGAAGAACATCCTTATATCCCTGCTGGCCGCCCTGTTGCTCACCTCGTGTGGTGAATACAACAAGCTGCTGAAAAGTACAGATTATGAGTATAAGTACGAGGCGGCGAAGAACTACTTCGCCAACGGCCAGTACACCCGGGCAAGCGTATTGCTGAACGAACTGATAGCCATCCTGAAAGGCACCGACAAGGCAGAGGAGTCCCTCTATATGCTGGGTATGTGCTACTACAACCAGAAGGATTATCAGACCGCCTCACAGACGTTCATCCAATATTACAACGTATATCCACGCGGCACCTTCACCGAGCTGGCCCGCTTCCATGCCGGAAAGGCACTCTATCTGGACACGCCCGAACCCCGTCTGGATCAGTCGGGTACCTACAATGCCATCCAGCAGCTGCAGCTCTTCCTGGAGTACTTCCCCAACAGCGCCAAGAAGGAGGAGGCACAGAACATGGTCTTTGCCTTGCAGGACAAGCTGGTGATGAAGGAATACATGTCCGCACGGCTCTATTACAATCTGGGCAACTATCGGGGCAACAACTATCTGTCGTGCGTCATCACGGCACAGAATGCCTTGAAGGACTATCCCTACACCAACCTGCGCGAGGAGCTCTCCATCCTGATATTGAGGGCCAAGTACGAACTGGCCGTGTACAGCGTGGACGAGAAGAAGACCGAGCGATACCGCGAAACGGTGGACGAATACTATGCCTTCAAGAACGAGTTTCCTGAAAGCAAGTACCTGAAGGATGCAGAGCGCATCTTCAAGGAGTCGCAGAAGATACTGAAAGATTAATGGAAATATAACTATACTTAATAAAATCGATAACAAGTTTATGGATTACAGAAAATCAAACGCTCCTACTACTACGGTGACACGCGACATGATGGAACTGTGTGCCGATACCGGAAATGTGTATGAAAGTGTGGCCATCATCGGCAAACGTGCCAACCAGATCAGTGTAGAAATCAAGACAGATCTCTCCAAGAAGTTGGCCGAGTTCGCCTCTTACAACGACAACCTGGAAGAGGTATTTGAGAACCGCGAACAGATAGAGATCTCCCGTTACTACGAGAAATTGCCGAAACCTACCCTGCTCGCTACGCAAGAGTACATCGAAGGCAAAGTCTACTATCGCAACCCCGCCAAGGAAAAAGAGAAACTACAGTAATATGATACAACGTATTCAGTCTGTCTACCTGCTGGTAGTGACCGCACTGCTGATAGCAGCCATGTGTATGCCGGTGGGACGCTTTGTAGAGCCGATGGGCATAGGCAGCATCGTATTCAAGCCGCTGGGCCTGAATGCGATGACCGGAGAGTGGCAATCCACGTGGGGGCTGTTCGGCATCCTGCTGTTGGCAGCCATCGTAGCTTTCTGCACCATCTTCCTGTTCCGCAACCGGATGCTGCAGGTGCGCATGACCATCTTCAGCAGCCTGCTGCTGATAGGTTTCTACATCGCCTTCGGCGTCTTCTACTTCATGCTGAAGGACAACTATGCAGGGATGAGCTTCCAGCCGGGATGGGCTTTGTGCCTGCCTATAGTGGCCATCATACTGAACTATCTGGCCTTCCGCGCCATCTATCGGGACGAACTGATGGTGAAGGCTGCCGACCGTCTGAGATAAATGGACGAACGATAGAATCAACAAATCGCGGAGAATGAACGTACTACAGGTACCTCATTCTCCGCGATTTGGTTATTGTCCGTACAGCATGGGGTTCTATGGATGTACCGCATCGCAGGCCGTTCCGCCTATCACCACATAGTTGTCTGAGTATTCCGCAAATGCCTCGCGGAACTTATCTAATCCGTCCATTTCTGTTCACTGATTATCCGTTCTACTTCTTTTTCCACTCTCGGATCATCGTCCTCCCTCAACGAAAGGACAAGGGAAAGGCGGTCAACCCACTGGTTCTTGTCGCCAATCTTGCTGACGACAGGGTATTTCCATACCTCTATGATATAGTTGCCGTCATAGATGTTGGGATTCTCCATGACATCAGCCGACTTGACGGCACGGTATTCCTTGCTCGTCATCATCATCATCTGCTCCCTGTCAGGATTGAGCATGGTATAATGTGCCAAGGCATTGATGCCGCATACGGGATATTCCGCATCCAAGCGTATGCCATCGCAATAGATACGGTTCTCTACGGGTGACAGCAAGACGTTCTGCGCCTTGTCCCACAGTTCTTTGCCCTTCAGCTCAAAGTGTACCACCTTGCTTCGCTGTCCGTTCTGAATCTTTTGACACAGTCCAACGTCTTCAAGGCAGGTGATACCCAATGTGACGCTTTCATAGGAATATGGAAGCAGGGGCGTGATGTCCCTTGGCGACATTCCTTCAAGGCTGCTGACCTGCAGGTGATAGAGCAGGAGGTATTGCGCCACAGGGGTCAGCACCTCGGCAATTTTCCTGTTGCTTGTCTTTTCCAATGCAATGATGCCGGGCAGGTGGGCATACTCCTCTGACATGACAAAGAAGACTCCTTTATCCGCCAGCCTGTGCCGCTCGTAGGTGGGGCCGGGCGCAAGAAAGAACACCGCAGGCAGTCCCAAGGCTTCTGTCAACCGATTCCCCGTGATGGCACAAGTCCGTGGAAGTGTGCATGACATTCATTATCTGAAGGATGTGAAGGTGGACTATAGTAATTGT
>CALZEQ010000043.1 GCA_945641355.1 uncultured Mediterranea sp. | reverse complement strand
ACCGGTCCGAATGCCAACTCCATGCGTTGCCTCAACGGCGGCTGGAGCTACTCTTGGCAGGGTGACAAGGCCGACCTCGACATCTGTGGCGGACGCTACAACACCATCCTGGAGGCCATGCAGCAACAGTTCGGAGCGGAGAACGTCATCTACGAGGCCGGTGTAACCTATAAACAAGGTGGCAACTGGTGGGAGGAGAACGAGCCGGAGATTGAGAAGGCCGTGGCCGCCGCAGCCGCTGCGGACGTCATCGTGGCCTGCATTGGCGAGAACTCCTACTGCGAGACGCCCGGCAACCTGACCGACCTCACGCTCTCGGCCAACCAGCGCGACCTGGTGAAGGCCTTGGCCCGCACGGGCAAGCCCATCCTGCTGGTGCTGAACGAGGGTCGTCCGCGCATCCTGGCTGACATCGAGCCGTTGGCCCAGGCCGTGGTTCACGTCATGCTGCCCGGCAACTACGGTGGCGATGCCCTGGCCCGATTGCTGGCCGGCGAGGCCAACTTCAGCGGCCGCCTGCCCTTCACCTATCCCAAGGAAATCAACTCGCTCATCACCTACGACTACAAGCCGTGCGAGCACATCGGCAAGCAGATGGAGGGCGCCTACAACTACGATGCCGTGGTCAACGTGCAGTGGGCCTTCGGCTACGGCCTGAGCTACACCACCTTTGCCTACAGCAACCTGCGTGCCGATAAGACCCGCTTCACCGCCGACGATGTGATTACCCTGACGGTCGACGTGACCAACACGGGTCGTGTGGCGGGCAAGGAGAGCGTCCTGCTCTTCAGCAGCGACTTGGTGGCTTCGCTCACACCCGACAACCGCCGCCTGCGTCAGTTCGAGAAGGTTTCCCTCCAACCCGGCGAGACCCGGACCGTGACCCTGAAGCTGAAGGGCAGCGACCTGGCCTTCGTGGGCTACGACGGCCACTGGGTGCTGGAGGCCGGCGACTTCCGTATGCAGGCCGGCGACCAGGTGTTGACCTTGACCTGCAGCGAGACCCGTCGCTGGGAAACGTCCAACCGACAGTAAGCCCTCCTTCCGCGGGATAGAAGAGAAGGGTGCATCCCGGCAGTCTGTGTTGCCAAGATGCACCCTTCTTCGTGTGCAGGGGCGCGGGTGCGCCCGCTTTTACAGAGCTTTTTCCTTAATCAGCCATTCGGCTATCTGCACGGCGTTGAGGGCGGCACCCTTCTTAATCTGGTCGCCCACAATCCAGAAGGTCAGTCCGTTCTCGTTGCTCAAGTCCTTGCGGATGCGGCCCACATAGACGGGATCCTTGCCGGCCAAGAAGAGCGGCATGGGGTACTCCTTCTCTGCGGGGTTGTCCATCAGCACCAGCCCTTCTCCCTTGGCAAAGGCTTCGCGGGCTTCCTCCACACCGATGGGGCGTTCTGTCTCCACCCAGATGCTTTCCGAGTGCGACCGCAGGGCAGGGACACGCACACAGGTGGCGCTGACACGCACGTCGCTGTGCATAATCTTACGAGTCTCATTGTACATCTTCATCTCTTCCTTCGTATAGCCGTTGTCGGTGAAGACATCGATTTGTGGAATCAGATTGAAGGCCAGCTGATAGGCAAACTTCTCTACCTTCACCGGTTCTCCGGCCAGCACCTGGCGATATTGTTCGTACAGTTCGTCCATGGCTGCAGCACCTGCACCGCTGGCAGCCTGATAGGTGGACACATGTACGGTCTTGATGTGTGAAAGCTGTTCAATGGCCTTCAGGGCCACTACCATCTGGATGGTGGTGCAGTTGGGGTTAGCAATGATGCCGCGCGGACGGTTCAGTGCATCGGCAGCATTTACTTCGGGTACCACCAGAGGTACATCGGTATCCATGCGGAAGGCGCTGGAGTTATCTATCATCACGGCTCCATACTTGGTGATGGTCTCGGCATACTCTTTAGAAGTACCTGCGCCTGCGGAAGTGAAGGCAATGTCTACCCCTTTAAAGTCATCATTGTGTTGCAAGAGTTTCACCTCGATCTGTTTACCACGGAATGTATATTTGGTTCCCGCGCTGCGCTTCGAACCGAACAACACTAATTCATCCACCGGGAAATTCCTCTCATCGAGCACTCGCAGGAACTCTTGTCCTACGGCTCCGCTTGCTCCAACAATTGCTACTTTCATTTCTTTCTTTTTTTATAGTTAGTATATACGTTATGTTTTGAATAGACTGTAAATGGGCTGCAAATTTATACATTTTGCAGCAAATTATGTTAAGTCTGTGCACTTTTTTTCAGCAATCTCTGTTTTAGTGCTTTGTTTCTTTTGGATGTCTGTTTTCGTTATTCATGGTTTTTCTCTATTTTTGTACCCAAAGAAAAGGATACCGCTATGTTTGATATACATCTTCCGATTACCGATCCCACCTGGATTTTCTTTCTGGTGCTAGTCATCATCCTGTTTGCGCCACTGTTGCTGAGTCGGTTGCGCATTCCTCACATCATCGGACTGATACTGGCCGGTGTGCTGGTGGGTGAGCATGGATTCAATCTGCTGGAGCGTGACAGCAGTTTTGAGCTGTTTGGCAAGGTGGGTATCTACTATATCATGTTTCTGGCCGGGCTGGAGATGGATATGGGCAACTTTGCACGGCATGGCCGGCGGGGGATGCTCTTCGGACTGCTGACGTTCTCCATTCCCTTTGTGGGCGGTTTGCTGGTCGGCTTCTATGTGCTTCGGTATTCGTGGATGACGTCGCTGCTGCTGGCCTGCATCTTCTCGTCGCATACGTTGGTGGCCTATCCCATTGTGGGACGTTACGGTATGGGTAAGCATGTCAGTGTGGTGCTGTCGGTGGTGGCCACCGCCTTTGCTGCTTTTGTCTCTCTGCTTATTCTGGCAGGTATTGTCGGGGCCCATAGCCAGGGTGCCGACGGTATGTTCTGGGTCTGGTTTGTCGTTAAGTTTTTGTTATACGGTGCGTTTGTCATTCTGTTCTTCCCTCGTCTGGGACGCGCCTTCTTCCGCCGTTACAACGACAGTGTGATGCAATATATATTTGTATTGGCATTGGTCTTCTTGAGTGCGGCATTGGCCGAACTGGCCGGACTGGAGGGCCTGTTGGGTGCCTTTTTGGCTGGTTTGGTCATCAACCGCCTGATACCTCATGTATCCCCCCTGATGAACCGTATAGAGTTTGTGGGCAATGCACTCTTCATTCCCTATTTCCTGATAGGGGTGGGGATGCTCATCAACGTACGTATCTTGTTGGGAGGATGGGAAACACTGAAGGTCATTGTGGTGATGATAGTCACGGCGGTGCTGACCAAATGGTTGGCTTCCTGGCTGATGCAACGTCTGTTTGGTATGGACGGTGATTCGCGACGGATGATGTTTGGACTGACCAATGCCCATGCGGCAGGTGCATTGGCCATGGTAATGATAGGGACTCAGTTAGAGATTGCACCGGGTGTCTATCTGATGGATGATGTGGTGCTGAACGGTACGGTGATGGTGATTCTGGCCTCTTGCATCCTCAGTTCGCTGGCTACGGAGCGCGCTTCACGCAGTATCGCCATGTCAGATGCTTCGTTGGAACAGAACCGGGGCAGCAATCACGGGCGATGTATGATTACCTACTCCAATCCGCTGACTGTAGACATGCTGACCGAGTTTGCCATCATGATACGCAATCCGCACATGCCTGAAAGTCTGTTGGGACTGAGCGTATCGTATGACAACGATGGGGACGAACGCAAGCGTCAGCAGGGCAAGATGAATCTGGAAAAAGCCGTGAACATTGCTGCGGCGGCTGATGTGAAGATGAAAACCATCAGTAGAGTAAGCAACAACATTGCTTCGGGCATTATCCACACCATGCGCGAGTACGAGGTGGGCGAGGTGGTCATCGGCTTGCATCACCAGACGAACATCGCCGATTCGTTCTACGGTCTGATTGGTGAGAATGTGTTGAAGGGTACGCACCGCGAAGTGATGATACTGCGTAGCCTGATGCCACCCAATACGTGGCGGAAGGTGGTAGTGGCCGTGCCGTCCAAGGCGGAGTATGAAGTGGGTTTCTACAAATGGCTGGAGCATCTGTGCCGTATGGGAGGCCAACTGGGATGCCGGATGCAGTTCTTCACCCAGCGGGAGACAGGGCGCTATATCGAAGGATATGTCCGGAAGATGCACGACAACCTGCGGACGGAGTTCTGCGAGTTGGAGGAGTGGGATGATTTGCTGCTGCTGACCGGGCACGTCAGCTACGACCATCTGCTGGTCATCGTCAGTGCCCGCCGGGGATTCATCTCTTACCATCCTTCGTTTGACCGTCTGCCGACCCAGGTGTCCCGCTACTTTAATAACAACAGTGTGCTGCTACTCTATCCCGACCAGTACGGTGACCCGCAGGAGAATGTCTCGCTCTTTGCACCCAGCCATCACGAGGCCAGCATCCGTCGTTACGATTCGGTGGGCAAGTGGTTCTACAAGTGGTTCCGTCCGAAAGGAAGCTAACCTTTTTATGGCTGAAGGGGTTCGATTACTCCAGCCCATCCCCCATTACGAACGAGCCTTAATTTCAGATGAGTCTGCCTGTCAACTTTTTGATTGGTTTTCTTGTAGTCCATGGCTTGTCTGTCGGCATTGATGCCATCTTGGAAACAGGTCAAGTGCCATTGTGCCGTGTCAGACAGAAAATCGAGGTCAATGCTGAGTTCACGGCCTTTATCGTTCGTTATGGCTCCAATAAACCATTTCTTGCCTGAACGCCGGGCAATGATGACAAATTCTCCTGCCTTCGCATCTAATACTCGAGTCTCATCCCACACAACAGGAACACTGGAGATGAACTCTGTACATTCACGCTCGCGATAATAATAAACAGGATTATCTGCTAACATCTGGAGGCCGCTTTCAAATACGACAAAGAGCGCCATCTGGTAAGCACGGGTACCAGAACCCATCGCATTGGCACGTGTGGAACGGTTATCTTCCGGTTGTGCAGACAGCATGGATCCCGGAGTGAAATCCATAGGTCCCACAGCCCCTCTCATAAAAGGCAAATAAATGGAATTAGAGGGTTTGCAGTTAGCACCTTGTTCCATCCCTAATACACCCTCATACGACAAGACGTTCGGATAGCGTCGTTCAAGTCCTGCAGGTTTGAATGCTCCATGGAAATCAACAAAAAGTCGGTGTTTTGCAGCTTCCGCTGCCACACGTTCGTAGAAGTTGACCATCCATTGGTCACTCCTGTCCATGAAATCAATTTTCACACCAGCAATGCCCCAATCAGAGAAACGTTTGAACAAGTCAAAGTTCTTCTCCACGGTCAGCCATGTAAGCCACAAGACGATTTTGACATTCTTCTTCCTGCCATATTCAATGAGTGCAGGCAAATCGATGGTTGGATTCGGGGTGAATGGATCTAAAGTACTCTTGGCCCAACCTTCGTCCATAATGATATAGGGAATGCCGAATGTTGAAGCGAAATCAATATAGTATTTGTAAGAATCCATATTGTAACCAGAGCGAAAATCTACGCCATATAGCCGTGCGTCATGCCACCATTCCCAGCTGACTTGACCCGGTTTTATCCAGTGATAGTCATCTAAAACGCAAGGTGATGAAAGGATATAAGACATCTCATTGGATACCAGTTCTTTATCTTCATGCGAAATAACAAAAAATCTCCATGGATACTGTCTGCGTCCAGTCGTTTTGGCAATGTAGTTGGCTTCTGACAGAATTTTCACACTTCGATCTCCGTCTTCACCAAACTCAAGCGGATATAAGGGGAAGGTTGAGGAGAGCCCTCCCCTGTCGTTGCTCTTGAAGAACATACAAGGATAGTCATGCAAATCAGCTTCTGAGATAAGTATCTTATACTGTTGGTCTGTCTCTATCAATATGGGCAGGTATGACATGCGGTCCTTTGACGAATACTCTTCTGTCCACACATGCGTATAAGGATATTCATAAGATGTCTTGAATCCGTCGGGCTGGGATAAATGTGCCAGATAGTTTGCCGGGAAATTGACTTGGCACTCTTCCGATAATACTTCAACATCCCCCTCCATATCTGTAATGAAGCGATAGGCTATTCCGTTATCAAACGCTTTGAACTCAATGGCGTAATTGCCATTAAATGCCAGCTCCAACGTATTGCAGCGGTTTTTTACAAACGCATTTTTGAAGGGAATTTCCCTTTTTATCATTTCATCAGTAGAACTCCTTTTAACTTTTCTGACTTTGGGATTGATTCCCAACCGGGCATCTTGCAAACTCATGGAGAGCGTACAACTGTCCATAATCAAATGCTGGTCAGCAAATACAGCATATCGGATTGAATGGTCAATCTGTATCTTTACTTGGATACGCTCATCGGGAGACTTTAGACTATATTCTTTAGCAAAGAGAAAACACCCAACTGCGTGTGCGAGTATAAATAAAGCTATTCTTTTCATAATTTAGTAATTTGTTTATTCAATAAATGCGTTGACGCACCATAAGACAGGTGCTTGGCCGTGCATGTTTCCGACCAAAGTTTTTCTATTCAAATAGAATAGGCGGTCATTGGTTTTGTTGGTTCCTTCACATACTGAATCAATGTCGCCATATTCATTGATGTGACTAATCAGAGCTTTCCATGCCTTACGTATTACGGGAACGAAAATTGATTTGTCAAGCCATCCTTTCCGTACACCCCTTATCATGGCATAAGTAAACATCGCACTACCTGAAGTTTCCGACCAAGTGGTGGGATCATCTACTAATTGTCCCCATAAACCATCATCCTTCTGGTATAAGCATAGAGTTTTCATCATTTGATGATAAGATTTCAGAATGCGCGATCTGTAAATATTAGATTCTGGCAATAAACCTAAAAGCTCACACATGCCAGCTGCCATCCACCCATTTCCTCTTCCCCAGAAAAATGGTGCATCCTCTGCATGATAAAACAGTCCGTTCGCCTTCTGGATTTTATCCAGATAAGATACCATTTCAAAAGCTGCCCGATTGATGTAGTTGGAATCATTGGTTACGACAAACGCTTGCGACTGAATAGCCGATATCATATACATATCGTCTATCCAGTATCTTGTTTGCCAGCTCAATCCATTGTCCAGTAACTCCTGATACTCTTCTCGTTTTGAATTAAAAGGCATTCTCCACTGCTCGTCCGCATACCACAACCCCATTTCATAATATACTTTATTACCGGTTATCTGAAATAACTGCAAAGGTATAGTACCGAAAACCGTGTGGTCCACATGATCAGGCTTGGGCTGTAAACGGTGCTCAGAACCGAATATCGGAAGAAAACGTTGTTCCAGTTTTTCGGACAGAATAGTATCTTTAGTCAGAGCAGCAAAACGTAAGGCCCCAAACCACGCGCATGTTTCAGGATAGGTGATTTCATTGGGAGGGGCAGGGTTGCCATTGAAGTTGGGATGAGGTACATCAATAAACCGTTGACTAACCAGTTGCCCAATAATTAACGGAGATTCCGACTTGTCCCACACTCCAAACACTTCTTGAGCATTTAGTATTGTTGATAAGACCAACAAACAAGATGTTAACGTATATCTCTTCATCGTCTGTTAATTGGATATTTTATTTAATGACTGATCCATCATAGATATAAATGTCTTTTATCGTGGAACAACGCATAGTTATCATTATCACCTGCAAAAATAATAAATTTATTCGGTTATTTATCCTGTATGAACGTCTTTCTAACATTTATTTTCTCTGTCGGGCTGCAAATTCCTTGCAAAAATCGTCTGCTATACAATAAATCTCCGTAAATTTGGGCTCTGTGAACAGAGGTGGTAATCGCGTAAGGGCTATGATCTTAGTCCTTAGACATTATATCGAACTCACGTTAAGTTATCATGATACGATTAGAGAATATAACCAAAAGTTTCGGCTCTCTGCAGGTGCTTCGTGGCATCGATTTGCAGGTTGGGCGTGGTGAGGTGGTCAGCATCGTGGGTCCCAGTGGTGCGGGAAAGACCACATTGTTACAGATAATGGGCACCTTGGATGCACCCGATAGCGGGTCGGTATGTATCGACGGTATTCAGGTAGATAGGATGAAGGAACGGGAATTGTCTGCTTTCCGCAACCGGCACATCGGATTCGTCTTTCAGTTTCATCAGTTGCTGCCCGAATTCACAGCTTTGGAGAATGTGATGATCCCGGCCTTTATCGCTGGAAAGAGAGAGACGGAGGCCAGGAGTGCAGCCTTGGAGATACTGGAATTCATGGGACTGGCTGATAGGGCCGGGCACAAACCCAATGAACTCTCTGGAGGAGAAAAACAGCGGGTGGCCGTGGCGCGTGCGCTCATCAACAGACCGGCTGTGGTACTGGCCGACGAACCTTCGGGCAGTTTGGATTCGCACAATAAGGCAGAACTGCACCAGCTCTTTTTCGACCTGCGCGACCGTTTCGGGCAGACCTTTGTCATCGTTACGCACGACGAAACTCTGGCCCGTATCACCGACCGCACCATCCATCTGAAGGATGGAGCCATCAGCCCTTCAGAAGCCCCAACTCGTTGATGAAGATGGCTGCGATACCTATCGGAGCGATGTAGCGCAGGACAAATACCAGTGTCTTGTAGAAAGCAAACTTCAGTGTGCCGTTGTTGGTCACTTCCGATCGGAAAAGCTGCTTGTCCAGGTACCAACCGGTAAACAGCGCAATGAAAAGGCCTCCCAATGGCAGCATGATCTTGGCAGTCAGGAAATCGAAGATATCGAACAGCGTCAGTCCGAACAGTGTATACTCTTTACCCACTCCAAGCGAAAGCGAACAGAAGATACCCAACAAGATGCAGCCGCTTGTCACCAGTCGGGCCGCCTTGCTCCGCGGCAGGTTAAACTCTTCGTGCAGGTAAGCCGTCACCACTTCGTGCATGGAGATGGTAGAAGTGAGCGAAGCCAATGCCAGCAACACATAGAAGAGCAGTGAGAGCAGCACAGCCAGCCATGGCAAAGAACCAAAGGCCTGCTGGAACACATTAGGTAAGGTAATGAAGAGCAGACTGGGACCGGCATCGGGTTGTATGCCTACCGAAAAGGCAGCCGGGAAGATGATGAAGCCGGCCAGAATGGCCACCAGTGTGTCGATGGCAGCCACGTTGAAAGCAGTACGGGGCAAGTTCGTGTCATCACGAAAATAGGATGCATACGTGCAGAGACATCCCATACCCAAGCTGAGCGAGAAGAACGCTTGCCCGGTAGCATTCAGCAACACGGTGCTGTCCACCTTGCTGAAGTCCGGCTTCAGCAGGAATTCAATGCCTGCACCGGCACCTGGCAGAGAGATGGAGCAGGCCGTCAGTACCAGCAGCAGCAGGAAAAGGACAGGCATCATGATTTTGGCAGACTTCTCAATGCCTTTCTCCACCCCTTTTACAATGACGTAGTGAGTTGCCAGCAGAAACAGTACCAGCCAAAGGATCGGTCTGAACGGATGGCCTACAAAGCTATTGAACGAGTCGATGAATTCCTCGGCCGTTTTGCCGGCAAAGCCATTGCCGGCAGCTTCACCGATGTATTCAAGCGTCCATCCCGCTACGACGGAGTAGTAACTCAGAATCAGGAATCCTGTCAATACGCCCATACGCCCTACCCAGCGCCATTGGGTGCCGGGAGCCAACCGTTGGTAAGCTCCTGCCGTGTTGGCACGCGAATGACGGCCGATAGAGAATTCGGCAATCATGATGGGTATACCCAGCAGCAATACACAGACCAAATAGATAAGTATGAAAGCTGCCCCTCCGTTGTTTCCCGTTTCGAAAGGAAATCTCCAGATATTCCCTAAACCGACAGCCGAACCAGCCGAAGCCAGTATCACGCCCAATTTGCTACCGAAGTTAGCTCTGTCATCTCTTGCCATAAACGCCTTCGTTTCTTTCAGATTGTTATTTTTAGCTATAAAATTGCGCAAATATAGAGATTATTTCTTATTTTCGCCCGCAAATCGTTTATAAATCGCCTGTTTATGTTATATTATATCCGAAAGTATCCTCTTTCACTGCTTGTTATTGCAACTGTGATTTACCTCTCTTTTTTCCGTCCGCCCTCTACTCCGGTGGATGATGTGCCCGGCATCGACAAGTTGGTACACGTAGTCATGTATTTCGGTATGTCAGGCATGTTGTGGTTAGAGTTCTTGCGTGCCCATCGGGGTGGTGTCCTTCCGATACGTCATGTGTGGATGGGGGCTTTTCTCTGTCCCATCCTTTTCAGCGGTGTCATCGAACTGATGCAGGAGTATTGCACTACCCATCGGGGTGGCGACTGGCTCGACTTTGCTGCCAATGCCACCGGTGTGCTCTTGGCATCCTTGGTAGGCTATCGGATGCGGAACTGCTGCAGGAAGTGCTGACCGAACACAGGTAGAAAAGCAGTGTAGGCTAATTGCATATTACATCCTCAGCTTTCGTATGTCCGTTCCAAACCTTCGGATGTACATCCCAAACTTTCGTATGTTCGTTCGAAGCTTTGGAACAGACATTTTAGTTGCCTTCGTGTGAATATGAACCGCATAGGAAATGGAATTCTGTCAGTGGTGCTATTTAATTACAGATGGCAAAACAGTTTGTCGTTGCTTTACAGTCTTAGCTTGGTTGGTACAGAGACGAACCGGCTTACGCTTCTTCTATCTTCCAGTCGCTGATGGTATGCCGTTCGGAGTCAAAGTTGATGCCAATCTTGATGATGGGCAGCCCTGCAAGGGCAAAGTGCGAGGCATACTCTTTCAGGTCAATCTGCCGCATGGCCGCCTCGGCACTCTGGTTGAGTTTCAGCTCGAAGAGATAGAGGGATTTGGCCGTGCGCATCACCATGTCCACACGGCCTGTCGGTGTGTGTACCTCCACATCCACATACCGACCCAGCAGAGAGAAGATGATGTAGAGCATCTGCTGGTAGTGCCCCTCGCTGTCGGCTTGATTGCAGTAGGGCACGGTGAGCAGATAGGCTTGCAGGAGGCGGAGCATCTCATTCAGATCGTCTTGAAGCAGAGCTTCATACATTTCTGCAACGGTAGTTGTCCCCATCCAAGCCTGAGATTGGGCATAGTTGGGCAAGAGACTTTCCATCAGTCCGATGCTTATCTCTTTGTTGGGGACATCTAAGGTATATAGAGAGGATGCGCGGACATAATTCTTTATAGTGATATAACCGCTCTGATACAATAGCGGAATGATGGATGTCATATTCTCCGTGGGAGCGTCGATGGCCAATCCCTTGAACAACTCCTTACGCCCCTCAAAGTAGGCTTGCAGGGTAGAGATAAGCAGGGACTTGCCGAATCGGCGCGGACGGCTCAGGAAGATATACTTGCTGAGTTCCAACATCTTGCGGATGTACTCTGTCCAGAAGTCCTCTTTTCATAGTCCTCGCAAAGGATGTCTATACTGCCGGCAAACTGTTACCATTGATTTTCCTGTACAGGTCGAGGGCAAATACGTCGGTCATGCCCGAGATGTAGTCGAGCACGGCCTGTATCCGTTCATAAAGCCCGGTGGCGTGGATGCTGTATTGGCTGGAGACGCGGTCTATCAACAGGCGAGAGTAGGCCTTCTCCGGCGAACATACAGCCTCTATCATCAGTTCGAGCAGGGTGCTGATGACCCGGAAACCGGCCAGTTCGATGTCCAGAACATCGCGCGAACGGTAAATCTTCTGTAGCGAGACCTCGGCGCACCGCCGATAGGCCGAGGCGGGAAGAGGAGATATGTGGTCGATGAGGCTTCCTTCGAATGTACCATCCAGAATTTCCTGTTCGTGTGTCACGAAGACCTCCACACACTCCCGTATGAGCAGTCCGATGACGCTGGAACGCAGGTAGGCTATCTGTTCGTTGGTATCACTGACGATACGTAGGGTTTCCAGCCGGTGATGTTGCCGTTCCGGATGGAAGTAGGAGAGGAGCAGTCCCTTGGTCTCTTCGGTGGTCAGCAATTTCAGCTTGTGTGCATCCTCAATGTCCATCAGTTGGTAGCAGATGTCATCGGCTGCTTCTACCAGATACACCAGCGGATGGCGTGCATAGCGCAGTGGTGCGCTTTGCAGCTGCTTCATGCCCAGTTCGTCTGCAATTCGTCGGAAACTCTCCTCTTCGGTGGTGAAGAAGCCGAACTTCGGCTTCTTGCCCGCCAGGCTGGAAGCGTATGGATACTTCACAATGCTGGCCAGCGTACTATAGGTCAGTACGAATCCGCCTTTGCGCCGCCCTTCAAATTGGTGGGTAAGCAGACGGAAGGCATTGGCGTTGCCTTCAAAGTGCGTCAGGTCGTTCCATTGCTCTTCGGTCAGTCCTTCCTTCAGTTTGATGCCTGCTCCCTCGGAAAAAAAAGTAGAGATAGCCCTTTCTCCTGAGTGTCCGAACGGAGGGTTGCCCAAATCGTGTGCCAGACAGGCGGCTGACACAATGGAGCCGATTTCCGAGAGATAGCTGTCACTCAGTTCGGGGTGTAGGGAGAGCAACTCTTTGGCAACGTCATTTCCCAATGAGCGGCCTACGCAAGATACTTCTAGGCTGTGTGTCAGCCGGTTGTGCACGAAGATGCTGCCTGGAAGCGGGAAGACTTGTGTCTTGTTCTGCAACCTTCGGAAGGGGGCCGAGAAGACCAGCCGGTCATAGTCACGTTGAAATTCAGAACGGTTTTCGTGCCGTTCCAGATGAAGTTCCTCCAAGCCGAAACGCTTGGCGGATAGAAGGGTATGCCAGTTCATGATGAGTCTCTTTTTATTATTTAACTGCAAATGTATCACTATTTTGGGGCAAAAGCAGTATTTTCGCCCAATTAATTGAAAACTTTCGTTTCGTGTGTATATGGACAGACGAAATGCACGTAATAAGGATAGATATGCAAAACGTACAAATCATCAATAAATCGAAGCATCCGCTTCCGGCTTACGCCACCGAGTTGTCTGCAGGCATGGATTTGCGTGCCAATCTTACCGAATCTGTCATACTCCAGCCGTTGCAGCGTTGCCTGGTTCCGACAGGGCTCTACATCGCTTTGCCTCCCGGTTACGAGGCACAAGTACGTCCGCGCAGCGGCCTTGCTTTGAAGAAGGGAATTACGGTGCTGAATTCGCCCGGTACGATTGATGCCGATTACCGAGGGGAAATCTGTGTAATACTGGTCAATCTGTCGCAGGAGCCGTTTGTGATAGAGGACGGCGAGCGCATCGCACAGATGGTGATAGCCCGTCACGAGCAGGTCTGCTGGCAATCAGTCGAGGCTTTGGATGAGACAGAGAGGGGAACCGGTGGCTTCGGACATACAGGAAGGGTTTGAAAATGAATTTGAAAGATTTTCTCATGAAACAACATCTCCAGTGGGCTTTTGTTATATGGCTCTGTTCGTATTTTCTCTCTTCGTGCAGTGCCGTGGTCGGTGGTCTTGCAGGGGGGCTGATAGGAGGAGCTGCTCCCGTTATAGCTTCTCAGGTCGCTGACAACACCACGAAAATTAAGAAGAATGCGAAGCGGAAAAAGGTAACTCCGTTGCCCCCTGCCACATTGACGGAAGAGGAGCAACGTCGGTTTGATTATTTCTTTCTGGAGGCAGTCCGCTTGAAGAACAACAAGCAGTACGATGCTGCTTTCGGGTTGCTGCAGCATTGTCTGGCTATAGCTCCCGATGCCTCCTCTGCCCTGTACGAATTGTCGCAGTACTACATCTATCTGAAGCAGCCCCAACAGGCTCTTGCACTGCTGGAACGGGCTGTAGCGAATGCACCCGATAACTATTGGTATGCACAGGGGTTGGCCAACCTCTATATGCAGCGCAATGAAACGGAAAAGGCTACCGTGTTGCTGGAAGATATGACTCTCCGGTTTGCAGACAAGCTGGAACCGCTCTATAACCTGCTCGATATCTATAATCATGCCGAGCAGTATGACAATGTGATTGACATCCTGAACCGGTTGGAGAACCGGATGGGTAAGAACGAACAGCTCAGTATGGAAAAGTTCCGCATCTATCTGCAGAAGAAGGACGACAAGGCTGCTTTCCGCGAGATAGAGAATCTGGTGAGTGAGTATCCCATGGATATGCGTTATCGGGTGGTGCTGGGCGATGTCTATCTGCAGCATGGGAAGGCCGACGAAGCTTACGCCATCTATCGGCAGGTGCTGGAGGATGAACCGGACAATGCCATGGCGCTCTATTCGCTGGCCTCGTATTATGAAGAGACGGGACAGACCGAATTGTATGAGCAGCAATTGGATACGCTGCTGCTGAACAAAAAGGTTCCTTCGGATGCCAAGTTGGACGTGATGCGCCGCTTCGTCGTTCGCAACGAGCAGGCCGGCAGGGATAGTACACAGGTCATCACCCTTTTCGACCGAATCATGGAGCAGGAACCTGACGACCCGGCTTTGCCTTTGCTTTATGCCCAATACCTCTTGTCGAAGGGAATGGATCAGAAAGCGTACCCTGTATTGGGGCAGGTGTTGGAGATAGACCCCACCAATACGGCCGCACGCATGACGTTGCTGGGTGAGGCGATACGTAAGGAAGACTATCAGGAGGTAACCCGACTTTGTGAAATCGGTGTGGAGTCCAATCCCGACATGCTGGAATTCTATTTCTATCTGGCCATCGCTTACAACCAGGCCGAACGGACAGAGGATGCACTGGCCGTCAGCCGGAAGGCTTTGACGCACGTCACCAAAGAGAGCAAGAAGGAGGTCGTGTCCGATTTCTATACCATTATTGGTGATGCCTGTCACTCGCTCAACCGGAACGATGAGGCTTACGAGGCCTACGATGAGGCTTTGCAGTACAATCCTGGAAACATACCGGCCCTCAACAATTACGCCTATTACCTTTCGGTAGAACGTAAGAATCTGGATAAGGCCGAAGAGATGAGCTACAAAACCGTCAAGGCCGAGCCTGATAACGCAACCTATCTGGATACGTATGCCTGGATTCTGTTTGAGAAGGGCAATTATGCGGAAGCCCGCCTTTACATTGACAATGCCATCAAAAGCGATCAGGACAAGAGTGCGGTCATCATGGAGCATTGCGGAGACATCTACTATATGACAGGTGATGTAGAGGCTGCCGTCGGCTATTGGAAACAGGCTCTGGAGATGGGAGGTACCTCTGCCTTGTTGAAGGAGAAGATTGCCAAACGAAAATATATAAGTGAGTGAGTGCCGGAGAACGGCAGGATTGATTAATGAATGTATAAAGAGTTAGATGATGATGAATAGAAACAGATGTACGGGCAGTGTGGCATTGGTCTGTATGCTGATGCTCCTTCTTTTATCCGGATGTAAAAGTTCGCGTCTGGCGACGGGAATGGCTGAGAGTGGTTACCTCTCCTCCAAAGTCCATCTCACCTTGCCGCAGAAGGAAGGCAGCATCACGGTGAGTGGCAACATGAGGTTGAAGAGCGGCGAGCGGATGCAGCTCTCGTTCCTGATGCCGATTCTTCGTTCGGAGGTGGTTCGTCTGGAGGTTACGCCGGAGGAACTGCTGCTGGTAGACCGTATGGGGAAACGCTATGTGCGTGCCACCCGGAAAGAGTTGAAAGGTGTGCTGCCAAAGAAAGCCACTTTCGCCCGGTTGGAAAAGTTGCTTTACGCAGCGACTACACCCGACGGGAAGAGGGCGTTGACGGCTCAGGAACTGGGTCTGTCTTCGCTGAAAAGAGGCAAGATAGAACTGTCCGATTTCTCAGACAAGCCATTTACGATGACACCTACGCAACTGTCGAAAAAGTATGAAGAGGTATCGCCGGAAGAGTTGCTTGAGATGCTTGCCCATTTATTGAACTGAATTACAAATAAAGCTACTCATTTATGAAGCGTCTTATATCTGTCTTGGCACTGTGTTGTTGGCTTGCGGGCACACTGTTGGCCCAGTCAAACAAACTGATTAAGGAGCTGGAAAACAAGCGGGGAACGCTGCAGAAGCAGATAGCAGAGTCTGAATCGTTGTTGAAGAGCACCAAAAAGGATGTGGGCAGTCAGCTGAACGGACTGGCTGCATTGACGGGGCAGATAGAGGAACGCAGACGCTACATCCTCTCCATCAATCGCGATGTAGAGGCCATCGACCGCGAACTGTTGTCGCTGGAAAAGCAGCTTGGTCGCTTGCAGCGTGACTTGGCCGATAAGAAGAAAAAATACGAGTCGTCCGTGCATTACCTCTACAAAAACCGCTCCATCGAGGAGAAGCTGATGTTTATCCTGTCGGCGGACAATCTGGCACAGACCTATCGGCGTATGCGTTATGTGCGCGAGTATGCCACCTACCAGCGTCTGCAGGGCGAGGAGGTGCTGAAGAAGCAAGATGAGGTCAACCGCAAACGTACGGAACTGAAACAGGTACGCGCGGCCAAGGAAGGATTGCTGAAAGAGCGTGAAGCGGAGAAGGCCAAACTGGAGGAGCAAGAGAAGCAGAAGAAGACGTTGGTGGCCAACCTGCAGAAGAAGCAGCGGGGCTTGCAGAACGAAATCAGCAAGAAACGTCGCGAAGCCAACCAGCTGAATGCCCGCATCGACCGGCTGATAGCCGAAGAGATAGAGCGTGCGCGTAAGCGGGCAGCCGAGGAGGAACGCAAGAAGACGGCTGCCAACCGGAAGACAGGCAAGGAGAAGAGCAACGCTGCCGCCGGCACGAAGAAGGGCAACATCGCTCCGCTGGAAGCCTACTCCATGAGTAAAGCCGACCGCGAGCTGTCCGGCACTTTTGCCAACAACCGAGGTAAACTGCCCATGCCTATCACCGGTCCTTACATTATTACCAGCCACTATGGACAGTATGCTGTAGAGGGGTTGCGCAACGTGAAACTGGACAACAAAGGCATCGACATACAAGGAAAGCCCGGTGCTCAGGCGCGTGCCATCTTCAACGGTAAGGTAGCGGCTGTCTTCCAGTTGAACGGCCTCTTCAACGTGCTCATCCGCCACGGTTCGTACATTTCGGTATATTGCAACCTCTCGTCAGCCAGCGTGAAGCAAGGTGACGAGGTGACCACCAAGCAGGCCATCGGTCCAATTTTCTCCGACAAGGCCGATGGCGGTCGCACGGTGCTCCATTTCCAGCTTCGCAGAGAAAAGGAGAAGCTGAATCCGGAGCCGTGGCTCAATCGCTAATCAGACGATTTCCGCTCCATCCAGCAGTTCCAGATAGAGCCGGATGGCCTCTTCAATCTCACGTACGAAGATGAACTCGTCTGCCGTGTGCGAACGGCTGCTCTTGCCCGGCCCCATCTTGAGAGAGGGGAAAGGCATCAGAGCTTGGTCCGACAGGGTAGGTGAACCGAAGGGAGTGCGCCCCATGCCGACGGTCCTACGTACCAGCGGATGGTCGGCCGGTGCGTGCGACGAGCCGAGCCGGAAAGAGCGTGCCTGTGCCTGACAGCTGATGTGCCGTTCGATTTCGGCAAACAGCTCCTCGTTGGTATAGCATTCGTTGCTGCGGATATCCACTACAAACGTACAACGGTCGGGAATGACGTTGTGTTGCGTACCGGCATTCACCATGGTGACGCTCATCTTCACCGGTCCCAGCAGCGGAGAAACCCTTTCGAAACGGTAGTCGCGAAACCATCGGATGTCATCCAGCACCTTGTAAATGGCGTTGTCGCCCTCCTCGCGTGCGGCATGTCCCGACCGTCCGGTAGCCATCACGTCCAGCACCATCAGTCCTTTTTCTGCAATGGCCGGTTGCATCTCGGTAGGTTCGCCCACCAGTGCAAACGTGATGGGTGGCAGTCCGGGCAATACACTCTCAATGCCTCCCTTGCCCGATACCTCTTCTTCGCACGAAGCCAGGAACAGCAGGTTGTACTTCTGCGTCGTGCGGCACAGAGTCAGGAAGGTCTGTAGCAGGCTCACCACACTGGCACCTGCATCGTTGCTGCCCAGTCCATACAGTTTGCCGTTGCTTTCCAATGTAGGGCGGTAAGGCTGTTTGCGCCAGCCTGTCACCGGTTTCACAGTGTCAATGTGCGAGTTTAGCAGCAGGGTCGGTTTCTGCAGGTCAAACATAGGGCTGAGGCACCATACGTTGTTGCCTTTACGCCCTGTTTCCATGCCTTGCAGTTCGATGTATTGTTGCAGGCAATCGGCTGCTTTCTCTTCCTCCCGGCTGACGGAGGGTATGGCAATCAGCGATTGCAGCAGGCCGACCGCTTCAGAGGTCAGTGTAGGTAAATCGTAATTCATATAGGTCATTCATTAAGTAGGTTTGCTGTTGCAAACTTAGGGAAAAATCTCCGATAACTCTTCTTTTCTCTTCTAAAAAACAGTTTCTGCCGGAAAATGGTGAGAGAAAGAAAAAACTGTTTCATCGGAAGACAATAGTTTCAAATGAAACTGCTACCTTTGTACCGAATTAACTAAAAACAATCAATATGGCTTATCATCATTTGTCCGTCATGGTCCATCGGCAGGCGGAGAAGTATGGAGAGAAGATAGCCCTGCGCTATAGGGATTACGAAACCTCGCAGTGGAAGTCCGTATCATGGAACGAGTTCTCGCGCATCGTCCGTATTGTGTCCGATGCCTTGCTTGCTATGGATGTGAAAGTACAGGAGAATATCGGTGTCTTTTCACAGAACAAACCGGAATGCTTGTACATGGATTTTGGTGCTTATGCCGATCGGGCGGTGACCATCCCCCTCTATGCCACCAGTTCGCCAGCTCAGGTGCAATACATTGTCAACGACGCACAGATCCGTTATCTCTTTGTAGGTGAGCAGTTCCAGTACGATGCCGCATTCCGGGTGTTGGGTCTTTGCTCTTCGCTTCAGCAGATTATCATATTTGACTCGGCCGTCAAGCGTGATCCGCGCGACCGCACCTCCATTTACTTCAGCGAATTCCTGAAGCAGGGCGAGGCACTCACACATCGGGCTGAGACGGAGCGCCGCTGTGCGGAAGTGACTGATAAGGACATCTGCAACATACTTTATACGTCGGGTACTACAGGCGAGCCGAAGGGTGTCCTGCTGATGCACTACAACTACCTGGAGGCATTCCGTACGCACGAGATTCGCATCCCGCAACTCACCGATCAGGATGTATCGATGAACTTTCTGCCCCTGACGCACGTCTTCGAGCGTGGCTGGACGTATGTCTGCCTGCAACGGGGTGCGCAGGTGTGCATCAATCTGCGTCCGCAAGATATTCAGACTACCATCAAGGAGATTCGTCCTACAGCCATGTGCAGCGTACCCCGTTTTTGGGAGAAGGTATATCAGGGGGTACACGAGCGTATCGAACAAGAGACGGGCTTGAAACGGGCCATGATGCTGGATGCCATCAAGACTGGAAGGACGCACAACCTGGACTATCTGCGCTTGGGCAAGACGCCTCCCATGATGCTCCATCTGAAGTATAAGTTCTATGAGCGTACGGTCTATGCACTGCTCAAGAAGACCATCGGCATCGAAAACGGCACGTTCTTTCCTACTGCCGGTGCGGCAGTCTCCAACGAGGTCTGCGAGTTTGTCCACTCGGTAGGCATCAACATGGTGGTGGGTTACGGACTGACGGAGAGCACCGCTACGGTTTGCTGTTACCCGCGCACAGGCTATGTGATAGGGTCAGTAGGCGAAATCATGCCTGATTTGGAGGTAAAGATTGGCGAGGAGAACGAAATCCTGCTGCGTGGCAAGACCATTACCCCCGGCTATTACAAGAAGGCGGAGGCCACGGCACAGGCCATCGATGCCGACGGCTGGTTCCATACAGGCGATGCCGGACGGCTGGAGGGACGCACGCTCTACCTTACCGACCGCATCAAAGACCTGTTCAAGACCTCAAACGGCAAGTACATCTGTCCGCAGGCATTGGAGACCCAGTTCATCATCGACCGTTACATCGACCAGATAGCCATCATTGCCGACCAGCGCAAGTTTGTCTCTGCACTCATTGTGCCTGCCTACGAGGCGGTGAAGGGGTATGCGCAGGAGAAAGGCATCGTATGCAACAGCATGGAAGAGCTGTTGCATCATCCCAAGATACAGGCCCTCTATCGGGCCCGCATCGACACCCTGCAGCAGCAGTTTGCCCATTACGAGCAGGTGAAGCGGTTCACCCTGCTGGCTCATCCTTTCAGCATGGAGCGTGGCGAACTGACCAATACGCTGAAGCTGAAGCGATCGGTTGTAGCCCGCAACTACAAGGAGATTATCGACAAGATGTACGAAGAGTAATGTGAGTTGATTGTCTGTATACAAAAAAGAGAGGCACCCGCCTCTCTTTTTTTGTATAGCTATCAGGCACGTTCGCCCACCAATATTTCAGCTCGTTCCAGTGCCACGTTGATGTTGGGGCAGATGTTCTCCTCACCCAGCAGTGCGTAGAAGTTGGCCTTCTCCAGCACTCGGTGTACTTTCTCGTTGACGCCGGACAGTACAATGGTGATGCCCTCCTTCTGCGACATCAGGCAGAGGTTCTCCAGGTTGTGTATGCCGGTAGAGTCAATGAAGGGCACCTTTCTCATTCGTATTACGCGCACCTTCGGCCGGTCACCCAGTTGCGCCATCATCTCTTCAAACTTCGTGGCGATGCCGAAGAAGTAGGGACCGTTGATTTCGTATACCTCCACTCCGTTGGGGATGACCAGATGCTCCTCGTGTGTCTTGATGTCCAGTTCGGCATTCGGGTCAATCTCATCCTTGATGACAGAGATTTCCGTCGTCTCCATCACGCGGCGCATGAAGAGGACGCAGGCAATCAGCAGGCCTACCTCTATTGCTACCGTCAGGTCGAAGATGACCGTCAGCAGGAAGGTGATGATGAGCACGGTCACATCCGACTTCGGGTTACGCATCAGGGCGCGGAAGGTACGCCAGCCGCTCATGTTGTACGATACCACCACCAGTACGCCGGCCAGACAGCCCATCGGGATGAAGCGTGCCAGCGGCATGAGCAGCAGCAGAATCAGCAGCAGCACCGCTGCATGGATAATGCCGGCTACAGGTGTGCGTCCGCCGTTGTTGATGTTGGCCATGGTGCGGGCAATGGCTCCCGTGGCCGGAATACCGCCGAAGAGCGGAGTGATGATGTTGGCTGCGCCTTGTGCTATCAGTTCGGTGTTACTGTCGTGTTTGTCACCGATGACACCGTCGGCCACTGTGGCACTCAGCAGCGATTCGATAGCACCCAGCACGGCGATGGTCACGGCTACGGGGAAGAGCGAGCGTACTGCCTCCCAGTCCAGTGCGGGTACCACGGCATCGGGCAGTTCGGCCTTGATGCTGAACCGGTCTCCGATGGTGTCGATACCCTCAATGCCTCCATACATCTTCATCAGCCATACCGCTACCGTTACCAATACGATGGCCACCAGCGAGCCGGGTATCTTCTTCGACAGGCGGGGAGTCAGTGCGATGATGACGATGCTGACGATGCTGACCAGCGTGTTCCACCAGTTGACCGAGTCGATATGCGCTGCATAGCACACCCATTTGCCCAGAAAGTCACCCGGAGTCTTCAGGGGTGCTACTATTTCCGTTCCGTCTATACCCGTCACGGTTTCCGTCAGTCCCAGCACATCGGCTATCTGCGTAGTGAAGATGGTGACGGCAATACCGCTGGTGAATCCCACAATGACGGGGTAGGGGATGAACTTCACCACAGCCCCCAGCTTGAATACGCCCAGCAGCACCAGCAGCACACCGGCCATCAGGGTGGCTACAATCAGACCCGATTCGCCATATTGCTGGATGATGCCGTAGATGATGACGATGAAGGCACCTGTAGGTCCGCCTATCTGTACCTTGCTTCCTCCCAGCAACGAGATGACGAAGCCTGCGATGATGGCAGTGATGATGCCCTTTTCGGGTGATACACCCGAAGCAATGCCGAAGGCAATGGCCAGTGGCAGTGCCACGATACCCACGATGATGCCGGCCATCAGGTCGGCCATAAACAAGTCTTTCGAATAATTTTTCAGAGCCGTGTAAAGTCTCGGCTTAAAGTCGAACGCTTTCATTTGCAATCTTTTTTTGAATCTATATATACCTATTGTTATCAATCTATCCGGAAAGCGACTGCAAAATTAGGTAAAATAGTGCAAACAGTTGCTACTCGGCCGTTTTTTTATCACTTTTGACCGATTTTTAGTTCCAAAGTAATGTTGATTCCTGAAAATGCACTATATTTGTTTGGCAAAATCCCGAGGAAGGGTGGGGGAATGAGCAATCAACCTTCTCGTCCTCACGGAATGCAGAAGAACCATTTATCATTAAAAAAACAGTTTACTACTATTATGGAAAAAAGCATCAAAGGTACCCGTACCGAGAAGAACCTGCTGACCTCTTTCGCCGGTGAGTCGCAGGCACGTATGCGCTACACATACTTTGCAAGCGCAGCAAAGAAAGAAGGATATGAACAGATTTCGGCTATCTTTACCGAAACGGCCGATCAGGAGAAGGAACATGCCAAGCGTATGTTCAAGTGGCTGGAAGGTGGATGCGTAGAGATCACAGCCAGCTATCCCGCCGGTGTCATCGGCAAGACGCTGGACAACCTGAAGGCTGCCGCAGCCGGTGAGAACGAAGAGTGGACATTGGATTATCCCAAGTTTGCCGACATTGCCGATGAAGAGGGATTCCCCGAAATAGCCTTGATGTATCGCAACATTGCCGTTGCCGAGAAGGGGCACGAAGAGCGTTACCTGGCTTTCGTCAAGAACATCGAAGAGGGCAAGGTATTTGCCAAGGACGAAGTGGTGGTATGGCAGTGCCGCAACTGCGGTTTCATCTATGAAGGCAAGGAGGCACCCGAGCTTTGCCCTGCCTGCCAGCATCCGCAGGCCTACTTCGAGGTGAAGAAGAGCAATATGTAATCAGGAACCGACATCCCGCTGCTGTAAGCGGGTACAGATAGAGCAAAGGGGCGGAAAAAAACTTCCGCCCCTTTGTTGTCAACGGACTTCCGTCCGCGGGTAGTCAATGGTGTAGTGCAGGCCGCGGCTCTCCTTACGTTCCATGGCCTGTTTGGTGATGAGGTAGCCCACGTTTATCATGTTGCGCAGTTCGCAAAGCTCGCGTGTGGCCTTGCTTCGCTTGAACAGGGCCTCTGTCTCTTCGTACAGAATGTCTAGACGGTTCCAAGCACGTGTCAGTCGGGCGTTGCTGCGCACGATGCCCACGTATGCCTCCATTATCTGGTTCACCTCCTTCATGCTTTGTGTAATCAGCACACGCTCCTCGGTCGATATGGTTCCTTCATCGTTCCATTCGGGTATGTCCTCGTTGAAGTCGTAGCGGTCCAATACGCTCAGCGCGTGCTTGGCTGCTGCATCGGCATATACCACCGCTTCAATCAGCGAGTTCGAGGCCAGTCGGTTGCCTCCGTGCAGTCCGGTGCAGCTGCATTCGCCGATGGCATACAGCCTGCGGATGCTGCTCTGTCCGTCCAGATCCACCTTGATGCCGCCGCACAGGTAGTGTGCAGCCGGTGCCACCGGGATGTAATCCTTGGTGATGTCGATGCCGATGGAGAGGCACTTCTTGTAGATGTTGGGGAAGTGGCGTTTGGTCTCCTCCGGATCCTTGTGCGTCACGTCCAGATAGACATGATCTTCTCCCCGCTGCTTCATTTCGTTGTCGATGGCACGTGCCACGATGTCGCGCGGTGCCAACGACAGGCGCGGGTCATATTTCTGCATGAACTCCTTGCCGTCCTTGGTGCGGAGCACGCCGCCGTAGCCGCGCATAGCTTCGGTGATGAGGAAGGCTGGCCGGTCGCCCGGATGGTAGAGGGCAGTGGGATGGAACTGGATGAACTCCATATCCTTCACGGCACCTTTGGCCCGATATACCATGGCGATGCCGTCGCCTGTAGCCACCAGCGGGTTGGTAGTGTGCCGGTATACCGCTTCGCATCCGCCCGTAGCCATGACGGTCACTTTCGACAGGAAGGTATCCACCTCGCCCGTCTTTTCGTTCAGCACGTAAGCTCCGTAGCACTTGATGCCCGGTGTATAGCGGGTGACAATGATGCCCAGATGGTGCTGGGTGATGATTTCTACGGCATAGAAGTCGGTGAAGACCGTGATGTTGGGATGCTGTTTCACCGCCTCTATCAGCGAAGTCTGTATTTCGGCTCCCGTATTGTCTTTATGATGCAGGATGCGGAACTCCGAGTGTCCTCCCTCTTTGTGAAGGTCAAACTCTCCGTCCTCCTTCTTGTCAAAGTTCACTCCCCACTTGATGAGTTCATTAATCTGTTCAGGAGCATTGCACACCACCTTCTCCACAGCCTGGCGGTCGCTTATCCAGTCGCCCGCTATCATGGTGTCTTCAATATGCTTCTCGAAGTTGTCTACCTTGAGGTTGGTGACCGAAGCGATACCTCCCTGTGCAAAGTAAGTGTTGGCCTCTTCCAATCCGGCTTTGCAGATGAGGGCCACGGTTCCTTTATGCGCCACTTTCAGCGCAAAGCTCATACCGGCTATTCCGGAGCCGATGACGAGAAAATCGAACTTTCGTACCATAAATAATAGTTTAAGCGATGCAAATCTACAAAATAACTGCATTCCTTGTGCACGTTTCCGCCTAAAAGTTTTTCTTGATACGTTTCTGCTTGTCGTTACGGCATCATGCCCGTTCTATTTAGAGCCTTCATCATGCTATCGGAAGGCTCTCTATCTGTCTATGCTGATATTGGCCAGATTGTTCAGCTTGCTGAAGATGCTCATCTCTGTTCCATACATGCAGGCTCTGTTTACAAGTGGAAATCATCCTCAATTCTGCAAGTGTATAAAAACCGCGAGAGTCTCTATCGGCGGGAGACAGAATCTCTTTACGTGTACGCTCTCACTTCCTCGCGCGCACGCGCGCGTGAAAAGTTTTGTTTATCTGCCATCTGCCACACACATTCCGTTAGTCCCCTCTATATAAATGGATTAACAGCTAAAAAAGTGTGGCAGATATTTCGAGCTTTACATTTATTAACACAAAAATAGGCTATTTTTGTGTTAAACCACTTCATTTCACCCTCGTTTTGGGGCGTTTTTTTGCACTTTTTGGCAGATTTGTGGCAGATAATCGTTGTTTTTTCATCAAAAAAACACTTATTTTGCTGCAACAATCACAGTCAATCACTGTCGTATCACCGCAGTTTAAAGGTGTACAATAGGTGTGGAACAGTTGTTGCATAGGTCATGGAACAACTGTTTCGCCTATAGATAACAACTGTTTCATTAGGAGTAAACAACTGTTCCATAGTATGTTTTCAGCTGTTCCATTAAAAGTTGTCGTCACCCGATTTGCATGTTTACAGCCGTTAATTTGGTACAAACACAGAGAAACAAGATTTAAAACTATCCGGCCATGATTCATCACATTGTTTGGTCAATTCTATACCTTCGCTCATGGCAATACCAAATGACCCGTCAGTCACACTGAAGTGTTTGTTGATTTCCGGATAACACTCATTTGTCCCCTCCGCCTCAAATTCAAAACGGCCTTCCACCCTACCGGTGTAAGTGGGCTTGCCTTCTATTGGGGTTAATTTGACTTTATCAAATACGATATATCCTTTCCCTTTTGTCCGTGCATCAATCAGTGCCCATTGTTTCCGCAACGATTCATCTATTTGCAGGGTATCTACGTAATCAGCCAGCTCACATCCTGAAATGAGCCTAAACCAACATCCTTCCCCATTGGATACATCGTTCCAATCTTTCGAAACTTCATATCTTTTCCCCTCCTCGGGCCACCCTTTCAGTCGGATTTTACCTTGAAGCTCGTAGTCTATATGAAAATTTTTCTTATCAAGAAAGTGTGTGAAACGAAAATCCAAAATAAATTTATCTTTAATAATATATTTCTTTATTTCCAACAAACTCTTGTCTTTCTCCTCGAAAGCAGCCAAGGCACTCTTCTTCCTCTCCAATTCGAGAGAGAGAGAGAAAGAATTTGGTTCTTCTGTCTTCACTGTACAAGTCCCCCATATAGCTATTGATATACCCTGCCTTGTCGTCGAGCAGGTTTCGTTCGGCAGTGCGTAGTGCCCCGGTATAGGCCGTCATGGCCCGGTCGAACAGATTGATTGTATACGTATTATAACTGTAGGGGCGCAACATTTTGCGCCCTGAACCCGCTGTTGTGCGGCTTTGGGCAAAAAATGTTCCCCTTACTCTATCTTCCAGTCGGCAATGGTGCGACGTTCGGAGTCGAAGGCGATGGCCACCTTCACCACCGGCAGACCGGCCTGCGCGAAGCGGGCGGGATAGTCCCTCAGGTCAATCTGCGCCATGGCCGCCTCGGCCGAACGGTTCAGCTTCAGCTCGAACAGATAGAGCTTGCCGTAGGCACGCATCACCAAGTCTACGCGGCCTGTGGCGGTGCGCACCTCCACATCCACATACATGCCGAGCAGGGAGAAGATGATGAACAGCACCTGCTGATAATGCCCTTCATAATTTGTATTGTCACACTGCGGAATAGTCAGCAGGAACTGTTGCAGCAGACGGAGCATACCGTCCAGGTCATCCTGACGCAAGGCACGGTTCATCTTTGCAATGGCCGTCTGACCTGCATTCGCCGCTTCGTGTACATAATTGGGCAGCAGGCTCTCCATCAACCCAATACGAATCTCCTTGTTCGGAATGTCAAGGGTATAGAGCCCATCTTCCCGTTCATAGTCCTTTATGGTGAGGTAGCCGCTCTGATAGAGCAGCGGAACAATGGAGGTCATGCTCTCCGTGGGCGCATCAAAAGCAGTCGCCACCGCTTCCATCCGTCCTATCTGTGAGGGCAGCACGCCGAACTTGCGCATCATCTCTATCAGGTAGGTGGGTGTGCCCGAGGCAAACCAGTAGTTGTCCAGCCGTCCATCGACAAAGGCATTCAACAGGCTGTAGGGATTGAACAGGTCCGATGACGGCCAGGAGAAATGGTAGCCGTCATATTGCCTGGCCAGTAACCTGATGGCTCCTTCCCGGTCAGTTCCTAACTGTTCGGCCAAAGCTTCCGTGTAGTCCGCCAGCTGTGCCAACAGCTCCTCGCGCGAGATACCACAAATGCTGGCATAAGCCGGCATCATACTGATGTTCTTCAGGTTGTTCAGCTCGCTGAAGATGCTCATCTGCGAGAACTTGGTGATGCCTGTCAGGAAGACAAAGCGCAGGTAGGGGTCGCACGCCTTCAGGGGCGAATAGAAGTTGCGCATCACCTGGCGCAGGCGGGGCAGCTGCTCCTCCTCGTGTACCACGTCCAGCAGCGGAGCGTCGTACTCGTCAACCAGCACCACCACCTTACGACCGGTCTGGGCACAGGCAGCCATGACAAGTTCCCTCAAGCGGTCGTTGCAGTCGATAGCCGGATGCGAGATGCCATAGATTTCCTCGAAGGGACGCAGTTGGCGGTCCAGATGCCGTTCCAGCTTTTCCACATCCAGATGTTTGGCCGTACTCATGTCGAAGTGAAGCACCGGATGTTCCGTCCACTCCTGCTCCAGTTTTTCGATGGCCAACCCCTCAAACAGCTCCTTGCGCCCTGCGAAGTAGCTGTGCAGGGTGGAGGCCAGCAACGACTTGCCGAACCGGCGGGGACGGCTCAGGAAAACGTACTTGAAGTCGTGTGTCATCTGATAGACCAACGCCGTCTTGTCTACATACAGGTAGTCGCCCTGTCTGATTTCTTCGAATGTCTGGATGCCGATCGGGCATCGCTTCAATCTTCTCTGTTCCATACTTGCAGGCTCTGTTTAAGGGAGGGAATCATCCTCTATTTTGCAAATGTATGGAAAAAACATGAGAATCTCTATTGGTGAGAGAAAGAATCTCTCTTCCTGTCGTCACCCGCTTTGCATCAGCCGGTATCCGTTCCGCTTTCTCGACACCTTGATATCCACCTCCGG
>CALZEQ010000042.1 GCA_945641355.1 uncultured Mediterranea sp. | reverse complement strand
AGGCTACTGACAGTGAGATAGAAGCCGCATGATGGATGGATGGAAATTAGCGTTGTGATGCATTTCACCCTACACCCTACACAAAATAGCTCCAACACGTTGAAAATGAGAATAATAAAGTAACAAAGAGAAATATGAGCCTACACCATCCTGCACCACCCTACACGAACGTTCTTCTGCAGGGTAAATAGCTGTTTTGAAGGCTGCTGTGCGTCATTGCAGGTGTAGGGAGGTGTAGGGTTACGCCGTGCATTCAACCTACTAAAAATCTATTTATCAACAAGATACAATCAACCGATGTAGGGTGCAGGCTTTTTGCGTTCCGCTTTCGGATTCGATTCTCTTTACACAATAGGGTGTCCGTCGAATATACAAGCTTGACACGTATATTTATCCGCAATGCCTCCTGCAGAAAGTATGTTTCAATAACAGAAGAGATAGTTGGTACAACAAATTGGATACTCTATTTCTTGGGTTGGCAGTATATAACCCAACTTGTCCCGATAATGGACAATATTATCCTCTAAAAATCAAATGATACGAACAGAAACAGTAAGAGAGAGTGCCAACGGTTTCTTTGGCACTCTCTCTTACTGTTATTCTCTCCTAGTCTATAGATCAAAATTGATAACCTATCGCGATTCTCAAATCACCTTTACTATTTCCATACCCGTTGGCGGAATTAAGTACGCACTAACTTAATTCCGCCAACGGGTAGTAATATAAGGTCGATTTATTGAACTCATGTTAAATATGAAGTCACTCATAAGATGGAGCAAGTATATCCCATACAAGAACCGATAATCAACTATTCTGACACTCTGTTCGTGTACAAATTTCACGAAGGGGAAATAAGACGTCATGCCGTGACTGACCATACTCTGGTATATGTGTATTCCGGTGAGATGACAATTATCAATAAGACCAAGACAACGAAGCTGTATGCAGGTGATTGTGTTTTTCTATCACGCAACCACAAGGTAAAGGTGTCTGCGCGCCCATACAATGGAATAGAACTGAAGAGTGTGTTTCTTACATTTACACGTTCCTTTCTTGTTCGTTATTGTCATCGTATGGACAAGTCATTGTTGCCATCACCTGAAAAAAAGAGAATGCCAAGTATCGTGTTGCTTGAGAAAGACCTTCACATCCAAAGTCTTTTCCATGCCCTCAGCACCTTCTTCATCGCATGGGAAAAACCAACCAGGCAATATATGGAACACAAAGTGACCGAAGGTATAGAGGCATTGATGGCAATCAATCCTCGTTTCTGCGTCAACCTTTTTGATTTCATGGGGCCATGGAAAATCAATATCTCAGAGTTCATGGAACAGAATTATACGGAGAATCTGTCTGTCGAGGAAATGGCTCATTTTACGGGACGAAGCTTGGCCACATTCAAACGAGACTTCAAGCAAATAAGCGATTTGACTCCCCAACGTTGGATGACTCGTAGAAGACTCGAAGAGGCATACAAGTTGTTGTCCGAAGGAAAGACAGCAAGCGAAATATTCCTGCAGCTTGGTTTCAAAAGCCTTTCGCATTTCTCCACCGCAATCAAACGACAGTATGGCAAATCTCCTAATGAACTTTTGAATAAAGTTAATCCGCCCTTTTCCTTATTAGCTTTGCATAAGATTTAAGATAATTGAGCAATGAAAAAGGTAAAGTTCAACAACAAGGGAATAGAGATGGCAGGACATCTCTTCCTCCCCGAAAAGATGGAGTCAGGAAGGACCTATCCTTCCATCGTATGTGCAAGTCCTGCAGGTTCTGTCAAGGAACAACACATATTGATATGTACGACCGTCAACCATACGTGGATGAAGCAATCGGAAAGATAACGGACTTCTTGAATTCCAATCTGAAGTAGTCGAGTGATCATAATGCCAAAAAAAAAATCTCCCTGCTGACCAACATGGCACAACAGGGAGACGGTGATGTGATATTAATCAAATGAAGCAGGGTCTATCAATCCTTCAGCTTGGCACGGATAAAGTCGCGGTTCAAGCGGGCAATGTTGCTGATGGAAACATTTTTCGGGCATTCAGCCTCACAGGCACGTGTATTGGTGCAGTTACCAAATCCCAGTTCGTCCATCTTGCTCAGCATGGCCTTGGCACGACGCAACGCTTCGGGTTTGCCTTGCGGCAACAGGTTGAGCTGGCTTACCTTGGCAGATACGAAAAGCATAGCCGAACCATTCTTGCAGGCAGCTACACAAGCACCGCAACCGATGCAGCTGGCAGCATCCATAGCTTCGTCGGCGATGGGCTTCGGAATCAGGATGGCATTGGCATCCTGCGGAGCACCTGTGCGTACACTGACGTAGCCACCGGCCTGCATAATCTTGTCATAAGCCGTACGGTCTACCATCAAGTCCTTGATGACCGGGAAACCGGCCGAACGCCAAGGCTCTACGGTGATGGTGTCGCCGTCCTTGAAGCGACGCATATAGATCTGGCACGTTGTAGCACCTGTTGCGGGACCATGAGGATGGCCGTTGATGTAGAGCGAGCACATACCGCAGATGCCCTCGCGGCAGTCGTGGTCAAATACCACCGGTTCCTTACCTTCAGAAATCAGTTGTTCGTTCAGAATATCCAGCATTTCGAGGAATGAAGTATCACCCGGAATGTCCTTCATCTGGTATGTCTCAAATGCGCCTTTTGCCTTCGGCCCGGCCTGACGCCATACTTTCAAAGTAAAACTTATATTCTTATCCATTTTTCTTTCATTCTTTAATTGTTCAACATTCCCGATTAGCTCTTATAGTTACGAGTCTGAACTTTGATTGCCTCATATACCAGCGGTTCTTTCAGCAATACCGGAGCCTTTTCGTCAGAGCCTTGGTATTCCCAGCAAGCCACGTAGAAGAAGTTCTCGTCATCACGTTTGGCTTCGCCTTCCTCGGTCTGATATTCTTCACGGAAGTGACCACCGCAGCTTTCGTTACGGTTCAAGGCATCGTAAGCAATCAGTTCGCCCATCGTGATGAAGTCTTGCAGGCGGATAGCCTTGTCAAGCTCTACGTTCATGCCTTCCTTCGAACCCGGGATAAAGAGGTTGGTTTCGAATTCCTTACGGATCTCTTTCAAACGCTTCAAGCCCTCTTTTAGGCCGGCTTCGGTACGTCCCATACCTACATATTCCCACATCACGTGACCCAGTTCCTTGTGAATGGAGTCAACAGACTTCTTGCCCTTGATGTTCATCAGGCGGTCAACCTTATCCTGAACGGCTTTTTCGGCTGCTACAAACTCAGGCAGATCGGTAGAGAAGCGAGGAACCGTAATCTGGTCAGCCAGATAGTTCTGGATAGTATAAGGTAATACAAAATATCCATCGGCCAGACCTTGCATCAAGGCAGAAGCACCCAGACGGTTGGCACCGTGGTCAGAGAAGTTACATTCGCCGATTGCAAACAGACCCTTGATAGAGGTCATCAGTTCATAGTCAACCCAGATACCGCCCATCGTGTAGTGGATAGCAGGATAAATCATCATCGGATTTTCGTAAGGACTTACGTCGGTAATCTCTTCGTACATATCGAAGAGGTTGCCATAACGTTGTGCTACGACATCCTTGCCCAGACGGTTGATAGCCTCAGAGAAGTCGAGGAATACAGCCAGACCGGTATTGTTCACGCCGAAGCCCTTGTCGCAACGTTCCTTAGCGGCACGGCTGGCCACGTCGCGCGGAACGAGGTTACCGAATGCGGGATAGCGGCGTTCCAAGTAGTAGTCGCGGTCTTCTTCGGGGATGTCCTTGCCTTGCAGCGTTCCCTCTTGCAGCTTCTTGGCATCTTCAAGTTTCTTCGGTACCCAGATGCGGCCGTCGTTACGCAGCGACTCTGACATCAGCGTCAGCTTGGACTGCTTGTCACCATGAACGGGGATGCAAGTGGGGTGAATCTGTACGTATGCGGGGTTGGCAAACCAGGCTCCCTTGCGGTAGCAAGCCATGGCGGCCGAACAGTTGCAGGCCATTGCATTGGTGGAGAGGAAGTAAGTGTTGCCATAACCACCGGTAGCGATGACAACGGCATGAGCTGCAAAACGCTCCAGTTTGCCCGTCACCAGATTCTTGGCAATGATACCGCGGGCACGTCCGTCAATCAGCACGACATCTTCCATTTCGTAACGGGTGTAGAGCTTGACTGTACCCACATTCACCTGACGACTCAATGCAGAATAGGCACCCAGCAGCAGCTGCTGGCCTGTCTGACCTTTGGCATAGAACGTACGCGATACCTGTGCACCACCGAACGAACGGTTGTCCAGTGTACCGCCGTATTCGCGGGCGAAAGGAACACCTTGTGCCACACATTGGTCAATAATGTTGTTGGATACTTCAGCCAGACGGTACACGTTGGCTTCGCGGGCGCGGTAGTCGCCACCCTTCACTGTATCGTAGAAGAGACGATAAACCGAGTCACCGTCGTTCTGGTAATTCTTTGCAGCGTTGATACCACCCTGTGCTGCGATGGAGTGAGCACGACGCGGGGAGTCTTGAATACAGAAATTGAATACTCTGAAACCCATTTCGCCGAGTGAAGCAGCAGCACTGGCGCCGGCCAGTCCGGTACCTACCACGATAATGTCCAGACGGCGCTTGTTGGCAGGATTGACAAGTTTTTGATGAGCCTTATAGTTGGTCCATTTCTCAGCCACCGGTCCTTCCGGTATTTTAGAATCTATCTTGGTCATATTAATTTGTTTTTTAGTTTAATAAGTTTTTCAGTTCGTAAGTTTGTCCACTTGCAACTTGTTCTATTCGGAAACCGATTTAGCAACAAGCACCGCAACACATCAACGACTTGAGGAAGAAGACAACCACCACTGCTGCGAAGCATACAACGATGATGGTAGAGTAGATGTTGGAGATGCACTTCCAACGGTTGATCCATACCTTGTTGTTCCAACCCAGAGACTGCATAGAGCTCCAGAAACCGTGAGTAAGGTGGAACCACAGGGCGGCCAGCCAAATAAGATAAAGTACCACGAAGACGGGGCAAGAGAAGGTGTTCTGGATGTGCAGGGCACCGTTGGAGGCATTGACCAAAGTCAATGTATCAACATGACCACCCATGTTATGAACCACTTCGGGCAACATCATTTTTGCCCAGAAATTTGCCAAGTGCAGGCCCAAACCTACAATTACGATGATACCCAGTACCAGCATGTTCTGTGAAGCCCACTCCACACTCTTCGGTTTTTCCACTACCGCATAACGCTCGCTACCGCGGGCATTGCGGTTCTGTACGGTCAGCCAGAAGGCATAGATGATGTGAATGACAAACAAGGCTGCCAGGCCGAGTGTGCCTACTAAAGCGTACCAGTTTGCTCCCAGAAACGCACAAACCATGTTGTAACCATCAGCTGAAACCAATGCAACAAGGTTCATCGCCATGTGAAACGTCAGAAACAGGACAAGGGCAATGCCGGTAACGCTCATCACCACTTTCCTTCCTACAGATGAATTACTTAACCACATAAATGATTGAATTTAAATTATTTAATAGTTAGAAAATTTGTTCATTAGGAATTGGTTAACCTAATCTCACGCAAAAATAAAAGAAATACCTTGATTAACCAAGGAATTAAAGAAATTATTCCGTAATCTCTTCATCAACTTTTGATTTCAGAGGAACGATTTGTTCGCCTTCGGCCATGCGTTTGCGCAGCGAACGCGGAGTGTCGCCAAATGAATCTTTACAGAAATGGGCAAAGTGGGAGAGCGATTCAAAGCCGTAGTGTGCACTGATGGTAGAGATGCGCTGCTTGGTGTAGCGCAAATCGTCTAAGATGCCGGCACGTTTCTTGTCCAGAATCCACTCATAGACGGGTGCGTTATACATATTTTTAAACAAACGACGGAATGTGTTGGTGGTATAGCCACCCAAGTGGGCAAACTCCTCGACGTTCTTGACGCGCTCCCAATTCTGCATCACAAAGTAATGAAAACTCTCTGTATAGGTACTGATGGGATAGAAGAAGGCGCTGATGGTATAGAACGGATAGCCGGTGGTGAGAAGATACATCAGCTCTTCTCCCTTTAGCTTGGCAAACTTCTCGCAAAGGATAGGAGAATCCTGAAAATGGAGGACAAGTGAATTCAGGAAAACTTTCAATTTGGGAATAACGGTCAAGGGAGAATAGACCAACGGAGCCTCCGAATGGTTGAGGATCTCGTTATACAACCTTTCGCACAGCAAAGGAGGTTCGGTAAAGCGAAACAGAATGTACGCCACATTTGTCAAAGCCAGCAGTTCCAACTTGGAGCCGATAGCCTGCAGGATGAATTGGCCCTCATGTACAGTCGTACCCGGATACTCCTCGCTATTGACCAGCAAATCACCTCTCATCACAAACAACATGGTGTTCTGCGTGCACTTCACGACGGGGAAATGTTTTCCTCGGACATAATGGTGATATGTCAGAATCTCATCGGAATGGTGCGGACAAGAGGCACAACCGACGGGTGGATTACAGTGACTTTGTTGGTCCATAATTGTATCGGAAGATGATTTTGCGCAACAAAGATAGGATTTTTCTGTGAAAACAACTGCTTTTTATCGTATCTTTGCACGAAACAAATGTGAAGCGACCATGAAAAGATTGGCTCTTGTCGTATATTCTATCCTGTTTCTTGTCGGAACAAGTCATGCGCAGAATTGGGATATCAATACACTCCACCGCATCAACAGTTGGGATGGGACGTTTATCCGCAATTATAATAAAATCGTTTCCCGTTCGGAACCTTATATTGCAGTCGGCATCCCGGTAGCCATGGCGCTTGCCTCGTGGGCAAAGCATGACCGTGAGTTGTTGAAAGATGCCGTTTACGTAGGTACCAGCGTCGCAGGAACCTTTGTCCTGACATACGGGCTGAAGTATCTGACGGACCGTGAGCGACCTTACGAACGATATCCCGACCGTGTCCATCCATACAGTTACGAAGATACTCCCTCGTTCCCTTCCGGTCATACGGCCACTGCCTTTGCACTGGCCACTTCGCTCTGCGTGAAGTATCCCAAATGGTATGTCATTGCTCCTTCGGCCTTATGGGCTTGTTCGGTGGGCGTATCCCGCATGAACGAAGGTGTACACTACCCTACGGATGTGCTGGCCGGAGCAGCCATCGGAGCGGGATGTGCTGTGGCCAACATCTACATCAACCGATGGCTGAACCGTTGGCTTTTCGGAAACTGAATCAAAAAGTATCAAACAATAAGGTTATGACAATTATTTACCCTTCCCCCATTTTCGGGCCTGTTCACTCCCGCCGTCTTGGAGTCTCTTTAGGTATCAACCTGATGCCCGGTGACGGTAAGCTATGTACCTTCGACTGTATCTATTGCGAGTGTGGTTTCAACGACGATTTCCGTCCCCGCCAGCCACGTCCTACACGCGAGGAGGTACGCAGCGCACTTGAAGCCCGTCTGCAACAGATGAAGCAAGAGGGACCTGCCCCCGACGTGCTGACTTTTGCCGGCAATGGCGAACCTACTGCCCATCCGCATTTCCCGGAAATCATTGCTGACACGCTGGCCTTGCGTGACCGTTACTTCCCCGCTGCCAAAGTCAGTGTGCTGAGCAACTCAACCTTTATTCATCGACCGGCCGTGTTTGAAGCACTGAAGCAGATAGACAATAACATCCTGAAGCTGGATACGGTGGACGAAGCCTATATCCACCGTCTGGATCGACCTACAGGCCGCTACTCGGTCCGTGCCGTCATCGAGGGCATGAAGGCGTTTCAAGGACACTGCATCATACAAACCATGTTCCTGAAAGGGTGTTGTCAAGGAGTGGATATGAACAACACGACCGATACATTCGTGCTTCCTTGGCTGGAAGCTGTCAAGGAGATAGCTCCCCGGCAAGTGATGATTTACACCATCGATCGGGAGACACCCGACCACGATTTGGCAAAAGCCACACACGAGGAGTTGGATCGCATTGCCGCCAAGGTACGGGAAGCAGGTCTTGATGTAAGCGTCTCCTATTGACATACAAGCAGAACTTCTTGGTAACTTTTCCCTAAAAACGTTGCCGGATAGTTGGCTTTTTCGTAACTTTCGGGCCAAATCATACAATTTTAATTCCGAAAGCTATGAAATACCAAATTGCTATTATCGGTGGTGGCCCTGCCGGCTACACTGCTGCTGAGACGGCCGGACGTGTCGGCTTGAGCGTCGTATTGTTTGAAAAACAGAGTCTGGGAGGCGTCTGTCTGAACGAAGGTTGCATACCGACCAAGACATTGCTCTATTCTGCCAAGACGTTGGAGGGTGCTCGCCATGCCCAAAAGTATGCCGTCACTGTACCCGAAGCTTCGTTTGACCTGCCTAAGATTATTGCTCGTAAACAGAAGGTTGTACGCAAGCTTGTGCTGGGTGTCAAAGGGAAGCTTACCACAGCCGGTGTACAGATTGTATCAGGGGAGGCAACCATCATCGACCCACACCACGTACAGTGTGGCGAGTCTGTGTACGAGTGTGACAACCTGTTGCTCTGTACCGGTTCTGAGACCTTCATCCCACCCATCCCCGGCTTGGAGAATGTGCCTTATTGGACGCACCGTCAGGCTCTTGACAACAAGGAGGTGCCAGCGTCACTGGCCATTGTAGGCGGTGGTGTCATCGGCATGGAGTTTGCCTCATTCTTCTGCAGCCTAGGTGTAAAAGTGACAGTCATTGAGATGCTTGACGAAATATTGGGCGGTATGGACCGCGAACTCTCCAGTCTGCTTCGTGCCGAATATGCCAAACGGGGCATCTGTTTTATGCTCAGCACCAAAGTGACGGGTGTTGAACCGACCGAAGGTGGCATCTCCGTACATTATGAAAATGCAGAGGGTACAGGAGCGGTAGAGGCTGAACGGTTGCTGATGAGCGTGGGCCGCCGACCGGTAACGAAAGGATTCGGACTGGAGAACCTCGACCTGAAGAGAGGCGAACGGGGCAACATCTGCGTGGACGAACAGATGCAGACTTCGCTGCCTGGCGTCTATGTATGTGGCGACCTGACCGGTTTCTCTCTGTTGGCGCACACCGCCGTGCGCGAAGCCGAAGTAGCCGTCCATACCATATTGGGCAAGACAGATGCCATGAGCTATCGGGCTATTCCCGGTGTGGTTTACACCAATCCCGAAATTGCCGGCGTAGGCGAGACGGAGGAATCGCTGCAACGCAAAGGTGTGACCGACTATCGCGTAGTGAAGCTGCCTATGGCTTACAGCGGTCGGTTTGTTGCCGAAAATGAGGGTGTGAACGGTGTCTGCAAACTGATATTGGCTGGTGACGATACCGTGTTGGGTGCACATCTGCTTGGTAACCCGGCTTCAGAGATTATTGTAGCCGCAGGTATGGCGATAGAACTGCGCCTCAAAGCGGAAGAGTGGAAACGTATGGTGTTCCCGCACCCCACCGTAGGTGAGATTCTGAAAGAAGCTCTTTGATAACGTTTCCCGATATCCTCCTACCCATGAGACTATTGTGTTTGCTCTTGCTCCTGTTCAGTCTGTCTCTTGACGGATATGCCCAGACGGTTACACTCTCGGCACGCCTTGACAGCGTGGTGAGACGTTTGTTGCCAGAGGGTTCGCAAGTAGGTATCTGTGCGTACGACTTGGAGTCGGACCGTCTTCTTTACACCTATCAGGCAGACCAGCTGTCACGCCCGGCCTCGAACATGAAACTGCTGACGGCCATCACGGCATTGTCACATCCCCAAGGGGAAGAGCCTTTCCGTACCGAGGTATGGACTGACGGCATCCTGCAAAACGACACGCTGTTGGGCAATCTCTATGTGGTAGGAGGTATGGATCCTGAGTTCAGCGACTCATCCCTCGACTCGCTGGTCTCCCAACTGGTGCATCTTCCCCTGCATCGGATTGAGGGTATTCTGTATGGCGATGTATCGCTGAAGGACTCCCTTTATTGGGGAGCCGGCTGGTCATGGGATGACACCCCCGAAGCATACCAGCCCTATCTATCCCCCCTGATGCTCCACAAGGGGGTGGTGGAATTGACAGTTAAGCCGACGGGTGCAGGAGAGCCTGCAGCAATAAGTTGCATTCCCTCTTCAACGTATTATACCATCCACAATCAAACCCGGAGCCATACGCCCCAAGCCGGTCGCTTCCGACTGACGCGCAATTGGTTGGAGAATGGTAACCAGTTGCTTATCAGTGGAAATGTAACGAAAGAACGCACATCTTCTATCAACCTCTATTCGTCGGCGGACTTCTTCATGCATACGCTGCGCCAGCGGCTGGAGGCAACAGGGTTAGAGTTTGCACACGCAGGATATGCCTTCCGCGAATGTGTGCGCGACTCGTCGGCAAAGCTGCTGGTCTGCTATGAAACCCCCATCCAGCCCATACTGAGCCAACTGATGAAAGAGAGTGACAACCTCAATGCCGAAGCCCTGCTCTATCGGCTGGGATGGCAGGATTCCGAACACCGGCACGTATCTGCCCAAGAGGGACTGGATGCAGTGCGTGCCCTTATCAGAGAGATGGGATTGCGTCCCGAACAATATAAGATAGCCGATGGTTGCGGCCTCTCTAACTACAACTACGTTTCCCCCCGTCTGTTGGTCGCCTTCCTGCGATATGCGTATGCACACCCCTCGCTGTTTGCCCGCCTCTACGAGTCGCTCCCCGTAGGAGGAACAGACGGCACCTTGGAATTCCGCATGAAACGGGGCACACGCTCCTATCGCAACGTACGTGCCAAGACCGGCACCATTACAGGCATCAGTACCCTATCAGGGTATCTGCGTCGTGCCAACGGACATCTGACGGCCTTTTCCATCATGAATCAGAATGTGCTTTCTGCCCGAGAAGCCAGGGCCTTGCAGGATGCCGTTTGCGACGAACTGATTCGCTGATACCTATATAGTTGAAAACTCCTAAAAATTACAACCCGACATGATATTGATTGCAGACAGTGGATCAACCAAAACAGATTGGTGTGTGCTCCAAGAGGAAAAGTCCTTGATGACCTTCCAAACCAAAGGTATGAATCCTTTCTTCCAGACAGCTGAAGAGCGGATAGACATGTTACGACAAGAAGTGCTCCCCCGATTGCCGCAAGCTGACGTGGAAGCCATCTACTTCTATGGTGCAGGCTGCACGCCGGAGAAGTGTATGGAGGTCAGGTCGTCGTTACAACAGTGCATCGGTCAGGAAGAAGCCTCTGTGCCGATGTGCGGACGGGTGATAGAGGTAAACAGCGACATGCTGGGGGCTGCCCGGGCGTTGTGCGGACAGCAGAAGGGCATTGCCTGTATTTTGGGAACCGGTTCCAACTCCTGCTTGTACGATGGCAGGCAGATACAGGCCAACGTGTCTCCACTGGGCTTCATCTTAGGAGATGAAGGCAGCGGAGCGGTATTGGGTAAACTGCTGGTGGGGAGTCTGCTGAAAGGCCAACTGACAGCGGGATTGAAAGAGGAGTTCCTGCATCGGTATGACCTGACGCCTGCCGACATCATCGAGCGGGTGTACCGTCGTCCTTTCCCCAACCGTTTTTTGGCCTCTTTATCCCCCTTCTTGGCCGCGCATCTGGATGACCCCACTATCCGCCGTCTGGTATTGGATGCCTTTATGGCCTTCATACAACGCAATGTGATGCAATACAACGATTATACAACTTTGCCTATCCATTTCTGCGGTTCCATTGCCTTCTACTATCGCGCATTGCTGGCCGAAGCGGTCGAACGGCAAGGACTGACGTTGGGACACATTGTGCAAACTCCCCTCTCGGGACTGGTTGCTTATCATACTGCATCCGTTCCCCTCGGCCAACCGTGACGAATCAAACTACATACAAGCAACTGCTATGACAAAGAACTTTACGAAAATCACCGAACAGCCTTCGCTGTACGACCATCTGGAGAAGAAACCGATATGCCAACTGTTAGAAGAAATCAATGCAGAAGACCAGAAAGTGGCACAAGCCGTACAGCAAGTCATCCCGCAGATAGAACGGTTGGTGACGCAAGTCGTACCTCGGATGCAGCAAGGTGGCCGCCTCTTTTACATCGGGGCAGGTACCAGCGGGCGGCTGGGTGTGCTGGATGCTTCGGAAATTCCTCCCACCTTCGGTATGCCCTCCACCCTGGTGGTAGGCGTGATAGCCGGCGGTGAGAAGGCTTTGCGTTGTGCGGTAGAGAATGCCGAGGATGATGTCCGGCAAGGATGGGTCGATTTGCAGGAGCATGGCATATCCTCCTGTGATACGCTGGTCGGTATTGCCGCTTCGGGTACTACCCCTTACGTCATCGGTGCACTGCACGAAGCCCGTCGGCGAGGCGTGCTGACGGCTTGCATCACCAGCAACCCAGATTCCCCGCTGGCCGATGAAGCCGACGTGTCGATAGAGGTGGTGGTGGGGCCGGAATATGTGACAGGCAGTTCGCGCATGAAGTCGGGCACGGCGCAGAAGATGATTCTCAACATGATATCCACCACCCTGATGATTCGGTTGGGGCGTGTACGTGGCAACCGCATGGTGAACATGCAGCTGACCAATCACAAGCTGATAGAGCGGGGTACTCGCATGATTGCAGACGAACTGGGGATGCCTTTCGACAAGGCACAGACCCTGCTGCTGATGCACGGATCGGTGGAGCGGGCCATTGAAGCCGCCCGTCAGTCGACGATGCTATCCAATATCAAGTCAAACGTCAGAACCGAATAGCCTGCGATACTGTTGTAACCACTTTCTCCATAGGCACTCTGCCAAGGGATGTAGAGTATCCAGCGTTCACCCGTACGCATCAGTTGCAGGGCTGCTATCCAACCGCTGATATTCTCTGTGACATATGATGTGTAGTAGGAGTCAAAAGCGGTCGGCTCGCGACGGGGAGGTAAGGGAATGACTTGGTCGGTAGCTCCATAGCCCGTAAAATTGCCGTCAAAGGAGTCTCCGTTGATGTCTGTACCATAGTAAAAGGTATTCACCCTCGAACGATAACCGGTATAGAGCGGACGCTCGCCGTCGGGATTGGCCACCAGCTTCCGGCAGTAGACGTACTGCTGTCCGGCGGTTGTGCCGGCAGTAGTAGGAATGGCATAGAGCTTGCCCAGCTGCATGTTGTCGGCTGCTTCTCCCGTTGCCACATAGTTCTCTCCCGTTGCCACATGGAGGGAGTCCGCAAATGCCTGGTTGCGCTCCTGCCAATTATCGTACTTGGTAGCCTCTTCCACTTCATCGCATGCTGCAAACAGAAGTGCCATCAGGCCAAAAGCAAAGAGAATCTTCTTCATCTGTTGAATCTTAATAATTTAAGTTTCGCAAGCTTTTGACTTGCGAAACTTGTGGGATATTATTCCATTCTATCTGATTACTGCAACTTCTTGAGCAGTGAGGTGATGCTGACGCGGTCGGCAATGATGCTGTCCAGACTGCTGATGGGCACCCGCTCCTGCTCCATGGTGTCACGGTTGCGCAGGGTGACGCAGTTGTCCTCCAGCGTCTGATGGTCTACCGTCACGCAGTAGGGTGTTCCGATGGCATCCTGACGGCGGTAACGCTTGCCGATGGAGTCTTTCTCGTCGTACTGGCAGTGGAAGTGGAACTTCAGCGAGTCGATGATTTCGCGGGCCTTTTCAGGCAGGCCGTCTTTCTTTACCAACGGCATCACAGCCAGCTTCACAGGAGCCAGTGCGGCAGGCAGCTTCAGTACGACGCGCGTCTCGCCGTTCTCCAGTTTCTCCTCCTGATACGAAGCCGACATCACGCTGAGGAACATGCGGTCTACACCAATCGAGGTCTCGATGACATACGGTGTGTAGCTTTCGTTGGTTTCCGGGTCGAAGTACTTGATGTTCTTGCCCGAGAACTTCTCGTGCTGCGACAAGTCGAAGTTTGTACGGCTGTGGATACCCTCTACCTCCTTGAAACCGAACGGCATCAGGAACTCGATGTCGGTAGCGGCATTGGCATAGTGGGCCAGCTTCTCGTGATCGTGATAGCGATAGTGGTCGTCGCCGAATCCCAGAGCCTTGTGCCACTTCAGGCGCGTCTCTTTCCACTGCTTGAACCACTCCAGTTCGGTGCCCGGCTTCACGAAGAACTGCATCTCCATCTGCTCGAACTCACGCATACGGAAGATGAACTGGCGGGCTACAATTTCGTTACGGAAGGCCTTTCCTATCTGTGCGATACCGAAGGGAACCTTCATGCGGCCCGTCTTCTGCACGTTCAGGTAGTTCACGAAGATGCCTTGTGCCGTCTCGGGCCGGAGGTAAATCTTCATTGAGCCGTCGGCTGTCGATCCCATTTCGGTAGAGAACATCAGGTTGAACTGACGCACCTCCGTCCAGTTGCGTGTGCCGCTGATGGGACATACAATCTCCTCATCCAGAATGATTTGTCGAAGTTCGCTTAAGTCGGGACCAGCATTCATGGCATCGCTGTAACGCTGGTGCAGGGCATCGCGTTTCTGCTGCTGCTCCAGCACACGTGCATTGGTGGTGCGGAACTGTGCTTCGTCAAAAGCCTCTCCGAAGCGTTTGCGGGCCTTAGCCACCTCCTTCTCTATTTTCTCGTCATACTTGGCTATCTGGTCCTCTATCAGCACGTCGGCGCGATAGCGTTTTTTTGAGTCACGGTTGTCTATCAAGGGGTCATTGAAAGCATCTACGTGTCCGCTGGCCTTCCAGATGGTGGGGTGCATAAAGATGGCCGAGTCAATACCTACAATATTTTCGTGTAGCAGCACCATGCTTTGCCACCAGTACTGCTTGATGTTGTTCTTCAGTTCTACTCCCATCTGTCCGTAGTCGTACACGGCTCCCAGTCCGTCATAAATCTCGCTGCTGGGGAATACGAAGCCGTACTCCTTGCAATGGGAAACCAGCTTCTTGAAAACGTCTTCTTGTGCCATTTTTCTTTTATATAATTATGATTCAAATTCATTGCTGAGCCTCTACTTGGGCAAAATCGCCACAAAGATAGCGTTTTATCTTTTTACTCGTTCAAAAAGTATCTGATTTATACTGAAAAGATTCAAAGATTCCCTCTATCTGTCGGCAAGCGGCTCTATCTGGAAGGCTTCTGCCTCACGCCGGAGGGGGTAGTTGCCGCGCAGCTGTTCAAACTGTTCGGGGTGTGCTTTCAATGCCTCGCTGTCGCGACGCGGGTCGTACATCTGCAGGGCGGCATCGGCTGCCGATGCTACCCGAATCAAGGTTGAGGCTGGCGGCGGAGGCACGATGGTGTAGTGTGCATCCACATGGAAGAAGCGACAGAGAGCATCGAGCGACATGCGGGTGGCGTTGGCCTTTCCGTCAGCCGAATAGCCGGCGATGTGTGGCGTACCTACCAGCACCTGCTGTAACAGAGTGCGGTCGATATCGGGCTCCCTCTCCCACACATCAATGATGGCATCTGAGAGCCGCCCTTCGTTCAAGGCCCGCCGAAGGGCCTCTGTCTCGACCACCTCGCCACGCGACGTGTTGATGAGCAACGGCTTCCGTTTCAGCGTATGGAAGAAAGCCTCATCGGCCAAGTGCCAGGTACGATAGGCCCCCTCCCGGCAGAGGGGAACGTGGAAGGTCAGGATGTCGCAGCAGGCGGCCAGCTCCGATAGCGGACGGAAAGCGGCTCCACCCTCCTGCGCCTCGCGGGGAGGGTCATTCAGCAACACCGTCATGCCCAGTTCTGCCCCCATCCGTGCTACCCGGCTGCCTACATGCCCCACGCCGACCACGCCCAACGTCAGTCCCTGCAACTGCCTGCCGCACACCTGTTGCCACAGGTAGAGCGACGAGCGTACATACTGCTCTACCGAGGCGGCATTGCATCCGGGTGCATTGGTCCAGATGATGCCTGCCCGCTGGCAATAGTGCGTATCAATGTGGTCGAAACCAATGGTGGCGGTAGCAATGAAGCGCACCTTGCTGCCGGCCAGCAGCTGTTCGTCGCAGCGGGTTCGGGTACGTACCATCAAGGCATCGACATCGCGTACCAGCTGGGGTGTGAAGGCGGCTCCCGGCACAAAAAGTACCTCGTCGGCTATCTGTCCGATGGCTTCGCGTACAAAGGGAATCTTATCGTCTACTACAACTTTCATACTCTTTCCTCCTCTGAAAAATCGTGCAAACTTACGCATAAATTCAGATATCCTTCCATTTGGAAGCAGATTTCTCATTTTCTGGCCGTATTGTATGTGTTCGAATCCAAAAATGAGTATCTTTGTACAATGTAAAATAAATAGTATGGTATCAATGAATGTAAAGTCTCTATTCACTATGTTTGTGCTGGCTGTCACCGCAACGACAGCTGTAGCAGCCGATCGCAAGACGCTCTTGAACGCCCATTGGCAGTTTTACCTGACGGATAGTATCACGCAGGTGCAACCCATCGTCCGTGTGGCCGACACACTATGGAAGGACGTGTGCTTGCCACACGACTGGAGCATACGTTTGCCATTCCGCCGCGATGCCGCTCCCGGCAACGATGGTGGTTATCTTTCTGGTGGAGTGGGGTGGTATCGTACCGTTTTGCATAGAGCACAGCACCCGGACGGACGGGTAGTGAAGCTCTACTTCGAGGGCGTTTATGAGCGGTCGGAAGTGTATGTCAACGGTCAGTTGGCCGGTGGACATCCTTACGGATATACCTCCTACTTTGTCGATGTCACTTCGTTTCTCAGACAGGGTGACAACGAAATCCTGGTGAAGGCAGACAACTCCAACCAGAAGAATTGCCGTTGGTATTCAGGGTCGGGCATCTACCGTAATGTCTGGCTGGTAGAAACGGCTGACGTACGGATATCCGACTGGGGAGTAGGAATCCAGACCCCTGATCTTCATACCGCCCTCATTTCGGTAGAGACAGAAAATACCTCGAATAGGGTGCGTACCCTCCAGGTTGAGGCCGAGGTCGAAGGTGTCAGGCAGTCGACCAGCATCCAGCTGACGCCTCGAAAGCAGGAGAAGGTGAACCTGACCCTTCGGGTGCCGCAAGCAACTCCTTGGTCGGTTGACACCCCTACGCTCTATACTGCCCGCGTTACGGTGAAGGAGAAGGGCCGTTGTATCGACCACGTGGAGCAGCCGTTCGGGTTTCGTACCATCAGCTACACGGCATCCGATGGTTTCCGCCTGAATGGGCAGCCGTTGGTGCTCAACGGAGGCTGCATCCACCATGACAACGGCATCTTGGGGGCTGCTGCCTACGACCGTGCCGAAAGGCGGAAAGCCGAACTGTTGAAGAAAGCCGGATTCAATGCGGTGCGAACGTCACACAATCTCCCTTCCGAAACCTTCTTGCAGGCTTGTGACGAGATTGGACTGCTGGTGATAGATGAGGCTTTCGACGGATGGCGTGATGCCAAGAACAGCCACGACTATCATCTGCTGTTCGATGAGTGGGCGGAGAAGGATGCCGCAGCCATGGTGTTGCGCGACCGCAACCATCCCTCCATCTTCTGTTGGAGCATAGGTAACGAAATCATTGAACGCAAGAAACCGCAGGCGGTGAAGGATGCCCGCATGTTGGCCAAGGTGTGCAAGTCCATAGACCCTACACGACCGGTCACCCAGGCATTGGCTTCGTGGGACTCGGATTGGGAAATCTATGACCCGCTGGCTGCCGAACATGATATCGTGGGGTACAACTATTTGATTCAGAAAGCAGAAGACGACCATCGAAGGGTACCCGAGCGGGTGATGATGCAGACCGAATCGTACCCGAAAGATGCATGGGAAAGCTATCGGACAACCCGAGACTATCCTTACGTCATCGGTGACTTTGTGTGGACGGCTATTGACTACATCGGTGAGTCGGGCATCGGACGGTATTATTACGAGGGTGATGTAGAGGGCGAACACTTCCACCGTCCGCTTTATCCTTGGCACGCTGCCTACTGCGGCGATATCGATTTGACAGGCGTGCGCAAACCTGTCAGCCATTACCGTTCGATGCTGTGGAATGCCGAGGGCGAAAAACTCTACCTGGCCGTGCGTGAGCCCGACGGCTATCATGGGAAGATACAGACCACAATGTGGGGCACGTGGCCTACTACGCAGAGCTGGAACTGGCTCGGTCACGAGGGAAAGCCGATAGAGGTAGAGGTCTATTCGCGTTATCCTCAGGTACGGCTCTATCTGAACGGTCGGCTGCTTGGCGATCAACAGACGGCAGAGATGAAGGCCACTTTTGTGGTTGCCTACGCGCCGGGCACGTTGCTGGCCGAAGGGATAAAGGATGGAAAGGTGATGGAAACGACCCTTGTCAAGAGTGCCGGAGAGGCGTCGGACATTCGGTTGACAGCAGATAGAAGTGTCATGGATGCCGATGGACAGGACCTGTCGTTCATCCTCATTGAGTGTGTGGATGCCGAGGGGAATGTCGTGCCTACGGCACAGCACCTCCTGACAGTATCGGTGGAAGGAAGCGCATCGCTGGTAGCGCTGGGGAATGCGGACATCAAGGAGGAGGACCCCTACTATGACGCAACCCATCCGCTCTGGAATGGGCGTGCGTTGGCGGTGGTGCGCAACAACGGCTGTGCGGGGAAGGCCGTTCTCCATGTCGATATGACGACTTCTGCCGGCAACAAGGTGAGCCGTACGTTGCAACTTAGCAGCAGGAGACAGAAATAGAAATGCTCGCCGAAATCAATCCTAAACGTGTATAGGTCGTATCCTTAGGTTGATTCAGTCATATCCTTAGGTTGATTCAGTCGTATACTTAACTACCGTACAACGTTCGGTGTACGGTATATAACCATAGGACTGAAACAACCTGACCATGGGACTGAACGTATCTCTCTATGGGACAGAATGAACGTCACTCCCTAAGTGCCTTCGTCCGACGGAGGGAGCAGAAGCTGCTCGTAGCATCTCTCCGAGGAGATGAAAAGAGGAGAAAAGGCGAAGGTGTTTCCCGTCTCGTGGAAAATGTCTAATTTTGCATTCGTTATGACGTTTATTCAAATTGTTGTAAATCAAACATTTGATGTATAATGATTGATAAATGCTATCTTAAAGGAGAATTTTGTAACCTCAAACAGAGCATGTAGATGAAAAAGAGTGATAGACTTCAAGGCGAGTGCCGTCGTCAAGGGCTGACCCAGGAAGAGGTGCGTTGCCGTCGCGAGGCGTATGGCGCGAATCTGCTCACCCCTCCTCGTCGTCCCTCGATGTGGCGGCTCTATTTGGAGAAGTTTGACGACCCTGTGGTACAGATATTACTGGTGGCAGCCCTGCTATCGTTGGCCATCTCTGTGGTGGAGAACGAGTATGCCGAAACCGTTGGCATCATAGTAGCCATTCTGTTGGCTACAGGTATCGGTTTCCTGTTCGAGTACGATGCCAACCGGAAGTTTGACCTGCTGAATGCGGTGGGAGAAGAGACACCGGTCAAGGTGGTGCGCGACGGAAGGGTGCAGGAGGTGCCTCGGCGTGACATTGTAGTAGACGACATCGTCCTGCTGGACACAGGCGAAGAGGTGCCTGCCGACGGTTGCCTGCTGGAGGCGGTAGCCCTGCAGGTGAACGAGTCCAACCTGACTGGCGAGCCGGTGGTGATGAAGAGTGTGCGCGAGGCCGACTTCGATCCGGATGCCACCTATCCGACCAACCGCCTGCTGCGAGGAACCACTGTGGTCGATGGACATGCCATAATGCAGGTGGAGGCGGTAGGCGATGCCACAGAGATAGGGCATGTGGCTCGTCAGAGTACCGAACAACCGATGGCACCCACTCCGTTGAACAGCCAGCTGACCCGACTGGCCAATTGGATTGGCCGAATCGGATTCTCTGTAGCCGCCCTGGCTTTTGTGGTGCTGATGGTGAAGGATGTGTTCCTTGTTTATGACTTCTCCTCCTTCCGTTCGTTGCACGATTGGCTGCCTGTGCTGAACGATACGCTGAAATACTTTATGATGGCCGTGACATTGATTGTGGTAGCTGTGCCCGAGGGGTTGCTGATGAGTGTCACACTCAGTCTGGCACTGAACATGCGGCGGATGCTCTCGACCAACAACCTGGTACGGCGGATGCACGCTTGCGAGACGATGGGGGCTATCACTGTCATCTGTACGGACAAGACGGGTACCCTGACTCAGAACCTGATGCAGGTACATGAGGCCTGTTTCTACGGACAGAAAAAGGCGGACGAGGGTGCTGTTGAACCGATACGTGCAGAGGTCGCCGAAGGAATAGCCGTGAATACGACGGCTTTTCTGGAAGAAAACAACTCCGACGAACCAGTGAAGGGGGTAGGGAATCCCACCGAAGTGGCACTGTTGCTGTGGTTGCGTCAGCAGGGGCGGAACTACCTCTCCTTACGGACGCAGGCCGAGATTGTGGAGCAGCTCACCTTTTCGACCGAACGCAAGTTCATGGCTACGATGGCCCGTTCCGGCGTGTCAGGCAAGCAGATGCTCTATGTGAAGGGGGCTCCCGAAATTGTGTTGGATATGTGTGGTGAGGTGCTGACATCCGACGGCCCGGTAGCGGTGGACAGCTATCGGCCGGACATAGAGCAGCGTCTGTCCGACTATCAGCAGATGGCGATGCGTACTTTGGGATTTGCCTGCAAGGAGGTATTCTCCTCCAGCCGATTGGACGATGAACTGCAAGGACTGACATTCTTGGGGATAGCGGCAATCAGCGACCCTGTACGTCCGGATGTACCCGAGGCGGTACGTCAGTGTCAGGAGGCAGGGATAGCCGTCAAGATAGTGACAGGCGATACTCCTGGCACGACCACGGAGATAGCCCGGCAGATAGGGCTGTGGCAGGAAGGTGAGGATGAGCGCAACCGAATGACGGGAACGGAGTTTTCCGCACTGAGTGACGAGGAGGCACTGGAGCGGGTGGGCGACCTGAAGGTGTTGTCGCGTGCCCGTCCCTCGGACAAGCAACGGCTGGTGCAGCTGTTGCAGCAACGGGGAGAGGTGGTGGCTGTCACCGGTGATGGAACCAACGATGCGCCGGCCTTGAACCATGCGCAGGTAGGGCTCTCTATGGGGACAGGCACTTCGGTGGCCAAGGAGGCCAGCGACATCACGTTGCTGGATGACTCGTTCCGCAGCATCGGGACGGCTGTCATGTGGGGACGTTCGCTCTATAAGAATATACAGCGCTTCATCCTGTTCCAGCTCACCATCAACTTGGTGGCGCTGTTCATTGTATTGCTGGGTTCGCTGGTGGGGACAGCCCTGCCATTGACGGTCACTCAGATGCTATGGGTGAATCTGATTATGGATACGTTTGCCGCCTTGGCGTTGGCTTCTGTTCCGCCCAGCCAAAGTGTGATGCACGACCCTCCCCGTCGCAGTGCGGACTTTATCATCACCCCCTCCATGTGTGCCATGATAGTGGGGGTAGGGCTCTCCTTCTCCTGCCTGCTGATGGGAATGCTGCTCTATTTCGGGCAGTTGCCCGGCGGATTGAACAGCTACCGGCTGACCCTTTTCTTCACCATCTTTGTGCTGTTGCAGTTCTGGAACCTGTTCAATGCCCGTGCATTCGGTTCTACGGATTCGGCTTTCAAGGGACTCTTGCACTCGTATGGCATGGTGCTGATTCTGCTGGCTATTCTGATAGGCCAGATACTGATTGTGCAGTGGGGAGGAAGTGTGTTCCGCACAGTCCCGCTGGATGTCCGTACCTGGTTGCTGCTGTTGCTTGTCACCTCGCCCGTACTGTGGGTGGGCGAGATTGTTCGTTGGATTCAACGCCTTCGTAAACGATGAAACAGATACTTCATCCTGTCGTTGCCACTCCTGCTGTGGCTACCATCGGCTTTTTCGACGGAGTGCATCGGGGCCATCGCTACCTGATAGAGCAGGTGTGCGAGGTGGCTGCGGAGCGCGGTTTGTCGACGGCTGTTGTCACCTTTCCGATTCATCCCAGACGGGTGATGCAGTCAGATTTCCGTCCCCAATTGCTGACAACCTGCGATGAAAAGGTGCGTCTGCTGGAGCGTACAGGGATAGATGCCTGCATCATGATGGACTTCACACCCCAGTTGGCTGCGCTTTCGGCACGCGAGTTCATGACCCTGTTGAAGGAGCAGTACCGTATTGATGCACTGGTCATCGGGTACGACCATCGTTTTGGTCACAACCGGGCCGAAGGGTTGGCCGAATATGTGACGTACGGTCGGGAATTGGGTATGGAGCTCTTTCCTGCGCGCGCGTACTATTTAAATAGGTCGGAAGAGCAAGGCGCGAGCAGCGATGTCAGCTCCTCAGGCATCCGCAGGCTGTTGCAGGCAGGTGACGTGGAGGCGGCGGCACAGGCATTGGGCTACCGCTATTTTCTGCAAGGCAGGGTGGTCGGTGGCTATCGGGTAGGGCATCGCATCGGCTTTCCTACGGCCAACCTTTGTGTGGACAATCCAGACAAGCTGATTCCTGCAGACGGAGTATATGCCGTCTGGGCAGACTTGGACGGGCAGCGCTATGGCGGCATGTTGTGTATCGGGACGCGGCCTACGCTGGCCAATGGTTCTGAGCGCAGCATCGAGGTGCATCTGTTCGATTTTCAGGCCGACATCTACGAACGTCCTCTCAGCCTTTCGTTTGTCCAGCGCACGCGCGACGAGCAGAAGTTTGCTTCGGTAGACCTTTTGGTGGCGCAGCTTCATCGCGATGAAGCTGAAATACGAGCCCTTTTACAGCGGTAACAAGGCCTTCCTTCTCTTTTTTATCGTTTTACGGATGATATTTATTGATTTTCGATAAATATTTTCTGTTTTTCTTTGTCGGTTCAAAAATAATGCTTTCCTTTGTATATCGAAAAACGATAAATGATTATTGAAATACAAACAAGGAACACATTTAAAGAAAGGAGAAAAACAGTATGAAGACTTTGATTATGACAGTCGTTATGGCAGTAAATGCAATCGCAGGTGTTATCGCCGCCAACGTAGACAGCAAATTTGCTTACAATACTATCGTGAACGAGCATCGGCAGGTGACGTCGAAGATTGTGTACAAGGTTGAGGCGGGTGGATATCTGAACGAACATCTGAAATATAACTTTGCGTATGACAATCAGAATCGGGTGGTACGCAAGGAGGCGCTCCGTTGGGACAAAGCCAAGAAAAGCTACGCCCCTTACTATTGCCTGGATTGCACCTATACAGAGGCCGGTGCGGAAGTGACCTGTTCGCGCTGGGACCGCAAGAGCAAATCGTATGTACAGGTTGAGAAGGTCACCTATCAGAAACACGACGATGTGGTGGACTATCTGATCAGCAAGTGATCTCCCAGTGATCTCCCAGTCAGGGAGATGTGTATAAACAGAAGACAAAAGAGTATATAGGTTATGAAACAGGCATTGATGAGTGTTACGTTGCTGGTCTTGTCACTATCCACCGTGATGATGTTATTGATAGGTCTGACAACAACCGCTTGAGGATTGCGCGGAAAAGTGTATCTTTGCAGTCGCATACGGAAAAATGAATGATTGAACGATGAAAACAGCGGTAAAATTGATATTGATTTACTTCTTGTTGCAACTGGCAGGAATGTTTACGGCCATGCCTTGTGCCATGCTGTACCTCTATCTGACGCAAGGTGTGCTGGATGCAGCGTTGGTGACGGAGTGTTCGCTGGCCCCCACCATGCTGCTCGGCTTCCTCTATATGGGGCTTTATCTGAAGTCGAAGGGCTATCTGACCGACGACGGGTTGATGTACCGACCGCTCACTTCTGGCTATCTGTTGTGGAGCCTGCTGGCGGGGGCTGCCTGCATCTATATCGTCAGTTGCCTGATGTCCTGGCTCACCTTCCTGCCCAATTGGATGGAGCAGACATTCGATGTGTTGCAGGCCGGCTGGTTGGGTGTTCTCTGCCTGACGTTGCTAGGCCCCGTGCTGGAGGAGTTGCTGTTTCGGGGGGCGGTGACCAAGGTGCTGCTGCAGCGCTATCACCCAGGTACGGCCATCCTGCTCTCCGGCCTGTTGTTCGGTCTGTTCCATATCAACCCGGTGCAGGTTGTCGGTGCTTGTCTGATAGGATTCCTTTTGGCCTGGATTTATTACCAGACAGGTAGTCTGATACCGTGTATCCTGATACACGTCTTGAACAACGGTTTTTCTGTGTTCATGAATTGGGCCTATCCGGAGGTGGACGAACTGACCACACTGCTCTCTCCCGCTGCGCTGTGGAGTGGCTTGTTGCTGATGCTTCTGTTGTTGGGAATCGTTTTGAAAAAAATGAATAGAAAAAGATTAATGGTATGAAGAAAAGGCTGAATGTATTGTGTGTCATTGTGATGCTGGTGTTGGGATACTCTGTATTCGAGACCGGTTACTACTTTACCATCGGCTTGCGGGCTGGCTTCGATGCGGCTCGTCATGAACAGACTGTCTCTCCCGAACAGTTGGACCGTTTGTCCAACATGAGATATATCTCCGTCATGCCCGACGGCCTTGACGGATGGAAGGGCCTTTTTGTCGACTCCGTTTATAACGAAAAGAGTGCTTCGCATATTCCTGTCACCTATTCATCGCTGTTAGTGGGGGTAGACACCCAGTCGGATGCCAAGCTGATGTGGGCCAGGGCACTGCTCTCGTTGCTGCTCATCGCCTTGTACCTCTGTGCGTTGGAGCAGTTTGTAAGGCTGGTTGTCGCCATCAACCGTGGTGCGATATTCGGTTGGCGCAACGTGCGCCGTTTGCGTCACATCGGCATCGCTCTCATCTTCTCTTTCCTTTGCATCCTGGCTGTCAGCTACATAGATAAGTGGCAGGTAGAGCAGTGCCTTCAGATTCGAGGCTACCACCTCATTGTGGCAGATGCGGTGCAGGTAACCACCCTGATTATCGGCCTTTGTGCGCTGGTGGTGGGCGAAGTCTTTGCCATCGGATTGAAGATGAAAGAGGAACAGGAGCTGACGATTTGATTGAAGCGAAAGGAGATACAGCTATGATCATAGTAAACCTTGATATCATGATGGCCCGCAGGAAGATTTCGTTGGGCGAACTGGCCGAGAAAGTGGATATCACTCCCGCCAATCTGTCGATATTGAAGACTGGCAAGGCTAAGGCTGTCCGTTTTTCTACGCTGGAGGCTATTTGCCGGGTGTTGGATTGCCAGCCCGGCGATTTGCTGGAGTATAAGGATGAAAGCGAGTAGGGGTGTAACTGCTGACTGAACGTAAGTTTTTTTAGAATATTTCAGATACACCTGCTAAAAAGCAGTCACTTCTGTCGTGCAGATAGGACAAAATTGTGTACATTTGCAGCACGAGTGATGCACTGTTTTTTGAATCCTTATACAATATATATAGCTATGCATAAATTAATTGAAGAAATTGTTGCGAGGGCAAAAGCCAACCGCCAACGCATTGTCCTTCCTGAAGGTACGGAAGAACGTACATTGAAAGCTGCCAATCAGATTCTGACTGACGGAGTTGCAGACCTGATTATCTTGGGTAATCCCGACGAAATCAATGCTTGTGCCGAGAAATGGGGCTTGGGGAATATCAGCAAAGCCACCATTATCGATCCGGAAAATCATCCGAAGAAAGAGGAGTATGCGCAGCTGCTCTGCGATCTGCGCAAGAAGAAGGGTATGACCATCGAAGAGGCTCGCAAGCTGGTTCTCGACCCGCTTTATCTGGGCTGTCTGATTATCAAGAACGGCGATGCCGACGGCCAATTGGCCGGTGCCCGCAATACGACAGGCAACGTGCTGCGTCCCGCCCTGCAGATTATCAAGACCACGCCGGGTATCACGTGTGTATCGGGTGCCATGCTGCTGCTGACACATGCTCCCGAGTATGGCAAGAACGGTGTGCTGGTGATGGGCGACGTAGCGGTGACACCTGCCCCCGATGCCGACCAGCTGGCACAGATTGCTGTCTGCACCGCCCGTACGGCCAAGGCCGTTGCCGGATTGGATCCGAAGGTAGCCATGCTGAGCTTCTCTACCAAGGGCTCTGCCAAGCATGAGGTGGTTGACAAGGTGGTAGAGGCATTGGGTAAAGCCAAGGATATGGCTCCCGACATTGCCATCGACGGCGAGTTGCAGGCTGATGCCGCATTGGTGCCCAGCGTAGGTGCCAGCAAGGCTCCCGGTTCGGCCATTGCCGGCCATGCCAACGTATTGGTAGTCCCCAATCTGGAGGTAGGCAACATCTCTTACAAGCTGGTTCAGCGTCTGGGACATGCAGAGGCTGTAGGCCCCATCCTGCAGGGTATCGCCCGTCCTGTCAACGACTTGTCGCGCGGTTGCTCTATCGAGGACGTGTACTGCATGATTGCCATCACGGCCAATCAGGCTATTGCTGCGAAACAACAATAATTTAGTTACCACTACATAATCGAAATACCCATGAAAGTATTAGTACTGAACTGTGGCAGTTCATCCATTAAATATAAGCTGTTCGACATGGACAGCAAGTCGGTCATTGCACAAGGCGGCATCGAAAAGATAGGCTTGAAGGACTCTTTCCTGAAGCTCACCCTGCCCAATGGCGAGAAGAAGATTCTGGAGAAGGACATTCCCGAACATACGGTAGGCGTTGAGCTCATTCTCAATACGCTGACCAGTGCCGAATACGGTGCCATCAAGTCGCTGGACGAAATCAATGCCGTCGGTCACCGCATGGTGCATGGTGGCGAGAAATTCAGCGAATCAGTGTTGCTGACTCCCGAAGTGCTGGCAGCCTTTACCGCCTGCAACGACTTGGCTCCCCTCCACAATCCTGCCAACCTGAAGGGTGTGAATGCCATTTCGGCCATTCTGCCTGAGGTGCCGCAAATCGGCGTTTTCGATACGGCTTTCCATCAGACGATGCCCGACTATGCCTATATGTACGCCGTTCCTTACGAACTCTATACGAAGTACGGCGTGCGCCGCTATGGCTTCCACGGAACCAGCCACCGCTATGTTTCCAAGCGTGTGTGTGAGTTCTTGGGTGTAAATCCCGAGGGACAGCGCATCATCACTTGCCACATTGGCAACGGCGGATCCATCTCGGCCATCAAGGACGGCAAATGTGTGGATACCAGCATGGGCCTCACTCCGCTGGAAGGATTGATGATGGGTACCCGCAGCGGCGATATCGACGGAGGTGCCGTCTCCTTCATCATGGAGAAGGAGGGACTGGACGCTGCCGGCATCTCCAACCTGCTGAACAAGAAGAGCGGTGTGCTGGGCGTGTTCGGAGAGTCGAGCGATATGCGCGACTTGGAATCTGCCGCTAAGGCTGGTAATCCCCGGGCCGTATTGGCCGAAAACATGTACTTCTATCGCATCAAGAAGTACATCGGTGCCTACGCAGCCGCTTTGGGTGGTGTAGACATCATCGTGTTCACGGGTGGTGTAGGCGAGAACCAGGCTTCATGCCGTGCCGCTGCTTGCGAAGGACTGGAGTTCATGGGCGTGCAGATTGACGCAGAAAAGAACAAGGTCCGCGGTGAGGAAATCGTCATCTCCTCCGAAGAGAGCAAGGTGAAGGTGGTGGTTATCCCGACAGACGAAGAGTTGATGATTGCATCAGATACCATGGCCATACTTCAGAAGTAATCCTCTGGTAGGTTAGCAAACATAGAAAAAGAGCCGTCCGCATCTGCCCATTTGTGTGGGGTCATCTGATGTGGATGGCTTTTTCTGTACAGAAACCGAATTGAAGTGTTTTTTTCATCCTGTTTTTGCAGACGTTATCCTATTAATAGCTATCTTTGTCAAGTTCGTTTAAAAACTTTATTGTAATACTATATTTATGAAACGAGTATTTTATTCTCTGATTGCCTTGTTGCTGACCGGTATGGTCTATGCACAGCAGGCGAAGTATGTGTTCTATTTCATCGGTGATGGAATGGGTGTGAACCAGGTGAACGGAACGGAAATGTATCTGGCCGAACAGGAGGGACGCATCGGTGTGACGCCGTTGCTCTTTACGACCTTCCCTGTAGCTTCGGTGGCTACTACCTTTTCGGCTACCAACTCTGTGACCGACTCTTCTGCTGCCGGTACGGCACTCGCTACCGGTGCCAAGACGTATAATGGTGCCATCGGCGTGGACGACCAGAAGAATGTGCTGCAGTCGGTTGCCGAAAAGGCCAAGAAGGCAGGTAAAAAGGTGGGTGTGACAACCAGCGTCAGCGTAGACCATGCCACGCCGGCCGCTTTCTATGCGCATCAGCCCAACCGCAGCATGTATTACGAGATTGCGCTCGACTTGCCCAAGGCCGGTTTCGACTTCTATGCAGGTGGCGGTTTCCTGAAACCTCATACCACCTTCGACAGGAAGGAGGCTCCCAGCATCTTCCCCATCATGGAGGAGGCCGGCTATGCCATTGCCCGCGGACTGGACGAATATCAGGACAAGGCGGCTGCCGCCAAGAAGATGGTGCTCATCCAGAAGGAAGGGGCTCGTCCCGACTGTCTCCCCTATGCCATCGACCGCGAGGAGGGCGACTTGACGCTGGCACAGATTACTGAGAGTGCCATCAACTTCCTGACAAAGGAGAAGAACAAGGGCTTCTTCCTGATGGTGGAAGGCGGAAAGATTGACTGGGCTTGCCACGGCAACGACCCTGCCACCACTTTTGAGGAGGTGATAGACATGGACAATGCCATCAAGGTGGCTTACGAGTTCTACAAGAAGCACCCGAAGGAGACGTTGATCGTCGTTACGGCCGACCATGAGACCGGCGGATTGGGACTGGGCACTACCAAATACGAACTGGCTCTGAAGGCGCTGACCTATCAGAAGCAGTCGCAGGACGAACTGTCACGTGCCATCACCGATTTGCGTAAGATACGCAAGGCCATCAACTGGAATGAAGTCAAGGAACTGCTGGCCGAGAAGATGGGCTTCTGGAAGGAACTGCCCTTGACGTGGGAGCAGGAGAAGATGCTACGCGACGAGTACGAAGAATCCTTTGTCAAGAAACACGTAGTCTTCGAAGAGAGTCTGTATGCCCGTACAGAGCCGCTGGCCGTTGCGGCCAAGCGGGTGATGAGCCAGATTGCCATGGTGGGATGGACCAGTCCGAACCACACAGCCGGATATGTACCTGTCTATGCCATCGGTGCAGGTTCACAGCTTTTTATGGGCAAGATGGACAATACGGAGATTCCTCAGCGCATTGCCAAGGCCGGTGGATATAAATAACGTTGTGGAGGAAAAAAAGAATCGGTTGGGAGAGACTACAGTTGCGTCTCTCCCTCGATGTAGTTCTCCAGAAACAGGTTCTCCCCATCGAATACGGCGTAGGAGAAGAGGGAAATCCAATCGCCCAGAATCAAGATACGCGAGGTGGCACTCAGCATCAGGTCCAGCTCGATGTGCCGATGGCCGTAGATGAAGTAGTTGATGTCAGGATGCTCCTTCAGGTACTCTTTGGTGTAGAGTACCAGGTGTTCCTGATCCTCTCCCATGTAGTCGGGCTCTTTCCCATCGATGCGTTTCAGACGGCTGTGCCGGGCCCAGTTTAGCCCTAATGCCACACTCCAGCGGGGGTGCAGGCACGAGAAGAGGCGTTGCAGCGTATGGCTGTGGAACATGGTGCGCAGCACCTTGAACTTCTTGTCGGGGTCGCCCAGACCGTCGCCGTGGGCCAGATAGAACTCCTTGCCGTAAATCTCGGTGGTCATCGGTTCGCGGTGGATGATGAGTCCGCATTCACGGGTCAGGTAGTCATCGCACCAGATGTCGTGGTTGCCCGTGAAGAAGTGTACCTCTACCCCCCTGTCGGTCAGTTCAGAGAGCTTTCCCAAGAAGCGGGTATAGCCTTTGGGCACTACCGTCTTGAACTCATACCAGAAGTCGAACATGTCACCCAGTAGGTAGACGGCAGCCGCCTTGTGCTTGATGCTGTCAAGGAAGTTAACCAACCGGCGTTCTTGTGTCCGCCCGTGTTCGATGGCCAGTGAGCCCAGATGGGCATCGGATAGAAAGTAAACATTCTTCATGGCTGTTACCAGTTTATAGGAATCCCAGTTCCAGTTTGGCTTCTTCACTCATCATCTCTTTGTCCCATTCCGGTTCAAAAACCAGTTGGATGGTAGCGGCAGTGACCCCCTCAATAGACTCCACCTTCTGCCGGATATCCTCCATGATGAAGTCTGCGGCCGGACAGTTGGGAGCCGTCAGTGTCATGTCAATGTTCACCTCGCCGCCATCAGATACATCTATCTTGTAGATGAGGCCCAAGTCGTATACGTTGACCGGTATTTCAGGGTCATACACCGTCTTGAGCATGGCTACTATTTTCTCTTCTATTTCAAATCGGGTCATACTCATTCATTATATTGATGCAAATGTAGATAAAATATGTGAGATTCTCGTAGCTATACAATTTGTTTTTTTATAACTGTTATCTGTTATCTGTAAGAAACTGAAAGTTCTCGCTATCGTTGTCAGCAGATGAAAAATTCTTATTCCCTGACATATGACCGAAAAAAGCATCAGGCAGTACAGCCTAAAATCTTACAGATAACAACCCGTTGGCGGAATTAAATTGCAAATAATATGAATCAAAAAAAGTTGCACATATTTCAGATTATTAATAGCTTAGGGTATTCAATCTTTAAGTTATATTATCTTGTTATGTGCAACTTATACACAAAGTTCGTTAGATTTTTGGAGATATGCAAGCTTTTCTCCAACGGATTAGTCACAGAGAAAGGAAATATTCTCAGACCAGGTCCCGTTCCCCGCTTTTCAGATTTGGAAGTCATCGCTTTGAGCATGGCTGCAGAATCGGAAGAAATAGATAGTCCTCAAATCCGCAACTTCGTTTGTTGCGGCTTAATGGGTTGGGATTTGATCAGA
>CALZEQ010000041.1 GCA_945641355.1 uncultured Mediterranea sp. | reverse complement strand
GCCGATGGTACTGCGTAACAGTGGGAGAGTAGGTAGCCGCCGTCTTTTGAAGAAGGAGCGGGTCTTCAGCAAAGGCTGGATGACCCGCTCCTCATTTTTTATATATAATATGTATGTATCCAACCAGAAACCCGCACACAGCGGTAGGGCGCAAAATCTTGCGCCCCTACTTGTAACTTGTAACTCGTAGCTTGTAACTAAACAACTTTGGTCTGACTATACCCTTCTTTTTTCAGCAGGTCGAATACTTTCTGTCTGAAGTCGCCTTGCACAATGATTTCACCCTCCTTGGCACTACCTCCTACACCGCACTTGCTTTTTAGTAGTTTGCCCAAATTTTTCAAGTCGTTTTCATTGCCAACGAATCCTGTGACTAATGTAACGACCTTTCCTCCTCGGTTTTTCCGGTCCAATTGCACCCTTAAACGTTGTTGTGCAGGAGGCAGGGTTTCCACCTCTTCCTCTTGCGTTGTTTCATACGTAAAATCGGGGTTCGTAGAATATACGATATTCAGCCTTTCCTTCCAATCATTATTTTTCATTATGCTATCTTCAAAATTCGTTTTATAAGTTTGGTTATGGCTACTAAATTACACTTTTGAATTGAATCTGCCAATACATAGATAGAAATAATGTTAAGCTTTTGTTTGTTGTCGGTACCATCTAAGAAAAAAGCACTATTTTTGCTCATTGCAATACTGAGTATCCAATGAGAACCATACACACTCCATTACAGAAAGAAGAAACAGTCAAAGTGCCGGAACCTACCCTGCGCCGTTTGCCTTGGTACCTTTCTAATGTCAAGTTGCTGAAACAAAGAGGAGAACGATTCGTCTCTTCTACCCAGATATCCAATGAAATTGGAATTGATTCTTCGCAGATTGCCAAAGACCTCTCTTACGTACATATCGCTGGTCGTACCCGTGTAGGATATGAGATAGATACGTTGATATCTGTTCTGGAGAATTTCCTTGGTTTCACCAATATACACAAGGCATTCCTGTTTGGTGTAGGAAGCTTGGGAGGGGCGCTGCTTCATGATTCGGGTCTCGCACATTTTGGACTTGAAATTGTGGCCGCTTTTGATGTCAATCCCCAACTCGTAGGCACGACCTTGAACAATATACCTATTTTTCATTCAGATGAGTTTGAACAGAAGCGTGAAGAGTATGGCGTTCATATCGGTGTGTTGACTGTGCCGATTGAAATCGCTCAGCAGATTACGGACAAGATGGTGCAAGGCGGCATCAGGGCAGTCTGGAACTTTACACCCTTCCGTATTCGGGTGCCGGAAGACATTGTGGTGCAGAACACTTCTTTGTATGCTCATCTTGCCGTCATGTTTAACCGACTGAACATTAACGAAACCGAACGATGAAGATTATTGCTGTAGGAATGAATTATGCCCAGCACAATCGTGAACTGGGACATACGGAGGTAAATACAGAACCGGTTATCTTCTTGAAGCCAGACTCTGCTCTTTTGAAGGACGGAAAACCGTTTTTCCTTCCCGACTTCTCCCAAGATATCCAATATGAGACGGAGGTGGTTGTACGTATTTGTCGGTTGGGCAAATGTATCGCCCCCCGTTTTGCCCATCGTTATTACGATGCGGTGACGGTTGGTATTGACTTTACTGCGCGTGACCTGCAAAACGGCTTCCGACGTCTGGGACATCCTTGGGAACTTAGCAAGGGCTTTGACGGATCGGCTGTGATTGGCAATTTCATGCCGCTGGAGCAGTTAGGCGGTGATGTGCAGCAGCTGGATTTCCATCTGGACATAGACGGGCGGGAGGTACAACATGGCAAAACGGCTGATATGCTGTTTCGTGTGGATGATATCATTGCCTATGTAAGTCGATTCATGACTTTGAAGATTGGTGACTTGCTTTTTACCGGTACACCTGTCGGGGTTGGACCGGTAAAGATAGGTGAACGGTTACAAGGCTATTTGGGTGACAATAAACTGTTGGATTTTTACGTCAGGTAATCTGCTGACGGATGATTGCTTAGATTGAGTTATATATGAAGATTCGTGTTGGTTTTGGATTTGATGTTCATCGCTTGGTGGAAGGCCGTGAACTCTGGTTAGGTGGCATCCGCTTGGAACATGAAAAAGGTTTGTTGGGGCATTCGGATGCGGATGTACTGATACATGCTATTTGTGATGCCCTGTTGGGTGCTGCCAATATGCGTGATATCGGTTATCACTTTCCCGACACAGCCGGTGAGTTCAAGAATATCGACAGTAAAATCTTGTTGCGTAAGACGGTGGAGCTGATAGCTACGAAGGGATATGTAGTAGGCAACATAGATGCTACCGTGTGTGCGGAACGACCTAAGCTGAAAAAACATATTCCGGAAATGCAGCAGGTGCTTGCTCAAGTGATGGGCATAGATGAGGACGATGTCTCAATCAAGGCTACCACTACCGAGAAGTTGGGCTATACCGGTCGGGAAGAAGGTATCTCGGCCTATGCTACTGTGTTGCTGACAAAGTCCGTGTAACACGGAACACAATGATCTGTTTAGAACCGTATCATCAACTCAGCTACCACTTTGTCTTGCTCTGACACTTTGGCTATGCTGCCAGAGGCATAAAAATATTTCTCATAATTCAACCGTATATCTGTCCGGAACGCTTTACTCAGGCTGAGCGTAACACCTCCGGTGAGTCGTTGTCGCTTGTAGTTGGTTGTCAGCAACAGACCGTTTTCTTCATTACGACTTGTTCCATCGCTCTGGTCGGTCATCATGTCATAGCGTACGAGGAAAGATATTTTTTGGAATGTTCCTTTGGATAGTGGCATGTCATAGTTGGCAAATGTATTGATGGCTTGCACATTCTTATAGGCTTGGTCGGAATATCGCTTATGCAGGTATTCTGCTTCCAGATGGAATCTTTTGTTCTCATAGTAGGCCCCGATGTCATACGATTGCATACGGACAGCGTCCGGTCGGATGCTTTGAATGCTCAATGTGAGGTTTACCCCACGTGTCAGCAAAGCCGATGCTTTGGCCGAATAGTTTACCTCTTTATGCCACACCTTCTGGTTGGTCAGTCCGGTTCCGTTGTATATTCCGACTTCGATGTTTATGGGTATTCCCTCGTTGAATTGATATCCCAAAGTCAGTCCGACATCGCGTACGTTGCCCACCTGTTTGGCAATGAAGGAACGGTTGGCAAAGTATTGTTGGTGGGGCGAACGGTGTGCGTCGATGGTAAAGGGCACGCGCATTTGTCCGGCTGTGACGGTGAATCCCTGTAGCGGGAACAGGCGGGCATAGGCATCCAGCATCTTGATGGCTCCTTCATCCGAAAGGTCTATCTCTGCTTTGTAGGCGATAGCCGGCAGGATGTTGCCGGTGATGCTGATGCGTGCATTACGCACTTCGAACCGTCCGGCTCCCATGGTTGTCTGATACTCGTATTTCGAACGGATAGTGCCATGTACTTCAGGCAGATAATCTTGGCTTTCCAACTGCTGCTTCTCTATCTTTTTACCATCCTCGTTGATGGGTTTTGTGGTTTGTCCACATAGCGCCAGAGGCAATAGGGCTGCGAGTATTGTCAGTAGTTTCTTGTTCATCATAATTGTTGGGTTATGTTGTCGGCAGCAAAGATAGGATGCCGCTGTTATCAGAGTGTGTCATAACTGTTTCATTCGTGTTACACACAGGTCACCGTGCCAGCTGAAAGTAACTTTTTTTTATCCGTAGCTTTTTTGTATCTTTGCACGCAATTATGAAATATCTATTTTCTACATATAAAGAGCACTACAGAGCCTTGTTGTCTTTAGGCATTCCTATCATGGTAGGACAGTTGGGCATGATTATATTAAGCTTTGCCGATACGCTGATGATTGGTCATTACGGTACAGCAGAGTTGGGTGCGGCATCATTTGTGAACAACTTGTTTACGCTGTGCATCATTTTCTGTACCGGGTTCAGCTATGGCTTGACTCCGGTAGTGGGTGGCTTCTACGGTAACGGCCGTCTGACCGAGGCCGGGCGTGCACTGCGGTGCAGTGTGGTCGCCAATCTGCTGGTTGCCCTTCTGCTGGTAGGTGTGATGGGAGTGCTTTATCTGAATGTAGATCGTATGGGACAGCCTGCAGAACTTCTTCCGTTGATACGTCCTTATTACCTGACCTTGCTGGCTTCGTTGCCCTTTGTCATGCTGTTCAATGCCTTCAAGCAGTTTACTGATGGCATTACGCAGACTCGTGTAGCCATGTGGATTCTGCTGATTGGCAATGCCTGCAATATTTTAGGTAACTGGTTGCTGATAGGTGGTCGTTGTGGATGTCCGGAATTGGGATTGCTGGGAGCAGGTGTCAGCACGTTGCTTTCCCGCATAGGTATGGCGGTAGCTTTTGTTTGGTTGGTGGCCCGCGCACCTCGGTTTGCCCGTTATCGGGTAGGCGCATTACGAGGTGGCTGGTCGGGCGCACTGTTCCGTCGGTTGCAGGCTTTGGGATGGCCCATTGCCTTGCAGATGGGGATGGAAACGGCTTCATTCAGTCTCAGTGTCATCATGGTAGGATGGATTGGTGCCGTGGCATTGGCTTCCCATCAGATAATGATAACTATCTCACAATTCACGTTCATGATATTCTATGGCATGGGTGCGGCTGTTGCAGTGCGTGTAAGCAACTTTAAGGGGCAGAATGACCTGCAGAATGTGCGACGTTCGGCAGCGGCGGGGTTTCATTTGATTTTGGCGATAGCTGTTTTCTTGTTGTCGTTACTCTTTGCTGTGCGTTGGCAGGTGGGCAGTTGGTTCACCGAAAATGTGGAGGTCTCTGGCATGGTGGCCGCTCTTTTCATTCCGTTCCTGCTCTATCAGTTTGGTGACGGTTTACAGATTACATTTGCCAATGCCTTGCGTGGCATTGCAGATGTCAAGCCGATGATGTATATCTCTTTTTTTACCTATTTTGTGGTCTCGTTACCCATTGGATATATCTGTGGCTTCGTACTCCATTGGGGCTTGGTTGGTATCTGGACGGCCTTCCCTTTCGGACTAACCACTGCCGGGTTGTTATTTTGGTACCGCTTTCGGAGTCAGACAAAATGCTGACTCCATAAGCATTCGTACACTTATTCCGGCTGTATCTCGTTGGCCGACGGAAGTTGCTTCCAGCCCTCTCCAAAGGTATCATACGCATCGGTGACAACCACAAATGCACTGGGGTCGGCCAGCTTGATTTGATGTTTCACGCCGGTTACTTCCTTGTGGCTTACTACCAGAAAGAGCATCTCTTTCTCTCTTCCTGTATAGAGACCACTGCTTTTGATGCATGTGGCAGTACGGTCCAGATCTTTCAATATATAAGTATGCAGCGCCTCCAGATTCTTTTCACTGATGACGAATATCAGTTTGTCGTCCTTGGCTCCGTTGATGCAGTAGGCTATGACACGCGAGATGACAAAGATGGAAATGAGCGAGTAGAAGGAGAGGAGCCAGGAGGAAGAGTCTGTTGCATTGCTTCCTCCTACGCCGAAACCAATCACCACCAGTCCGAAGCAAACCACAGTTGCATCCACCATCAGAATGGCATTCGAAAAACGGATATGGGCATATTTCTGCAGCAGTATACCCACAATGTCACTTCCTCCCGTGGTGGCCTGGTTGCGTACGACGATGCCGCTGCCTATACCTATCAGTGTAGCTCCAATGATACAGGTCAGCATCAGATGGTCGCTCATGTTCATGACACCTCCCAGCAGCAGGGCAGGATCCAGACTCTCAAGTGCCTCTTGGGTGGGATATACCAGGCTTGACATGGCATTCATGATGAATGGTGTCAGCAAGGCTGCCACAATGGTACGTGCTCCCAGTTTGGCTCCGAGCAGCACTACAGAGAGAGTGAGTAGAGGAATGTCGAACATATAGCCGAACGTACCTACTTGGATGGAGGGAAACAGGTTGTGAAGCACGATGCTGGCTCCGTATACGCCTCCCGGCACGATATTATAGGGATTGATGAAGAAGACAAACCCGGCTGCCAGAATGGTACACCCCAGGACAATACCGCTCCACGATATCCACCAGTCCATATGGGTGGCCGGAGCACACAGACGTTTCAGTGTGGCAATGTTTTTGTTCATATATACTGATATGTTTGGTCGGCAAATCACTTCTTTTAAGAGAGAGTAATCCGATGCAATCCTGCCGCAAAGATAAGGATTCGGATGTAAATAATCGTCGATTGAAGGAAAAAATGAAAATAATATGAATATTTATCCAATGATAAACCGGGATAAATGTTATTTATTGCTATTTGCCAACCAAGTATCAGCAAAAATTGTTTACTTTGTAACGTCTCATTTTATAAATTACAAACGAAACATCTGTTCGCATGACAAAAAAAGTGTTGAAACCGGTACTGTGGGTGGCTTTGCCCCCCTTGCTGCTTTTTATTCTGCTGATGGTGCTGCTTTATGTACCGCCTGTGCAGAACGTCATACGAAGGCAGGCCACCTCAATAGCGTCAGAGGCCACGGGACTGGATATTACTGTAGATCGGATAGACCTGCGGTTTCCGCTCAATTTGCTGGTGCGTGGTGTTTCGGTGGTTCAGCCGTCCGATTCTGTGACTTCTTCCGTCCAGCCGAGTGATACCTTGTTTCATTTGAAGAGCCTGAATGTACGTGTGCAGGCTTGGCCTTTGCTGAAAGGACATGTCGAGGTAGACAATGTCACGTTGGAGGAGGTTTCGGTCAATTCGGCTCACCTGTTGGACGGAATGTCGTTGCGCGGACGATTGGGATATTTCTTTTTCCAAAGCCACGGGGTGGACTTGCGGCACGAAGAAGCGACCGTCAATCAGGTGGAGTTACATGATACCCGGCTTCAGGTTGTGCTGTCTGATACCACTGCCGTTCCGGAAGATACCTCTGCTACTTCCTTGAAATGGAAAGTATTCTTACGGGCTTTACGGCTTAAGAATGTGGCGGTAGATGTACAGATGCCGTTCGATTCGTTGTATCTCTCTGCCCGTGTGGGTCGTGCAGAGGTAGCTGATGCTTTGGCCGATTTGGATAGTCAGCGTTATGGTTGGCAGCATTTTCTTTTGGAGGAGTCATCGGTCAGCTACGATACGGGAGTGCCTTTGTCCTCTGGCAGGGAGTGGGTTGTCGGTTCCGATACCCTTCGTGCTTCTACGGGTTTCGACCCTTCTCACATCGCTTTGCGTAATGTACGGATGGCCGTTGATTCGCTGTATTATGGAGGACGGGATGTACGTGCCATCATTCGTGAGGTGTCGATGAACGAACGGTGCGGACTGCATATCGCCTCTCTGACCGGGAGGCTGATGGCCGATTCTACTCGCATCCAACTACCTTCTTTGCGATTGCTGACCCCACACAGTGAGATGAACCTTACGGCACAGACCTTTTGGGAGCTGGTAGATATCCCGACGGAGGGGCATTTGTCTGTCCGTTTCGATGCCCGCATCGGCAAGCAGGATGTGTTTTTGTTGGCAGGTGATCTTCCTGAATCATTCAAGGCTGCCTATCCTTTCCGGCCTCTGGTGATTCGTGCTGGCACCGAGGGTAATCTGAAGCAGATGCAGATATCCCGTTTTATGGCCGAGTTGCCGGGAGCCTTCACGCTGGGAGGGGGAGGAGAGTTCTGGAATCTGAACGACAGTGTACGACGGAGCGGAAATGTGGACATTGAGATAGAGACACAAGACTTGAACTTCCTGACAGCTCTGACCGGCAACCAACCGGATCATTCGTTGGTGATACCAGACAGCATGAAGCTGGCCGCCCGCTTCACATTGGACGGACCGCACTGCACAGCCGGAATGAAATTGCAGGAGGGAGGAGGTTTTTTGGATCTGGCTGCTGCCTATAACCTGACATCAGAAGCCTATCAGGCCGATTTGAAAATCGATGGTTTACAAGTAGACCACTTCTTGCCGCGTGATTCCATCTATACCCTCTCTGCCCGTATGTCGGCCAAGGGTAGGGGTACCGATTTCCTCTCCCCTCATTCCGTAGCCCTGTTCGACGCTTCGTTGGAAGCGTTGCGCTACGGGCATTGGGACATATCAGGCATCAATATGCGTGCCTCACTCCGTTCGTCGGTGGCCGAGGCCTCCTTTATCAGCAACAACACCTTGCTTCAGATGCAGGCAGGAGCCGATATGCGGTTAGACCGCCGTTACCTGGATGGCAAGCTGGATGTGGAGGTCGGTCGGGTGGACCTATATAAATTGGGTGTCGCTCCCCGGCCGTTGAAGCGTCCTTTCGCCTTTACGTTGGGTGCCGAGGCCCGTCGTGACTCCATTCGGATGAATCTGCAGGCAGGCGACTTGGATTTCCGCTTCCGTGCACGTAGCACGATGAAGAAACTGGTACGGCAGTGGAATACCTTTGCCGAGGTGCTGACGCAGCAGATTGAAGAACGTAAGCTGGACCATGCAGCCTTGCGCCGGGTACTTCCCTCTGCCGGTATGCATCTGCGTGGTGGAAAGGAGAATCCGGTCAGCTATTTCCTGGCAACGAAGGACATCTCTTACGACGATTTCAAGTTGAGTTTCGGCTTTACGCCGCAAGTAGGCATCAATGGACGGACGGCACTCCATGGACTTCGTATGGACTCATTGCAACTGGATACCATCTTCTTTGCCATCCGTCAGGACACAGCTCGGATGACTTTGCAGGGAGGTGTCTGCAACGGGCCGCAGAATCCTCGGGTTGCTTTCCGAAGTACGCTGACAGGAGAAATCCGTAACGAAGATGCCGAACTTACCTTGCACTATGCCGATGAGAAGGGAGATACGGGTGTGCTCTTTGGTATCAATGCCCGCCCGCTGACCGAAGGACATGGCAAGGGTAATGGATTGCTGTTGAACTTGACACCGGCTGAGCCGGTCATCGCTTTCCGCAAGTTCCGTTTTGTGGACAAGAGCAACTGGATTTATCTGCATAAGAACATGCGTGTCTATGCCAATGTAGATATGGACAGCGACGACGGTCTCTGTTTCCGTATGCAAAGCAACCGGGATGACACTTTGTCTCTTCAGAATATCAATGTTGAGTTGAGCCGTCTGCGATTGGAGGAGCTGTGCAAAGTGTTGCCATACATGCCACGCATGAGCGGTCTCTTCACGGTTGAAGCCAACTATGTGCAGACAGCCACTTCGTTGCAGGTGGCCGCCGAGGCCAATGTGGATAGGCTGACCTACGAACGGCAGTTGGTAGGCGACATCGGTGTGGGTGCCACGTGGCTGCCCGGTGAGAAGGATGTACACTACCTGAATACCTATTTCTCCTACAATGGCGAGGAAGTAGCTACTGCCGACGGTGTCCTGACTCAGCAGGCAGGTAAGGACTCGTTGGATGTCACTGCGCTGTTCGAACATTTTCCGCTCCAGATGGCCAATGCCTTCATGCCCGAACAGATGGTCGCCTTTACCGGTGACGTGGATGGTGAGGTTGCACTGTCCGGTGCCTTGGAGTCGCCGTTGATTGAGGGTAGCGTGACCTTGGACAGCGTCTCTGTCTATGCCCGTCAGGCCGGAGCGCGTTATTGGTTTGATAACCGCCCCCTGCAGATACGTGGCAATCGGCTGTTGTTCGACCAGTTTGCTATCTATACCACCAGCAAGAATCCTTTCACTATCAATGGTACGGTGGATTTCCGCAATTTGGAACGTCCCACGGCCAATCTGGATTTGCTGGCCAGGAACTACACGTTGCTTGATGCTCCACGTACCCGTGAGAGCTTAGTCTATGGAAAGGTGTTTGTCGATTTGCAGGCCACGTTGAGGGGGCCTTTGGATGCACTGACCATGCGTGGAAACATGCATCTGCTGGGCAATACCAATGTGACGTATGTCCTTACCGATTCACCTTTGACGGTAGAAGACCGTCTGGATGGCCTTGTCACCTTTACCTCTTTCCGCGACACCACCTCGGTGGCGCAGGATGCGGCACCCACCATGTCGTTGGGCGGAATGGAGATGAACATGTCTGTCCGCATTGACGATGCAGTACGCTTGAGGGCCGATTTGAGTCCAGACCGCAGCAAGTTCATTGAGTTGGAAGGTGGAGGCGATTTGAATATGCAGTATACGCCTCAAGGTGATATGTCGTTGACCGGACGCTATACCTTGTCGGGCGGTATGATGAAGTACTCCCTGCCCATTATCCCTTTAAAGGAGTTTCAGTTCAACCCGGGAAGTTATGTCGATTGGAGAGGCAATGTAATGAATCCTACGCTGAATCTGAAGGCAACCGAACGGATGCGTGCCTCCGTATCCGATGGTAGCGGCGATGCCTCCCGCATGGTCAATTTTGATGTCTCCATCGCCATCAGGAACCGGTTGGAAGCACCCGACTTGGTGTTCGATATCTCTGCTCCCGAAGATGCTACGGTAGAGAACGAACTGCAGTCGATGGGTGCGGATGAGCGCAGCAAGCAGGCCATTGCCATGCTTGCCACAGGTATCTATATGAACAGTGGTCTGAAAGGTGGAGGTCTCAGCATGGGTACGGCTCTGAACAGCGTCTTGCAGAGTCAGATCAATGCGTTGGCCGGATCGGCAAGGAATGCCAGCATCAGTGTGGGCATCGAAGACCGGACCTCGTCCGAGACCGGTGACACACAGAAGGACTTCAGCTTCCGCTATTCGCAGCGTTTCTTCAACGACCGTGTACAGATTGTGATAGGCGGTAAGGTCTCCACCGGAGCCAATGCAACGAACAATGTGGAGTCGTTTATCGACAACATCTCCTTGGAGTATCGTCTCGACCAGTCGGGTACCCGTTACGTACGTGTGTTCCACAACAAGAATTACGAGAGCGTACTCGATGGCGAAATCACCGAGACGGGGGCCGGTCTTGTGTTGCGACGTAAGATGGATCGTTTGAGCGAACTATTCATCTTCCGTCGTCGAGGCAAGGAGAAACAGCGTGCGACAGACGTTACCGAGGTTCGTCCTGTTGCAGTGAAGGAAGAAGAGACATCACTATAAATCCAGGCACTTGTATGAAACGATTGATAGTATATATAATAGGTATCCTGTTGATGACCTCCTGCTCTACCACCAAGCATCTGCCGGAGGGTGAGATTCTTTATACCGGTCAGAAACCGATGATTGTGCTCAACCGGAGTACCTCACCGGTGGGTGAGATCACCCTGGAGGAGGTGGAGGCTGCTTTGGCTACCGCTCCCAACAACTCATTCTTGGGCAGTTCGACTATGCGTACTCCTTTCCCCATTGGCCTGTGGTTCTACAACGGTTTCCAGCAATACGAAAGGGGGGTCGGCCGTTTCCTTTTCAACAAGTTTGCCGCCAAGCCGGTATTGATGTCGGCCGTCAATCCCGATATCCGTGTGAAGGCTGCCCATAACCTGTTGCGCGACTATGGTTACTTCAACGGACGGGTGAGTTATCAGACCTTTACCGATCCGAAAGACTCGTTGAAGCAGAAGTTGCAGTATACCGTGGATATGCGCAATCCCTACTTCATCGATACCGTCTTCTACCAAGGGTTCGATCGTCGTACTACGGCTATCATGGAGCGTGCCCGCCGTCGTTCGCTCATCAGTCCTGGCGAGCAGTTCAATGTGACAGACCTTGACGGTGAGCGTACCCGTATCAGTACCCTGTTGCGGAATGTCGGCTGCTACTATTTCCGTCCCGACTATATGACCTACCAGGCTGATACGACGTTGGTGCCGGGCGGCCATGTATCCATGCGGCTGATGCCGGTTGCCGGTATGCCCGAAGTGGCTCAGAAGCCGTTCTATGTAGGCAACCGTTCTTTCTATCTGTTGGGTCGGGAGGGGGAGAGCCCGACAGACAGTCTCGTGTACAAGGATCTCACCATCTACTATCATGACAAGCTGCGTGTCCGTCCGGACATGCTTTACCGGTGGCTCAACTATCAGGGCTATCGGCGGAAGCGTCAGGTACAGGACAGTACGGGCATTTCGCGCCTCCGTTCTATGCAGAATCTCTATAGTCTCTACCGTCAGACACGTATGCAGGAGCGTCTGGCCAACGTGGGCATCTTCCGCTATTCCGAGATGCAATACGTGCCGCGCGATACCGCTTTTGTTTCTGATACGTTGGATATGCGTGTCATTGCCGCTCTCGACAAGCCCTACGATGCCGAGCTGGACTTCAACGTCACGATGAAAAGCAACAACCAGACAGGCCCTGGCGCCACCTTTACCCTGACCAAAAAGAATGTCTTCGGAGGCGGAGAGAACTGGAATGTGCAGTTGAAGGGTTCCTATGAGTGGCAAACAGGCAAGAACCGTTCCTCGCTGATGAACAGTTACGAGATGGGTATCTCCACCTCGCTGGTTTTCCCGCGGATTGTTTTTCCCCGTATGGGCAAGCACGAGTACGATTTTCCTGCCACCACTACGTTCAAGCTCTATGCTGATCAGATGAACCGTGCCAAATACTATAAGCTGTTGGCTTTTGGCGGGAATGCCACTTACGACTTCCAGCCCAAAGCTACCTCCAAGCACAGTATCACCCCCTTCCGGCTGACCTTCAATGTGCTACGCAATCCGACGGAGGCCTTTAAAGAGTTGCAGGAGCAGAATCCGGCTCTTTACATCAGTCTGCGCGACCAGTTCATTCCGGCCATGGAGTACACTTATACGTATGACAACTCCACACTTTCGCGCAAGCGCAATCCTATTTGGTGGCAGACCACGGTGACCTCTGCCGGCAATGTGACTTCGCTGGTCTATCGTGCCTTTGGCCAGCCTTTCGATGAGGAGGGAAAGAAGTTGATGGGAGTGCCTTTCGCCCAGTTCCTGAAGCTGAACAGTGAGTTCCGTTACCATTACCGCATCAACAAGGACCAGTCCATCGCTTCGCGTGTGGCCGGAGGGGTCATCTGGTCGTATGGCAATGCCACTACGGCACCCTATACTGAGCAGTTCTATGTCGGAGGTGCCAACAGTGTGCGGGCCTTTTCGGCACGTAACATCGGCCCCGGAGGATATCCGCCTAACGATCAGGCGAAGTACACCTATATCAACCATGTGGGCGACATCCGCATGGAGGCCAATGTAGAGTACCGCTTCCGCATGGTAGGCGATCTGCATGGAGCACTCTTCCTGGATGCAGGTAACGTCTGGCTGATGCGTAAGGATGAGAACCGGCCGGGGGGAGAACTGATCCTGCGGAATTTTGCCGAACAGATTGCCCTGGGCACAGGCGTGGGCATCCGTTACGACATGGACTTTCTGGTCTTCCGCCTGGATTGGGGCATTGCCTTGCACGATCCCTACGATACGGGTAAGTCAGGCTATTATAATATTCCGAAATTCAAGGACAGTATGGCACTCCATTTTGCCATCGGCTATCCTTTCTAAGAACTTTTTTATGCGAAAAGTAGGTCGGGGCTCCTTTTTTTCATCAATTTAAAAATTTGTTGTTAATTATCAATCCAAACTATTCTTTTCTACTTACTATTTTTTGTACCTTTGTCGGGGCGAAGGGGGTATGGTGGCTCCGTTCGTCGACCTGAACCGTGAATACACTAACCTTTTAAATAACAAGAAATATGAAACCAACATTATTCTTATTGGCTGCCGGTATGGGCAGTCGTTACGGTGGACTGAAACAGCTGGATGGGCTGGGCCCCAATGGTGAAACCATCATGGATTATTCTATCTATGATGCTATCAATGCCGGATTCGGCAAACTCGTCTTCGTTATCCGCAAGGATTTTGAACAAGATTTCCGCGACAAGATTATCTCTAAATACGAGGGACACATTCCTTGTGAATTGGTTTTCCAATCCATCAACGACCTGCCCGAAGGCTTCACCTGCCCTGAAGGGCGTACCAAGCCTTGGGGTACCAACCATGCCGTACTGATGGGTGCCGACGTTATCAAGGAACCGTTTGCTGTCATCAATTGCGACGACTTCTACGGTCGTGACTCCTATCGTGCCATGGCGAAGTTCCTTTCCGAACTGCCCGAAGGCTCGAAGAACAGATATGCTATGGTAGGTTTCCGTGTAGGCAACACACTGAGCGAGAGCGGTACCGTGAGCCGCGGTATCTGCGGTACAGATGAGAACCGTATGCTGACTTCGGTGGTTGAGCGTACTAAGATTCAGCGCATCGACGGCGAAGTGAAGTATCTGGATGATGACAACACTACGTGGGTAGCCACTCCCGAAACGACTCCCGTCAGCATGAACTTCTGGGGTTTCACACCCGACTACTTCCAATACAGTGCCGACTACTTCAAGGCCTTCTTGAGCGATCCCAAGAATATGGAGAATCTGAAGAGCGAGTTCTTCATCCCCTTGATGATGGACAAGCTGATTAGTGAAGGCACCGCTACCTGCGAGGTGCTCGATACCACCAGCAAGTGGTTCGGTGTCACCTATCCGGAAGACCGTCCGGCTGTAGTGGCCAAGATTCAGTCGCTGATTGATGCCGGTGAATATCCCGCCAAGTTGTTCTAAGAATACGCATAGAGAGGTTGTCCGCAGGACCGGTGCCGGTCAAGGGACAACCTCTTTCTCTATCCCGCTGTTTGACACGTATACGACTACTATTTAATTCCCTTTTTATCCTACTAATTTTATGAAATCAAAGATTTTAGCCTGTGCTCTTTTGCTGGGTGCCGTATCGGTCGAAGCAAAAGTGAAGTTACCTTCATTGGTGTGTGACAACATGGTATTGCAGCAGCAAACCGAGGTGAAACTGTGGGGCGAGGCCACCCCGAAAGCAGAGGTGTGCATTACACCTTCATGGAGCGGCGAGGCCAAGACGTGCCGTGCCGACAAGGACGGACGTTGGACCCTGCAGCTACCTACTCCTGCAGGCGGATATACGGCGTACGACATCACCTTCGACGACGGCGACAAGAGCAGTCCGGCGGTGGTCGTGCGCAATGTGCTGGTGGGCGAAGTCTGGCTGGCCAGCGGACAGAGCAACATGGAGATGCCCTTGAAGGGTTTTGACGGATGCTGCGTGAAGGACGGTTTGGACGATGCCATCGCCGCCTCCGACTTGAAGGGGGTGCGCATGTTCAACGTCCCCAAACGCCAATGCTGGGAACCTCAGACCGAATGCGACGGCCGGTGGATGACGACCGAGCACTTTACGGACGTCATGGAGTTCAGTGCCACGGCCTTCTATTTCGCCTCGTCCGTCAGTCGTGCCCTCCATTTGCCGGTGGGCATCGTCAACTGCTCCTACGGAGGTGCGGCCGTAGAGAGCTGGACTTGTCGCGAATTGTTGGAAACCTATCCCGACGTATCGCTGAAGCCCGAAGACGTGGAGAACATGAAGTCATGGGAGCGTCCGCTGCTGATGTACAACGGCATGTTCAACCCCGTGAAGCACTATACCGTGAAGGGCATCATCTGGTACCAGGGATGTACCAATGTGGGACGCCATGACACCTATGCACAGCGGTTGGCCAACATGGTTTCGCTCTGGCGCAAGGAGATGGCATTGGGCGAGATACCCTTCTACTTCGTGGAGATTGCTCCCTACGAGTACGACAGCAACGAACAGCATCAGAAGGCTGCCTATCTGCGCGAAGCCCAGTTCAAGGCACAGAGCCTGATACCCAATAGTGCCATGATTTCGACCAACGACTTGGCCGAGCCGTTCGAGCGTCACAACATCCATCCGCGCAACAAGAAGCCCGTAGGCCATCGCCTCAGCTATCTGGCATTGAATCTCACCTACGGACTGAAGGAGGTGGCCTGCTTCGGTCCGCAGTACAAGTCGTGGCAGGCCAAGGGCAACGAGGCATGGGTTTCGTTCGACCACCTGGAGAAGGGCATCTGCCGCAATTACGATATCCGTGGCTTCGAGGTGGCCGGTGAAGACCGTGTCTTCCATCCCGCCGACAAGGTATGGCTGCATTGGCAGAGCAACGAAGTGGTCGTTTCTTCCGAGAAAGTGGCTGCTCCTGTAGCCGTGCGTTACTGCTTCCGCGACTTCCAGATTGGTACCCTCATTGGCGGCAATGAACTTCCGCTGGTGCCTTTCCGTACAGACAATTGGTAAGTACCGAAAAAACAGCTACCTTTGCAGCCTGAAAAATTAGAAAAGACTATATGATATCTGTAGAAGGACTGAAGGTAGAGTTTAATGCTACGCCTCTGTTTGAAGACGTATCCTACGTCATCAACAAGAAGGACCGTATCGCCCTGGTGGGCAAGAACGGAGCCGGCAAGTCGACCATGCTGAAGATACTGGCCGGCTTGCAGCAGCCCACGGCAGGGGTGGTAGCTGTCCCCCGTGAATGTACAATCGGCTATCTGCCGCAGGTGATGAAGCTGGCAGATAGCCGTACGGTGATGCAGGAGGCCGAGCAGGCCTTTGAGCACATCTTCGAGATGCAGGCCGATATCGACCGCATGAACCGCGAACTGGCCGAGCGTACCGATTACGAAAGCGAGGAGTATCAGAAGTTGATTGATCGCTTCACCCACGAGAACGAGCGCTTCCTCCTGATGGGCGGTACCAATTACCGGGCCGAGCTGGAGCGTACGTTGCAGGGACTGGGCTTTTCCCGTCAGGATTTCGACCGCCCCACCAGTGAGTTCTCCGGCGGTTGGCGTATGCGCATCGAGCTGGCCAAACTCCTGCTCCGTCGTCCGGATGTCCTGTTGCTCGACGAGCCCACCAACCACCTCGATATCGAAAGCATCCAGTGGCTGGAGCAGTTCCTTGCCACCCGTGCCAATGCTGTGGTGCTGGTCAGCCACGACCGTGCCTTCCTCAACAATGTGACCACCCGCACCATGGAAATATCCTGCGGGCGCATCTACGACTACAAGGTGAAGTACGATGAGTTCGTCCTGCTGCGCAAGGAGCGGCGCGAACAGCAGCTGCGTGCCTATGAGAACCAGCAGAAGCAGATTGAAGACACCGAGGCCTTTATCGAACGTTTCCGCTACAAGGCAACCAAGGCCGTGCAGGTACAGAGCCGCATCAAGCAGTTGGAGAAGATAGAACGCATCGAAGTGGACGAGGAGGACAATTCGGCGCTGCGCCTGAAGTTTACGTGCAGCAGCCGCAGCGGCAACTATCCTGTCATTTGCGAGGAGGTGGCCAAGGCGTACGGCGAACACGTCGTGTTCCAGCACGTCAATCTCACCATTCGCCGGGGAGAGAAAGTGGCCTTTGTCGGCAAGAACGGTGAGGGTAAGTCCACACTCGTCAAGTGCATCATGCAGCAGATTACCGACTATACAGGTCACCTGACGCTGGGTCACAACGTACAGATAGGCTATTTCGTACAGAACCAGGCCCAGTTGCTGGACGAGAACCTGACGGTGTTCGATACCATCGACCGTGTGGCCGTAGGCGACATCCGCCTCAAGATACGCGACATCCTGGGTGCCTTCATGTTTGGAGGCGAGGCCTCAGACAAGAAGGTCAAGGTACTGAGTGGAGGCGAACGTACCCGTCTGGCCATGATCAAGCTGCTGCTCGAACCGGTCAACTTCCTGATTCTCGACGAGCCTACCAATCACCTGGACATGCGTTCGAAGGATGTGCTGAAGGAGGCCATTCGCGACTTCGACGGCACCGTCATCCTCGTCAGTCACGACCGCGACTTTCTGGACGGCCTGGTCACCAAGGTCTATGAATTCGGTGGCGGACAGGTCAAGGAGCACCTCTGCGGCATCTACGAATTTCTGCAAAAGAAACAGATTGAAAACCTCAATGAACTGCATCTGAACACGCTCTCCTCCTCCCCGGTACCGGAGAAGAAATGCACTCCCTCGGGAGAAAGCAAGGAAGCGTCCGCGGCTTCGGCTGCCAAACTCTCTTACGAAGAGATGAAGGAGCGCAACCGACAGCAGAAAAAGCTGGAGCGCAAGGTGGCTGATTGCGAGGCTGAAATTGAACGGACGGAGGCTACCATCTCTCAGATTGAGCAACGCCTGGCCACGCCCGAAGGGGCTTCGGATGTGTCGCTCTACGAGCAGCACCAGAAGCTGAAGGAGGAGCTCGACCGCATCATGGAAGCGTGGGAGGCTGCTTCGATGGAGCTGGAGGAAATCAAGGAGCAGAAGGGGGAAAATTAAATCCGTTCCTTCCGCCCCGTCGGTTGATGTTATTTTTGAACTAATTTATAAGACAATGAAAGTAGGACAAATTCTTCCTGTTGCAGCGCTCTGCCTGATGGCAGCCTCCTGCAACTCGGGCAAGCAACCGGCCGATTTGAATGCCGGCATCCTGCTTGCCAATCTGGACACAACGGCTCAGGCCGGTGCCGATTTCTATCAGTTTGCTTGCGGCGGATGGATGAAAAACAATCCGTTGCCGGCGGAATACTCGCGTTTCGGCTCTTTCGACCAGTTGGCCGAGAACAACCGCAAGCAGATTCAGACACTTATCGAGCAACTCTCTGCCCAGCAGCATGAAGCCGGCAGTGTGGCTCAGAAGGTGGGCGACCTCTATCGGATTGCCATGGACAGCGTGAAGTTGAACAACGACGGCGTAGCTCCTATCCGCGAGGAGCTGGCGCAGATTGCGGCACTGAAGGAGAAGGGCGAACTCTACACCCTGTTGGGCGATTTGCAGCGTAGGGGCATCTACGCTTACTTGGCATTGTATGTGGGTGCTGATGACAAGAACAGCTCCATGAATGCCGTGCAGACCTACCAGAACGGACTGAGCATGGGCGAGCGCGACTACTATCTGGAGAACGATGAGGCTACGGTGAAGATTCGCGAAGCCTTCCGCGCACATGTGCAGAAGATGTTCGCTCTGGCCGGCTTCTCCGAGGCAGAGGCCCTGCAGGGCATGGAGACGGTGATGGAGGTAGAGACCCGCTTGGCAAAAGCTTTCCGCTCGCGTACCGAACTGCGTGACCCGCAGGCCAACTACAACAAGATGACGATGGACGAGCTGAAGAGAAACTATCCTACCTTCGGATGGGATGCCTTCCTGACCGCCCTCAACCTGAAGGAGGTGAAGGAGGTGATTGTGGGACAGCCCGCTTCGCTGCAGGCCGCCGCCGAGATTCTCGACACCTTGCCGCTCGACCGGCAGGCCCGTTACCTGCAATGGAAGCTCATCAACGCTTCCGCATCCTACCTGAGCGATGCGTTGGCCCTGCAGGACTTCGACTTCTATGGCCGTACCATGCGCGGCACGCAGCAGATTCTTCCCCGTTGGAAGCGTGCTGTCGGCACCGTCAGCAGTGCGCTGGGTGAGGCTGTCGGCCAGATGTATGTAGAGAAATACTTCCCCGCTGCCGCCAAGGAGCGTATGACGACGCTGGTGAAGAACCTGCAGACCAGCTTGGGCGAACGCATCAATGCCCTTGCCTGGATGAGCGACGAGACCAAGGTCAAGGCGCAGGAGAAGCTGGCTGCCTTCCGCGTGAAGATTGGCTATCCCGATACCTGGAAGGACTACTCCGCTTTAGAGGTGAAGGACGACTCCTATTGGGCCAATATCGAGCGTGCCAATATCTGGGAGCACGATGTGATGACGGCTAAGGCCGGGCAGCCTGTCGACCCCAATGAGTGGCTGATGACTCCGCAGACCGTCAATGCCTACTACAATCCTACCACCAACGAAATCTGCTTCCCTGCAGGCATCCTGCAGTACCCCTTCTTCGACATGAATGCCGATGATGCCTTCAACTACGGAGCCATCGGTGTGGTAATCGGTCACGAGATGACGCACGGATTCGACGACCAGGGCCGTCAGTACGACAAGAACGGCAACCTGCAGGATTGGTGGACGGCCGAGGATGCCACCAAGTTTGAGGAACGCGCCAATGTGATGGTGGCCTTCTTCGACAGCATCGAGGTGGCTCCGGGCGTACACGCCAACGGTCGCATGACCTTGGGCGAGAACATCGCCGACCACGGTGGCTTGCAGATTTCATATCAGGCTTTCAAGCATGCAACGGCTGCCGCTCCACTCTCCGACAAGGATGGTTTTACTCCCGACCAGCGTTTCTTCCTGGCATACGCCGGTGTGTGGGCAGGCAACATCCGCCCCGAAGAGGTGCTGAGCCGCACGAAGAGCGATGTCCACTCGCTGGGTTGCTGGCGTGTAAACGGTGCGTTGCCTCATATCAACGCCTGGTACGACGCCTTCCAGGTGACGGAGTCCGATCCCATGTATCTGCCCGTCGAGAAGCGCGTCTCCATCTGGTGATTCGTTCCGCTTACCTATGTTAAACCGCTGATTCAGAAGAGTCAGTAAGGAAAAGGCACAAGGCTGCAGCGTACATTCGCTGCATCTTTGTGCCTTTTTGTTGGTGGCCTGTTCTTGCCATTCTGAGGCCGTTCGTTCGTCGAAGCCGGTCCTTAGGAGTGAAAGAACCTCTCTGTCATCGTTCGAACGTCATCCGATGACTGTTCGAATGGTATGTGGCGGCCTGAAATGAAAGTTCAGTATGGGGAAGTGCCTCATTTTCATTCATACCCGCTGATGTCTATGCTGGTAATCCCTTCTATCTGGTTCATCTCAAAGCCTGTGGTGTTCCAGCTCTCGATGACCACCTCCTTGTCGGCATCGGTACCGTAGGTATGGGTCAGGCCGAAGGCATAGTTGTCTCCGCTCTGGTCGCCCCACGTCACCGAACCGAAGACGTTGTCACCCAAGAGGGTGGGCAGCGTGAATTCGTTGGCCTGGTGCCCGATTCGGATGAGTCCGTAGCCCTCCAGTGCCTTCATCTCGTCCTGCTCTTGGTTCAGCGAGATGGTTTCCGTCTGGTCGGGGATGAAGGTGATTCCGTAGTCTGTCAATATCAGGTGGAAGATATATTGGTAGCCTCCCCGCATCTCGATTTCAGGAAAACGGATGGAACGCTTTTTCCCGTCAATGGTCGCTTCCAAGGTGGCCGTCTCCGACTTGGTGACAAAGGGCATCACCCAGATGCGGGGAAGTTCGTCCGGCCATCCGCCTGTGAGAATAGCCTTGTTGACGGATACGCTGAGCGAACCTTGCCGGGTACCCTTGAGCTTCCCGTTCTCTATGTTGAGCGAGGCTTGGTTGAAGATGACGTTCCCGTCCACGCCGAGTTTCTGCAATTCTCCCTTGCCGCTGTAGCCTTGGCTTTTGATGTTGAATGATACCAGTGCCAACGCATGCTTCATGGTCAGTTTGGCGGTGTACGTGGTATGCGATACAGGCACCGAGTTGCCGGAGTAGAGGATGTCCAGCTGGCGGCTGATGTCGATGGGTATCTCCGACAAATCTTCAGGGAGGGACTCCTGGTAGGGCGACAGTGCATAGATGAAGGTATGCTCGCCCTCTTGCAGGGTGATGGACGGTTGCAGGTTCCAACGGCCCCCCTTCATCGTTGCTTTTGACGGTGTGCAGAAGGCTTCTGCATTCGGCTTGTTGTATGCCTTGGCAACCACGTTCATCTGGTCGCCCTCCGTGTATCGGTTGGTCACAATGGCTTTGGTCAGGATGTCGGTGGTGATTTCTACATTCACATCCTTTGTCACCGGTTCGGGATTGTCCGGCTCCTTGGAGTCGGAACTGCAGCTTCCCAGCAGGACGGCCATGGTACAGATGGTCAGCACAATAAGTTTTCTCATGGTTACTCTCCTCCTTCTTTATGGGTTATCAATTGAATGGATTGCTCCTCGTTGGTGCATCGCAGCGTCAGCACGTTGGCTCCGGCAGGCAGCGACTGGGCATCGATGGTCAGTTGCGGGAGGGGCGACAGTTCGCCTTGCTGCAGCACGGTGCCTTGCGCAGTGGTCAGTGTGTACGACACGTTGTGCTTGGTGTGCAGGATGAACTGCCTCTTTTCCCGGTCGTACCTCAGCGAAGTGCTTTTGCCGATGCTCTCCCAGGGACGCACGTAGACGAAGAACACCTGGGTCAGTGTGGTATTGCTCTCGGAGTCGCTGACGGTGATGACGAGGTCGTATCTCTCCTTGGTGCTGAGCTGAAGCACCTCGGTGGTACGCAGCATCCCCTTCTCGATGGTGAACGGAATGGCGGCACCGTTCACGCCGCTGACCTGGAAGGAGAAGCTGGCTTTGGGCGTCTCGCCGTTCACCTGTATCTGCCCTACAATGGAGCCTGCCGGCAATCCTTCCTCTATATGTTCGTTGCTCAAGGAGATGTTTTGCAGCACCTTGTCGGTTCCGCCGATGCCGATTACAATCACGTGGCTGTCATCGAAGTGCAGTCCCTGCTGCTTGTCGCGCAGGTTGTCAATGGCAAAATAGGCGTTTCCGTAGCCTCCCCATCCCCAGTTCACATGAAAACTGCCGCTGCCGTCATAGCCGTCGATGTTGAAGCTGTGGCCGGCGTTGTTCTTCCGGTCTACGCCGTTGTACACGATGGCTCTTCCGGCGGTCAGCTCGTTCACCAGCAGCTGTTCCCAGTCGCCTTTGTACTGCTCGCGCCAGATGTAAGTGACGTTGTCGGGGTACGAGAAGTGGTTGCGCAGTGCGTCGGCCAGCAGATAGATGTTGTTTGTACTCACGCCGGAACCCTCTTCGCCATACTCCATCCGGACGGCCATGCCGGCATGATAGAGCAGGCGGGCCGCTTCGTCGTAGTTGTTGCTGCCCGCGAGGATGGCATCCCAGTCATATCCCTTCTCCGCATCAAAATTGATGCTCAGGTTTCCATAGTTCACGTTGCCGTACGATACCTCTCCTTTGGGACGTGCCGGATAGCGTTGCACGCTCATGGCTTGCGACAAGGCTACCGCTACGCAACCTACCAGGGCGTGCCGCTCGTTCTTGAGCGGACAGTAGTTCCAGAAGGGGCTTGTCTGGTCCCAATTGACTTTGATGAGCGGCTTCACCTCGTTGCCTACGGCCCGGGTGCTGGCTGTTGTGTAGCCTTTCCAATAGGGGTGAGGGGTCAGGTCTTGTTTGGACAGATAGGTAATCTCTTCCGCCTGACAGTCTAACAGGTACTGCATGTTACTTGGAAGCCGACGGGCATCGAGGGTGCCTGTCGGCGAGTAGCCCATGATGGGGCGTACCGCATCGTCGCCGGATACCAATGCCCATCCTTGTGGCATCAGGTGGATGAGGTAGAAGGTGGTGTCGGCTCCGATGGGAGTCAGTTGCCCGATGCCGGCCGGGTTTATCCCCCGGCTCCGGAAGAAGGTGAGGGCTGCCTCTTTGGCCTGCTGGGGCGTGACGTCCTTGGCTTGCACGGAGAGTGCTCCCAGCAAGAATAGATAGAAAAGAATGTGCTTCTTCATGACGCGCAGGTTTTTGTGATAAATAGCAGAAGAGAGGGTACGCCGATGGATGTACCCTCTCTCCGGATTTGTATGCAGGTTGGCTTATTTCTTCTCCAATACCAGGTTGGTGATGGGGTTGCCATAGCGTCCCATATATTGACCGATGGCTCCGGTAGAGGTGTCATACAGGTGAACCATGATGCCCATCCACGGATTGGCCGATTCGGTGTCGAAGACAATGCGGTCGAACGAATCGTTGTAGGTAGCCATCAGGTCTTCAGAACCTACCTTCGGCTTGGCCTCTGCCGTATAGGCTCCCACAGCTACCGCTCCGATGAACTGGCCGAAGTTGTAGGCGGCGTAGAAGTAGGGATTGCCGGCCTCTAACTTCAGGGTGCCATTCTTGCTGTAAGCCAAGAGCCAGTAAGCATCCCCGTTGGGAGAACCTGCTTCCAAGAATCCCTGGCATACCAGGTAATCCTCGGCATAGGAGTCGTAGCCGTCGTTGTCGCTAATCTTCACGTCGAACGTAACCTGCTCGCCGCTGCCTACATCGGTGGCCGTGGCTTTCCAGGTACCGAACAGCTTGAAGTAGGGGTTCTTGTCCACATCCTTCAGTATGACCTTCACGCTGCCGTTGGTGCCGATGGTGGCACCGTCTACCTTGTCGATGGCGATGGTAAACTCGCGGTCGTCGTTCTCTTCCGTGCCGTCGTCTATCAGAATCATCTCCACATTGAATGAGGTGTCTTCGGAGTCGGCGGGAATGTTGATTTCTGTGCTGGTCACAATGAAATGGCCTTCGCTGATGGCGCTGCCGTCGGTCACTTTCAGTGACACCTTGATGTCGCCGTTACGTTCGCCATCTACCACGATGGGCACATTGACCAGATTGTCACTCTCCTTAAAAGTTACTTCGGCTGCGTTGAACGATACGGTCACAGGGGCGCTGTTCATGTTGTCATCGTCCGAGCAGGCAGCGAAGAGTATGGCTGTCATTGCCAATAAATAAAGATATATTGTCTTCATAAAACGATTCTATTAATGTGAGATGAATTAATAACCCGGGTTTTGCTGTCCGTCCAGTTGCGGGTTCGACTGAATCTCGGTGGCAGGGATGGGCCATACAAACCGATAGTCATCGGCAGGATAGCTGACAAAGCGGCCGGCCACTACAAAGCACTCTTCTACCTTGGGGTTGATTGCGTCGTACGAACCGTCGCGCGTGAATCCCTCGCCCCAACGGCGCAGGTCGCTCAGACGGAAGCCTTCGCCAATCAGCTCCTTCAACCGCTCGGTGCGTACGGCCTTGACCAGTGCATTGCCGTTCAGGTTCTCTGCTTCGTAACCTTGGATGCGGTTGGCGCGGAGCTCGTTCAGGTATTTGTTGGCCTTTGTCGCGTCGTTGCTGTTGGCAGCGGCTTCTGCGGCAATCAGGTACTGTTCGCTCAGGCGGAAGGGCTTCATCATGTTGACGAAGTTGCGCTGTGTGCCGGTCTTCAGCGTCTCGTTGCCGGGGAACTTGTTGAAGACGTAGGCGGCAACGGTCAGACCGTTGGACTTCAGGCTTTTATATACGGTGAAGAATGCGTCGAAGCGGATGTCGCCTTCATCGTACAGCATCAGCATCTCTTGGGTGGGGATGTACCAGGCCGACTCCTCGTTGTCGGTCAGGAAGCAGGTGGCACCTGTGGCATTGCCCAGCTCGGTGCTGCTCATGAAGGGGCGGAACAGTACTTCGGTACCTTCGTCCTTGCTCCACAGGTTGGCATAGGCGTTCATCGTAGTGAGGCTGTATACACCGGAATTGATGACAGCTTCTGCCTTGCTCAGGGCCGTGGCGTTGTCACCTTTGGCCAGCGCGATACGTGCCTGCAGGGCTTGTACGGTATATGAGCTGACGTAGGCCGAGTTGGGGGCAGGTGCATTCTTGTCGGATGCCGACTCGAAGGCTTTCAGTTCCGTATAGGCTTTCTCCAGGTCTTCAGCAATGAAGGCGTAGGTCTCCTCCTGGGTGCTGCGTCCCGGATAGACACTGCGGTCGGCTGTCGGGTAGTAGACAGAGACCAAGGGAAGTCCCATGGCTGCGCTCTGTGCATTGGCCGACGAGTAGGTCTGGCAGAAACGATCTGCCAACCAGAAGTAGCAGTATGCACGGGTGAAGCGTGCCTCGCCGTCGTAACGTTTCAGCACTGTCAGTTCGTCATCCGTGAAGGTGCCGTTTGCAATCAGTTCATCCGTCTTCTCGATGAGGTAGTTGGCCTTGTTGATGATGGTATACATGGAGGCCCAATAGGCTTCGACATCCTGGTCGGACGAGAGGATGTTTCCGGTAGAAATCAAACCGACGTTGTTTCCGTTACCAATCATTCCCTGGAAGAGGTCGGCCTGAATTTCCGGCGTATAGATCCATGAACCGCTGGTGATGGAACGCATACTGGTGTAGAGACCGTTGCGGAAGCGGAGGCAGTCGTTCAGCTTCTGAATGGCCGTCTGGTCATCCAAAGCACCAAACGGCTGTTTGTCCATGTCGCAGGAAGTGAAAAGGCTTCCTATCAATGCAAATGCTATTAATATCTTTTTCATGCTTTTATTCATTTACTTGTCGGATGGATTAATTAAAATGATACCTCTACGCCGAGTACATACTGACGTGTGTTCGGATAGTTAAACTTAACCAAGTTGGAGTCCGGCTCGGGGTCGTAACCGCGGTACTTGGTCCAGGTCAGCAGGTTGCGGCCGATGGCGAAGAAGTTGACACGGCTCAGGCTGGTCTTCTTCAGCAGCGACTGAGGCAGAGCATACTGGATGGTGATGTTCTTCAGACGCAGGAAGGAGGCATTCTCTACCAAGTGGCTGTCGAACTGGATGGCTTCACCCAGCTTGGGGATGTTGGTGATGTCGCCCGGCTTGGTCCAGATGTTCAGCATCTCGGTGGTCTGGTTGACAGACAAGCTCTGGTTGGAGTTCTCCAGGAAGTAGTTGTCGTTGCTGATCATGTATTTCTTCAGGGCAAAGCTGAAGTCGGCATTGAACGAGAATCCCTTCCAGGTCAGCTCTGTGCCGAAACCTCCTGTGTAGGGGGCAAAGCGGCTCTTGCCAATCAGGACAGCATCTTGCTCTTCGTTGTACACTTTGGTCAGGTTGTCGTTCTTGTCCAGCCACATCTGTTTACCGTCGCGCGGGTCTACGCCTACGTAACGCACCTGGTACAGTTCGCCGGCATCGTGTCCTATCTTGTACATCAGACCGTAGTTCGGCATGGCGAATTCGTCGCGGCCGTCAAACAGCTCGGTGATTTCGTTGTGGTTGTAGTTGAAGGCTGCCTTCACGCCCCAGTAGAAGTCTTTTGACTTCATGACGTCCACCTTTACGTCCAGGTCGATACCCCGGTTCACCATGGAACCTACGTTACCCCAACCCGTACCGAATCCGGTAGTATAGGAATAAGGAATCTCCAGAAGCATGTCTTCGGTCTTCTTGTTGTAGTAGTCGGCTTCGATGCTGACGCGGTCGAACAGACGGAATGCCACACCGATGTTGGTAGCCTTCACTGTCTCCCAAGTCAGGTCGTAGTTGCTGGCCTGCGAAATGCCCAGCGTGCCTTCACCGTTGTATGTGTTGCTGCCGCTGTTTATCAGGCCGAAGTAGGCATAGTTGTCGATGCCGGAGTTACCTGTAGTTCCGTAGCTGGCTCTCAGTGACAGTTCGTTGACCCATTTCACTGATTTCATGAAGTTCTCCTTCTTGATGTCCCACTTGGCACCTACGGAGTAGAAGGTAGACCAGCGGTGGTCGGGTGCAAACAGCGAGCTGCCGTCGCGACGGATGGTCAGGTCGGCATAATACTTGTTGTCATAGTTGTAGCTTCCGTTGGCGAAGTAGGAGTTGAACACTTTCTCACTCTCGCTCTCGCTCAGGTTGCTCATACCTACAGTGGTACCTTGATTCAGTTTCATCTGGCGCACATCGGGATGGCCGGTAGCGGTAGCCCCGAAACCTTCCGTCTTGCTGACGATGGCTTCCTGACCCAGCAGGATGGTAGCGAAGTGCTTGTCGATGCTGAACTTGTATTCAGCCGTATTGGTATAGGTGAACTGGTAGTAACGCGAGAAGCTGCGCGATACACCACCGGTACGAGCTGCAATCTTGTCGCCGAAGGCCGTGACGACTGCGTCGTATGGCAAGTCGCGTGCAGTGTATGTATAGTCATAGCCATCCATGGCCTGTTGGGCACGCAGGGTCAGCCCCTTGACGGGGGTCAGCTCTTCAAACAGGTTGATGTTGCCCATGACGTTGCGGCGGTAATTTTTACGGTTCTTGTTGACCCAGTCGGGTGTAGTCCAAGTCTGGCCGTAATGCAGACGTTTGCTGCGTTCGCCCCATGTGAGGTTGCCGTTGTCGTCGATGGTGTATTCGTTGAAAGTGTTGAACGGGAATGCGAAACGGGCGAAGGCGGCGGGGTTTGTTACATAGATGCTGCTTGTATCCTCGCTTTCGGAGTTCATCTCATATTTGGTGAATCCCAGGTTGCTCTGCAACCCTACCTTGAACCAGTTGTTTATCTTGGCGTTCAGGTTGAAACGGATCGACTCGCGGCGCATACCCGACTGCTCCATGATACCCTGTTGGTCGTGGTGGTTCAGTGACAGGTAGTACGACATGTTCTCACCGCCACCGCTCACGGTTGCATCCAGCGTGTAGGTGGGTGCGCTGGAGTCAAATATCTCCTTGCGCCAATCGGTGTCGATGCCGTATTTGCTTACCAAGTCTTTGATCTCCTGAGATACCGGTACACCAATCTTTTCGCGGTATTCAATATATTGTTCGGAGTTCATCATGTCCAGCTTGTCGGATACCATCTTAGAGAAACCGTATTGGGCACGCAGCATGACATTGGCTTTCTGTGCGTATTTTCCCTTCTTGCTGGTGATGACGATAACGCCGTTGGCGGCACGTGAACCGTAGATAGAGGTAGAGGCGGCATCCTTCAATACCGTGATGCTCTCGATGTCACCCGGGTTCAGCGTGTTGAACAGAGAAGAACTGATGGGAGCACCGTCCAGAATGAAGAGCGGCGTAACCGATGCGTTCAGTGAGCTGACACCTCTCAGACGAATGCTGGCCGACTTGGAAGGATCACCAGAGCCTTGAAGTACAGACAAACCGGAAACCTGACCGGCCAAAGCGTCTGTAAAATTGGCTGTAACGTTCTTCTCCAATCGCTTGTTGGTGACCGAGCTGACCGAACCGACAACAGAACCCACCTTCTTGGCAGAACCGTATCCGGTGATAATCACTTCATCCAGCAATGCGGCATCCGAAGCCAATACAATCCGCATGTGGGGCTTGATAGCTACTTCCTGTGACTCCATACCTACGAACGAGATTACCAAAGTCTTCGCGGAACTTGGTACGTTCGTCAATGTGAAATCACCATCGATACCGGTAACCACACCAATCTGCGTGCCTTTTACCAATACAGAGGCTCCAATAACTGGCTGCCCGTCTTCTTCAGAAATCACGACACCCGTGACCTTCTGATTTTGGGCAGTTACCAAGCCTATCCCTACAAAAAGACAGGCCAATAACAGCATTAATTTTCTTTTCATAAATTCTCTCTTAAAGTTTAACTTTACATTAATTGTTTCATAACTCTAACAAAGTGCAAAGATATTAAGAAATCTGAAATAGACAACTATATTGATAAAAAAACCTTTTATATCTATCAAAATGATTGCGTATACACTAAATATATGTTTAATAACACATATATTATGCTCAAATTATCGTTTCAGAATCTTCGAATCCTTTCAAAATGATTGCCTATAATAGATAATTAAAAAGTGATTTTGCTTAATAATTTAACTATTAAGTGTTAATTATTAGTTTAGATTTAAATTTTTACTTGTGTATTTATATACAGATAGAGTTTGTTATATCATTCATTATACGAATGAAAAAAGGTAAAAAAAGGGTTTATAATTAGTGCTTTCCACCATTTCCTGAAAAAGAATGAGAAGAAGCAAACGCCCAACAAGTATCATTATAAATCGAACTCAATTATGAATAAAATTACTTACAGATTCGTCTATAACCGAAGGGGTAGACTGAATGAAAACGGAACGGCCTTGCTGCAGATTGAAGCTTACTTGCACAGACGGAAGAAATACTTCTCAACCCACGTGTATTTGAGGCCGGAGCAATGGAATGAGAAAAAACAGAGAATCAAGAAGCATCCCAATGCCGATGATTTGAATGAATACATCTATGGTTATCTGACAGAAATAGAACATACAGAGCTGGATTTGTTTAATATATAATGGTGTAAACGTTATGACCGTCCAGCGTTTGTTAGGGCATAAAAGTGTAAAGACCACTCAACTATACGCCAGCGTGACCGATCTTGCCATCGTTCGAGATTTGAAATTGCATGAGACGATGAAAGGGAGCGAACCTTGAAGGCCTTCCTTCAACACAGCATTGAAGCAATGGAAATCAAGCAGGAGGTAATCATGAATCAAACGTTCTACCTCCTACTTGATGAATGCAGATAGCTGCTTCGACAGATTCATAACGCTTCTATCTCTGCCGTTGTCAAGCCGGTTGCCTGAGCAATCAGTTCCAAAGAGAGCCCCATCACTTTCATGTTTCTGGCCATCGATTCGATTGCTTCAGCCCGACCTTCTGCCCGGCCTTCTGCAAGTCCCTCTGCCCGGCCTTCTGCACGACCTTCCTCAAGTCCTTCCGCGCGACCTTCTGCCCGGCCTTCTGCACGTTCGGTATAGATGTTGCTACGCAAAATCACTACATTGTCCAGATGGCGATAGTAGGCCGCGAGTTCATCCTTGCTCAAGCTGTCAAGTTTCAGACGTTGGCGAGCCTCGGGGAGTCCCGGTGCATTGGCCTCATCGGGTATTTCACCGGTATTAAGAAAATAAATCCACTGATCTATAGGGACTACAGACCATTTGTCAAAGTCGTTGACACGCAGAATGTAATACTCGGGATACAGGTCGCTGACCGCATCTACGTCAAACGTCTGGCGTTGGAATGGAGTCAACTCCAGCAATTCATTGTTATGCAGGCCGCGGAATTCAGTCTTGCCGTGATAAACATAGTCGCTTCCACTGCCCAAAGCGAAGTAGACGATATTGATACTATACACCTTGCGGACTTTTTCATACCCCTCACTCCGGTTGATGTATTCTGTGACGAGCTTGGAAGTACCGAACAGCATCCTCTGGAAATAGGCATACTCCGAGTTGTTCTGTATCTCAAACAGGATAAGCTGCCCCTTGCTGTCTTCGGCCAACAAGTCCACCCGATTATACTTGTCAAACTCACTTTCCTGATTGCTTTCACTTTCCAATAATCTCTTGATAGTAATCGTCTCGTTCAGGAGTGTGGTCATCAATCCCTCCAGAACGGCAAAATTGGCCTTGTTACGAAGCAAACGTTTCATGGCCCAATCAAAACGGATGTAGTTACTCATAATCAAATTCTCCTTATTATCAGCACAAAGATAGTGCAAATCGAGAGAAGAACTTTCATGTTTGCATGAAAAAATTTTGTTGTAACAACTATCTCTTCTGTTATTGAAACATACTTTCTGCAGGAGGCATTGCGGATAAA
>CALZEQ010000040.1 GCA_945641355.1 uncultured Mediterranea sp. | reverse complement strand
ATAAGGAATTATGCGAAAGATACAGACGGATTGTTTGCCCGGATTGTCGGGAAGAGCACTCCAATCGCGCCTACATATATCTGTATCGGGTTAACAGACGTTAATGAGCCACCAAACCCCTTCACTACCTCTTGACAAGCGGAGTGCGGTTTTGTATCTTTGTAGGCAGAGGAAAGGCCAATCCGCACAAGCACATTAAATTATTAATTTCAAATTTTAAATTTGAGATTGTATAGGCATACAGCAAAAGAGGGAAGTCACGATTTGCAACTTCCCTCTTACCTGATCAGTTGGACTACCAGGATTCGAACCTGGACAAACAGAACCAAAACCTGTTGTGCTACCATTACACCATAGTCCAAACTTATGGGCTTTCTGTTAAAAAGCGGTGCAAAGATAGAGGGTTGTCCCGAAATATGCAAGTGTTTCGGGCTATTTTTCTCTTCTTCCCTGCAATTTTATAGGCAAGGCCGGCGGGAGGAACATCGCACGTCTCCCCCACCCGACCTTCAGAATCTTTTTTATTTGGCAATCAGCAAGTAGTAATTCTTCTTGCCACGCTGTACCAGCAGATACTTGTCGTCCAGCAGGTCGGCAGCCGTCACGGTCTGGTCAAAAGCAGTCAGCTTCTCCTTGTTCAGCGATACGCCTCCGCCCTGCACCAGCTTGCGCATCTCACCCTTCGAGGCAAATACAGCTGCCTGTTCGGTAAAGAGGTCTACGGCCTTCACGCCGGCATTCAGTGCCTCACGCGACACCTCATACTGCGGTACGCCCTCGAACACAGCCAGCAGCGTAGGCTCGTCCAGGCGCTTCAACGCTTCACTGGTGGCATTGCCAAAGAGGATGCCCGATGCCTCGACGGCAGCGTTGTAGTCAGCTTCGGAATGCACCAGTATGGTCACCTCCTTGGCCAGCCGCTTCTGCAGGATGCGCAGGTGCGGAGCCTCGCGGTGTTCGGCAATGAGGGCTTCAATCTCCTCTTTCGAAATCATGGTGAATATCTTGATGTAGCGTTCGGCATCTGCATCGCTCACGTTCAGCCAGAACTGGTAGAACTTGTAGGGCGACGTGTAGCGCGGGTCGAGCCATACGTTGCCGCTCTCCGTCTTGCCGAACTTACCTCCGTCGGCCTTCGTGATGAGGGGGCAAGTCAGGGCGAACACTTCGCCTCCGTTGGTGCGACGAATCAGCTCGGCACCTGTGGTGATGTTGCCCCACTGGTCGCTGCCGCCCATCTGCAACTTGCAGTTCTTGTGCTCGTACAGGTAGAGGAAGTCATATCCTTGCAGCAACTGGTAGGTGAACTCGGTAAAGGAGAGTCCGTCGCGGGCTTCTCCGTTCAGTCGCTTCTGGACAGAATCCTTGGCCATCATGTAGTTGACGGTGATGTGCTTGCCCACCTCACGGGCAAAGTCCAGGAAGGTAAAGTCCTTCATCCAATCGTAGTTGTTCACCAATTCGGCCTTGTTGTCGGCCTCGCTTTCAAAGTCAAGGAACTTGGCCAGCTGTGCCTTGATGCAGGCAACATTGTGACGCAGCGTCTCTTCATCCAGCAGATTGCGCTCCTGCGATTTACCCGAGGGGTCGCCAATCATACCTGTAGCACCTCCTACCAGTGCCAGCGGCTTGTGTCCGCAACGCTGGAAGTGACGGAGCATCATCACGCCACACAAGTGGCCGATGTGCAGCGAATCGGCGGTAGGGTCAATGCCCACATAGGCCGTCACCTGCTCTTTAGAGAGCAGCTCCTCAGTACCCGGCATCATGGTATGGAGCATGCCACGCCATCTTAATTCTTCTACAAAATTCATCGAATGAAAATGTTATAATGGTTATGTTTCAAAATTTTGGGTGCAAAGATAGTGCAAAAAACCGAGTAAACGAGAGATTTTTACTGGTTTATTCTACCCGCCAATCTATCTCCAACGGATTGTTCTGCATCTGCAGCACCAGCGGCAGGTCAGAGCGGTCCCAAATCCACATCTCGCATCCCTCGGCATCTTCGCGTACACGCAGCGTAGGCCGCCCCTTGCTGTCGGCACCCCGCTCTACCAGACGGAAGTTGCGTCCGTTGTAGGTAAAGCGTTGCTTCTCCGTCAGCTCCCGATAGGCGCGGGCCGACAGCAGATACGAGGTCTCGTCGACCTGCAGGCGCAGGTGCGTTCCGTCTTCGGGTTGCGTAAAGTTCAGCCGGCTGCCCTGTTGCACAGCCTCTGCAGGCAGGGTGAAGCTGCCCGACTGCCAATGCAGGTTGCGTTCGATGCCCCATTCCACGCGCAGCTCGCCGTGCGGGCAGGGGTGAAACGACATCTGGTAGCGGCGCGTCTGTCCGTGCAGACGGAAGACAAACAGCAGGGTGGAGTCACTCGATGCCGTGCGGGCAGCCGTTGTACCTACCGGTAAAGAGGCCCCCAGCCCTGTGGCAGGAAGCACCCGGGGCAAGGTGGTCTGGGCGGCAGCGGCCGAGACTTCGCCTCCCTCCATAGAGAAGGCTACCGGCTTGCGGCCCATCTGCAGCACCAACTCGCCGCCGGCCACCAGGTCGGCGTGGCGCAGGATGGAGCATGGATAGGGCTTTCCGTTGAGGGTGATGCTCTGTATGTAGCGGTTCTTTTCCGACAATCCCTTGGCCACGATGCGGAAGCTGACCCCCGGAGCGGGATGATAGGTAGCCTCATCCACCACCGGTGTATGAATCAGGTAGTAGTCCTGCCCCGCATTCGGATAGAGGCCGGTGAAATGGAAGGCCAACCACGAAGACATGGCACCCGAGTCATCGTTGCCCGGCAGGCCCTTCGGCGTGTCGTTGTAGTGGCGGCGGATGATGTCGAGTATGCGGTCGCTGCTACGCCATGGCTTGTCCAACCAATGGTAAAGGCAAGGAGAGAGGAACGACGGTTCGTTGTTGACGTTGAAGAAACCGCGGTCGAAGAAGATGTCCAGCCGACGCTCGAAGGCTTCGCGTCCGCCACAAGCCTCCATCAGTCCGGGCACATCGTGCGGAATGCTGAGCGAGTATTCCCACGATGAAGCCTCGTAGAAGAACATACTCCACCAGGGCTTGTACCACGGGCCCTCGAAGGTGAGCGGTGTGTATCGGAAGGTAGGCTGCTCCAGTTCGCTATGTCCGAATGGCAGTTCGTCCAACCAGTTGCCCTGTGCATCGCGAGGCAGGATGAAGCCTTGGGCACCTTCGTGCTGATAGTCACTGCGCCACAGGTTCTTCCAGTTGCCGCTCTGCTTCAGGTAGTGCCGATAGAGTGCCTCCTTGCCAAGTCCCTTGGCTACCAAGGCAATGGCATAGTCGCAGTAGGCATACTCCACCGTGCGGTTGCCGGCACGTGGGATGCCGTAGGGCACGTAGCCCAGACGCAGGTACTCGTTCAGTCCGCCTCGTCCCTCGGCCTCGTGATTGGCACCCGGGTCCACGGTCGCATCCTTCAGCATCGCCTCCAGTGCCTGTTCATAGTCAACTCCCTTCACCCCTTTCACAAAGGCATCGGCAATGACTATCTCGGCATTCGACCCTCCTTGCGTCCGTCCGTTGCAGTTGCCGCTGCGGGCATCGGGCATGTAGCCGTCACGGCGATAGATGTTGATCAGCGAGCGCACGATGTCGGCTTCGCGTTCAGGGTCAATCAGGGTGATAAGGGGGGATGAGGAACGGTAGGTGTCCCAAATGGCGTAGAAATCGTCGTAGTAAGGGACACCCGAGTCATTCCACAAGGGATTCTCGCCGGTACGGTCAACGGGCATCAGCATGGTATGATACAAAGCGGTGTAGAACATACGCTTCTGGGCATCCGTTGCACGGGGTGAAAGCTCGATGCGCTCCAGCAGATTCTCCCAACTGGCCAACAGCTGGTCGTGTGCCTGCTGGAACGACCAGTGGGGAAGCTCTTCCTGCAGGTTCTGACGTGCCTTCAGACAGCTGATAAAGGAAATGCCAATCTTCAGCTGGACGACGCTGTCGGCATCGGCCGTGTCGGCAAAACGCAACAGCGCCCCACACTTCGTTCCGCCATCGGCCTGCATCTTCACTTCGGGCTGTATGGCAGTTCCCCTCCAGGTAGCAGTACGCACAAAGGGACGGTCGGTCTCGGCATGGAAGTAGACGGTATAGGCCCGTCCATTGTTCCAGCCGCCTCGGATGCGTGAATAACCGCACACTTCGTGGTCGGAGAGTATCTGTATCTCGGAACCGACGAACTGTTGTGCCTCGCGGGCATCGGGCACGGGGCTCTCGCCCAAGAAGAAACCGGCATCGATGGCCAGCGCACGGGCCGACTCTGCGGGGTAGGTAAAGCGGTACATCGATGCACGTGAAGCGGTGGTCACTTCGCTGCGGATGCCGCTCTCGCGAAAACGGGTGTCGTAATAGCCCAGACTGATATGCTCGTAAAGGCGGTAGTCGATGTGGCTGGTACGATCCATCCCCTCTACGAAGGGCATCACAAGGATATTGCCGTACTTAGGTCCGCCTCCCGTGCCGCTGACGTGTATCTGCGCAAAACCGTCCACCCGTTCGGGCATGGGCAGCCAGCCGCTGTTGGGCGAAGGGGTACAGTCGGGCGACGGCTTTACCATGCCAAAAGGACAAGAGGGACCGATAAAGACGCGGCCTAACCCTTCGCTACCGATACGAGGGTCTACATGGTTGCACAACGGATAGCGTGAGTCGTCAGACGGCCTCTCCTCGGAAGAGGCAGATGGAGCAGCCTGCAACGTGAGGGCACAGACGACTCCTAACAGTGTGGTACAAATACCGGTTAGAACAGGTGATTTCATAAAGTTTGATATTGTTTCATAGCCACAAAGATAAGCGATTTTTGAACATTTTACATTATCTTTGTCCCCCGAATAGTTAACGAAATAGGAAAACAGTATGATTATAGGCATTATCAGCGCCATGGATAGCGAACATCGCCAGCTGGCGGCGCGACTGCAGGAAAAGAAAACGACTCAAGAGGGCGCCTTCTGCTATGTGGAGGGGCGCGTCGGCAACAATACATTGGTACTGACCCAATGCGGCATCGGTAAGGTGAACGCGGCTATCGGAACGGCAGAATTGATTCGGCGTTATCATCCGCACTGTGTCATCAGTACGGGTGTGGCCGGCGGGGCAGACGAACGCATGAAACCGGCCGACGTGGTGGCCGCTGCACAGACCGTCTATCACGACGTGTATTGCGGACCGGACGGCAGCGAGTACGGACAGATTCAGGGAATGCCCCTTTACTACGAATCGGATGAGGCGCTGCTACGACATGCACAACGCATTGCTTCGCAACAGCAAAACGATGAGAGAGAGGGTAAAATATGGTGCGGACTGATTGCAACGGGCGACCGCTTTGTAGAGAGCGCTGCCGAGCTGCAGCAGATACGTAGCCACTTCCCGACTACCATGGCGGTAGATATGGAGTCGGCAGCCATTGCGCAGACCTGCTATGTGGAAGGAAAGGTGCCTTTCATCAGCCTGCGCATCGTCAGTGATACGCCGGGAGCGCATCCCGACAACTTCGCCCAATACCAAAACTTCTGGCAGATGATGGCCGACCGTTCGTTTGAAACGACGTGGCGTTTTGTATCGACGCTGGGAGAATAATGAAGATTACCAAAAATATACATATTCATATGGAAATGGAGAAAATACCGAGCTTTACCATCGACCACTTGCAACTGAAGCGAGGCATCTACGTGTCGCGCCGTGACAGGGTGGGAGGAGAAACCGTCACTACATTCGATATCCGCATGAAGGAGCCCAATCGGGAGCCTGCCTTGGGACAAGGAGCCCTGCACACCATTGAGCATCTGGCCGCCACGTATCTGCGCAACGAGCCTAATTGGCGCGACCGCATCGTCTACTGGGGTCCGATGGGGTGCCTTACAGGCAACTACCTGCTGATGAAAGGGAATCTGCAACCCGAGGACATCGTAGCGTTGATGAAGGACACCTTCCGTTTCGTGGCGACATACGAAGGCGAAGTGCCGGGCACCACACCTGCCGATTGCGGCAACTACCTGTTGCACGACCTGCCTATGGCGCGATGGGAAGCTGCCAAATACCTGCACGAGGTGCTGGAACAGATGACCGAAGAGAATATGCGCTATCCTGAGAAGAATGAGGATTGATTCTGGCAAGGCAGCTGTCAGAAAGCAAGCAGATGATAGCTGCCTCCGGCCAAGGCCTTGATGACACCGCGCATCTCCAGCTCAAACAGCAACGTACTCATGCGATTGATGGGGATATCGGCCTTCACGACCAGCGTATTGATATGCAGGTCGCCATGTGTGGAAAGCAGTTGTACGATGCGCTCCTCTTCACTTGTCAGATTGGGGAATAGGGTACGCTGCACAGCTTCAGGCTTAATCCGGCCGGCGGTACACCACCCCATGGCTTCCACAAAGTCTTCGGCACTCTCCACAAGAGCAGCTTTGTTATCGTGTATCAGCCGGTTGCAGCCCAAGGAAGCCGCGTCGTGAATACGGCCGGGCAGAGCGAAACAGTCGCGTTGGTACTCATTGGCCAAGTCGGCTGTAATCAGCGAGCCTCCTTTCAGTGCCGACTCCACTACAATGGTAGCGTCACTCATGCCGGCTACTATACGGTTGCGGCTGACGAAGTTGTGACGGTCGGGATTGGTCTCGCTCAGAAACTCGGTGAGCAGTCCTCCTCCCTCCAGCATCTCTACAGCCGTCTTCCGATGCGTATATGGATAGAGCCTATCCAGCCCGTGAGCCAGAACAGCTACTGTTGAGAGCCCGTGAGCCAACGCAGCACGATGCGCATGTATGTCAATGCCATAGGCCAGTCCGCTCACAACCAGCGTATCGGGATATAAGGCGGCCAGGTCACGCAGAAAGTCGTTGCAGAATTGCTTGCCGTACTCCGTAGCCCGACGGGTTCCTACCACACTGATGACCCGCAACCGGTTGAAGTCGCAGTGTCCTTTGAAAAAGAGCACAACCGGCGCATCTTCGCACTCGCGCATCCGCGAAGGATAAGCCTCATCTTTCAGCGTCAGACAAGTGATGCGGTTCTTCTCCACAAACTCCAGCTCTCGCTCGGCCCGTCGGAAAGCGTCCGGACAATCCAGTGCTTTCACCACTGCCGGTGTGGCCTCAGAAAGCAGTTGCGGCAGGTTTTTCCGCTGACGGAAGAGCTCTACGGCACTTCCCATCTTGTCAATCAATCGTTTGGCTCCAATATGTCCGATGCCCGGACAGAGGGAGAGTGCAATGCTGCAGATACGTTCGTCGTTGCTCATGGTATAGTCGGTTAAGGGTGTTTACAGATATCAAGCGAGGTGGAACAGTTCGTCAAACAGGCGGCTGTCGCTCAGGCGGCCGTTCACCACACAGACGGTTTCCACCACACCTTTCAGCACCACCTTCCCGTCGCTTTTGCGGAAGATGTCCTGATAGAAGACATATTTGATGCCCTCCTTCTTCAAAGAGAGTTTAGAGACAAATTCATCACCACTCTTCAGTGGAGTCTTGAAAGCCATGCTGATGCGGGCCACTACGGGATCGACCCCCTGTTCGTGCAGGGCGGCAAAGCTGGCTCCCGACTGAAGCAGAAATTCATGGCGCGTATGCTCCAGATAGTGCTGATAGTTGGCATTGTTCACAATGCCTTGCAGGTCGCATTCATAGTCGCGCACCTTCATTTCCAGTTCATATATATACTTTTCCATCTCTTCTTTGATATAGATTGATTATCCCCGTTGTTTTTCTACGTCCAGTCCTTTGAAACGTTTCAGTTCCTCTGTTGACACCAGTTTATAAAGCTTGTCACTGGGACGGATTTTTACCGCCTTCATGGAGAAATGTTCGCCCTTGTGTACGGTCTGTACAGGTTTCAGATCAACCCGTGCCTCTTCCAACGTTACGAACTCCGCTCCGGTGGTCGGACCGGTTATGAGCAGTTTGTCGCCCACGCTGATTTCTGCAGCCTCTACCAGAAATTCTGCCACTCCGATATTGCTGAAGTAGCGGATGCCCTTGCCTACATAAATCTTTCGTTCGGTAGCAGCCGACCCATAGTTCTTGGTCCATTCGCCTAACCGCTGTCCTAAGTAATAGCCATCCCAAAAGCCACGGTTGAAGACGGTACGCAGCCGTTCGTCCCATGCCGCAATCTTCTCGTCGGTAAACGTCCCGTCCACGTATGCACGGATAGCCTCTTTGTAGCACTCCACCACCGTGCGCACATACTCCGGCCCGCGGGCACGTCCCTCTATCTTGAATACCCGCACGCCGGCATCCAGCATCTTGTTCATAAAGTGAATCGTCTTCAGGTCTTTGGGCGACATGATGTACTGGTTGTCAATCTCCAGCTCTGCATCGGTCTCTTTATCACGCACAATGTACGACCGGCGGCACACCTGCATGCAGGCACCCCGGTTGGCCGAATTGTTCATCTGATGTAGCGAGAGGTAGCACTTGCCGCTCACAGCCATGCAGAGGGCTCCGTGGCAGAACATCTCGATGCGGATGGGTTGTCCGTTGGGGCCGCAGATGTGCTCTTCGCAGATGTGCCGGTAGATACCGGCCACTTGCTCCAGATTCAGTTCGCGTGCCAGCACCACTACATCGGCAAACTGGGCATAGAAGCGCAGCGCCTCTACGTTGCTGATGTTGAGCTGTGTGCTCAAGTGGACTTCCTGCCCGATGCTTCGCGCGTATGCCATCACCGCCACGTCGGCAGCAATGATGGCCGAGATGCCTGCTTCGTGAGCCGCATCTACAATGGTACGCATCAGTTCCAAGTCCTGATCATATATGATGGTATTGACGGTCAGATAGCTCTTCATGCCGTGCTCGTCGCAGGTACGCGCTATTTCGCGCAGGTCGTCAATGCTAAATGTATTGGCCGAGCGGGCACGCATATTCAGATTCTCAATGCCGAAATAGATGGAATCTGCTCCGGCTTGAATGGCAGCGGCCAGCGACTCACGCGAGCCGACCGGTGCCATGATTTCATACGCTTGTATAGATAGATGGTCGGTTTGTTTCATCAGATGATTCCTTAATTTATATTCATGATGCCTATCTTATGCAAAGGTAATACAAAGAATTGATTAGTCGATAGAAAAACTGCGCTTTTTACTCTCTGAGGATTCTCCTTTTTTCCGTACTTTTGCGCTCTCAAACCGAAGAATGTAGTAAAAATGAAGATAGCCGACATAGAATTGGGAGATTTCCCTGTGATGCTCGCTCCGATGGAGGATGTGACCGACCCTGCCTTCCGACTGATGTGCAAGCGGTTCGGAGCCGATATGGTATATACAGAGTTCGTATCGGCCGACGCACTGATACGCTCGGTCAGCAAGACGGAGCAGAAACTCTGCATCAGCGATGAAGAACGCCCTGTAGCCATCCAGATATACGGACGCGACACAGCTACCATGGTAGAGGCGGCCCGTATCGTAGAACAGGCACGACCCGATATCCTCGACCTGAACTTTGGCTGCCCTGTAAAGCGGGTGGCAGGCAAGGGAGCGGGAGCCGGTATGCTTCAGAACGTCCCGCTGATGCTGGAAATCACCCGTTCGGTGGTACAGGCGGTGAAGATACCCGTCACTGTAAAGACACGTCTGGGATGGGATGCCGACCATCGGATCATTGTCGATTTGGCCGAACAGCTGCAGGATTGTGGCATTGCCGCACTGACCATTCACGGACGTACCAGGGCGCAGATGTACACAGGCGAGGCCGACTGGACGCTGATAGGAGAGGTAAAGCGCAACCCGCGGATGCACATCCCCGTCATCGGGAATGGCGACATCACTACTCCCCAACGCGCCCGCGAGTGTTTCGACCGCTACGGAGTGGACGGCATCATGATAGGACGTGCCAGCTTCGGACGTCCATGGATATTCAAAGAGGTGAAGCACTATCTGCAGAGGGGTGAGGAGCTGCCGCCTCTCACCTCGCAATGGAGACTGGATGTGCTGCGTCAGCAGGTAGAAGACAGCGTGCAGCTGCTGGACGAACGTCGGGGCATCCTGCATGTCCGTCGTCATCTGGCCGCCAGTCCGCTGTTCAAGGGCATTCCCAATTTTCGTGATACCCGCATCGCTATGCTGCGTGCCGAAACGAAGGAAGAGCTCTTCCGTATCTTCGAAGAAATCAAACCGTTGCTCCCCTAAGCGGCAACAAACCATCGCTTGAACATCCAAGTCACCACGACGTACAGTCCGATGGCTGATACGAAGCCGGCGATGGCATCAATCAGGTAGTGGGCCTGGATGTAGACAGTGGCACCGCAAAGCAACAGATAGAAGGGAAGCAGACATAGGAAGAGCCACCGGCTGCCTCGTCCGGCCATAATCATCAGGATGGTACTCATGCCCACGTGCGACGAAGGGAAGGCTGCCGTTGGCCGTTCGCCCACCTGCTGCGAACCTTCTACCAGGTTGTAGAAGAATCCGTGTTCGTAGCCGGGACCCGGCAAAAGTTCCTGATGGTGATGGAAATAGTCGCCGATGGCAGGAAAGATGCCTTGCGCCACATTCTCCTCGCCAATGGCAGGGAAGTAGAACTGCGGACCTGCCACGGGAACGAAGATATAAATCAGGTAGTAGACGAAGAAGGAGGTGACAATGACGAAGCAGACCTTCTCAAACAAATCGAACCGAAATAGGAAATACCAGACCACTACCACCAGAATCATGGGATAATAGGCAAAGTAGCCCATATTGAGCGGTTCGCTGATCCACATCTGCGGCCATGTCTCACTGAACCAGATGGCCGGTTGCCCGCCAAACAGCCATTGCTCGACCGAGGCAAAGATGTGGTCGAGGTTGGGGAAGATGCGGTTGAACTCAAACGTATCTGGGTACCAGTAGGATAGCAGTGACATCTGGATAGCGGCCCGCACGAAGGCCGAAAAGCGGCAGGGAGCCAACCGATAGAGATACATCAGCAGAAACGTCATGATCGCTATCAACAGGCGGTCGGTCAGCATCCGCACCGGGTGGTCCATCTCCTGAAACAGAAACAGAATCAATATCGAGGTGAGCAGATTATAAATCAGCGACACCTTCTCGATTGCAAACAGACCCTTGCGGGTATCTACTTTCTTGAATAAATCTAAAGCCATCCTTCTTCTTTATACCAGGCAACTGTCTCCTTCACGCCCCTCTCCAGGTTGTATCGAGGAGCATATCCCAGCTCTTCTACCACCGGTGTGAGGTCGCATTGCCAGTTGCGCTGCTTCATGATGTTATATTTGTCCGAATTGAGCGTACAAGGTTTTCCGCTCATCCGTGCCCAACGTTCGGCGAGCAAAGATACGATTTTCAACACAAATAACGGAAATTTTAATCGGATAACAAATGGATTTCCCAGTTCCTGACGGATCAGATCGGAGAAAGTGCGGCTGGAGTAGACCTCACCGTCACTCAGGAAGTAGGCACGACGGGATACCCCCTTTTCGATGGCCAGAAACAGTGCCTGCACCACATCCTTCACATAGACGAACGTCAAATCCTGCCGGCGGTATCCTACAGCTACGTCCGTATGCCGCTTGATGCTCTGCGCCATCAGATAGTAGTCGCGCTCGCGAGGGCCGTAGACTCCTGTCGGCCGGAATATTACGTAGGGAAAGTCATTGAGACTTTGCAGATAGCGCTCGGCCTTCAGCTTGCTTCTGCCATACGCTGTGTTGGGACACGGTGTGTCCTCCTCGCGGATGGGGGCATAGTCCTCTTCGTGAATGGCACCGAAGACGCTCAGTGTGCTGACGAAGAGGAAGCGCTGAGGCACCATGTCCAGACTACGCAGCGTATCTACGAAGCAGCGGGTCTGCATGAAGTTTACCCGCTCGAAATCCTGCTTGTCGGTACACTTCGTCACACCGGCACAGTGTACGATGTAGTCGAACCTCCCATGTTCCTTCCGATGGCTTTCCAGCACGGTCTTCAGCATGTCAGGGCGGGCAAAGTCCAGCTCGATGAAGCGGATATCGGGATGCTTCAGATAGCGCCTGTTGCTGGACGAGCGGATGCCTGCCCAGACGGTCATCCCCCGTTGCAGGGCCTCTTCTACAATAAAGCTGCCAATGAATCCGCTGGCACCTGTGATAAGTATAGATTGCATAACGCCTATATTCATTTTATTTAATGGGTTCCACGTGAATGCCGATGTGCGTATCGTTTCCGAAACGCCTTCTCAGCTCTATCTCTATCTCCGTCGCTTTCCGATGGGCCTCCTCCAGTGAGAGGTGTCCGTCCATACGCACATGCACCTCCATGGCAAAATGGTTGCCGATACGGCGGGTACGCAGGTGGTGAGGCGAGCATACGCCGGGAAAGGATAGTATGGTCTGCTCTATCTCCTCCTCTATCTCAGGGGGCAGCGACTTCTCCAGCAGCTCGTTGATACAAGGTACCAGCAGTTGGATGGCTACCCGTATGATGAAGATGCTGACCACGATGGCGGCAAGCGGGTCGAGCACACACCATCGTTCGCCCAGCAGGAAAGCTCCTCCAATGCCTATGGCCGTCCCAATGGACGAGAGTGCGTCGCTGCGGTGATGCCAGGCATTGGCAATGACAGCTTGCGAACGGCATCGCTTGCCGGCACGGACGGTGTAGCGGTAGACAGCCTCCTTCGACAGCACAGAGACTACGGCTGCTGCCAGTGCCACCCCTCCCGGCCGTTGCAGCGCATCGCCCTGCCAGAAGTGCCAGACAGCCGTCAGGCCATTCCACAAGATGCCGATGCCCACACAGAGCAGTGCCAGTCCGATGATGGCCGTAGCCAGCGTTTCGTACTTTCCATGCCCATAGTCGTGCCCTGCATCCTCTGGCTTGGAGGAGATGTGTACAAAAAGAATCACCACCATATCGGTAGCGAAGTCCGACAATGAGTGCACCGCATCGGCCACCATCGCCGCACTATGGCCGGCAATGCCCGCCACAAACTTGAATAGCAGCAGCAACAGGTTCACCACACTGCCTGCCAATGTCACCCGGTATATCTCCCTCTCGCGAGCGTCTGCCTTCGTGTCCGCCATTTGCCGTATCGTTTTTTTATTAGCTATGTCTATTGAAAGTTGCAAATATACGACAAAATCTCTATCCCTCCCCCTCAATTGCCGCTTTTTCAACCCAAAGAGGATAAATAACCGGCAAAATGAACCGAAGAAACCGATTATTTGTTTATTTTTGCATAAAACTAAAGAGCTATGGCAAAGAAAAGAGAAAAGAAGGCCGGCAAACGGATGAACAAGAAGCAGCTGGCTGCTCTGATGATGGAGTTTTTCCAGAGCAAGAACAACGAAGTACTCCCTTTGAAATATATATTCGACCAACTTCGGCTTACCACCCATCCGCTGAAGATGCTATGTGTGGACATTCTGGACGAAATGTTGCAGGACGACTATATCACCGAGGTCGAGAAACACAAGTATAAGCTGAACAATCACGGCGTGGAGATGACAGGCACCTTCCAGCGGAAGAGCAACGGAAAGAACTCCTTCATCCCCGACGGAGGTGGAGACCCTATCTTCATCGCCGAACGCAATTCGGCCCATGCCATGGCAGGCGACCGCGTCCGCATCGCCTTTTATGCCAAACGGCGCGGACGGGGAGCCGAAGGCGAGGTGATTGAGATACTGGAGCGGGCCAACGACACCTTTGTCGGCACCTTGCAGTCAGGCAGAGGATATGCCTTCCTGCTCACCGAAAACCGCACCCTGGCCAACGACATCTTCATCCCCAAAGAGAACCTCAAGGGCGGAAAAGATGGCGACAAAGTCATCGTGAAGATAGTGGAGTGGCCCGACCGGGCCAAGAATCCCATCGGACAAGTGGTGGACGTGCTGGGACGGGCCGGCGACAACACTACCGAGATGCATGCCATCCTGGCCGAGTTCGGACTACCCTACACCTATCCGACTTCGGTAGAGAAAGCGGCCGACAGGATACCGGCCGAGATTACCCCCGAAGAGTTGTCACGACGCGAAGACTTCCGCGCAGTCACCACCTTTACCATCGACCCCAAGGACGCCAAGGACTTTGACGATGCCCTCTCCATCCGCCCGCTGAAGGAAGGCTTGTGGGAAGTAGGTGTGCATATTGCCGACGTGAGCCATTACGTCACCGAAGGTAGCGCCATCGACAAGGAGGCACAGAAGCGGGCCACGTCCGTCTATCTGGTAGACCGCACCATCCCCATGCTGCCCGAACGGCTGTGCAATTTCATCTGTTCCCTGCGTCCCGATGAGGAGAAACTGGCCTACAGCGTCGTGTTCGAGATGACGGACCGTGCGGAGGTGAAGTCGTCACGCATCGTCCATACCGTCATCCGAAGCAACCGCCGCTTTACCTACGAAGAGGCACAGGCCATCATCGAGACAGGAGAGGGAGACTACAAGGAAGAGGTGCTGCAGCTGGACCGTCTGGCCAAGATTCTGCGCGAGCAACGCTTCCAGGCAGGAGCCATCAATTTCGACCGCTACGAAGTCCGTTTCGAGATTGACGAGAACGGCAAACCGCTCAGCGTCTACTTCAAAGAGTCGAAAGATGCCAACAAGTTGGTAGAGGAATTCATGCTACTGGCCAACCGTACGGTGGCCGAAAAGATAGGTCGTGTACCCAAGGGGAAGAAGCCCAAAGTATTGCCCTACCGCATTCACGACCTGCCCGACCCCGAGAAGCTGGACAACCTGGCCCAGTTCATCGCCCGCTTCGGTTACCGACTGCGCACCAGCGGCTCGAAGACCGAAGTCTCCAAGTCCATCAACCGTCTGCTGGACGACATTCAAGGCAAGAAGGAGGAGAATCTGATAGAGACCGTCTCCATCCGCGCCATGCAGAAGGCACGTTACTCTGTCCACAACATCGGCCACTACGGACTGGCATTCGACTACTACACACACTTCACGTCACCCATCCGCCGTTATCCCGACCTGATGGTACACCGCCTGCTGACCCGCTACATCGACGAAGGCAGACGCAGTGCCAACGAACAGAAGTACGAAGAGTTGTGCGAGCACAGCAGTGCCATGGAGCAGCTGGCCGCCAGTGCCGAACGTGCCAGCATCAAGTACAAGCAGGTAGAGTTTATGACCGAGCGCGTAGGGCAGGTGTACGATGGAGTCATCTCAGGAGTGACAGAATGGGGCCTCTATGTAGAGCTGAACGAGAACAAGTGCGAGGGAATGATACCCATCCGCGACCTTGATGACGACTACTACGAATTTGACGAGAAGAACTACTGCCTGCGGGGACGACGCAAGAACCGCATCTATAGCTTGGGCGATGCCATCCACGTGCGCGTAGCGCGAGCCAATCTGGAGAAGAAGCAGCTCGACTTTGCTCTGGAGGAGTAGGCACGGCTGTTCCCGCTATAAATATCTATCTATAAGCGCATTAAAGCCTATGTGCGTAGGCTTCTATTCGTTTGTGTTGCCACTTTACTTTTAAAGCGGTTGGGATGAAGTTTTTAGCCACACAGTCGAAGGTTTACAATAGGTATGGAACAACTGTTGCATAGACTATGGAACAACTGTTTCACATATGGATAACAACTGTTTCATTAGGAGATAACAACTGTTCCATACTATGTTTTCAGCTGTTCCATTAAAAGTTGTTGCCAGCCGGCTGTATTGTCGAGTGAAAGACACAGAAATGAATATCATGACGGACAAGTATTAACCTATCCTAATAATGGAATTTATTGTCGTTTATTTAGGATGAAAATCACTATCTTTGCAACCTCGTATGTCCTCGCATTGCTATACGAGGGTAGACAATTTGAATCCGAATACTAACGAATTTTATCTGAATGAAACAGTACAGAACCGTGAACAACCTGATGGGTTGGATTACTTTCCTCATTGCTTCGACAGTATACTGTCTGACCATTGAGCCTACCGCAAGTTTTTGGGACTGTCCGGAGTTTATCACAACGGGCTATAAGCTGGAGGTGGGACACCCACCCGGAGCACCTTTCTTCATGCTGGTAGCCAATCTGTTCACACAATTTGCCTCAGACACCACCACCGTGGCCAAAATGGTGAACTACATGAGTGCGCTGATGAGCGGAGCCTGTATCTTGTTTCTGTTCTGGAGCATCACACACCTGGTACGCAAACTGGTGGTAAAGGACGAGACGTGCATCACACGCAGCCAACTGGTTACCATCATGGGAAGCGGACTGGTAGGCGCATTGGCCTACACCTTCAGCGACACCTTCTGGTTCTCGGCTGTGGAGGGTGAGGTATATGCCTTCTCGTCGTTGTTCACAGCCGTGGTATTCTGGCTGATATTGAAGTGGGAAGAGGTGGCCGACGAACCTCACAGCGACCGTTGGCTCATCCTGATAGCCTATCTGACAGGACTTTCCATTGGCGTACACCTGCTCAACCTGCTCTGTCTGCCTGCCATCGTACTGGTGTATTACTTCAAGAAAGTGCCCAACGCCACAGCCAAAGGCTCGTTGCTGGCCTTGGTAGGATCGGGCATACTGGTAGCTGTGGTGCTCTATGGCATTGTACCTGGCATCGTGAAAGTAGGCGGCTGGTTTGAGCTGCTCTTTGTCAACAGCCTCGGAATGCCTTTCAATACGGGCGTCATCGTCTATATCGTCGTATTGGCCTCATGCCTCATCTGGGGTATCTATGAAAGCTTTACTGACAAGAACAAGCTGCGTATGGCACTCTCGTTCATCGCCACCATCGCCCTGTTGGGCATTCCCTTCTATGGTCATGGCACCAGTTCGGTAGTGGTCGGCATCATTGTGCTGGCAGTGTTGTGGGCCTACCTGAGTCCTAAATCGCAAGCAGCATTGGGTGAAAAACTGCGCGTCAGCGCACGCACGCTGAACACGGCGTTGCTCTGCACGCTGCTCATCGTCATCGGCTACTCGTCGTACGCACTCATTGTCATCCGCTCTACAGCCAATACACCGATGGACCAGAACTCGCCTGAGGACATCTTTACTTTGGGTGAATACCTGGGACGTGAGCAGTATGGTACCCGTCCGTTGTTCTACGGACCTGCATTCACCTCACAAGTAGCGTTGGATGTGAAGGATGGCTATTGCGAACCGCGTGTCAAGTACAACGGGACGAAATACATCCGCAAGGAGAAGGCTACACCCGATGAAAAAGACTCGTACATCGAGATACCCGGACGTATCGAATACGAATATGCACAGAACATGCTCTTCCCACGTATGTACAGCAGTATGCATGCACAGCAATACAAGGCATGGATGGACATTGAAGGGACTGACGTGCCTTATGACAAATGCGGACAAATGGTGATGGTGAATATGCCTACCCAGTGGGAGAACATCAAGTTCTTCTTCTCCTATCAGCTGAACTGGATGTACTGGAGATACTTCCTGTGGAACTTTGCCGGACGGCAGAATGACATTCAGGGATTCGGCGAGATAGAGCATGGCAACTGGATAACCGGCATCTCCTTCATCGACCGCTGGCTGGTGGGCGACCAGACCCTGCTGCCCAATGAGCTGAAGGAGAACAAGGGACACAATGTCTTCTACTGCCTGCCGTTGCTGCTGGGTATCATCGGACTGCTGTGGCAGGCCTACCACGGCGAGAGGGGTATCCAACAGTTCTGGGTGGTATTCTTCCTCTTTTTCATGACGGGTATCGCCATTGTCCTCTATCTGAACCAGACCCCCAGCCAACCACGTGAACGCGACTATGCCTACGCAGGTTCGTTCTATGCCTTTGCCATCTGGATTGGCATGGGTGTGGCCGGACTGATTGAGGGCACGCGCGAACGCCTGTTTGCCAAAGGCACATCGACCGGTATGGAAACAGTACACGCCTGCATCGTAAGTGTCATCTGCCTGTTGGTACCGCTACAGATGGCCGGACAGACATGGGACGACCACGACCGGAGCGACCGCTATCTGTGCCGTGACTTCGGACAGAACTACTTGATGTCGTTGCAAGAGACGGGTAACCCCATCATCTACACCAACGGCGACAACGATACCTTCCCCCTCTGGTACAACCAGGAGACAGAAGGATTCCGTACCGATGCACGTACTTGCAACCTCTCGTACCTGCAGACCGACTGGTACATCGACCAGATGAAGCGTCCGGCTTACGACTCGCCTTCGCTGCCTATCACCTGGGACCGAATGGACTATGTGGAAGGTACCAACGAATACATTCCTATCCATCCGGAATACAAGAAGAACATCGACCAACTCTATGCCGAAGCCGAAAAGCAGGCACTGAACGGCAACCCTGAAGCACTGGTGAATGTAAAGAAGGAGTTTGGAGACGACCCCTACGAACTGAAGAACATCCTGAAACACTGGGTTCGTGCCCCGAAGGACGAAGAACTGAAGGTGATTCCGACGGACAGCATCGTAGTGAAGATTGACAAAGAGGCTGTGCGTCGCAGCGGCATGATGATTCCAGGCGACAGCATCCCCGACCAAATCGCCATCAAACTGCGTACCAAGGACGGTAGCGGCAACTACCATACCAAACGAGCACTCTACAAGAGCGAACTGATGATGCTGGAGATGCTGGCCGAAGCCAATTGGGAACGACCCATCTACATTGCTGTCAGCGTAGGTGGAGAGAACCAACTGGGTATGGACAACTACTTCATACAGGAGGGTCTGGCCTACCGCTTCACTCCATTCGACAATACGAAGACCGGCGTAAAGCTGGATAGCGAAAAGATGTACGACAACCTGATGAACAAGTTCCACTTCGGTGGCATTGACAAACCAGGCATCTACATCGACGAGAACTCCATGCGTATGTGCCACTCGCACCGACGCATCTTCTCCCAACTGATACAACAGCTGATGCGCGAAGGTCAAAAGGAGAAAGCGAAAGCGGTACTGGACTATGCCGAGAAGATGATTCCGGCTTACAACATACCCTACGACTGGCAGAACGGTGCGGTGCAAATGGCCGAAGCCTACTACCAGCTGGGCGAGATGCAGAAAGCCGACGAAATGATGCAAGCATTGGCAGACAAGGCTGTGGAGTATCTGACGTGGTATCTCAGTTTGGATGATGAGCGGTTCCTGCTCTCTACCCGCGAGTATGAATATCACTGGGCTTTACTCGATGCCGAAGTGAAATCCATGAAGAAGTACGATTCGAAACTGGTGGACATCTACAGTCCGAAGGTAGACGAATTGTACGAACTTTATCTAACTCGGTTAAAGAGCTGATGTTCATCGAACAACCTCCCCAGTTTGTCCGTCGCCTCTATCCGCGTGCCCTATGGCGGATGGATCCCGAGGAAAAGGCCGTCTATCTGACATTTGATGACGGCCCCATCCCTGTTGTTACCCCATGGGTGTTGCAGCAGTTACAGCAACGGGACATCAAGGCCACCTTCTTCATGGTAGGCGACAACATACGCAAGCATCCTGACGAATTCCAGCAGGTGGTGGATCATGGTCACCGCATCGGCAACCATACCTTCAACCACCTGCGGGGATTTGAATACGAAGCGCACAAATACCTGGCCAATGTGGAACAGGCACAAATCTTTATGGAGATGGGAGGCGATATGCAGTGCAATGTGGACAAGGCACTCTTTCCTCTATTGTTCCGTCCTCCACACGGACACATGACCTTCGGACAATACATTGTCCTCCGAAACCGATACCGCATCGTCATGTGGGATCTGGTGACACGCGACTATAGTAAGAAGTTGCGCGGACCACAGGTACTGGCCAACGTCATGAAGTATGCCCGCAATGGCTCCATCATCACCTTTCACGATTCACTGAAGTCGTGGGAGAACGGCAATCTGGCCTATGCCCTTCCTCGTGCACTCGATTTTCTGCAGGAAGAGGGATATGCTTTCAAGCTGTTGTAGAGTTCTATCGGAGAGAATCTGTCCGGTCTATTCCTTCTGTTTTCGTCCGTAGAAGCACATGAAGTATATACCTATAATGACAAAGGGAACGCTCAGCCACTGTCCCATATTCAATGTCATACCCTCTTCAAAGGCTACCTGATTCTCTTTGAGAAACTCAATGAAGAAACGGAAGGTGAATATCTCCGTCAGGCAAAGGCCGAAGAAAAAGCCTCTGTGATAGAGCACCGGCAAATGAGAAAGGTCGGTCGTCACACGCTTGCTGGCACGACTGAAATCGGTACGTACTCCCGTAGCCGACTCTTTGGCTGTTGCCGTACCCATCTGACTCATCGCCCTGCGATAAAGCCACACCATACCGACAAAGAAGAGCAGATAGGCCAATGCCTCATAAAGCTGAGCCGGATGGCGGGGCAAGAGGTCTTCACGCTCGAAGACAAAGGCCCATGGCAGGTCAGTGGGCCGACCGATGATTTCAGAATTCATCAGATTGGCCAACCGGATGCAACAGGCGGTGATGGGTGTAGCCACGGCAATCATATCAAGCACATCCACAAAGTGCATCTTCATCTTGCGGCAATAGAGCCACAAGGCAACGATGAGTCCCAGCGTACCGCCATGGCTGGCCAACCCTGTATAGCCTGTAAAGTGCCAACTGCCATCGGGCAGGTATTTGATAGGAAGTATCATCTCCACAAAGTGGTTCTGGTAGTAGGCCCAGTCGTAGAATATGCAGTGTCCCAGTCGTGCCCCTATCAGAATACCGAAGAAGCAGTAGAACAGCAGCGGGTCGAACGTGGCATCGGGTATCTGCTTGTCACGATACTGACGTCTTACAATGAAGTAAGCCAATGCAATGCCCACAATCCACAACAAACCGTAGTAACGGATGGAGATGCCTAAAAGGTTGAACAATTCAGGATCAGGATTCCAATGGATGGTTAATATTGATGTCATAATCTGCCAAAATATTGATTGGTGAATGATTCTATTTGTGAATATGATGGCAAAGGTACATAAAGTTATGCATCTGAACAACTCTGCGTTTCGCAAATTACAGTAGTCTGTCCTAAAAACGGTCGTACTACAATTTCAGGCGCAACTGCAACTGCACGTCTCCTTTGCGGTTACCGGATATTTTGTCGTTGCCTGTACCGATGGAGGTTCTGTCCAAATAGATGGTCTGTCCGAACTTGGCCAGTAACATCACCCGTTTCTTCCACTCGTATCGAACTTCAGCCGAATAGCGCCACCCACAACCGGAAAAAGAAGGTACATAAAAGGTATAAAGCAATCCACGCTCGGCTATGTAGACACGTGCATCATAATCGTCTGTCTGGAAATAACTGCCTTGCAGAGAGAGTGACAGAGGAAATCGGGAGGGAGCATATTCGCACAACTGTGTTGCCGCCCATCCTATCTGTGGAGTAAAGCGATATCCTCCCCCATCCTGCTGACGGAAATGATTGAAATCGGCTGTAGTACGTAGGGCAAAATCACCGGCAGAGAGATTCAGCCGATAACGTAACCGATGATGATAGATTGGCAGTGTCACTTCCCCACCCGTCTGTGTCACGTCACGTTCCTTTCGTTTATACACATATTGCAGATACATCTCCATGTCGTCATAAGGTCGGTAAGTAGCCTGAAACCGAACATCCACCCCTTGTGACGGACGACTGATACGATATTTCCACCAAGGAAAGGAAAACAAATCAACCGAGGCGAACAGACGCCAGGCAGCCCAAGGAGATGCTTCGGCAGCCAGATACCAGCCATTTTCATTTTGCGGAGCCGACCCCTCTGAAAAAGAGTGCGCAAAGAAGGCCCAATAGTCGTGTGTGTAGTAACGATGTACCAGCAACAGACGGTAATCGGGTGAAAACCTGTAGCCCAACTGGTTCAGCAAAGCATACCCCTGCTTGCCCTTTGCCATTTCACCTGTCCAGGAAAAGTGAGCCGACCGATAGGAATAATCCATCCCAACGTTATAGAAGCGGTCTCCCTGTATATTGTATCGGGCATAGTTCCGATAATTGGGTGAATAGGGATGATTGAATCCATACCCAAGGGCCGTCACACCCAATCGGATTCCCTGCTTCTGGAAAGCCAGCCTGCCACCTGCCGCCTGCATGAAGCACATCTCCCGCTTGTCTGCCTCGGCTTGTGAACGATGCAGTCCGGTTTTATAGATAGAGGTGATGGTATCCTGCTGAACCACTCCGTCCAGCGAACGGTGTGAGTAGAATAAGGTAAAGTTGACCGACGGAATAGGCTGCAACGTAGCTGCCACGCCCCGAAAGTAGTTGTATTCATCCGTCGATTTATGTGCCCGTATGCCTTCGGTACGCTGTTCGGTTGTAGCGAGAGAGAAACTCTTTCCAAACAGGAAATTGTTGCCAAGTACCAGCCCCTGACCGAAACTCATCCGGTAATGTCCCAGTGCTAACGCCTTCAGCCATCCCATCTCCTTCAACAATAGAAAAGGTGAATACCAGTCATACCCCTTCCTGTTGTGCAGGGCAAACATTGGTTCGCCGGCATCCTTTTCAGCAGTCACACCTACCTGGAAACGGTCTCCGTATCGGAAACGATAACGCAGGGAGTGATAGAGCGACGGACCCAAATAGCTCTTTTCATATCCCTTCCGGGTGTAAAGAGGGATGTCCAACCGAGTGAGCCATTCATGCTGGCCATACTTCATCATCTGTTTGAAACCAGGTACTCCCCCACCCTTCTGTACCGGTTTCACACAGACCAAAGGCAGCAATCGTTCGATGCTTTCTCTATCCATTTCTTCCACCATTTGCAGTTCGCTCACAGTCTGCATCGGACCGTGCAGATAGAGATAAGCCAGCAGGTTTTCTATCTGTTTGTCCGTAAGAAAGAAGAACTGTTCCAACTGTTTTCGCGTAGCCGTATTCAAATCCAACGGTTCCTCCATGCGTCGGGTCAACTCCTCCAGTTCATCCTGCCAATCAGCATCCGTCTCCTCCTCTCCATTCATGCCGAGCTGTTCCAGCTCCTCCTGCCATGGGACAAGCAATGTCACCTGCTGTGCCTGCATACCGATGCTGACACACAGCAGACCACAAAACAACAGATACCTGACTTTTCCTGTTTTCATTTACCCGACTGTTTGTTTTGAGAGACTCTTTTTCAAAAATCACACGAAAATATAAAATTTACTATAAAGAAAGAAGGAAAGAAAAGAGTATTTCCATAGAATGGTGTAATTTTGCAGCATGGACATACGACTTAACCTCATAGTATTCACACTCTTTTGTGGATGTAGCTGTCTGACGTGTCTGGCGCAGCGCCGCCAAGATGCCAATGGCAATCTGCAGCAAACCATCCATCTGACACCGATGTGTGTATACCAGGGAGATACCATTCCGTATGTCAAACTACCTACCGTCTATATTTTCAAACCACTGAAATTCAAGAACAAACGGGAAGTTGCCAAATACCAGAAACTGATACGCGATGTCAAGAAGGTACTGCCCATCTCCAAGGAGGTGAACCGGGCCGTTATCGAAACGTATGAATACTTGCAAACCCTTCCCAACGAGAAGGCCCGCCAGCGACACATCAAAGCCGTAGAGAAAAGTCTGAAAGAACAATATACGCCCCGACTGAAAAAACTGACCTTCGCACAGGGAAAGCTGCTGATAAAGCTGGTTGACCGGCAAACCAACTCAACCGGATATGAACTGGTAAAGGCCTTTATGGGTCCCTTTAAAGCCGGCATGTATCAGACATTTGCCGCCCTGTTTGGTGCCAGTCTGAAAAAGGAGTACGACGCTACCGGCGATGATGCACTGACCGAACGAATCATACTGATGGTAGAAAGCGGACAACTATAAAACATCATTTACTTCTTCCCTTTGTTTTATATTTGAATTATTTTACCTAATTTTGGCCATCAAACAAACAAATATAGCCAGGCTATGAAGAAGCATATACAGTTTTTTATTTTTGTCTATTTTTGTTTATCCTCTGTCCATATAGTTGCCCAACAGGAAACAGACAGAGGTGAGGTATTGATTATCAGTTCGTACAATCACGAAAGCAAGTATACTTATACCTTTATTTCCAACTTTATCAACGAATATATGAAGTTAGATGGCAAGTGTCTGACGGTAGTCGAATCGCTTGCCTGCCACTCGCTTGATGAACAGTCATTGTGGTTCAACCGAATGAAAAAGATACTGAAAAAACATCCCAATCCGAAATTCATCATTCTGCTGGGTCCGGAAGCCTGGGCATGCTATTTCTCAATGCCGGAAGAAAAATACAAAAAAATACCGATTGCTTGCTTCAGAGGACAGCGATACGGAGCCACATTGAACAACAGAAATATACCTTGTCTGCAAACAGAAGATACTGAAAAGGTGAAGACCGTAGACTTTCTGAAACTTTCAGAATCATTCAACGTCAAGTTTTTCAGATTCTACGAATATGACATAGACTCTGATTGTAACCTGATAAAACACCTCTTTCCCGATACCAGAAATATAGTTACTATCAGCGACAACACCTATACCGGACTGAGTGAAAAACAGATAGTCAGACAGACACTTCAATCCAGCTACCCGGAAATGAACATCATAGAGATAGACGGCAGTCGGATAAACCTAAAGAATGCGTTGAAACGTATAGCCGCCATTCCCGAACAGAGTGTCTCCATCTTGTGTGTATGGCGGTTGGACAAGGACAATGTCATCTATATGAACAATGCCGACTATCTGTTCCGAAAAGCAAACAGCCAGCTTCCCGTCTTCAGTCTGACAGGCACAGGCATGGGTTACTGGTGCATTGGAGGTTCTGTACCACAATATCAGGAAGAGATAGAGAAAAAACTGGCCAACTACCTCTATCATTTCATTGATATGGGAGATGAAAACCTACCTTCCAATATCCTTTGTATGTCCAATGGATATAGCTTTGATTTGAAACGGATAAAAGAGTTCAACCTGAAGAAAAAACTGTTGCCCGAAAACAGCTTCTTCTACAACGAAAACTCACACTGGAAAGAGTTCTTCCATACATACCAATGGTACTTGTTACTTATTCTGTTGGTCATCAGTCTGCTGACCATCGGTTTTCTGGCATCTATACGCTATTCATGGCACATACGCCAGTTGAAAAACAAACTGGAGGAGGATAAGAAGAATCTGCAACACTCGGAGTACGAACTGCGCATAGCCAAGGAGAAAGCAGAAGAGAGCAACCGGCTGAAGTCAGCATTCATCTCCAACATGAGTCACGAAATACGCACACCACTGAATGCCATCGTAGGCTTCTCTACCATTCTGGAAGAGGAGATTAAAGAGAACAAAGACCTGAAAGAGTATGTAAACATTATATCCTACAACTCTGACCTGCTATTGAAGTTAATTAATGATATCCTGGATCTCTCCAGATTGGAATCAGGAAGACAGAACTTCCGATTCAAGAAACAAGATCTTGTACCGACCTGTGAAAACATTGTAGCAGGTATGCAACCCAACGTACGCAAAGAGGTACAACTCACTTTCAGACACCCCACAACCACCATTGTAGCCGAAACCGACAACATACGGTTGCAACAGGTGCTTGTCAACCTGATAGGCAATGCGGCCAAATTTACGAAACAAGGTTTCATTCTGTTGAACGTAGAACCGGATGAAGAGCAAAAGCAATGGCGTTTCTCAGTCACCGACAGCGGTTGCGGCATTCCCTTAGAAAAACAGACTGCCGTATTCGAACGCTTTCACAAACTGAACGAATTTGCACAAGGTACCGGATTGGGACTCTCTATCTGCCAGATTACCGTAGACAAATTAGGTGGTAAAATCTGGATAGACCCTACCTATAAAGAGGGAGCACGGTTTATCTTTACCATCCCTTATGAACATCGTTATGAGCAGGAAAGTTGATAACTTGCGGATGCTTATGCCAGTTTCTTGAACAAATCCCAAATGACAATGCCTGCCGTAACAGACACATTCAACGAATGTTTGGTACCGTATTGAGGAATCTCTATACATCCATCTGAATGGTCGATGACCTCTTGCTGCACTCCTTTCACCTCGTTTCCCATCACTACAGCATACTTTCTCTCCTTGTCCAACATCAATTCATCCAGCATGATACTGCCTTCTGCCTGTTCTACCGAATAGACTATATACCCATCTGACTTTAGTTTATCAACCGCTTCCACAGTGTTTTCAACATACTTCCAATCAACAGTAAATTCCGCTCCTAAAGCCGTCTTGTGCATCTCAGGATGGGGTGGGGTGGCTGTGATTCCACACAGATAAATACACTCTATACGGAAAGCATCCGATGTACGAAACACCGAACCGATGTTATGCAGACTTCTGACGTTGTCCAACACTATCACCAAAGGCAACTTTTGTGCCTCCTTAAACTCTTCCACACTGATTCTGTTCAGCTCTGTAACCTTTAACTTACGATGTTCCATACTTACTGCATACTTTCTTCTGCAAATATAGACAAAATGCCTGTCAAGTACAAATTCCATGTTTAAAACCCCGTTGATAAGCGTTGAAAAGCTGTCGATAGCAAGGGGAAAGATTTTTAGAAAAAAGAGTTGCATCATTCAGGAAAACGTATATGCAGAGATACCAATGAACAAAGCAAAAAAGTTAGTCTGAATTTTCTAAGTTACTTTAAACATATTTTTCAGCCTTCCCGCAAAGATTTATACGACGAAAGTTATTAACTTTGCAGTTAATTAACAGCGTGTTGATAGAGTAGGGGGATAAATAAATAAACTGCTTGACATCAATAGATAGAAAGCCATTTTGACAGTTGAAAACGAGTGGATGATTTTCTCCCTTGTACTAATAACTTATCAGACAAGAAAAAAATGATTTATTTCTCCACACTATTAACAAGCTAACATCACCATAAAGGGGAATTTTATTTTAAGAAAAGAAATCAATAAATATAATTATGGATAATCTGATTGAAGCTATCAAGCAATTGAAGAAAGAGAAAAATGCGCTGATTCTGGGTCACTACTACCAGAAGGGTGAGATACAGGATATAGCCGACTATGTAGGCGATAGCCTGGCATTGGCCCAATGGGCGGCCAAAACAGAAGCAGACATCATCGTGATGTGTGGAGTACACTTCATGGGTGAGACTGCCAAAGTACTCTGTCCTGACAAGAAGGTATTGGTACCCGATATGACAGCAGGCTGTTCGCTGGCCGACAGTTGTCCGGCCGACAAGTTTGCACAGTTTGTCAATGAGCACCCCGACCATACAGTCATCTCTTATGTGAATACCACAGCGGCTGTAAAGGCCGTTACCGATGTGGTGGTTACCTCTACCAATGCCCGTCAGATTGTGGAAAGTTTCCCCAAAGATGAGAAAATAATCTTTGGACCGGATAGAAATCTGGGTAATTATATCAACAGCATCACCGGTCGGAATATGTTATTATGGGATGGAGCGTGTCATGTACACGAGCAATTCTCTGTTGAAAAGATTGTGGAAATAAAGCGTGAGCACCCGCAGGCATTGGTATTGGCTCATCCCGAGTGTAAGGGAGCTGTATTGAAGTTGGCCGATGTGGTAGGTTCTACGGCTGCCTTGTTGAAGTATGCGGTAGCCCATCCCGAGAAGGAGTATATCGTGGCAACTGAATCGGGCATCCTGCACGAGATGCAGAAGAAATGTCCCGACACTACGTTCATTCCTGCTCCTCCCCACGATAGCACCTGTGCCTGCAACGAATGCAGTTATATGCGCCTCAATACGCTGCAGAAACTGTATGACTGCTTGAAAAACGAGACTCCCGAAATCACCGTTGACCCTGAAATTGCCAAGAAGGCAGTGAAGCCTATCCAGCGTATGCTGGAGATTTCGGCCAAGCTGGGACTTTAAGATATAAGTATGGGCGGAACAGTTTCCGCCCATATTACTATATTACTTCAATATGAAGTTGCAGAGTTTTTTGGTTGCTACGGCCCGATGACTGATTTTGTTTTTCAGTTCATTGCCCATTTCGGCAAAGGTCTGCGTATATCCTTCCGGCAAGAAGATAGGATCGTAACCAAATCCGGATGTTCCATGTTTTCCTTTCGTGATTTCTCCTTTCACTATCCCTTCGAAGATATGTTCCTTGCCATTTACAATCAAGGCAAAAACAGTACGGAAACGGGCTTTTCTATTGTCAGATCCCTCCAGTTCGAGCAACAGTTTGTTCATGTTGGCTTCCGAGTTGTGCGCATCGCCTGCATAACGGGCTGAGAACACACCCGGTGCACCGTTGAGTGCCTCTACTTCCAGTCCCGTATCGTCAGCAAAGCAGTCGGTATGATATTTGTCATAGATGTATCTTGCCTTCAGCAGTGCGTTTCCTTCCAGGGTGTCGGCAGTTTCCGGAATGTTGTCATGACATCCTATCTCTTTCATGCTGAGCAGTTCTACTTTATTTCCTAAGATGGCCGATACTTCTTCCAGCTTATGATTGTTGTTTGTGGCAAATACAAATTTCTTCATATAGTGTATGTTAATCATTTCACTTTCAGGCGGTCGAATCCTTCGCCATACACGCCGATGACCGAACTCTGCGAGATGAAGGCATTGGGGTCGATGTCCTTCACCAGTCGGAAGATATCGACCGACTGGCGTTTGTAGGCCAGTACAACCAATACCTTGACTCCGTTTTTGCTGTACCAGCCGGTACCGTCGAGTACCGTCACGCCTCGGTGTGTCTCTTTGATGATGCGGTCGGCAATCTTGTCATACTCCTTTGAGAAAATGAAGAATTGGACCGACTGGCGGGCACTGTTGACGATATAGTCCAGCACGATGCCGATGATGAAAAGGGTTACGAAACCGAATATCACCCGTCTCCAGTCATGAAAAACGAAGTAACACGAACTGATGATCATGGCATCGCAGGCCATTACCATGCGTCCTAACGTCACGTCGTGATACTTGTTGATGATGGCCGCAATGATATCCGTTCCACCGGTACTACCGTTGCAATTGAATACGACACCCAGACCGATGCCACACATCGATGCACCTATCAGACAGGCCATGAAGTCCTGTCCGGGTCCCAGCAATTGTGGGAAGGTACCGTCGGGATTCTTCACTAACCATTGGAAGAATTCCAACAGAGCTGTCAGCATGAAGATGGCATACGTGGTCTTGATACTGAACTTCGGTCCCAGTATCTTGATGGCGAACGTCATCAGCACGGCGTTGATGATAAAGTACGAATACTGTATGGGGAACCCGGTTGCGTAATAGATGATGGCACCTATACCGGTGGTTCCGCCGGTAGTAATCTGGTAAGGAATCAAGAATGCTGACCACGCCAGTGAATAACAGATTAGTCCGAAAGTGATGAGGGTATAGTCTTTCAACTCCCGCATCAGCTCCATTCGATTTTTCTTCAATTGCATTATGGTTTAGTTTATTAAATTGGAAAATTCTTATTTGATTACGATGTTAACAATCTTCTTGGGCACCACGATAACTTTCACGATACTCTTTCCTTCCATCCATTTTTCCGAACGTTCATCGGCCAATACACCGCTTTGGATAGCAGCTGCATCAGCATCGGTAGGAAACTCTTTGTTGAAGCGTGCCTTTCCGTTGAACGATACCGTGTAGTTCACCGTATTTTCTACCAGATAGGCTTCGTTCCAAGCCGGCCATTGGGCATCGCATACGCTGCCGCTCTGTCCCAATGTCTCCCACAGCTCTTCGCACACGTGCGGTGCAAACGGAGTCAGCGTCACAATCAGTTGGCTCAATACCTCCTTCTTGTTGCATTTCAGAGCCGACAACTCGTTGACGCAGATCATGAAGGCACTGATGCTGGTGTTGTATGAGAAGGTTTCAATGTCGCCGGTCACCTTCTTTATCAGTTTGTGCAGTGCTTTCCACTCGTCGTTGGTAGCGGATTCGTCCGTTACTAGGTAGTTTCCGTTGCGGTCGTAGAAGAGGCTCCAGAATTTTTTCAGGAAGCGGTGTACACCGTCTATACCGTTTGTGTCCCACGGCTTTGATTGTTCTACAGGACCTAAGAACATTTCGTACATACGCAGTGTGTCAGCGCCGTATTTTTCTACAATCATATCTGGATTCACTACGTTGAACATCGATTTCGACATCTTTTCAACTGCCCATCCGCAGACGTATTTGCCATCTTCCAGAATGAATTCAGCCGTGTTGTATTCCGGTCGCCATGCCTTGAAGGCTTCTACATCCAGTATGTCGTTCGATACGATGTTCACATCCACGTGGAGTGGGGTAGTGTCATACTGCTCTTTCAGACCCAACGATACAAATGTATTGGTATCTTTGATGCGATATACAAAGTTGCTTCGTCCTTGAATCATACCCTGATTCACCAGTTTTTGGAAGGGTTCTTCCACTGCTGATATACCCAAGTCGTGCAGGAACTTGTTCCAGAATCGGGAGTATATCAAGTGTCCTGTAGCATGTTCAGTACCTCCTACGTAGAGGTCTACACTACGCCAGTATTCGTCTACCTTCTTGTCTACCAGGGCTTGGTGGTTGTGTGGATCCATGTATCGCAAGTAGTAGGCACTGGAACCTGCAAAGCCAGGCATGGTATTCAGTTCCAAGGGGAAGATGGTCTGGTTGTCTATCTTGTCATTGTCTGTCACGCAGTTGTTCACTGTGTCCCAAGCCCAGCGTGTGGCATGTCCCAAAGGCGGTTCGCCACTCTCTGTGGGCAGGAACTTGGCCACTTCGGGCAGTTCCAACGGCAGGCAGCTTTCCGGAATCATGTAAGGCATGCCCTCCTTATAGTACACAGGGAAAGGTTCGCCCCAGTAACGTTGGCGGCTGAAGATGGCGTCACGCAGACGATAGTTTACTTTGACACGTCCCATCTGATGCTCTTTTACATACTTCTTGGTGGCAGCAATAGCCTCCTTGATAGTCAGTCCGTTCAGTGAAAGGTCGCAATAGGGAGTGACACCTTCGCGTGGTGAGTTGCATACGATACCCTCTTTGGCATCGAAGCTCTCTTCGTTTACATCGCATCCCTCTACCAGTGGAACGATGGGTAGGTTGAAATGACGGGCAAAAGCATAGTCGCGGCTGTCGTGGGCAGGTACGGCCATGATAGCACCTGTACCGTATCCGGCCAATACATAGTCGCTCACCCAGATAGGTACCGCATCGCCTGTAAAGGGGTTGATGGCATAACTGCCTGTGAATACCCCCGTCACACTACGGTCGCTGATGCGTTCGCGTTCGGTACGTTTCTTTGTACGTTCCAGGTAAGCATCTACATCGGCTTTCTGTGCATCGGTAGTCACTTGGGCTACCAGTTCGCTTTCGGGTGCCAGCACCATGAAAGTGACTCCGAACATGGTATCGGCACGTGTAGTGAAGATAGTGAATTCCAGGTCACTATCTTTTACCTTGAACCGTACTTCTGTACCTTCCGAGCGTCCTATCCAGTTACGTTGCGTCTCTTTCAGCGAATCGGTCCAGTCAATCGTCTCCAATCCGTCCAACAGGCGTTGGGCGTATGCTGACACGCGCAGGCACCACTGACGCATCTTCTTCTGCACGACAGGGAATCCGCCGCGTTCCGACACACCGTCAACTACTTCGTCGTTGGCCAGTACCGTGCCCAGTTGCGGACACCAGTTGACCATTGTTTCGCCCAGATAGGCGATACGGTAGTTCATCAGAATCTCCTGTTGTTCCTTTCCGCTCTTGGCATTCCACTCTTCGGCACTGAAGTTCAGTTCTTCGCTGCAAGCCACGTCCAGTCCTTCCGTACCTTGTTGTGCAAAGTGTTCCACCAGTTTACTGATGGGTTTGGCTTGTGCGCAAGTGTTGCAATAGAAGCTGTTGAACATTTGTTGGAAGGCCCATTGCGTCCAGTGATAGTATTCCGGGTCGCAGGTGCGTATTTCGCGATTCCAGTCAAATGAGAATCCTATCTTGTCCAGCTGCTCTCTGTATCGGTTGATGTTGTTGACCGTTGTGATGGCCGGATGCTGTCCGGTCTGTATGGCATACTGTTCAGCCGGCAGTCCATAGGCATCGTATCCCATAGGATTCAGTACATTGAAACCTTGCAGTCGTTTGTAGCGGGCATAAATGTCCGAAGCGATGTATCCTAACGGATGTCCTACATGAAGGCCCGCACCGCTGGGGTAGGGGAACATGTTCAGTACATAGTATTTCTGCTTCGTTTCGTCTTCCGTCACTTGGTAGGTTTTGTTGTCAGCCCACCGTTTCTGCCATTTCTTTTCAATCTCCCTGAAATTGTATTCCATACCGGTTGTTATTAGTATTTTGTTGAAAACTATGTTTATTATCTTGTTAAAACCGGTTATTAGCCGGTTGATAATCGGCGCAAAGTTACGTGTTTATTTTCAGATTTGCATTACCTTTGTCGCCAAAAAGTGAATAGA
>CALZEQ010000039.1 GCA_945641355.1 uncultured Mediterranea sp. | reverse complement strand
TTCTTGCCAAAAGTTTGTGTAAGATTCCCTGACAAATGTGATGCGATGTGCCAAAAATGGTCCTGCTGATTCCTATGCCGTCATTTGCTTTTTAAAAGAGGGCCGTCTATGACCACGTAGAAACAGAGGACAAACCATCGTCGCGATTTGCGACACTGGTTCTAACTACAAGACGCAGGCCTCCTTCCGCGAGTTTAAGCGTAATCAACAATCAGCAATCAATAATCCAATGCCATTGTGAACCATGTGGAGGAGGATAAACCTCATACCTGATTCAGGTATCAGCTTCCAGTTACAAGGCCCTGCCAATCGCGACCATGTGGACGAGGAAGAAAGGAAGGGTGAACGAATCGTTCACCGTCCCCCAGGGCAGAGCCGGTTCCCGACGACACGCAGCACATCTTTTCAATTTAAAATTTAAAATTAAAAATTTAAAATGCCGTTTGCGATGAATGCGCTCCCGTGCGGTTGGGCGGAAGATTTTCCGCCCCTACACATCACTCGTAGCTCGTAACTTAAAAAAACACTCCAATCGTGCCTACAGATAGCTGTATCGGGTTAACAGACATTAATGAGCCGCCAAACTCCTTCACTACCTCTTGACAAGCGGAGCCCGGTTTTGTATCTTTGTAGGCAGAGGAAAGGCCAATCCGCACAAACACTTTAAATTATTAATTTTAAATTTTAAATTTGAGAAGTATCTTTTTACATCACAGACGTTCGAAGTACGAGAGCGGAAGCAGACCCGGGGTCAGCGGATTTTAACGAAAACGGTCAGAAATTGAGGAGGGCAGTCCGAAAAAACAAAACCGATGTCTGAGGGGAGACAGACACCGGCATTCATCTTGTGTGGGCGTTGAGGGATTCGAACCCCCGACCCTCTGCTTGTAAGGCAGATGCTCTGAACCAGCTGAGCTAAACGCCCCTTTTAAAAAAGGGAACTTAAAATGTGTGGGCGTTGAGGGATTCGAACCCCCGACCCTCTGCTTGTAAGGCAGATGCTCTGAACCAGCTGAGCTAAACGCCCTTTTGAACGGAAGTGCGGGAACTTAAAACGTGTGGGCGTTGAGGGATTCGAACCCCCGACCCTCTGCTTGTAAGGCAGATGCTCTGAACCAGCTGAGCTAAACGCCCGATACACTTCCGTTTCAAAAGCGCTGCAAAGGTACAACTATTTTTTTTATCTCCAAACGTTTGCCTGATATTTTTTCGGAATTATGCAGGCACGGACTTGGAAGATGGTAGAAACAGCCTACCTTTCACACAAAACAAGCACGGGACAACAGGACGAAAAGCGTATGCGCAATGCCCTGTTGTCCCACAGAAAAATCACTTATACTCCTGCCAGCTCTTTATCTGGATGTCATCCAGCTTCATGTCGCAGAAGGCTTCGATAAAGGCACCGGCCAGACGGGCGTTGGTAATCAACGGAATGTTGTGGTCGATGGCTCCTCGACGGATGCGATAGCCGTTGGTCAGCTCGCGCTTCGTATGGTTCTTGGGGATGTTGACAATCAGGTCGAACTTATGTTCGGAAATCATCTTCATCACGTTGTTGGCGGCATCGGGACGCTCGTCGGGCCAGAAGACCGGTTCGGTCTGCACGCCATGCGCGTTGAGGAAGGCTGCCGTACCTGCCGTGGCATAAATCTTGTATCCCTTCGAGAAGAGCAGACGGCTGGCATCGAGCAAATCGACCTTCGACTTCATGGCTCCCGAGGAGAACATCACTCCCTTCTCGGGGGTGGGGATGGTAAAGCCGGTCGCGATGAGGGCATTGAGCAACGCTTCGTTGAAGTCGTCGCCTATGCAGCCCACTTCGCCGGTAGACGACATGTCGACACCCAGCACAGGGTCGGCCTTGTGCAGGCGCGAGAAGGAGAACTGGCTGGCCTTGACACCAATCCAATCAATGTCGAACGCCGACTTGTCGGGACGGCTGTAGGGGGCGTCGAGCATGATGCGGGTAGCCGTCTCGATGAAGTTGCGCTTCAGCACCTTGCTGACGAAGGGGAACGAACGGCTGGCACGCAGATTGCACTCGATGACCTTCACCTCGTTGTTGCGGGCCAGGAACTGGATGTTGAAGGGGCCGGAAATGTTCAGCTCCTTGGCAATCATGCGGCTAATCTTCTTGATCCGACGGGCGGTGGCGAAATAGATTTTCTGCGCGGGGAACACCAGTGTGGCGTCGCCCGAGTGTACGCCGGCGAACTCCACATGCTCGGAGATGGCATACTCTACCACTTCGCCGTTCTGCGCCACGGCATCGAACTCAATCTCCTTGGTGTTCTGCAGGAACTGCGACACCACCACAGGGAACTCCTTCGACACCTCAGCTGCCATTTTCAGGAAGTTCTGCAGCTCTTCTTCGTCGTAGCATACGTTCATGGCCGCGCCAGAGAGGACGTACGAAGGACGCACCAGCACGGGATAGCCCACCTTGGCTACAAAGGACTTCACGTCATCCAGGCTGGTCAGTTCCTGCCAAGCCGGCTGGTCAATGCCCAGTTGGTCGAGCATGTGCGAGAACTTGTTGCGGTTTTCGGCACGGTCGATGGAGATGGGCGATGTGCCCAGCACCGGCACCGACTGACGGTAGAGTTTCATGGCCAGGTTGTTGGGAATCTGTCCGCCTACCGACACGATGACACCGCGAGGCTGCTCCAGGTCGATGACATCGAGCACGCGCTCAAAGGAGAGCTCGTCAAAATAGAGGCGGTCGCACATGTCGTAGTCGGTCGACACGGTCTCGGGATTGTAGTTGATCATGATGGACTTGTAGCCCAGCCGGCGAGCCGTCTGGATGGCATTGACCGAGCACCAGTCGAACTCCACGCTGGAGCCGATGCGGTAGGCACCCGAGCCCAATACGACCACCGACTTCTCGTTCTTATAGTAATTGATGTCATACCCCTGCACGGCATAGGTCATGTAGAGGTAGTTGGTCAGTTCGGGATGTTCGCTGGCCACGGTATTGATGCGCTTCACGGCCGGCAGGATGCCCAGCTCCTTGCGGCGGGCACGCACCTGCAGATTCTCCTTCTCCATGTTGCCGGTAGGATGCAGCACGAAGCGGGCAATCTGGAAGTCGGAGAAGCCCAGCACCTTGGCCTGGCGCAGCACATCGGCCGGAATGTCTTCGATGCAGGTATAGGCCGAAAGCGTATGCTTGTAGTCGACGATGTTCTTCAGCTTGCCGATGAACCAGGGGTCAATCTTGGTCAGCTCGTAGATGCGCTCAATGGTATAGCCCTCCTCCAATGCCTGTGCAATGGCAAAGATGCGCAGGTCGGTGGGGTGCTCCAGCTCGTGGTCGAGGTCGTCAAAATGGGTGCCGTCGTTGCCCACAAAGCCGTGCATGCCCTGCCCTATCATGCGGAGTCCCTTCTGGATAATCTCCTCGAAAGAGCGGCCGATGGACATGATTTCGCCCACCGACTTCATGCTGGAACCAATTTCGCGGCTGACACCCACAAACTTGGTCAGGTCCCAACGCGGTATCTTGCAGATGAGGTAGTCGAGCTGCGGAGCCTCGTAGGCCGAGTTGGGCGTGCCCATCTCGCCAATCTGGTCGAGCGTGTAGCCTAACGCAATCTTTGCAGCCACAAACGCCAAGGGATAGCCGGTAGCCTTGGAGGCGAGGGCCGACGAACGGCTCAGGCGGGCATTGACCTCGATGACGCGGTAGTCGTTGGTCTCGGCATTGAAGGCATACTGGATGTTGCACTCGCCCACAATGTTGAGATGGCGCACACACTGGCGCGAAAGAGCCTGCAGCGTCTCCACCTGCTGGTCGGTAAGCGAGCAGGTAGGTGCCACCACGATGCTTTCGCCCGTATGGATGCCCAGGGGGTCGAAGTTCTCCATGCTGGCCACGGTGAAGCAGTGGTCGTTGGCATCGCGGATGACCTCAAACTCAATCTCCTTCCAGCCCTTGAGCGACTCCTCCACCAATATCTGATTGGAGAAGGTGAAGGCACTCTCGGCCAGCTTCAGGAACGTCTCTTCATCGGGGCAGATACCGCTGCCTTGTCCGCCAAGGGCGTAGGCCGAACGTACCATGACGGGGAAACCTATCTCACGGGCGGCCTTCAAAGCCTCTTCCATGCTCTCCACGGCATGGCTCTTGGGGGTTTTCATGGGAATCTCGTCCAGCTTCTTCACAAAGAGGTCGCGGTCTTCCGTATTCATGATAGCTTCCACCGAAGTGCCCAGCACCCTGACGCCGTATTGCTGCAGGATGCCCTGCTGATAGAGCTCGGTACCGCAGTTCAAGGCCGTCTGGCCGCCGAAGGCCAGCAGGATGCCGTCCGGACGCTCCTTCTTGATGATTTCTGTTACAAAATGGGTAGTCACAGGCAAGAAGTAAACCTGGTCGGCAATGCCTTCCGACGTTTGGATGGTTGCGATATTAGGATTGACCAATACCGAACTGATGCCCTCTTCACGCAACGCCTTCAGTGCCTGCGAGCCAGAGTAGTCGAATTCTCCGGCCTGTCCGATTTTCAACGCGCCCGACCCGAGGACGAGCACCTTCTTCAATTTGTTGTTGTCCATATCTCTTGTTGTTGTCAAAATGATGATTCGTACAAAAAATGCGTCATCCCCACAGAAGGATAAACGCATTCCCTTTCCCTGATATCGTATGGGGGTGTCACATAGTGTTTCCTGCTTGCAAAGAAACGACTAATTTCCTGAATAAGCAAAGAAAATGAGCAAAAAAGAGAGAGGCTGCTTGCCATCGCTCTGATAAATCACTACCTTTACGCCCCGATAGCAACAGACTGCACATTTCGCACTCCCACAAGGGGGACAAACCAAAAGCATTCGTCATGATACAAGAGTACCAGTTAAGGGTCATTCCCGAAATAGCGGCCAGCGAGCAACAGCTGAAGGCCTACCTCGTCAATGAAAAGGGGTTGGAGGCACGGAGCCTCAACGCCATACGCATCCTGAAGCGAAGCATCGACGCACGCCAGCGCACCATCTACGTCAACCTGACCCTACGGGCCTACGTGAACGAGATTCCCGACAAAGAGGAATTCACACCTATTATATATAATAGCGTGGAGGGAAGGCCGCAGGTGATTGTGGTAGGTGCCGGTCCCGGCGGACTGTTTGCCGCCTTGCGGCTGATTGAACTGGGACTGCGCCCCGTGGTGGTAGAGCGCGGGAAAGATGTACACGAACGGAAGAAAGACCTGGCACAAATCAGCCGGACGCAAAGCGTGGATGCCGAGTCGAACTACAGCTTTGGTGAAGGAGGGGCGGGTGCCTACTCGGACGGCAAACTCTACACGCGCAGCAAGAAGCGGGGCAACGTGGAGAAGATTCTGCAAGTGTTCTGCCAGCACGGTGCCTCTACCTCCATTCTGGTAGATGCCCACCCGCACATCGGGACGGACAAACTGCCGCGGGTCATCGAGCACATGCGCAACACCATCTTGCAATGTGGCGGCGAGGTACACTTCTGCACACGCATGGAGTCGCTGCTCTGCAAGGGAGACCGCGTGCAAGGCATCGCGACAAACACGGGCGAACACTTCATCGGACCCGTGATATTGGCTACAGGCCACTCCGCCCGCGACGTGTACCGATGGCTGGCCGCCAACGGAGTGGAAACGGAAGCGAAAGGCATCGCCGTGGGGGTGCGCCTGGAGCATCCCGCCGCACTGATTGACCGCATCCAGTATCACAACAAGACGGGGCGCGGAGCCTTCCTGCCGGCCGCAGAGTACAGCATGGTGACGCAAGTGGACGGACGGGGCGTGTACAGCTTCTGCATGTGCCCCGGCGGATTTGTAGTACCTGCAGCCAGCGGGCCGGAGCAGATTGTGGTCAACGGCATGAGCCCCAGCAACCGAGGCTCCCGATGGAGCAACAGCGGCATGGTGGTGGAACTGCGGCCCGAAGACGTGCCTGCAGCGGAAGGGGACGACACGCTGAAGATGCTGTGCTTTCAAGAAGAGCTGGAACGGCTGTGCTGGCAGCAGGGCAACCGCAAGCAGACGGCACCTGCCCAGCGCATGGTAGACTTCACACGCAGGAAGTTGAGTTACGACTTGCCCGAGAGTTCGTATGCTCCAGGGCTGATTTCATCGCCGCTCCACTTCTGGATGCCCGCATTCATCACCGACCGCCTGAGCCGCGGCTTCCAGCAGTTCGGACGGACCAGCCATGGATTTCTGACCAACGAAGCCGTGATGATAGGCGTGGAGACACGCACCTCGGCCCCCGTACGCATCGTGCGGGACAGAGAGACACTGCAGCACGTCCGCCTGCAAGGTCTCTTTCCCTGTGGCGAAGGGGCAGGATATGCCGGAGGCATCGTATCGGCCGCCATCGACGGCGAACGTTGCGCCGAAGCGGCCCGCGACTACGTCAATGCCCATCACGACTAACCCAGCCATATGCCCGATACCGCCATGCCCGAAATTGCCATCATCGACCCCAACACGCTGCTCTGCCTGGGACTGCGCAACCTGCTGCAAGAGCTGATACCCGTGGCCGTCATCCGTTCGTTCCGCTCGTTCGACGAACTGATGGCTGACACGCCCGACATGTATGCCCACTACTTCGTCTCCTCGCACATCTACTTCCAGCATACCGCCTTTTTTCTAGAGCGCAGACCCAAGAGCATCGTGCTGACCGCCGGCGAGCCGCTCCCCCAGCTGAATGCCGTACCCGCACTGAACACCTGCCTCAGCGAGCAGGAGCTGGTCAAGCACATCCTGCGTCTGCACCAGCACGGACATGCCGAACATCCGCACCGCCTGCCTGCGCCGGCCGACGGACGCAGTGAACGGGAGTTGACGCGCGACCTCTCGACACGCGAAATCGAGGTTCTCGTACTGATTGCCAAGGGACTCATCAACAAAGAGATTGCCGACAAGCTGCACATCAGTCTGACCACCGTCATCTCGCACCGAAAGAACATCACCGAGAAGCTGGGCATCAAGTCAGTCTCGGGACTGACCATCTATGCCGTGATGCACGGGTACATAGAGGCCGACCGCATCTGAGCAGGCACACACGTGCTCAAAAAAAACAGGCACGCAGATTTTGTTCTCCCCGCGGATTGCACTATCTTTGCAAAAACGTTCCCTGCCGGCAATGGAGGGGGGATGCTACCTAACAACGCTACCGCTTATGGAAAACTATATCGTATCTGCCCGAAAGTACCGCCCTTCGACATTCGACTCCGTCGTAGGCCAACGTGCACTGACCACTACCCTGAAGAACGCCATCGCATCTGGCAAGCTGGCACACGCTTACCTTTTCTGCGGGCCGCGCGGCGTGGGCAAGACCACCTGTGCGCGCATCTTCGCCAAGACCATCAACTGCCTGCATCCTACCGCCGAAGGGGAAGCCTGCAACGAATGCGAGTCGTGCCGCGCCTTCAACGAACAGCGGTCCTACAACATCCACGAACTGGATGCCGCCTCCAACAACTCGGTGGACGACATCCGGCAACTGGTGGAGCAGGTGCGCATCCCGCCCCAGATAGGGCACTACAAGGTGTACATCATCGACGAAGTACACATGCTCTCGCCCTCGGCCTTCAACGCCTTCCTCAAGACGCTGGAAGAGCCGCCCCGACACGCCATCTTCATTCTGGCCACTACGGAGAAGCACAAGATTCTGCCTACCATCCTTTCCCGCTGCCAGATATACGACTTCAACCGCATCAGCGTGGAGGATGCCGTGGCCCATCTGGCCTACGTAGCCTCCAAAGAGGGCATCACGGCCGAACCCGAGGCACTGAACGTCATCGCACAGAAGGCGGACGGAGGCATGCGCGACGCGCTCTCCATCTTCGACCAGGTGGTGAGCTTCTGCGGCGGCAACATCACGTACCGCAGCGTCATCGAGAACCTGAATGTACTGGACTACGAATACTACTTCCGCCTGACCGACCACTTCCTGCACAACCAGGTGAGCGACGCCCTGCTGCTACTGAACGACGTGCTGAACAAGGGATTCGATGCCAGCCACTTCATCACGGGGCTGACCTCGCACCTGCGCGACCTGCTGGTGAGCCGCGACCCCGTCACGCTGCCGCTGCTGGAGGTAGGTGCCAGCATCAGGCAACGCTACCAGGAACAGGCGCAGAAGTGCCCGCTACCCTTTCTGTACAGGGCCATGAAGCTATGCAACGACTGCGACCTCAACTACCGAGCCAGCAAGAACAAGCGGCTGCTGGTAGAACTCACACTAATACAAGTGGCACAGCTGACCGCGGACGAGGGCGATGCGGCTGGTGGGCGTAGCCCTAAACAAGTCATCAAACCCATTGCGTCTACACAGACCACCGCCCAAGCAGCCCCGCAGGCCACCTCACCTGCCGTCCGTCCCTCCACTCCACCGGCACAGACCGTCCCCACCGCACGAAGCGGAGGCGAAAACGTCGTCCGCACCGCACCTGCCGCCCTGCAGCTGGCGCAGGCAAGCGGCGAGAAGAAGATACCAAGCTTCAAGCGGACAGGACTGGGCGTATCCATCCGGCAAGTGCGGGCGGAAGAGAGCAACCGCCAAGAGCAGACCGCAGCCGCAGCAAGCACACCGCCTGCCAACCAGAGGCAACCGGAGGAGGACCTCATCTTCAACGAGAAAGATGTGAACTACTACTGGCAAGAGTATGCGGGACAGATGCCCAAAGAGCAGATAGCCCTCAGCCAACGTATGCGAGCCATGCGCCTGACCCTGCACGAGGGCACCCATGCCGAAGGCATCGTCGAGAACGACATCATAGCAAAAGAGTTCAATGCGCTGCTGCCCCAGCTGCAAGAGCACCTGCGCGCACGGCTAAGAAACAGCCGCTTCACCTTGAGCTTCCACGTCAGCGCACCTACCGAAAAGACACGCGCCTACAGCAAAGTGGAGCGATACCAGCTGATGGCACAAAAGAACAGTGCCCTGCAAGAGCTGCAACAGGTATTCGGACTGGAACTCTATTAGTACGAAGCGTATAGAAGGCAGGCATTATTCAGCCCAAGTATTGCAAGTCTAACGCCCGAAATTATTTAGAATGCATACAAATTATGAGTTTTTCTCATCCTTTATTAACAACGAATGAAGAAAACCGTTACTTTTGTGACACAAATTAGTGTACTAATAATAATTTAAAAATTGAAGAAAAATGGCTTACGTAATTAGTGACGACTGTATTGCTTGCGGAACTTGCATTGACGAGTGTCCGGTAGGCGCCATCTCTGAAGGTGACAAGTATTCTATTGACCCTGAAGCATGTACTGAATGCGGTACTTGCGCAGACGTTTGCCCCTCTGAAGCAATTCACCCGGGAGCTTGATAGAAAAACCTTCTTAAAATGCAGAGGCACGAATCGTCTTCACGAGCCTCGCACAAAGGAACAAAGAGGTGAAAGTCACAACGGCTTTCGCCTCTTTTCATGTCACCTCCGCTCCACGCAATCCCCTTTTTGCCCTCAGAACAGCTATAAAAAAAAGAAATAATTGGCCTCTCTTTTTTGATAATTGAAAGAATAACGCTAATTTTGCGGGCTCATTTATAAATGGAATAAAGTATAAATCAAATAAATAATAGTCAGAATGAACGTTTCATTACAAAACATTGACAAGGTAAACGCTCTGCTTACCGTGAAGCTGGAGAAAGCAGACTATCAAGAAAAAGTGGACAAATCGCTGAAGACTTTCCGTCAGAAAGCACAGATACCGGGATTCCGCAAAGGCATGGTGCCCATGAGTCTGATCAAGAAGATGTACGGAAAATCTGTCATCGCAGAAGAGGTAAACAAGCTCTTGTCCGAAACTGTATATAAGTATATTCAAGATAATAAGGTGAACATCTTGGGCGAGCCCCTGCCGAACGAGGAGAAACAGCAACCCATCGACTTCGACACCATGGAGGAGTTTGAATTCCTGTTCGACATCGCACTGGCTCCCGAATTCAATGCAGCAGTAAGTGCCGCCGACAAGGTAGACTACTATACTATCGAAACTACGGACGAGATGGTGGAGCAGCAGGTCAAGAGCTATACACAACGCACCGGCAGCTACCAACCGGTTGAAGCCTATGCCGAGGGCGACATGCTGAAGGGGCTGATTGCCGAACTGGACGAGAACGGAAACACCAAAGAGGGCGGAATACAGGTAGAGGGTGCCGTCATGATGCCCGCCTACATGAAAAACGACGAGCAGAAGGCTAAGTTTGCCAATGCCAAGGTGAACGACGTGCTCGTGTTCAACCCGCACACCGCATGGGATGGCAATACGGCCGAACTGGCTTCGCTGCTGAAGATTGAGAAAGAGGCTGCAGCCGAAATGAAGTCTGACTTCAGCTATCAGGTGACTGAAATCACCCGATTCACTCCTGGCGAACTGAACCAGGAAATCTTCGACCAAGTATTCGGCGAAGGCAACGTCAAGAGCGAGGAAGAGTTCCGTGGCAAAATCAAGGAGAGCATCGCCGCCCAGCTGAGTGCAGACAGCGACTACAAGTTCCTGCTCGATGCCCGCAAGATGCTGATGGAGAAGGTGGGCAAGCTGGAATTCCCCGACGCACTGCTGAAACGTGTGATGCGCCTGAACAACCCTGATAAGGACGAGAAATTCGTTGAGGAAAACTATGACAAGAGCATCGAGGAACTGACCTGGCACCTGATTAAGGAGCAGCTGGTAAAGGCAAACGAAATCAAAGTGGAGCAGGAAGACATCACCCGCATGGCCAAGGAGGTCACCCGTGCCCAGTTCGCCCAATACGGCATGATGAATGTACCCGAAGAGCTGCTGGAGAACTACTCCAAAGAGATGCTGAAGAAGAAAGAGAGCGTCGAAGGACTGGTAAACCGCGCCGTAGAGACCAAGCTGGCTGCCGCATTGAAGGGACAGGTTACGCTGGAACACAAGAGCGTATCGATGGAAGAATTCAACAAAATGTTTGCATAAACCGGTCACTTCCGTTTCATACAGCGGCATTCTTTTCGCAGAACAACCGCCCGAAGGAACCGAATTATCATAGAAAAACACAGAGTTATCGTCGGATAACCCTGTGTTTTTTTTGTGCTCTCTTTTCTTTTTCGTTTCTTTGCAGCCTCATTCTCCCGATGAGAAGGAGAGCGGGTTTCCCCAAAAAGGAAAGGGAACCATACGCTGAACAAAACAGAATACAAAACTCAAAAAAAATTCTATACATAATGGATGATTTTAGAAAATATGCAACCCAACATCTGGGCATGAACAGTCTGGTACTGGATGATGTCATCAAATCGCAAGCCGGATACCTGAATCCATATATTCTGGAAGAGCGTCAGCTCAACGTAACACAGCTGGACGTCTTCTCGCGCTTGATGATGGACCGCATCATCTTTCTGGGCACACAGATTGATGACTATACAGCCAACACCCTGCAGGCACAGCTGCTTTACCTGGACTCAGTAGAGCCGGGCAAGGACATCTCCATCTATATCAATTCGCCGGGCGGATCGGTCTATGCCGGCCTGGGCATCTACGACACCATGCAGTTCATCAGCAGCGATGTCACCACCATCTGTACAGGCATGGCAGCCAGTATGGCAGCCGTCCTGCTGGTAGCCGGCACTGAAGGCAAGCGTTCGGCACTGCCACACTCGCGCGTCATGATTCATCAGCCTCTGGGAGGCGCACAAGGCCAGGCATCGGACATCGAAATCACCGCACGCGAAATCATGAAAATGAAGAAAGAACTCTATACCATCATTGCCGACCACTCGCACACGCCATTCGACAAGGTGTGGGCCGACTCCGACCGCGACTATTGGATGACCGCCCAAGAGGCAAAAGAGTATGGTATGGTTGACGAAGTACTGACGAAGAAATAATTATGGCTGAAACGAATAGAAAGAGCAAAGACAGATGCAGCTTCTGCAGAAGAAGCAGAGACGAGGTGCAACTCCTCATCTCGGGAGTAGACGGATTCATCTGCAACGAATGCGCCAGCCAGGCCTACGAGATTGTGCAGCAAACATTCAAGCAAGCCCTTTCGGATACCCAGTTGAACCTGGACGAGCTGCCGAAGCCGCAAGACATCAAACGCTTCCTGGACCAATACGTCATCGGCCAGGACGACGCCAAGCGATACCTCTCCGTGTCTGTGTACAACCACTATAAGCGGCTGCTGCAGAGCGACAAGGGAGACGATGTGGAAATAGAGAAATCGAACATCATCATGGTGGGACGGACCGGCACCGGCAAGACGCTGCTGGCACGCACCATCGCCAAGCTGCTCCACGTACCCTTCACCATTGTAGATGCCACGGTGCTGACCGAAGCCGGCTATGTGGGTGAAGACATCGAGAGCATCCTGACCCGCCTGCTGCAGGTAGCCGACTACAACGTAGCCCAAGCCGAGAAAGGCATTGTCTTCATTGACGAAATCGACAAGATAGCCCGCAAGGGCGACAACCCCTCCATCACGCGCGACGTGAGCGGCGAGGGTGTCCAGCAAGGTCTGCTGAAACTGCTGGAAGGCTCCGTCGTGAACGTACCGCCACAGGGCGGACGCAAGCACCCCGACCAGAAGATGATTCCTGTCAACACCAAGAACATCCTGTTCATCTGCGGCGGTGCCTTCGACGGTATCGAAAAGAAGATTGCCCAGCGCCTGAACACCCACGTGGTGGGCTACAACGCCGTGCGCAATACAGCTACCATCGACAAGGAGAACCTGATACAATACATTGCACCGCAAGACCTGAAAGCATTCGGACTGATTCCAGAAATCATAGGACGTATGCCTGTGCTGACATACCTGAACCCGCTGGATAGAGCTGCGCTGCGATCCATCCTGACCGAGCCCAAGAACTCTATCATCAAGCAGTACGTGAAGCTGTTCGAGATGGACCATGTGGCTCTGACATTCGACGAAGAGGTATTCGAGTACATCGTGGACAAGGCCATCGAATACAAGCTGGGGGCACGCGGCTTGCGCTCCATCGTAGAGACCATCATGATGGATGTCATGTTCGAACTTCCCTCTGAAAACAAGGACAAGTACGTGGTCACACTGGACTATGCCAAAAAGCAGATGGAGAAGGCAAATATCGCAAGAATGCAAAACTCTTAAAATCAGCACGTAGCGAATAGGCGGAATACTTTTTTCATTTTTTCATGAAAAATAATAGGCCGATTATGCTTGGAATTTGAGAAGTTGTTTATAACTTTGTTAGGAATCTTAGTTAAGAGAGATGAAATGTGCTTGTAGCACACCTTAATGAAACCTAAAAACAACTACCTATTTGAACCATGGCTGGGAAGAAGAAGATTAACTTGACAGAAGAGCTGAAGAGATATTTCGGTTTTGACACCTTTAAAGGAAATCAGGAAGCAATCATCCAAAACCTGTTGGATGGGAACGACACCTTTGTATTGATGCCTACCGGAGGTGGAAAATCGCTGTGTTACCAATTACCATCTCTGTTGATGGAGGGAACAGCTATTGTTATCTCTCCGCTAATCGCCTTGATGAAGAACCAAGTCGATGCAATGCGCAACTTCAGTGAAGAAGACGGCATCGCACACTTCATCAACTCCTCTCTCAACAAAAGCGCAATCGACCAGGTGAAAAGCGACATCGTCAACGGAAAGACAAAACTCCTTTATGTTGCCCCAGAGTCACTGACCAAGGAGGAATACGTAGGATTCCTGAAGACGGTGAAGATTTCGTTCTACGCGGTAGACGAGGCCCACTGCATCTCAGAGTGGGGACACGACTTCCGCCCGGAATACCGACGCATACGACCCATTATCAACGAAATCGGAAAAGCTCCGCTCATCGCATTGACAGCTACGGCCACACCAAAGGTGCAGCACGATATCCAGAAGAACCTGGGTATGATAGAAGCCAAGGTGTTCAAGTCGTCCTTCAACCGTCCCAACCTCTATTACGAAGTACGTCCCAAAACGAACAATGTAGATAAAGACATCATCAAGTTCATCAAGAACAATCCGGAGAAATCGGGCATCATCTATTGCCTCAGCCGCAAGAAAGTAGAAGAGCTGGCCGAAATACTGCAAGCAAACGGCATCAACGCCCGCGCCTATCATGCAGGAATGGATTCGGCCACCCGTACCCAAAACCAAGACGACTTCCTGATGGAAAAGATTGATGTAATCGTGGCTACCATCGCCTTCGGCATGGGTATCGACAAGCCGGATGTGCGATACGTCATCCACTACGACATCCCCAAGAGCCTGGAAGGATACTATCAGGAGACAGGACGTGCCGGACGAGATGGAGGGGAAGGACAGTGCATTACATTCTATACAAACAAAGACCTGCAGAAGCTGGAAAAATTCATGCAGGGCAAACCTGTGGCAGAACAGGAAATCGGCAAGCAGCTCCTGTTGGAGACTGCTGCATACGCCGAGTCATCCGTGTGCCGCCGAAAGACACTGCTGCACTATTTTGGCGAAGAGTATACGGAGGACAATTGTGGAAATTGTGACAACTGTTTAAATCCAAAGAAACAAGTGGAAGCTCAAGAATTATTGTGCACCGTCATCGAAGCGATTCTGGCGGTGAAAGAGAATTTCAAGGCAGACTATATCATAGATGTCATACAAGGCAAAGAGACTTCAGAAGTGCAGGCACACCTGCACGAAGACCTGGAAATCTTCGGATCGGGCATGGGCGAAGAAGACCGCACCTGGAACGCTGTCATCCGCCAGGCCTTGATTGCCGGCTATCTGAGCAAGGATGTAGAGAACTACGGACTGCTGAAAGTGACGGATGAAGGCAAGAAGTTCCTGAAACATCCGAAGTCGTTCAAGATTGTGGAAGATACCGATTTTGATGAGATAGAAGAGGAGGCTCCGGCACGTGGAGGCGGTGCCTGTGCTGTCGACCCTGCCCTCTACTCCATGCTGAAAGACCTCCGCAAGAAACTCTCCAAGAAGCTGGAGGTTCCTCCCTACGTCATCTTCCAGGACCCCTCGCTGGAGGCAATGGCCACCATCTATCCCATCACGCTGGAGGAATTGCAGAACATACCGGGTGTGGGAGCCGGCAAGGCCAAGCGATATGGCGAAGAGTTCTGCAAGCTCATCAAGCGCCATTGCGAGGAGAACGAGATTGAACGCCCCGAAGACCTGAGGGTGCGCACGGTAGCCAACAAATCAAAGATGAAGGTGGCCATCATCCAGGCCATCGACCGCAAAGTGGCATTGGACGACATCGCCCTGTCGAAAGGTATCGAGTTCGAAGAACTGCTGGACGAGATTGAAGCCATCGTCTACTCTGGCACCAAGCTGAACATAGACTATTTCCTGGAGGATATCATGGACGAAGACCACATGCTTGACATCTATGACTACTTCAAAGAGTCGACGACCGACGACATCGACGATGCAATGGACGAGCTGGGAGATGACTTTACGGAAGAAGAAATCCGCCTGGTACGCATCAAGTTCATCTCTGAAATGGCGAACTAACCCTCCACAAACAAAAAAATATTGCGTGCAGATATACGAAAATGGAATAAAAACCGTATATTTGCACGCAATAAATTTTAAACGCATATATACCCTATGTCATTTATTGCTGATAAGATTGTAATGGATGGATTGACATACGATGATGTATTGTTGATTCCCGCTTATTCTGAAGTCCTGCCCAAAACTGTCGCTCTCACGACGAAGTTCTCACGCAACATCGAGTTGAAAATACCTTTTGTAACGGCTGCCATGGACACAGTCACCGAAGCCAAAATGGCCATCGCCATTGCACGCGAAGGCGGTATCGGTGTCATACATAAGAATATGTCCATCGAAGAACAGGCCCGCCAAGTAGCCATTGTCAAACGTGCTGAGAACGGTATGATTTACGATCCTGTAACCATCAAGAGAGGCTCCAGTGTGTCTGCGGCTTTAGACCTGATGGCCGAATACAAGATTGGAGGCATACCCGTTGTAGACGATGAAGGTCATCTGGTAGGCATCGTCACAAACCGCGACCTCCGTTTCGAGAAAGACCACACGAAGCGCATCGACGAAGTGATGACAAAAGATAACATCGTGACGACCAACCAGACAACCGACCTGGAAGCTGCCGCCCAGATTCTGCAAGAACATAAAATCGAAAAACTGCCAGTAGTTGACAAAGACAACAAACTGATAGGCTTGATTACCTACAAGGACATCACGAAGGCCAAAGACAAGCCTATGGCTTGCAAGGACAGCAAGGGACGTCTGAGGGTAGCCGCCGGCGTAGGTGTGACCAATGACACGCTGGACCGTATGCAAGCGCTGGTAGATGCCGGTGCCGATGCCATTGTGATTGATACGGCACACGGACACTCCATGTATGTGATTGAAAAGCTAAAAGAGGCCAAGAAGAGATTTCCCAACATTGATATCGTAGTAGGAAACATCGCAACCGGCGAAGCAGCCAAAGCACTGGTAGAGGCTGGTGCCGACGGCGTGAAGGTGGGCATTGGTCCGGGTTCTATCTGTACGACCCGCGTCGTGGCCGGTGTAGGTGTACCTCAGCTCACGGCCGTGTACGATGTAGCCAAGGCACTGAAAGGTACAGGCATACCTCTGATTGCTGATGGCGGTCTACGCTACTCAGGCGATGTGGTCAAGGCATTGGCAGCCGGTGGATGGAGTGTCATGATCGGTTCGTTGGTGGCCGGCACAGAAGAGTCGCCGGGCGAAACCATCATCTTCAACGGACGTAAGTTCAAATCGTATCGAGGCATGGGGTCGCTGGAGGCTATGGAACATGGTTCGAAAGACCGCTACTTCCAAAGCAGCACTACCGATGTCAAGAAGCTGGTGCCGGAAGGAATCGCTGCCCGCGTACCCTATAAAGGGACATTGTATGAGGTGATTTACCAACTGACCGGCGGCTTACGTGCCGGCATGGGCTACTGCGGTGCTCCCAACATCGAGAAGCTGCACGATGCCAAGTTCACCCGTATCACCAATGCCGGTGTGCTGGAAAGTCATCCGCACGATGTAGCCATCACAAGTGAAGCTCCTAACTACAGCCGTCCGGAGTAAATAGCCCGTTCCGTTTACCAAGACGATTGTATTTTCCTGCCTTCGTCCTTTTCAGGAGAGCCGCATCTCAACTCATCCTCAAAGGGGGCGGAGGCAGGATTTTTCCCCTCTGAACCGATGACAAACAAATTAGGGATTCTACTTTCACTGCTTGTATACTCTTTGGGCCTGGCTGCCCAAACCGATTCCATCCTGCTTGCCCGACTGAAGGTGCAGGCGGCCATTCTTGCCGGCATGGACACCACCCCTCACTTCCAGAAGGAGATGAAGGCTTACCGCCGCCAGCTGTTGTACGAACAGCTGAGCAAGGACGCTGCACCAACGGAGCAGACATCGCACGCCTCCCCCGAGGAAATGATATACATCTGTCAACTGTTCAAACGCATCCCACAAAACGCAGCTCCCGCCTCTTTCAGACAGACGAGACAGTGGATGGATTCGCTTTCCGCCTGCCTCAACGAGCATCCAGACAAGCTACAGACATACATCCAACAATTCTCCGATGCCAAGGACAGTATCTGGATTCATCCGCGCCAAGTCACCATTGAACTGGAGGAGCAGTCCTTCTCGCTCAAGGTTGGAGAGCTGTCTGCCCCCTTCCTTACTCCAGAAGGCATCCACATCATCGCTGTGCTCAAGAAAGAGAACTGCATCCAGTCCTGTGCGCCAAACCCTATCAATTCATCGCTCCGTCCGTCCGCCAACACATTGGATGATTGGAAGAGAAGATGTCACTACGCCCCCCAAGAAGGCATCGAGGAACTATTGACACATGGGAAGAGCACGCACACCCTCTTTACGATTGCAGAAAAGCCCTATACGGGCGAAGATTTTGCCCGCTTTGCCACCGCCCATCCGGCAAGCAGAAAGCGCCAACTCGAATTGTTTACAGTGAAATCATTGCTTGATTATCAAAATGAGACACTGGAACAGAGAGATACGACGGCACACAGGCTCCTTCAATCCTTTCGGAAGAAGAGACTTGTCGAACTGATAACCGAACGTGAAGTGATTCGCCCCAGCCAGGATGAAGAAGGCATCCGGCGCTATTTTGCCGCGCACCATGCCGACTATCAGTGGGAAAAACCACGTTTCAAAGGATGCGTTCTCTATGGTGACACCAAACGAACCATCAAGCGGGCCAAGAAGTTTCTGCGCAAATTGCAGGCTGGAGAGTGGAGCGATGCCATACGACTGACCTTCAATGCCGACGGACAAACACACATCCGACTGCAACATGGCATCTTCACAATGGGGGAGAACGAGGTAGTAGACGCCTTGTTTTTCAAGCGAAAAGGAGCAAGGATTCAGCCTGACGAGACATTTCCCTTTGTGGATGTGCTGGGCGAGAAGCTGACAGGGCCGGAAAGTTATCAAGAAATACACTCAAAAGTAACGGATGACTACCGAAACTACCTGCAACAACAGTGGGAGAGGGCTTTACGGGCCTCCGCTAAGGTTGAAATAGACCAACAGGTTTTAAAAACCGTTAATAATCACTGATGCAACCGATTAAAACACTATCTTCGCCCCTTAAATGATAATTGTCGAATCCATGCGTACAACATTCTTCGGAGCACTATTGGCTTGCCTCTGCCTGGCATGTAGCGAGCAGCACGACCACCATGGGAAAACTCCCTTGGTCGAATTGGAAGGGAATTTTCTCTACCACGAAGATTTGCAGTCTGTACTGCCGAACGGACTTTCGAAGGACGACAGCCTCCTGTTTGCCGAACACTACATCCGCAATTGGGCCGAAGAGATACTGCTGTTCAACAAGGCACGAAACAACATACCTGACAATGCCGAAATTGACAAGCTGGTGGAACACTACCGAAAAGCCCTCATCATGCACACATACCAACAGGCACTGATACACCAGCAGTTGTCGGCCACTATTTCCGACACGGAGATGGAAACGTATTACGAAAAGAATCAGGCACTGTTCAAGGTAGAGCGTCCGCTGATGAAAGGATTGTTCATCAAGGTGCCGTTGAAAGCCCCGCAACTGGCCAACGTACGCCGCTGGTACAAGAATCCGGCACAAGACGCTGTAGAGCATCTGGAGAAATACAGCCTGCAACATGCCGTCAAGTACGAGTATTTCTACGACAAATGGATTCCGGTATCGGAAATGCTGGATTTGATGCCGCTGAACGTAAAAGATACGGACGGATATTTTCAGAACCACCGCCACATTGAGCTGAAGGATACAGCCTATTGCTACTTCCTCAACGTGGCCGACTACCGCGCCATCGGGGACCAAGAGCCATACGAATCGGCCCGCAATCAGGTGAAAGATATTCTGATGAACATGAAGCAGGTGGAATTCATGAAACAGGTGAAGGACGACCTGTACCAACGGGCGGTCAGACAAGATAGAATCAAATATTATTAGTTAGATAGTGAAAACAAGATGAAAAAGTATATGAACCTGAAGTTTGCAGTTTTATTTGCCCTGACATTATTGTCCGGCCTATCCGCTTACGGACAAGACAATGTGATTGATGAAGTGGTCTGGGTAGTAGGTGACGAAGCCATTCTGAAGTCTGAAGTGGAAGAGGCACGCATGAATGCCCTGTACGAAGGACGTAAGTTCGACCGTGACCCCTATTGTGTGATTCCCGAAGAGATTGCCGTACAGAAGCTCTTCCTACACCAGGCCGTACTGGACAGTATCGAAGTCTCTGAAAGTGAGGTCATCCAACGGGTGGACATGATGACCAATATGTACATTGCCAACATCGGCTCGCGCGAGAAGATGGAGGAATACTTCAACAAGACCTCCAGCCAAATCCGCGAAACCCTGCGCGAAAACGCCCGTGAAGGTCTGACTGTACAGAAGATGCAGCAGAAGCTGGTAGGCGAAATCAAAGTGACACCGGCCGAAGTGCGCCGCTACTTCAAAGACCTGCCACAGGACAGCATCCCCTACATTCCCACACAGGTAGAAGTACAGATTGTCACGCTGCAACCTAAAATACCAACCGAAGAGATTGAGGACGTGAAGAGACGCCTGCGCGACTATACCGACCGCATCAACAAGGGAGAGACAAGTTTCTCTACCCTGGCCCGCATGTATTCCGAAGACCGTGGATCAGCTATCAACGGCGGCGAGATGCCTTTCTATGGAAAGGGGCAGCTGGATCCAGCCTTCGCGAACGTTGCCTTCAATCTGCAGGATCCGAACAAGATATCAAAAATTGTGGAGTCGGAATTCGGATTCCATATCATCCAGCTGATAGAGAAACGAGGCGACCGCATCAAGGCACGCCACATCTTGCTGAAACCGCATGTGCCGGAGAGTGCCCTGGAGGCAGCTAACGCACGCCTAGACTCCATTGCCGATGACATCCGCAACGGCAAGTTCACCTTTGAGGAGGCAGCCGCTGTCTTGTCACAAGACAAGGACACACGCAACAACCACGGCCTGCTGCCAAATCCCAACACCAATACATCGAAGTTTGAGATGCAGGAACTGCCTCCTGAAATTGCCAAGGTGGTGGACAACATGAAGGTGGGCGAAATCTCAGAAGCCTTCACCATGATTCCCCAAAAGACAGGTAAGGAGGAGTGCGTCATTGTCAAACTGAAAAGCCGCACCAACGGCCACAAGGCCACCATCGCCGATGACTACCAGAACCTGAAGGAGATTGTGCTGGAGAAACGCCGGGACGAGATGCTGGACAAATGGATTCGCGAGAAACAGAAACATACGTACGTACGTATCAAAGACACCTGGAAAAACAACTGCGCGTTCAAGTATCCCGGCTGGATTAAAGAATAATCTACAGATACTGTGTGCCATTAAACGTTTTGTATGCAAGAGAAAGCGAGAAGAAAAAACATACTGAGCAGGCATAGATACCTACTGACAGGTATTCTATGCCTGTTTGGCATGGTTCTGCTATGCGCGCAGGACAAGAAGCCGGCAACGAAAACCTCCCAGCAAGAGCAGAGTGACACGCTCCGCCCACCTACCGGGCCACAAGAGAAAAAGAAGACGCGGGTAGACCTGCTCTATGCCGACGAAGCGGTGGCCGATAAAGAGCTACGCCCCGATGTGCAAGTACTGATAGGTTCAGTCAAGCTGCGTCACGACAGCATGTACATGTTCTGTGACAGTGCGCTTATATACGAGAAAATCAACTCCGTAGAAGCCTTCGGCAACGTACACATGGAGCAGGGAGACACTCTCTTCATCTACGGCGACTACCTCTACTACGACGGGATGTCACAGCTGGCCATGCTGCGAGAGAACGTACGGCTCATCAACCGTACCACCGAACTGACCACAGACAGCCTGAACTACGACCGCCTCTATAACCTGGGCTACTACTTCGATGGGGGAACGCTGACCGACGAGGAGAATGTGCTGACCTCAGAATGGGGCGAATACAGTCCGGCTACCAAGCTGGCCATTTTCAACCACGACGTCAAACTGGTCAATCCCAAGTTTGTACTGACCTCTGACACCCTGAAATACAGCACCGAAAGCAAGATTGCCACCATCCTGGGGCCATCGGATATCGTAAGCGAAGAGAACCACATCTACTCCGAACGGGGCTGGTACAACACCACCACCGAACAGGCCGAGTTGCTGGACCGCTCTGTCCTGACGAACCAAGGCAAGCGTCTCACCGGTGACAGTCTGTTCTACGACCGCCAGCTGGGCTACGGCGAAGCCTTCCACCATGTACAGATGAACGACACCGTCAACAAGAATATGCTGACGGGCGACTACTGCTTCTATAACGAGCGGACCGGTAGTGCCTTGGCTACCGACCGGGCCGTTGCCGTAGACTATTCGCAGGGAGACAGCCTCTTCGTACATGGCGACACCCTGCGCATGATTACCTTCGACCTGGACACCGACTCCATGTACCGCGAATTGCGCATCTACCACAAGGTACGTGCCTATCGCACGGACATACAGGCGGTGTGCGATTCACTGGTGTACAATTCCAAAGACTCTTGCATGACCATGTATACCGACCCTATCCTCTGGAGCGGCAGCCAGCAATTGCTGGGCGAGGAGGTGAAGGTGTATATGAACGACAGTACCATTGACTGGGCACACATCATCAATCAGGCACTGGCCATCGAGAAGAAGGACACGCTGCACTACAACCAGGTTGCCGGTAAGGAGATGAAGGCCTACTTCCGCGAAGGAGAAATGCGCCAGATAGACGTGAACGGCAATGTACTGGTCATCTACTATCCGACAGAGGAACGAGACAGTTCACTCATCATGATGAACTACAGCGAAGCCCCGTTCCTGCGGATGTTGCTGAAGAACCGCAAGTTGGAACAGGGTTCCTTCATCGGAAAGACCACCGGTACAGCCTATCCGATGAGCCAGATACCGGCAGACAAATATCGGCTGCCCGCATTTGCCTGGTTCGACTATATACGTCCGCGCAACAAGCAGGATATATTTAACTGGCGCAGCAAGCGGGCCGGCGAAGAGCTGAAGAAGAGCGACCGCAAGCCGGCTGCATCGCCACGCAACATGCACATCAAACGTAGTAATAACAAGAAATAGATACACCATGGGAATGTTTACAATGCGGAAACCGCGTGGTTTCAACCATCCCTACATCTATGTGGATGAACGAAAAGAGAGACTGGCTAAAATGGAGGAGAGCGCCAAGCGTGAGCTGGGCATGTTGCCTCCCAAGGAGTTCTCACCCGAAGATATCCGAGGAAAATTCATTGAAGGTACTACCCACCTGAAGCGCCGCAAGGAGAGCGGACGGAAGCCCATGCATGTAGGCATGGCCATTGTCCTCATCGTATTACTGTTCTACTTGTGGTACGCCATCAGTAACGGAATCATTTAAGCCTTATGAGTGATATCATCCATCTGCTACCCGAGTCGGTAGCCAACCAAATAGCAGCCGGAGAGGTGATACAGCGGCCGGCGTCAGTCATCAAGGAGCTAGTAGAGAATGCCATCGATGCCGGTGCCGGCGAAATCTATGTGCTGGTGACCGATGCCGGCAAGACCTGTATACAGGTCATTGACGACGGTAAAGGGATGTCCGAGACCGACGCCCGCCTTGCCTTTGAGCGTCATGCCACCTCCAAGATACAAAACGCCTCCGACCTGTTTGCCCTGCATACGATGGGATTCCGTGGAGAGGCACTGGCCTCTATAGCAGCCGTAGCCGAAATAGAGCTGAAAACCCGGCAGGCCGACCAAGAGCTGGGTACCCGGCTGCTGCTGTCGGGGTCACGTCTGGAGGCACAAGAGCCCGTTGCCTGCTCACCCGGCAGCAACTTCTCGGTCAAGAATCTCTTCTTCAACGTACCGGCCCGCCGCAAGTTTCTGAAGTCCAACTCTACCGAGCTGAGCAATATCCTGACCGAGTTCGAACGCATTGCCTTGGTCAATCCCCAAGTGGCATTCTATCTGTACAGCAACGACTCCGAGGTATTCAATCTTCCGGTCATGCCGCTGCGTCAGCGCATCATGAGCATCTTCGGGAAGAAACTGAACCAGCAGCTGCTCTCGGTGGACGTAGATACCAGCATGATCAAAGTCAGCGGATTCGTGGCCAAGCCGGAGACGGCACGCAAGAAGGGGTCACACCAATACTTCTTTGTCAACGGCCGCTATATGCGCCATCCCTACTTCCACAAAGCGGTAATGGAAGCATACGACCAGCTGATTCCGGCCGGCGAGCAGATATCTTACTTCATCTATTTTGAGGTAGACCCTGCCAGCATTGACGTCAACATCCACCCCACCAAGACGGAAATCAAGTTTGAGAACGAGCAGGCTATCTGGCAAATCCTGTCAGCGGCAGTCAAAGAGACGCTGGGACGTTTCAATGCAGTACCCACCATCGACTTCGATACGGAGGATATGCCTGACATTCCCGCCTTTGAACAGGCCCGCCCGATAGAGCCTCCTCAGGTGCATTACAATACAGACTTCAATCCCTTCAAGTCGGCCGCCTCGTCAGCCTACTTCCAAGAGAAAGGGAAGGGAGAGCGAACTACCTCCAACAAGGGATGGGAGGCTCTCTACGACGGCATCACCCCATCAGACAGGACGGACACCGCCTCTGTAGAAGAGGCAATACCCGATGAAGGGATGGAATGGAAAATCCCCGCAGCCCCCTCCTCCGAACCGGCTGCTTCGCTTCTACCCTCCACCCCTCGTACCGGTATGGAACAGGGAGGAACACATTTCCAACTGAAAGGGAGGTATATACTGACATCCGTCAAATCGGGGGTAATGCTGATAGACCAGCATCGGGCACACATCCGCATCCTGTACGAGCGCTACATGCACCTGCTTCAGCAGAAGAAAGGTTCATCACAAGGAGTCCTCTTCCCCGAAATCGTGCAGCTGCCACCCTCTGAAGCTACCATACTGGAGGGTATCATGGACGACCTGAATGCCATAGGTTTCGACCTTTCGCCTTTAGGAGGGGGCAGCTATGCCGTCAACGGCATCCCCGAGGGAACCGAAGGGTTGAACCCCGTAGAGATGGTGCGCGACATGGTGCATACCGCCATGGAAAAAGGTAAAAACGTCAAGGAGGATATACAGAGCCTGCTGGCTTTGACGCTGGCACGGGCTGCCTCCATCGTCTATGGACAGGTATTGTCAGAAGAGGAGATGGCCAATCTGGTGGACTGTCTGTTTGCCTCCCCCACCCCCAATTATACGCCCGATGGAAAGACCATCCTGGCCACCATCAAGGAGGATGAAATAGAGAAGCTGTTCAAGTGAGAACTCCTTCCATTTCACATTAAAACTTCTGTCCCTGCAGTTTAAAACTTTTGGATGAAAAGTTTTAAACTGCAGGGACAGAAGTTTTAAAGCTATTTCACGCCTGTCGGATAGATAGTTCGAACCTTATACCATGAAGTCTTTCCGACGAAGCACAAAGTTACTTCCCAAGTATTTTTCACGTACTATCTGATTGACCGACAGTTCTTCCGGCGTACCTTGGAAAAGGATTTTCCCCTCAAACAGCAGGTAGGCACGGTTGGTGATACTCAGCGTTTCCTGCACGTTATGGTCGGTTATCAGGATGCCGATATTTTTCTTCTTGAGGTCCCACACAATCTTCTGGATATCCTCCACAGCAATCGGGTCCACACCGGCAAAGGGCTCGTCCAGCATGATGAACTTGGGGTCAATAGCCAGACAACGGGCAATCTCCGTGCGCCGCCGCTCACCACCGGACAGCTGGGTACCCTTGTTCTTGCGCACCTTCTGCAGGCGGAATTCGGCAATCAGGCTCTCCAGTTTGTCTTTCTGATAAGAGAGCGGACGTCCCGTCATCTCCAGCACAGAAGCGATGTTATCCTCCACACTCATCTGACGGAACACCGAAGCTTCCTGAGCCAGATAGGCAATGCCCGTCTGGGCACGTTTGTACACGGGATAGCCTGTTATCTCCAAATCGCCCAGAAAGATGTGCCCTGCATTGGCCGTCACCAGTCCCACCGTCATGTAGAACGACGTTGTCTTGCCGGCTCCGTTCGGACCTAGCAGTCCCACTATCTCTCCCTGCTTTACGTCAAAGGATACATGGCTCACGACGGTACGTTTGCCGTAACGCTTCACCAGGTCTTCCGTCCGTAGCACCAACGGTTGTTCCTCTGTCACAGTAGCAGTTTCGGCTGTTACGGGTCCTTGCGATATTTCCTTTACTTCTTCCAGATTGTCCATTATGACTCTTTCTTCTTCCATACTCTAAAGGTTTTCAGCGCAAAAGTAAGAAAATAAGCTGAAATGATGTACATTTGCAGAGAAATAGTTTGAAGCCCGACATCTTTCAGACGAAAGATAGAGCGAATATTGGGATAGAGTCAACAACAGAACGTTATGATAAAAGCACTTAGAACCGTAGGAAGATACATGCAGCTGATGGGACGAACCTTCTCCCGACCGGAACGTATGCGCATGTTCTTCCGCCAATATGTCGATGAGATGGAGAAGCTGGGGGTCAACTCCATAGGTATCGTATTGCTGATATCCTTCTTCATCGGAGCCGTCATTACCATACAAATCAAGCTGAACATCGACAGCCCCTTCATGCCGCGTTGGACGGTTGGATACGTCACCCGCGAAATCATGCTGCTGGAGTTCTCTTCCTCCATCATGTGTCTGATACTGGCAGGCAAGGTTGGCTCCAACATTGCCTCCGAACTGGGCACCATGCGTGTCACCCAGCAGATAGATGCGTTGGAGATTATGGGAGTGAACTCGGCCAACTACCTGATACTTCCCAAAATATCGGCCATGGTCACTACCATTCCGCTGATGGTGACGTTCAGCATCTTTGCCGGCATCATAGGTGCCTATTGCATGTGCTGGTTTGGCGGAGTCATGTCAGCTGTAGACCTTGAATACGGCCTGCAATACATGTTTGTAGAGTGGTTCATCTGGTGCGGCATCATCAAGTCCCTCTTCTTCGCCTTCATCATAGCCAGCGTATCAGCCTTCTTCGGCTACACCGTGGAAGGAGGCTCCATCGAAGTAGGCAAGGCCTCGACCGACTCTGTGGTCTGCAGCAGTGTGCTCATCCTGTTTGCCGACTTGATACTGACCAAACTGCTGATGGAATAACCTCAATCAAAAAGATTTCACCAATTCAACTACTGACCATGATTGAACTGAAAGGACTCTATAAATCATTTGAAGGGAAAGAGGTGCTGAAAGACATCAACACGACCTTCGAGAATGGAAAGACAAACCTGATTATCGGTCAAAGCGGTTCGGGTAAGACGGTGCTGATGAAGTGCATCGTGGGACTGCTCACGCCGGAACGCGGCGAGTTACTCTACGACCGGCGCAACTTCCTGGCCATGGGGAAGAGAGAAAAGAAGGAATTGCGGCGCGAAATGGGAATGATTTTCCAGAGTGCAGCCCTCTTTGACTCAATGACGGTGCTGGACAACGTGATGTTTCCGCTGAACATGTTCAGCAATGATACGTTGCGCGACCGCCAACGCCGTGCCCTGTTTTGTCTGGACCGTGTCAACCTGTCGGAAGCACAGGACAAATATCCCGGCGAAATCAGTGGAGGTATGCAGAAGCGTGTGGCTATTGCACGCGCCATTGCTCTGAACCCCCAATACCTTTTCTGTGACGAACCCAACTCGGGACTGGATCCCAAGACCTCTTTGGTCATCGACGAACTGATACAGGACATCACCAAAGAGTATAACATGACCACGCTCATCAATACCCACGACATGAACTCTGTAATGGGTATCGGCGAGAAGATCATCTTCATCTACGAAGGACGGAAAGGATGGGAAGGAACCAAGGAGGAGATTTTCACCTCCACCTGCGAAGAACTGAACAACTTCATCTTTGCTTCCGACCTGTTCCGCAAGGTGAAGGAGGCAGAGATGAAGAAACGCTGACATCAAGGTGATTCTTCTTGCTCCCCTTCTTCTGCGATAAAACTCGGGTGGTTCTACGTGCATCCCCTCTTTATGGTACGCCAAATTACCATAAAAAAGGGAGTTGTAGAACTACTAAGAAGCCATACCTTTGCATCGTCGAAACCAAATACGAATGCAATTAAAGAATTATTTTCAGGTATGAACAAAAAAACATTACTCATCGGAGCCGCGATTTTGGCACTTCAGACAGCGGTTCCTGCATTAGCGCAAAACAAGGAGAGCAAAAAACTGACCGTGGTTGAGAAGGTCAACAAAAACATTCAGAAGAATCCTGCCCTACTCTACCTGGACGAGAGCTTTGCCTCTTACGACAAGTTGCAGAAACAGATTTGGAGTCTCTCCGAGCTTGGATTCCAAGAGAGCCGGAGTGATCAGTTGCTGACAGATCATTTACGTAAGGCCGGCTTCAGCATTGAAACGGGTGTGGCCGATATGCCTACAGCGTTTGTAGCGCGCTACGGACATGGCAAACCGATCATTGGCATTCTGGCAGAATACGATGCACTGCCTGGACTGAGTCAGGATACCGTTCCCTATCGTAAACCGCTGGTAACCTGTGGCCCTGGTCATGGATGTGGACATAATGTCTTCGGAGTAGGTTCTGCTGCAGGTGCTGTTGCGGTAAGTAAATGGTTGCAGCAATCGGGCCATGAGGGTACGGTCATTGTCTATGGTACTCCTGCCGAGGAGGGTGGCGGCGGCAAAGTCTATATGGTCCGCGAGCATATCTTTGACGAGGCTGACGTAGTTTTCGACTGGCATCCGGGCAGTTCACAAGGTGTTAGCACCGGTTTGGGTACCGCCATGACGATGGTCGATTTCCGTTTCTATGGGAAAAGTGCACATGCCGCCGGCAATCCCTGGAAGGGCCGTTCCGCCTTGGATGGCGTTGAAGCACTCGATTATATGGTCAACCTGCTGCGTGAACATGTACCGACCAGCAGCCGCATCCACTATGTCATCGCTGATGGCGGTGAGGCACCTAATGTGGTACCGGAATATGCCCGTGTCAGCTATTACATACGTTCACCCAAACGAGAAACTCTGGCTAAAATTCAAGAATGGATTTTCAATGCCGCCGATGCAGCCGCTTTAGGCACACAGACCCGTGTTGAAAAGGAGATTATCTGCGGCTATTACGAAAAGCTGCCTAATCGGACACTCCAGCAATTGCTGCAAGACAATCTGGAATTGGTAGGCCCTCCCGTCTGGGATGAACGTGAAACAGCTTTTGCCCGCGAACTTTATCAGACGGTTGATCAGAAAGCACCATTAGAATTAGCCAATCAGGTTCAACCTTTGCGCGAGTTCGAAAAAGAGGGAAGCGGCGGTTCTTCTGATGTAGGCGATGTCAGTTGGGTTGTGCCGAATGCAGGTTTCAGCACGGCCACATTTATACCCGGTTCGGCAGGCCACTCATGGCAAAATGTAGCGGCCGATGACACCACCATCGGAACGAAAGGTGCCATCGTGGCAGGTAAGGTCTTCGCCCTGTCTGTCATCGAACTCTTCCTCAATCCCAAGCTTGTAGCTCAAGCAAAGGAGGAGTTCCTGAATCGACGCGGTCCGGACTTTGAATATAAAGCCCTGCTTGGCGACCGACGGCCAGCCTATGACTACCGTAAATAAATTCTATTATCAACCAGTGCTTTGACGACCCTATCGTCAAAGCACATCACAGACATACCTTATGAACAAGCAACTCATTATTTGGATTGGAGCACTCGTTGCAGGCGCACTTCTTGGGCTACTTCGTTTCGAGTGGCTCAACGAGCTGTTCAACTTCGTGGCCACGGCCTATACCCGGCTGTTTCAGTTCGTCGCTGTGCCGACCATCGCACTGGCAGTAATCACCACCCTATCCACTTTAAGCAAAGATTCAGGCATCATCTTCCGACGCACGTTGGTTTATACGCTACTCACTACATTGGCATCAGCAGCCGTAGGATTAGATCTCTATCTTCTCATCGCCCCAAGCAACCTTCCCGCCGATATCGTTTATGCCGAAGAGAGTGCCATACCAAGCAGTCTGGAGACCTTCAGTTACTACGGCCACATTCTCAATGTTATCCCTAACAACATCATTGCTCCCTTCTCCAACGGCAATGTACTGAGTATCTTAATCGTTTCATTTGCTGTAGGATTGGCATTGGCTCACATGGCTGAAACAGAAAACAAAAGGACCATTGTCAGTGGCATTTTAGGCCTGCAAGAGTTGCTCTACACCCTCATCCGCGCCCTTATCTGGTCCTTACCATTGGGTATCGTTTCTTTTGCCGCACAGCTGTCCGCCCAGATAGAATCAGGGATTATCGTCGATTCGCTGGGTAAATATGTTGCAGTCATTCTTGGCGGTAACTGCATCCAATTTTTCATTGTACTGCCCCTTTTCCTATTGATATGTAAAATCAACCCCTGGCGTGTATTCCGATCCATGATTCCGGCGGTCTTGATGGCACTCTTTACCAAGAGTTCTGCAGCCACACTGCCCGTCACCATGCAGTCGGCCGAAGAACGTCTCGGTGCCGACCGCCGCATCACGCGATTCGTATTGCCCATCTGCACCACCATCAATATGAATGGTTGTGCAGCCTTCATCTTGGTTACTTCGCTCTTCGTCATGCAGAATGGCGGCACGGCTCTCGATTATCCCACCATGTTGCTGTGGCTTGTCATAGCCGTTTTCTCGGCCATAGGCAATGCGGGTGTACCCATGGGCTGCTACTTCCTCACCCTCTCCCTCATGGCCGGACAAGGAGCACCCATTGGTATTATGGGCATCATACTCCCCATTTACACCATCATTGACATGATTGAAACGGCCGAGAATGTATGGAGCGATTCATGCGTATGCGCCATAGTCCATACACATCAAACAAAAGCTCGCAATGCCACACTCTTGTAATGCAAATACCCTATTTGTGGGATATTGACAGTGGGGGAATCGCTGTATCTTTGCACCGTAAAATCATTCAAATAAATACTTAACAACACTAGTGTCTATTAAAATATGCTAATCGAATTCCAAGTCAAATTCAAGCTGGCCATCCAGTGTGTCCTCCCCGTCTTCAGACGGGGTAAACAGTTCCCTAATATCATCCTTCGTAAGCAAGGAACTGCCCAGTATCCGCATGACTTGTATGATTGGACGTCCCAGTTTGAGGTCGTGTTCGATGATTCCGATAAGGCAGTATGTGATGATGGCCACGTGAATCTGAATGCGTACCGCGTTGAAACTTTCTCCCCCAAAAGCCTTGACTCTGAGATGTTGCTTAATCCATTTAAAGAACAGCTCGACCTGCCATCTGTATTTATAAAGGAGAGCAATGTCTTTTGCTGCAAGGTAGAAGTTGTTCGTATAATAAGTGAACGTGCGGTGCAGGTCTGGGGCATAGTACACAATACGTCTGATTCTCCCAGGGTACTTCGCTTTGTTCTGCTTTTTTGTAAGGACGATGGTTTGGTCACGCAGTACATTGTCCGCTCCGTCAAGAATGTCTTCTCCATTCACGACTTCGTAAGCAGGATGCCTCTTTTCACGGATGATAAAGAAGGCCCCAGACACGTCAATCTGATAAAGTCTGACAAGGTCAAAGTACCCTCTGTCAAAGACATAGCAAGCCAGCAACTCATATGTGAGCCAATCCATTGCATTGATATCATGCACATTAGCATTTGTGATGCGATAGAATACGGGAATCTCCGTGACGATATCCACTTGAGTGTGAATCTTGATGCCCGACTTCGTGCTCCTGAACTACGCCCAGTAGAAGAGCGACATGCAAAGGTCAATCGTTGTGGAATCCACTGCGTAGAATCTGCCATGCAGTTCAAACTCTCGTGTAATCCTTCGCTTCTGTGCAAGGAACACCATGTGAAAGGCAAACTGCTCAAATATACGATAATCCCTGAGGTTGTTTGCCTTGGAAAGCGTACTCTTGTTAATAGGTGTCTTTCCGAATCCGAGATGAAACGACTTCGTACCATGGGCAGTTGTTATATCTGTGAGTTCTCTCAGCCCCTTGCACCCCAACAGCTGTCCGAACATAAGGACGAGAAGATGGCTCCAGCAAGACGGAGTCCAATTCTTGGTCCTGTCGGTAGACTTGGCCACAAGACGCTCGAAATACCGCTTCGGGAGAAAATTGGTGAGTTGTGCGAAAACATATTGTCCGAAATGCATAGATGTCCCATTTTTGATTTGGGAGCAAATGTACGCAATTCAAAAGTGCGACAGGGAATGAATGTTTTAATGCATTGTGCATGAGATAGCTAAAATTGAAATTATAATTATTTAATAGACACTAGTGATAATGAGACTGTACAATATCTCTCCTACGTGTCACGCTCCGAATTTGATGACAAGGCAGCACAAGCCGGTCTCCCCTTGACCTTTGCCACTCAGGTCTTCAACGCCGAATTGCCTACCGACTATTGGGTTGAGGATGCCGGCTATGTCGCTCTGCGTGAGCTATCACTCTCCTACGACATTCCAGTCAAGCGTTTGGGGCTTGGCAACTGGATTAAGAAAGCACGCTTTGCCTTATTAGGGCGTAACCTCTTTATCCTGACAAACTTCACTGGTGTCAACGTAGATGGCGACAACTATACGGGTGGAGCAGGAACCTCAGACTTCTTCAACTACCCTTCGTACCGTACGTTATCTGCCAAACTGACCATTAACTTCTAACATGCAACGACAATGAAAAAGCATATCATTCTCTTAGTAACCTCCGCATGTGTGACATTGACCTCATGCGAGAACACCGATTTCGACGATCCCAGTACACTGACCAACGAAGAGGCGGTCAGCAAAATCAAGAGCTTCAGCTACTCGCTCGTTACCGGCAGCGTACAAACGGCCTTCCTCACCACGACCAGCACTGCTGGTGTCCATTTCAGTCTGCTGGCCGACCAAACCACCAATACAAATGGTAACGCCAACTGGTGGTATTATGCTCAGGAGCCGCGTATGCACATCATCAACAGCAACTCCGAGCGTTCGTACAACGCATCACTCAACGTGCTCTACAGCAACTTTTATCAAGCCAATCTGGATGCCACCAAGGTGATAGACATCATCGAGAACCAGGGCGACAAGGCTTATGATGATGCAGGCGCTGACCGCACCAACGACTGTCTGGTCGGAGCCTACTACGCCAAAGGTATCGCGCAGGGTTACCTCGGCAACATTTATGACAGAGGAGTGATTGTAGACGACGTCAACCAGACAGAAAAAATCTACTCCAACTCATACAAGGAACTGACAGAAAATGGCGTACGTCATATCGAGAAGGCCATTCAGTTGGCCGAGGCCTCTTCCAGCTTCCACTTTGACTTCTTGCAGGGCATTGTCATCAACAAGGACGATTTTCTTAAGCTGGCCAACTCCATGGCAGCTCGTATTCTCTCCTCCATTCCCCGAGACAAAGCGGAAGCTATCGCATTAGGTAGTAGCCATTGGCAAAAAGTGCTTGCCTTTGCCGAGAAAGGTTTTGCTGAAGACTTTACCATTCAAACCACTTCCGGTGGATATTACAACCAGCTTCTCAACACCCTTATCTATAAAGGGAATGTCAATCGTCCGGTAGATATCAAAGTAGCCTATCTGGCTGATAAAACACATACTTATCCCAATTTCTATCCCACTGACGATACCATTCTCGATCCGATAGAGAGCGATGATGACCGCTTTTACCTGTATTTCTCCTACACTCCCAGTTTCGGCATTCTGATGGCATCACGCGGTCGCGGCTTGTTCTGCAACTACATCCGCGAGCGTTGGAGTAATAGTCAAAACAGTCTGGCTGAAGTAGGATCTATCAACCCTTATTTTTTAGCCGAGGAGGTACGCCTGTTGAAAACTGAGGCCAAACTATTTCTGAATGATCTGGCCGGTGCTGTTGCTCTGCTCAATGATCCCGGTTCGTCACGCAAATCGAAAGGCCATCTCGAGGATGTTGCAGCCAGCGAGACAGCCATCCGCGAAGCGATTCATTACGAATATGCCATCGAGATCGACGGTGCAGGCGGTGCCACGGTCCCCTTTGCATTCATGCGTCGCAATGATTTGCTGATAGGTGGGACCCCTACCGAATATCCGATTCCTCAAAAGCAGTTGGAGCTGATCGGTGAGGATTTATACACCTTTGGAGGCAAGGAGTATATGGGTGAGAAGGGAATCTTCGGAGAGCTGGCCACAGCACTCGATAATGGTTGGAAACCTTCAGAGTAAGAGTAATAGATTACCTTATTCCCACAACTTATAATTGATATTAATCATACTTTAGGGGCAGTCGTGAAATCAAATTAAAAACACAACGGATTGATTGTCAATGTG
>CALZEQ010000038.1 GCA_945641355.1 uncultured Mediterranea sp. | reverse complement strand
GCTCATAGCGGAAGGCTGCACCGTCGTTGTACAGCCGTAGGCGGAGGCAGACCTCGTTCTGCTGCCGGTCCTTAAAGTGGCAGCAATACTCGTTGGCCTGCCCGATGCAGTGGCTCCGCTTGCCCGTTGGCAGGATGTAGTCGTCTTCTATCCGTACGGGGTCGTCTATCCCGGTCAGTTGCAGCCGGTGGCCTTTTCCTTTCTCGGTACCGATGCCCAGACGTGACACTTCGAGAACGCGCTGGCCATGGTCATCAGCCTTCTGCATATAGAATACCAGCGAGGCCGATGCCGACCCGTCCTGCGGCTCTATGGTTGCCTGGATGCGACCGTCGGGCGAAGTGAGGGCGGGTTGCTTGTGGTGTTGACAACCGATGAGGCAGAACCAAATGGTAATCAGTAAAAAAAGAATGTTTGTTTTCATGACATATATACTATATAGGTGTGATTGTGTTGTTGACTCATAGTATAGATTCGGGTTTCTCACTTTTCACTCAGACATATTCTTGATGTAAGGCAGCTCCTTCAGATTATCAAATCCGAAGAAGTGCCGGGCGTTTCCGCCCAGAAACAGCTCTTTCTCCTGCTCGTCCAGTTCGTCGCTCTTCAGAACGAAATCGTACGACATGCGGTAGGTGATGGCCGTGATGGTGCGCGGATAGTCCGAACCCCACATCAGTTTCTCCATCCCCACCACGTCGGCAGCCTGACGGATGGCGTTGATGGCCCCTTGGAAGGGATAGAACTCCTCGTTGAAGAGCCAGGTGATTCCCCCCGATTCAATGTATACGTTGGGATGGGAGGCCAGAGCTATCTGCTTCATCCAGTGTCGTTGTGTCACCATGCCGAAGTGGCCGACGGCCACTCTCAGGTTGGGACACTCCTGCATCATCTCATCGGCTTCGGCTATCTGTGCTGCGTCGTCGGCCAGGCAGAGCGACAGGATGACGCCACGTTGCTCCATGGCTTTGAAGAGTTGCATCATCTCCTCGCCCAGCAGACTGACTCTGCCGTCGGGACCTCCGGCCAGCCGATGGGCGGGTATGGCCAGTGCCTGGAATCCGCGTCGGTCCATCAGGTCCAATGCTTCGGGCAGGAAGCCCGGTTTACGCCAGTCGCACATGCCGCAAACGCGGAAACTATCGGGGTATCTGGCCGCCACTTCTTCCAGATAGTCGTTCTGCAGTCCGTCGATAAACTCCTGTGTCACCACCGCAGCCGATACCTGTGCATAGTCCATGTTAGAGAGGAACACCTCTGCCGTGTTGCGTCCGTCTATTAGGAAGGGAGGCAGCATCTGCCGCTCTTCGCCCATGAAGAGCGAACGCCCATTCCGTAAGGTACGTATGGGCTTTCCTTCGACCACGGTATCCTGCCGTAGCCAAAGATGTGAGTGTGCATCAACAATTTTCATGTTGTCAAGAGTTTTTCCAACTTACCCTTTTTTGTTCGCCGATAATCTGTTGTACCTCGTTTACCAGTTCCCAGTCGATGGGAGCGTTGGCATACGCCACGTTCTTCAGTACGTTGGCAGGGTTGGCTGTGCTGAAGAGGGTAGTGGCAATGCGCGGGTTACTGATGGAATATTGGATAGCCAACTTCTCAATGGGATATCCTTTGGCCTCGCAATGCGCTACCGCTTGCCGGCAGGCTTCCACCAACGATTGGGGGGCGGGATGCCAGGCGGGGATGCCACGGGTAGAGAGCAGCCCCATGGCCAGGGGCGATGCGTTGACGATGCCTATGCCACGGCTCTCAAAATAGTCCAGATAGTCGGCCAGCTTGTCGTCGTTCAGACAGTAGTGACAGAAGTTCAGCACACTCTCTACCGTGCCCGGCTCGCTGTGGTCGACGACCCATTGCAGATTCTCCAGCTGTAGGTCGGTGATGCCTACATGTCCTACCACCCCCTTGCGCTTCAGCTCTACCAGCGCCGGCAGAGTTTCGTTAACCACTTGGTTGAGGTCGGCAAACTCAATGTCGTGTACATTGATGAGGTCGATGTAGTCAATGTGCAGTCGTTCCATACTCTCGTAGACACTCTCGGTAGCGCGGCGGGCAGAGTAGTCCCAGGTGTTGACACCGTCTTTCCCATACCGTCCCACTTTGGTGGAGAGGTAGTATTTGTCGCGTGGAAGCTCCTTCAGCGCCTTGCCCAGTACGGTCTCGGCCTTATAGTGGCCGTAGTAAGGTGATACATCGATGAAGTTCATACCCTGTTCGATGGCGGTATAGACCGCCTGTATGCCTTCTGCCTCGCGGATGTTGTGGAATACACCTCCCAACGAGGATGCACCGAAACTGAGTGCAGACACTTTCATTCCCGTTTTCCCGATTTCGTTGTAAATCATGTCAGTTTTTAAGTTTATGATTTTTTTAGTTTGTTGCTTATTCATAGAGGTAGAAAATGCGTTCCATGGGTTTCCACTTTTCTGCGGAGGTGCTGCCGGGTGCACACTCCTGAAAGCGGGCCACTACCTCTTCCCATTCCTGCTGCCGGGGCAGGTGTGCCAGGCGTGCCATCGCCTCCTCCCACTGAAAGTCCAGTGGTGTCTCCACAATCATGAAGAGGCGCGATCCCAGCAGATAGATTTCCATCTCCAGAATGCCCACTTCGCGGATGCCTTCGCGTATGATGGGCCATGACTCCTCGCGGCTATGAATTTTGCGATATTCGGCTATCAGTGCGGGGTTCTCCTTCAGATTCATGGTCTGGCAATAGCGCTTCACAGGGATTGCATGTTGTTTGGTGATATATCCGTCCATGGGTGGTAATAGTGTTTTAAGGTGAATAGTTTTATACATTGTTCCATTCAATGTATCGGCAAAAATAGATGAAAAAAGTGAAATGCCGATAGGACAATCGCCGTAAATGATGTGAAAATATCGACATTTCCCTCTTCTTGTTATTCTGTCTTTGTTATAATGTCAGAACAGGTCCAGCTCTGCCATGCCGGCTGACTGCCCGTTCCCGGCTATCTCCAACGATTGCAGTTGTACGAAGCGGGCGATGACCGGCTGCTTGAAGTAATGGACTCTGCGTGTCGGGTCGTTGATAAGATTTCCGAACTCAAATAGCTCGTAGTCAAGCCATTGCTTCCCGTCTGTACTGATGCGGATGAGTCCTTTCTCTATCATGCACTCCTTGGTGAAGGCGTGAGGGGTATAGGCAAACCCGTGTAACGCCTTTTCTTCGCCTAAGTCCAGACTCACGAATTGACGTTTCCCGTTGTCCGATACCCAGTTGGTGTTCTTGTCGGCATCGATGATGCGGCTGGCCTCTTGTCCCTCCTGCTGGCTGCTGTAGCCGATGACTTGCCATCTCTTCTTGGCCCATCCGATGTGTGTGGTCAGTTCGGGTCCTCTTTCACCGTTGACCACAGCTACGGCTCTCAGATTGCAGTTCTCCAGCTGGAGGGGAGCGGTGTAGAGTTGCATTTCGGCCTGGGGAAGTGTATCGGTGGTATAGTATATCTGGCAGCCGGCATTCAACTCCTGGGCACTGTTGGAGTGGAAGCTCCACCAGTGCATTGCCTGGAAGTAGGGCTCTAAGGTCACTTCACCCTCCAGACTTTGCGTAGCGGTCAGCATCGGCGGGCGTTGACGGTAGTAGTAGGCAGCCACGCTGCACAGATAGGGAGTGGCACGTGTACCTGTGATGCGGATGCGGAGGGCATCGGTGGTTACGTCGGCAAAGCGGAGGATGCGCCGATAGCCGACGTTGGTGCCCTGTACGATTTCGTGCCACGCTCCGTCGATGTAGGCATCTACGGCGTGACGTTCGATGCGTTCGCCCACTTGTCCCACCGGTTCGCGCAGGGCAATGCGGTTGAGGGTAATCGGCTGGGGAGTACGTAAGATGACCTCTTGTACCTCTTTGTAGGTGTCCGTAAGGCCGTCGAGCAGTTCCTTGGGACCTTTGGCTCCTTGCAGCAGGTTGCGTCCCTCGCCATACGTCTCACGGATGCGGCGGCCGGCTTCGCGCAGCACCTGTGCGTCGCGCTCCGAGAATTTGCCTTCGCGTGTGGGCGGTATGTTGAGCAGGAAGATGGAGTTGCCTCCTACCGAACGCTCGTAAATGTCGAACACGTCATCGGCTGTGCGCACCTCCTGATGGGTGTCATCGCTGAAGAACCAGCCGGCACGTATGGAGGTGTTGGTCTCTGCCGGTTCGTAGTGCAGGTAGAAGGGCTTCTGCTGTTCGGCATATGCCTGTCGCGTTCCGGGTTCTCCGTAGATGTCGTTGAATTCGATCATTGTGGCGGGGTCTTCGGGATAGGTGATGACGTTGAATTCGGCCAGTCGGGTAGCGCCTCCTTCGTTGCCGCACCAGCGTACATCTTCGCGTCCGAAGATGGTGGCTTGCGGTGCCAATGTGCGAATCAAGGTCCGCCAGGCGGTATAGTTGTAGGTCTGTCCGCCTTTGCGCTTCGGATGGGCACCGTCGAACCACACTTCGTGTACAGGACCGTATTCGGTCAGCAGTTCGAACAGCTGGTTCAGGAAGTATTCGTTGTAGTCGTCTACTTCAAATTGGAAGGTGGTTTTGTTCTCGAACGGCCGATCGGCTACTTCACGAGGAATGGTGCGGAGCGATGTTTGGCTGCCGTTGCCATACAGCCCTTCGGGCGACTCAATCTGGAACAGGTCAGCGGGAGAGAGATAGATGCCCAGTTTCAGTCCATACTTTTGGCACGAGGCAGCCAGTTCCTTCAGAACATCCCCCTTACCCTCCTGATAACCTGTGGACATGATGCCGTGGCGGGTATAACGTGTCTGCCAGAGGCAGAAGCCGTCGTGGTGCTTCACCGTCAGGATGACCATCTTCATGCCGGCCTCCTTCATGTCGCGGCACCAGTCGTCTGTATGCAGCTCTTTCAGGTCGAATACGCGGGGATCTTCCAGCCCTGTCCCCCATTCCCGTTGCGTGAAGGTGTTGGGGCCGAAGTGGATGAAGGCAATGAACTCGTTCTCCATGGCTGCCAATTGCCGGGGAGTGGGTACCAGATGGGCCGCCTTTTCAATAATTTGTTCCGGCGTGTCGGTAGAGTCTACCCGCACACTGCCCACATAGGGATTGGTTTCATGTTTGGAGCCTGGCGAACAGGCTACGATGCTCAGACAGAGGGTCAGCGCAGAGAGTGCTGAGGTTATCAGATTTCTTTTTTGTTTTGTCATGATGTTCATGGTATTTAAGTGATAAAAATGTTTTCCGTAGAATCTCCATTCATCGGTGATATTGACAAAGATACGACACCTTGGTTTGACTATCAAGCAGAAGAGGAATTTTAACGGGCATTAACAGCCAATTATTACACCAAAGGCCTGCGCCCTTTCTCCGATATGTCGAAGAGCAGGGGCAGGCCTGTGATTTATGTAGAAATGGCAATGCTACATCGAATTAGTTGTAACCTTCATTCTGAACCAGATTCTTGTTGATGTTCAAGTCGTTCTGAGGAATGGGGAAGTAGCGGTTGTGTGATGACCAGCTGCGTTTCTCAAACTCATAGTACATATCCTTGTCAACCGGCGATGCGCTGCTGCCGCTGCCGCGATAGTTGCGGGCATTGGGGTCGTCAGAGAGCTTCACGCCAGTGAATGTGTGGTTCAGCAGTTCGGCAGCGATGCCCCAACGCAATACGTCAAAGTAGCGCAGTCCTTCGAAGGCCAGTTCCACCCGTCTCTCCTTGCGCACGGCTTTGCGTACAGCCTCTTGTGAGTTCAGTTCGGCGGTGGTCAGGCCTGGCAGGCAGGCACGGTCACGGATGTCGTTGATAGTCAGGTTCAGCAAATTCTGGTCGACTGCCGAGGGTTGTGACTCGTTGACTGCTTCCAGATAGGAGAGCAGTACTTCGGCATAGCGCATGAGCGGCGTGTAGGTATAGTTGCTCCAGATGTCGGTGTACGATGGGTCAGCTCCCTTTTTGGGGCAATAACCATTGAACAAGGTGAAGCGGTTGTACGAGTCGGCTGTGTTGGGACCCTTGTAGCAGTCGTAGGTCACGCCGTTGAAGGTAGAACCCGGATAGCTGCCCAACGGAGGCAGGTAGACCGATGCATAGAGGCGCGGTTCACGATTGGCATAGGGATCGTCGTCATTGTACGTCGGCGACTCTTCAATGCTCTTGCCATCGGCGCAGAAGTACTCCTTCACCAGTTCGTTGTAGACGGCAAACTGATGCCATCCGCCTACGCATTCGGGGAAGAGGTAGATGTAGCGCGAGTTGGTGAACTTGTCCTTCTGACCCAGTACGCAGAAGATGGTCTCGCTACTGTTCTCACCTCCGTCCCAGAAGAGCTTTTCGTAACTCTCACTGCCGTTGGAGCGGTCTATTGAATAGGTCTTGGAGTCGATGATGCTCTTCAGAACGCTGGCTGCATCGGCGTATCTGTTCTGTGCCAGATAGAGGCGCGACAGCAAGGTCTGTGCAGCACCCTTGGAAATGCGGCCCAGGTCGGCTCCCTTCTGTTCGAGCGGCAACAAAGGAATCGATTCCTTCAGGTCGCTCTCCACCTGAGCATAGATTTCGGCCTGCGGTGTTTGGGCGATGGAGTTGGCCTCTTCTACGCTCAACGTGGTGAGTGGCATGGGCGCATTCTGGTAGTAGAAGGCCAGATTGAAGAAGAAGTAGGCACGCAAGCACTTCACTTCGGCAGCCCAGACGCGCTTCTTGTTGTCGTCCATCGGGCAGTTGCCGATATTGTCGAGGAAGGTGTTGTACTTGGCTATCTGTGTATAGGCATTGCCCCAGTACCAGCGCAGGTTGCTGTTGGTGGCCACGGTGTTGCTGCTGGCCATCAGCGTGGTGAAGTTCTCCTTCTCGGTACCGTTACCGCCGGCAAAGTCCAGATAAAGCAGACCTTGAGGAGAGTCGAAGTTGTCATGCGACCATCCTGTCTGGAAGCGGTAGCAGCCTACCAAGGCCAGCTTGGCATCGCTCTCGCCTGTCCAGAAGTTGCCATCGGAGATGGCCGAAGGGGGTTGCTTGTCCAATAAGTCGGAACAACTGGTTGTGCCCCACATGAGAATAGATGCAGCCAATAAGGCTTTCGTGGGATTGAATAGGGTAGATATCTTTTTCATAACTGATGGATCTTTTAGAATTTGAGGTTAAGACCGAATGAATAAATCGCATTGATGGGATAGTAGGAAGGAGCATCGCCCGTTCCAATCTCGTTTTCGGGATCCCATCCTTTGTAGAAGCTGTTGAACGAAAAGAGGTTCTGTCCGCTCAGATAGATGCGTACCGACTCCATGCCTGCCTTCTTGCTCACCGATTTGGGCAGCGTGTAGCCTATCTGTACGTTCTTGACGCGCAGGAACGAGGCGTTGCGAAGCCAGTAGTCAGATGTTTGCAGGTTGGTATTGTTCATGTTGAGTGTTTCGATGCGCGGATATGCGGCCCATTTGTTGGGGTTCGCTTCTGTCCAGCAGTTGTCGGCTTGCCATCTCTGAATCTGTCCGCCGTTGTAGAAGGCGTAGGCCATGTACGAGCCGATGAGGCGTTTGTGTCCGCCCAGACCTTGCAGCAGCGCCGAGAAGTCGAAGCCCTTGAACGAAGCGTTCAGGTTGAGTCCGTAGTAGAACTTGGGTGTGGTGCTGCCCAGTACCTTGCGGTCGTATTGGGCATCTACCTTACCGTCGGGCACACCGTCGGGGCCGCTGATGTCCTTGTATTTCACATAACCCGGCTTGATGCTCGACTTGCCTACCAATTGGTTGGGGGCAGCGTCAATCTCAGCCTGGTCTACGAACAGACCGTCGGTCTCGTAACCGTAGATGATGCCGATAGGCTCGCCTACGATGCGGTTGTTGTTGATTTCCTCCTTGGCACCGTTGGACAGCTCTTCTACGGCATTCTTGATCCAAGTGAAGTTAGGTGCGATAGAATACTTGAAGTCGCGTCCTATTTTACCGTTGAATGAAAGGTTTACTTCGATACCTTTGTTGGATACGGCACCTACGTTGGACTGGCCTACGCCGCGTCCCATGATGCTGGTCACTTCTACAGAGGAGAGGATGTCTGACGTATACTTATAGAAGTAGTCGATGGTACCGCTCAACACACCGTTCCAGAGGCTGAAGTCAATGCCGATGTCGGTGATGGCCGTCTTCTCCCATGTGATGTTCGGATTGTTGTAGCTGGCAATGTAGGCACCCGACTGCAGCGTGCCGCCCAGCGGATAGTCGTGGCCCAGCGAATAGGTCTGTTGGTAGGGATAGACTCCGATGTTCTGGTTACCCAGCACACCATACGAAGCGCGGAGCTTCAGGTTGTCAAAGCTGTTGGCGATGGAGCTGTTCTTCCAGAAGGACTCTTCGGAGATGCGCCATCCGGCCGATACGGAGGGGAAGAAGCCCCAGCGGTGGTCTTTGGCGAAACGTGACGAACCGTCGTAGCGTACGTTGGCTTCCAACAGGTAACGGTCGTTGAACGCATAGTTCAGACGTCCGAAGTAGGAGAGCAGGGCATACTCCGTCAGACTGCTGTTGTTGCTGGCTGTTGACTTGTCGCCGGCACCCAGTTCATACAGGTAGTTGTTGGGGAAGCTGTTGCGGTAGCCTTCCAGTCCCTTGTTGTTAGACTGCTCCACAGAGGTACCGGCCAGCAGTTTGAAGCTGTGGTTCTTGATTTGTCTCTCGTAGTTCACCATGGCTTCCAGCGTGGTGTAGGTATTGTTGGCCGTCCAGATGCTCAGGGTGTTGGGGCCTACGGTCTTGTTTTCGTCAAAGTAGGTCTCGGCCCGATAGGCTTTGTCAAACTTGGTCCAGTAGTTGGCACCGGCCTTGCCGATGAAGGAGAGGCCCTTGACGGGAGTCTCCCAACGCAGTTGGGCCGAAGCGCTGATGTTGCGGCTGATGTTCTGGATGAAGGATTCGCTGGCCAGCCAGGCTTCGGGGCTGTAGCTGTCCTGATAACCAAAGCTGCCGTCGGACTTCTGTCCGGCATAGATGGGAGCTTCGCGCACGGCGTAGCCTATCATGCCGTCGATGCTCTGCGGTTCGCCGTTGGGGGCATTGTACTTGTTGTTGTAGGCATTCAGGTTGATGTTCATCGTCAGACCTTTGGCAATCTCGCTCTTCAGGCTGAGCAGGGCCGTCATGCGCTCGTTGTTGGTGTTGGCGGTCATACCCTCCTGATTGCGGTAGCCGACGGAGAAGTTGTAGCTGGTCTTGGCATTACCGCCTTGGATGCTTACGTTGTGCTGGTGCTGGAAGCCCGATCCGCTCTCCAACAACCACTTCAGGTGGTTCACGTTGGGATAGTTGTCAGGGTCGCTTCCGTTGCGGTACTTCTCTATCTGTTCGGCACTGTAGGCATCCTGACGTCCCATGTTGTGCATGGCCATGTTGTAGTACTCGGCATACTCCCACGACGGCAGGAAGTCGGGCAGTTCGGTTGCTTTCTGCCAACCGAAGGTTGCATTGTATGAGATGGTTGTTTTGCCCTCGCTTCCCTTCTTGGTCTCAATCAGGATGACTCCGTTGGCGGCACGGTTACCGTAGATAGAAGCCGATGCGGCATCTTTCAGGAAGGAGATGCTCTGGATGTCGTTGGGATCCACATCATCAATGCTACCGGAGAGTCCGTCAATCAGTACCAGCGGGTCGGTACCGGCGCTTGAGAAGGTACCTGTACCGCGAATCTTCACGTTGGCACTGGCACCGGGACGGCCGGAATTCTGCAGTACGCTCAGACCGGGAGCCAGACCGGCCAATGCCTGTGCCGTACTGGTGACGGGCTTGTTGGCCAGCTCTTCGGCAGTGACGGATGATACGGCACCGGTCAGGTTCACCTTCTTCTGCGTGCCATAACCTACTACTACTACCTCTTCCAGCTTCATCAGGTCTTCTTTCAAGACGATGTTGATGACAGACTGTGAGGAAACCTTGATTTCTTGCGTGGTATATCCCACGTAGCTCACTTTCAGTGTCTGACCGGCGGCTGCATTCACTCTGAATTTACCGTCGATGTCGGTGGTAGCACCAGCCGAACTCTCTTTCACTAACACACTGACACCTATCAGAGGCTCTCCCGAAGAGTCGGATACGGTGCCGACGATTTCTCGCAGGTTCTGTGCCGGCAGACTGACGTACCAGCAACACATGGTCAGAATCATTAAGATTCTCATGGGCGAGAATAGCCCATGTACTCGTTGTTGTTTCATAATTTAATTGATTAATAAGTTATTAAGGTGAATAATACTTGTCATTCTCATCCTTTTTTCAGGGTAAAGAAAGGGCTTGCAAGCTGTCTGGACACAGCTTGCATACCTCTTTCTTTTTGTTCTCAAGAAAACAATCAGTCCTTAGTTAAAAATCATCTATCTTTAAAGAGCAGTTTATTTGCGGATACGGAGCACCGGTGCAATGCCGTTCACCTGGTGTGCGGGCAGGGTCACTGTCAGACCTTCGGCCGTGCGGGTAAAAGGTACCTTGTCATAGCCCAGCAGTTCGACACGGCCGATGCGTGACGGATGGAGCGGCGAACCGGCTGCCAACGATTTGATGGTAATTGTGTGTCCCTCTTTCGGCCAAGCCAGTGCGGTGGCGTAGATATATTTGTCGGTCTGTGTGAAGCGGATTTCCTGCGCAGTGGCGCGGGTATAGGCACCGTCGTTAAAGCCTTGGGCATTGATCTTGATATCGGCCTCGGCAATGGGACCTTCACCAAACTTCTTCCAGGGACGGGTGTCGACGATACTCTCCTTGTTGACCTGCATCCAGGCACCGAACTCGCGAAGCACCACTTCCTCCTTCTCGTCGAAGGTGCCGTCGGCACGCAGAGGCACGCTAAGCAGCAGGTTGCCGTTCTTGCTTACGATGTCCACCAGCAGCTTCACCACATCGGAAGCCGACTTGTAGGCGTTGTGCTCGTAGATGGAGGTGTTGTAGTGCCATCCACCGATGCAGTTGCACGACTGCCAGGGCTCTTCCATAATTTCGTTGGGGGCACCGCGTTCTACGTCCCATACCATAGCCTTCTTCTGTTCGTCGCTCAGTATCTTGCCGAAGAGTACTGCCTCCAGCTTGCCCTTGTGGGTGGCCATGTTGTGGTTGTAGAAGTGGGCGGCAATCTTCATGCCCGCATCGCTTACCGGGTAGAAGGGGAGCACCGTCACATCAAAGTAGATGAGGTCGGGGTTGTAGCGGTTGATGGCATCCAGCGTGCGGTTGTAGAAGTTGGTGCAATAGGCCTGTGTAGGTGTGTATGCACCGTTCTCCCAGCCCCACTGGCGGTGTATCATGCCATCGGCCCAGCTGCCTTCGCTCAGGGGGTGGTTCTGTGCGTAGAGATCCTGCGGGTCGTAGCCTTCCCACCATTTGCCCTTGCCGTCGGCTTTGGTCAGCTTGCCATCGTAGGGGATGCCCATCTTGTCACCGTGGCGGTCGTAGCGCTGCGAAGGCTCGTACCACGTCCAGGCATGGTCGGCATGGAAGCTGATGCCGAAGGGCAGGCCCTGCTTGCGGGCGGCTTCGGCCCATCCGGCCAGGATGTCGCGTTGCGGTCCCATGTTCTGCGAGTTCCACGGCTGATACTTGCTGTCCCAGAGGTCGAAGTTGTCGTGGTGGTTACCCAGGGCAAAGAAGTATTGTGCACCTATCTCCTTGTAGAAGGCTACCAGCTTATCCGGATCCCATTTCTCAGCCTTGAACAGCGGGATGATGTCTTTGAATCCCACTTCCGAGGGGTGTCCGTAGTGTTCTACGTGATACTTGTACTCGTTGCTGCCTTCTATATAGAGGCTGCGGGCCATCCAGTCGCCCGACCCCTCTACGCATTGCGGACCCCAGTGGGCCCAGATGCCGAACTTGGCGTTGCGGAACCATTCGGGCGTCTGGTAGTTGACCAGCGATTCCCAAGTGGGTTGGAACTTGCCCTGTGCCATCGGTTCGTCCTTTTCCGATACGGGCACTTGATACGATGTCTGTGCCGATGCGGTGCCGGCGGCCATCAAGAGTGCCAAAAGAATTGTCTTGTTCTTCATGGTGAATATGTACTTTTTTGAGTTCATTTTTTCAACTGCAAATGTAGGGAGTTGTGACGTATGGATAATAGGACGATAGCGGGAAGTAATGGGATAAAATCGATAGTTTCGGCCAATATTTGCCCATTCCATAGAATGATATCGACAGAAACAGATGAAAAACCCGCGAATTCCCTTGGACGCTCCTCGGAAATGCACTACTTTTGCAACTGTATTGGACGGCACTTGTGCCGCTGTGTCAACTTGTAACGGAAACCACTATGAGTCTGTTGGTAGAACAATTGCACCCGCTGGTGCTCAACGTAGGTCTGGCTGTACACAATGCCGACTGGAACTGGAAAAATGTGAGCAGCCCCTTCATGCGCCTCTATTATGTGACCGAGGGAACGGCACAGGTGGTATTGCCCGAAGGTGTCGAACTGCTCTCGCCGGATAACCTCTACTTCATTCCAGCCTTCACCAAGCACAGTTACGTCTGCGATACGCACTTCAGCCACTACTATATACATATATATGAGGAGCCGGGGCAGGGTGAGGGGTTGCTGGACGAGTGGGAACTGCCGATGAGCATACCGGCCGGCGATCTGGACTTGCTGCTGGTGCGTCGTCTCTGTACCATCAATCCGCACATGAGTCTGGCTAAGTCTGATCCTGCCACATACGACAATAACCCTACACTGAAGCACAATCTGCTGGTGAACAAACAGCGTATGTTCTGCGACAAGGTGGAGTCGAGGGGCATCGTGCTGCAGCTGTTGTCGCACTTCCTGAAGCGTGCCGTCCCGAGGGCCAACAGTCACGATCCGCGTATCGAAACTGCCATCAGCCACATCCGCAAGCACATCTGCGAGCCGCTGGACATTGATACGTTGGCTGCCGGTGCCTGTCTGTCGAAGGATCACTTTATCCGCCTCTTCAAGCAGGAGATGGGCGAGACACCCTTGCAATACATTCTGCTCCGTAAGATGGAGAAGGCGCAGCTGCTGTTGGTGACGGACAATATGCCGGTGAAGAGTGTAGCCTATGCGCTGGCCTTTGAGGACTATTCGTACTTCAACCGCCTCTTCAAAAAGATTACGGGGGTTACTCCCAAAGATTACCGTACGATGCATTTCTCTTCGCCGGCTGGCACGACGCTCTGAAGACCGGTATTTTCTGCTCATCAAAGCTGCTTTCAAACCTCGGAAATCCCTGTTTGATTTCTGTCAACAAGCTACTTTGTAGGGTGGCCGACCAAGGTCAGCCAATCGCCCGACCTTGGTCGGCCAATTGATTGACCTTGGTCGGTCGATTGACCGACGTCGTCCGGTCGATATATAAAACTAATTTTGGGAGGATAATAAGCTATGTCTCTTCCCTTTGACTTATGCTCTCTGAAAAAGAAGAGGGTGAGCTTTGGTAGCTCACCCTCTCGCATCGGCATACATTGTGTGTATAGCCTTATTTCTTCTGATAGTTCTCCAGACCTTTTTGCAGGAAGTCTACATAGGCAGGGATGTCCTCGTTGTACGAATATGACTTGTTGAGCGGATGGCCCTCGTTGTCAATCAGTACATAGAAGGGCTGTGCGTTGGCACCGAACTTCACCCGCTGCAGGTAGCTCCATTTGTCGCCCACGGTACGCAGGGTGCGTTCCGTACCGTTCTCCGTAATCTTGATGGGAGCGGGCAGGGGAGTCTTGTTGTCTACATAGAGGGTGATGAGCACATAGTCGTTCTTCATCAGGTCGCTCACCTTCGGGTTGGTCCATACGGCCAGCTCCATCTTGCGGCAGTTCACACAACCGTAACCGGTGAAGTCCAGCATGACCGGCTTGCCCTGACGGCGGGCATACTCCATGCCCAGGTCATAGTCGTCGAACTGGGCATGTACCTCGTTGTTGTAGAGGTTGAAGTCCTGCGTCTGCATGGGTGGGGCAAAGGCGCTGACAGCCTTCAGCGGAGCACCCCACAGACCGGGTACCATATATACGGCAAAGGCCAGTGAGAAGAGGGCCAGGAAGAAGCGCGGCACGCTGACCTTCACGTTGTCGTCATCGTGCGGGAACTTGATTTTGCCCAACAGATAGAAGCCCAGCAGGGCGAACAGCACAATCCAGAGAGCCAGGAAGGTCTCGCGGTCGAGGATGCGCCAGCCGTATGCCAAATCAGCCACAGAAAGGAACTTCAGGGCGAAAGCCAGTTCCAGGAAGCCCAGCGACACCTTGATGACATTCATCCAGCCACCCGACTTAGGCATACTCTTCAGCCACGAGGGGAAGAGGGCAAAGAGGGTGAAGGGGAGGGCCAATGCGATGGCGAAGCCCAACATGCCGATGGCCGGTGCCACCACGCTGCCCGTAGTAGATACCTCTACCAGCAGGAAGCCGATGATGGGACCTGTGCAGGAGAAGGATACCAGCGAGAGGGTGAAAGCCATAAGGAAGATGCTGAGCAGACCGGTAGTGGCTTCGGCCTTGCTGTCGACGGCGTTGCTCCACTTCGAAGGAAGCGTGATCTCGAACGCACCGAAGAAGGAGGCGGCAAATACCACCAGCATGAGGCAGAAGAGGATATTGAACAGCGCATTGGTGGAGAGGGCATTCAGCGCACTGGCACCGAAGATGAGTGTGATGGCCAGGCCCAGCGTCACATAGATGACCACGATGGAGGCTCCGTACGTCCAGGCATCGCGGATGCCCTTCTTCTTGTCCTTGCTGCGCTTCAGGAAGAAACTTACCGTCATGGGGATGATGGGCCACACACAGGGAGTGAAGAGAGCCAGCAATCCGCCAACCAGTCCGGTGAAGAAGATGTATATCCACGACATGTCCTGCTGCGAAGAGGCCTCGCCCATTGCCTTCAGCTCTTCGATGACCGGCTGCCAAAGGTCGGTGGCGGTAACATTAGTGGGGATGGCATCGGCAGCAGGAGTTTCGGCTGTTTCGGTAGCAGGCTCTTCGCCTGCAGCTGTTTCATCAGGCGTGGCATCGGCTGGTACAGCAGCTGCGGTAGCGGCCGACTGTCCCTTGTAGTCGAACTCCACTTGCGAGGGAGGCAGGCAGTTCTCGTCGTTGCAGCCGCCATACTCCAGATAGCCTTGGAGGTGATAGGCACCGCCTGTCAGCTTCACACGCTGGACGAACTGGGCACTCTTTTCAAAGTAGCGCACCTTCATGTCAAACAGAGGGTCGAAGGCGGAAATCTCGTTGCCGACCGCTTTCAGCTTGCCGTCCAAAGCAGCTCCCGCTATCTGTTCGATGTGGAACGATGCCGAGATAGGACCTCCGTCGCCCAGCTCGGTGGAGTAGACATGCCAGCCGGGTTCGATGGTGGCACTGAAGATGAGTTCGGCTTCGGTGTCGGAGATGGATTTCATCTCCTGCTTGAAGGTAATCGGTTCCTGTATCTGAGCCTGTACCCAACAGGCAACCAGGAATAGCAGGAACGTGGTAACGTTTCGTTTCATATCACACTGTCTGATAAATGATTAATACTCATAGTCTACGCAGGCGCGGCTCTCCTTCACTGCTGCCAGCAGCTGGCCTGCCGCTACGTGGTCGGGGTGTACGGCATAGCTTTTCACGTCGTCCAGCGAGTCGAATTCGCTGTAGAGCGCGATGCTCCACGTCTCGCCCGGATTGATGTTCAGCCCTACTTCGATGTGGCGGATCAGGGGAATCCGTGCCGGCAAGGCTTCGATTGCCTGCTTGAAAGCTGTCATGGCGGCCAGCTTTTTGTCAGCCGGTACTTCGTTTTTTAACTTAAATAACACAATGTGTTTGACCATAATTTTGTTGTTTTAATGATTAATCACTATATTTGTCAGCCGTAGCGGCCATTGCTAATGGCTGCAAATGTAGAATTTTTGTTTTAATTTTACCCATTATCTGATGTTAATTATTGGAATTGCAGGCGGAACTGGTTCGGGAAAGACCACCGTCGTGCGCAAAATCATCAAAAGCCTGCCAGCAGGTGAGGTCGTCTTGCTTCCTCAAGACTCGTATTACAAGGACAGCAGCCACGTACCGGTAGAGGAGCGTCAGAACATCAATTTCGACCATCCCGATGCCTTTGAATGGAGTCTGCTTTCGCAACACATTGCCCGGCTGCGCGAAGGCAAGAGCATCGAACAGCCTACCTACTCTTACCTGACCTGTACACGTCAGCCCGAAACCATCCACATTGAGCCGCGGGAGGTCATCATTGTGGAGGGTATTCTGGCACTGTGCGACGAGCAGCTGCGCAACATGATGGACCTGAAGATATTTGTAGATGCCGACCCCGACGAACGGCTGATCAGGGTCATCCAACGGGATATCATCGAGCGCGGACGTACGGCTGAGGCGGTGATGGAGCGGTATACGCGCGTGCTGAAACCCATGCACCAGCAGTTCATCGAGCCCTGCAAGCGGTATGCCGACCTGATAGTACCCGAGGGGGGAAACAATCAGGTGGCCATCGACATACTGACCATGTACATCAAGAAACATCTGCACGGATAAGGCTGCTCCCCCGTTCTCTTTTCATCAATCGGACCATCCCATGAAGCGAAACCGTCTGTCTGCCTCCCTCTCGTTGCTGCCTCTGCTTGTGCTGCTTCTGTCGCAGCTGGCAGCCTGCCACTCCCGCTCCTCGCACGAAGGAGGAGGGGAGGAGGATGACTTGCAGCAAATCAAGGACAGTGGCGAACTGGTGGTGCTGACGCTCTACAGCTCTACCTCCTATTTTATATATAGAGGGCAGGAGATGGGATTCCAATATGAATTGAGCGACCAGTTTGCCAAAAGTCTGGGTGTGAAGCTGCGGGTGAAGACGGCACGCAGTGTGTCCGAACTGAAACGCAAACTGCTGGACGGCGAGGGAGACCTGATAGCCTATACGCTGCCCATCAGCAAAGAGTGGAAGGACAGTCTGGTGTATTGCGGCGAGGAGGTCATCACCCATCAGGTCATCGTGCAACGCAAGGGAGGAAAGAACAAGCCCCTGAAAGATGTGACCGAACTGGTGGGAAAAGACGTCTATGTAAAGCCGGGCAAGTATCATCGGAGGCTGCTCAATCTGGACAAAGAACTGGGTGGAGGCATCCGCATCCAGGCAGTGAGCAACGACAGCATCAGCGCAGAAGACCTGATTACCCAAGTGGCAAAGGGGGAGATTCCCTATACGGTGTGCGACAACGATGTGGCCCGCCTCAACACTACCTATTATCCCAATCTGGACATCTCGCTGGTTATCAGCTTCGACCAGCGTGCTGCGTGGGCCGTGCGCAAGGATTGTCCCCGACTGGCAGAGGCTGCCAACGAATGGCACCGGCAGAACATGACCTCGCCTGCCTATACGGCCAGTATGAAGCGCTACTTCGAAATCAGTAAGGCCATGCCCCATTCGCCTATCCTCTCCTTGCGCGAGGGGAAGATATCGCATTACGATCCGCTCTTCAAGAAGTATGCCCCGCAGATTGACTGGGACTGGCGGTTGCTGGCTTCGCTGGCCTATACCGAGTCTAACTTTGACACCACGGCGGTGTCGTGGGCGGGAGCCAAAGGACTGATGCAGCTGATGCCAGCTACGGCACGTGCCATGGGTGTGCCGGCGGGGATGGAGCAGAATGCCGAAGAGAGTGTGAAGGCTGCTGTGAAGTACATTGGCACCATGTCCAGGAGTTTTGCCAAGGTGCCGCCGGAAGAGCGTGTCCATTTTGTACTGGCATCCTACAACTCCGGTATCGGCCATGTGCTGGATGCCATGGCGCTGGCTGAAAAGTATGGGAAAGAGAAGTATGTGTGGCGTGATCATGTGGAGAATTACATCTTGCTGAAAAGCAATGAAGAGTACTTTACCGACCCTGTATGCAAGAACGGATATTTCCGAGGTATAGAGACCTATAACTTCGTGAGAGAGATTATGAGCCGTTTTGAACTGTATAAGTCGAAAATAAAACAATAATTTTGCCATAAACTTGCATAAGTTAACCAAATGGTTTACATTTGTGTTCGATTAACAAAACAAACAATATAATCGAGTACAACCGTGAGTTATTCAAAGAAAATCCTCGTAACAGGGGGAGCTGGTTTTATAGGTTCGCATCTGTGTACCCGTCTGATTGCAGAGGGACATTATGTCATCTGCCTGGACAACCTGTTCACGGGGTCGCGACAGAACATCAACCATCTGCTGAAACATCCCCACTTTGAGTTTGTAGACCATGACGTAGAGTATCCGTACCAGCGTGAGCGGCTCGACGAAATATACAATCTGGCCTGTCCGGCCTCACCAATCCACTATCAGTACGATGCCATCAAGACCATCCGCACCTCGGTGATGGGGGCTATCAATCTGCTGGATTTGGCGCACAGGACGCATGCCAAGATTCTGCAGGCCTCTACCAGTGAGGTGTATGGCGACCCGATGGTGCATCCGCAGAACGAAACCTACTGGGGGAATGTGAACCCGGTGGGAATCCGCTCGTGCTACGACGAGGGAAAGCGGTGTGCCGAGACACTGTTCATGGACTATCATCGTCAGTGCGGCGTGCGTGTCAAGCTAATCCGCATCTTCAATACCTACGGCCCCCGTATGTTGCCCAATGACGGACGGGTCGTGTCCAACTTTGTGGTGCAGGCCCTCCAAGGAAAGGATATCACAATCTATGGCAGCGGCAACCAGACACGCAGTTTTCAATATGTGGACGACCTGATTGAGGGGATGATGCGTATGATGGACTCAGAAGACGACTTCATAGGACCGGTCAATCTGGGCAATCCGGGCGAGTTCACCATCTGCGAGCTGGCCGAAAAGGTCATCCAACTGACCGGCTCGACATCGCGCATCGTCTATAAGCCCTTGCCTATGGACGATCCACAGCGGCGTCAGCCGGACATCTCATTGGCCAAAGAACGGTTGGGGTGGCAACCGGTGGTGAAGCTGGACGAAGGACTGGTACGCATCATAGAGTATTTTAGGGATTGCCGCTTCTGAAAGGCGACAGTGCCAAAAAGAGAGACAAATGGAATGAATCTTATACATTATATATAGATATGCAAATTAACCCTTCTGAATACAAAATCTTAATCGTGGACGACGTGATGTCCAATGTGCTGTTGCTGAAGGTGCTGTTAACCAACGAGAAGTTCAAGACCGCCTCTGCCAACAATGGCCGACAGGCACTCGAACAGGTCAAGAAGGAGAATCCGGACTTGATACTGCTGGATGTGATGATGCCGGATTTGAGCGGATTTGAGGTGGCGGAGCAGTTGAAGCAGAACCCCGAGACGGCTGCAATCCCTATTATCTTCCTGACGGCACTGAACAGTACGGCGGATATCGTGAAGGGCTTCAAGGCGGGAGCCAATGACTTCATCTCGAAACCCTTCAACAAGGAGGAACTGATTACGCGCGTGCATCATCAGATATCGTTGGTGGCTGCCGGACGCATCATCCGCAGCAAGACGGAAGAGCTGGAACGGACCATCTCGGGACGAGACAAGCTCTATTCGGTGATTGCCCATGACTTGCGTTCTCCGTTGGGCTCTATCAAGATGGTACTGAACATGTTGCTGCTCAATATGCCTGAAGAACGTATCGGGGCAGAAATGTATGAGCTGCTGACCATGGCCAATCAGACTACGGAAAATGTGTTCGCCCTGCTGGACAATCTGCTGAAGTGGACCAAGAGCCAGACGGGCAAGATGAACGTGGTCTATCAGGATATTGACTTGGTAGAGGTGCTGGATAGCGTGATTGATGTGGAGAAGAGTGTGGCCAGCCTGAAGAATATCACCATCATCAGCAACGAGCCCGACCACATTCAGGTCAGAGGAGACATTGACATGATAAAGACCGTCATCCGCAACCTGTTGAGCAATGCCATCAAGTTCAGCAACGAGCATACCGAAATTGTGCTGAAGGTAGTGAAGGAGGATGATATGGCCGTCATCAGCGTGCAGGATCACGGATGTGGCATCTCCGAAGAGGGCAAGAAGAAGTTGCTGCATACAGGCACCCACTTCAGTACGTTTGGTACCAAAAACGAAGAGGGTTCGGGGCTGGGCCTGCTGCTGTGTCAGGACTTTGCCGTGAAGAACGGTGGCCGTCTGTGGTTTGAGTCACAAGAGGGGGTAGGTTCCACCTTCTATTTCTCCATTCCGTTGAAGAAATGAGATAAACGCGGATTTGAAATAGCATATAGCAATAAGGGCGGTCCTGTGTGGCCGCCCTTATTGTGATTCATCTCCCGCACAAACTGCGAAAGTCGCAATATTCGCACCGTCTCCGTTCTGTAGTCTGTGTAAACGGTTTCTCTTGTGTGAATATCTCCATCAGCAGCTGTTGCAGCCGTTCCCTGAATTCCCGTTCCCATACGGCAAAGTCGCAGACGGTTGTCTTGTTGGAGCGGCTGCCTATCTCGATGACAGGCGAGTAATCTTCGGAGGCAGCCCGATGGATGTAGAGCAGTGAAGGGGTTACCTTGAGTGGCTGCTTCCGGCAAAGGATGGCTGCATACAGGAAGGTCTGGAGGATGTAGCCTGCCCGGTTGTCCGACGGCGTAAAGAGTTGTTCGATGTTTTCCGGCGTATGGGGTACGCCTCCCGTCTTGTAGTCTACGATACGCAACGTATCACCTTTGCTGTCCAGCCGGTCGATGGTACCTCCCAGTTTGAGCAGCAGTTCCCCTTGGGGCAACTCCAGAGGCAGGTATTCAGCCACCCTCTTTTCCATCCCCTCCAAGGCGAAAGGAGCATACCGGAGGTCGTTGCGCAACAGCTGTTTGATATACGATAGAATGACTTTCGAATGGATCAGTTGGGTACCGTTGTATTCGGGCTGTTGGTCAAGGGGTACATGAAAGAAGAGCTCTTTGAAGGCCTTGTCCACATAATCCTGCAACCGGTGTTCCTCCTTCAGCATCCGTTCCAAATCCTCTTTGCCAACCATTTTCCCGTTAGCTGTCAGGTCTGTATAAATCCATTCGGCGCACCGGTGGAAGAGCGTACCGAACAGGGCCGAGTCAATCTCTGCACTCACCTCTTCCGGTGCTTTCAGTTGGGCGACGTAGCGGTAATAGAAGAGGAGCGGACAATCCAGGTAGCCGTTCAGTGCCGAGGGAGAGAGTACGGCATCCGGATTCCGGCGGGTATCAAAACGGTTGTACAACAGACGCATGATTTCCGCACTTTTTTCGATGCAGATATCTCTGACGGGTGTAGGAGACTGTCCGGCCTCCAAGGATTCTCGTTGGATGGAATGAGGCCATTCGGTCAGTAGCTGCAGCATGAAGCGCGACATCTCCCCTCGGTTCATGCCGTCGGAGGCTGTATTGTAAGCCAGGGTGATGTGTTCTGCCCGTTGTATCATGCGGTAGAAGTAGTAGGCATAGACCGCATTCTTGTGGTCTATGGTGGTCATGCCGAATGCTTTGCGCAGGTTGTAGGGAATGAAGGAGGAGTCGCCTTCGCTCTTGGGTAGCTTTCCTTCGTTCAGTGACAGTACCAGCAGGTGGCGGAAGTCCAGGTTTCGGGTCTCCAGCACACCCATTATCTGCATACCGATGGCAGGTTCGCCATGGAAGGGGATGCTGGCTGCAGTGAGCAGCCTATCCAGCAGACGTCGGAAGGTGCTGCCTTGGATATCGGCCAGCTCGCCGCTTTCTATCAGGCTGCCCAGCCGTGTTACCAAGGTATAGGCCTTGAAGATGGATTCACGGTAAAGCTGCCCGAAGATGCCTTCCTTGGTCTGTTGCGAGGCGGTTGCGGCAGCCTCCGCCTCGGTATGCGGCCGATAGAGGGTAGATACTTCGCGCAACACGCTGTTCAGCCAACGGCAGAGGGAGAGATTCCCCGTCTGGGGGGTGAAGAGCAGTTCCAGTACGGCATCCCGTTTCAGTTCCGAGGGCAGGGGATAGAAACGGTTGTCGCGTGTCAGTTGTCTTTCCAGTGCCTGGGCGTTCTCAGAGAGACGACGGGTATAGGGGTGTCTCAGTACGGCTTGCACGGCGGCATAGTCGTAGCGTCCCGTATCGGCATGATAGCCGTTCATCTGCATCTCTGTCAATGCGGCTATATAGCTGCATACCGGTGTCTGCGACAGAGGGAAGCCCATGGTGATGTTCACGTTGTCCACATATTCCGGTATCGAATTCAGGACGGGCAACAACAGCGATTCGTTGCAGAGCACCACGGCCGTCTCTTGCTCACGCATCGGCGTACCGTCCGTGGGGCGGTTGGTCTGGTATGCCTCGCGTAGCCAGGCCGACATGTAGCGGGCCTGTGCATTCTCTGTAGGCGATGAGAGGTAACGGATCTGTTTGGGTCGGCGTAGCTCATCAAACAGCTCTTCGGGCAGCTCGTTGGGAAACAGCTTCAGGTTGCGTAGGATGAATTCGCCGGCTTCATGGATATAGGGTAGCTGCTGTTCGCGAGGCATCCGGGTATAGAAGAGGTCGTAGTCCCAATAGAAAAGAGCCTTGCCGGCCTCTTTCAGCTTCAGGAAGAAGCGGGTCTCCACCTGATTCAGTACATTGAATCCCACGAACACGTAGCGGTCGTAGGGCAGGAGGGAAGTATCAAGCCGTTCGATGACTTCCCGGTACATCATTCCCTCGTAGGCAATACCCAGTTTGGCCAGGCGTTCGTGATAGCGCCGGTAGATAGTTCCCAGCCTGTCCCACAGGGAGATGAACTTCGCCTTCAGTTCTGTCCGCTTCTCGATGGAGAAGTTGTGGAAGAACTGGCGGATAGCCTCCTCCTGTTCTTTGTCTAGAAAGTCGTACCCTTCCATGATGCTCTTCAGTTCCTGCAGGTTGCTGAAGAGGCGGCTCGTATCTACCAGATTCTTGTCGGCATCGTCGAAGTCGCTGATGAGCAGTTCGCCCCAGAAGTAGAAGTCGTCCAGCTTTTCCTCGCTTCCCGTCTCTTCACGGAATATCTGATAGAGTTCGCACACCAGTCGGATGGAATCACCCTTCTTCCACGGAGAGAGTTGGCCCAGCAGTTCGCTGATGCTGACGTATGCCGGCGACCAGAGTGGAGCGGTGCTTTCGGCAGCCAGAAACTCGTTGAAGAAGAGCCCTGCCCGCTTGTTGGGGAAGACGATGGCTGTGCGTGACAGGTCACTTCCGATTTTGGTATAGAGGTCGTGGGCGACCATCTGAAGGAATGTTCTCATATATTTCCAGATATTATATTAGCTGTTTGGAGGAAGATTCTACGGGTGTAATGAGGCCCTCTGTCACATACCACAGGTATCCTTTGATGGATGAGGGGGCATATCCCATGCGGGCCAGCAGTTGCATATACCCTTGTACTTGCGAGGCATATCGCTTGTTGGGCTTGCCGAACTTGAAGTCGACGACCACAATCTCATGGTCGCGCATCATGACGCGGTCGGGTCTGCGCACCTGTAGTATGCCGTTCTCCTGCCAGATGATGTCACACTCGTTGAACAATCTCCAGCTGCCCGAATACCACTCTTTCACCTGTGGCTGTGCCAGTGCCTTCTGTACCAGCGAGCGTACGTCGGCTTCGCTGTCTGCGTCGATGATACCCTCGAACAGCAGCCGGGTGATGGCATCGTCCACATCGGCTTCGGTACGTATGGCAGCAAACAGGTTGTGCAGGATGCGTCCGCGGTCGATGAATCGTTGTGCGGATTCGCTCTCGTCTATGCCGGCAATGAAGTCGGCCGAACGGTTGGACTGTCGGAATTCAATATCGGGCATCAGGCTCTCCATCCGTACGGGACGGCTGGTGGGCTTTTGTGACAGACGGTTGGCGGTGAGGGCACTCTCTACCGGGGAGATAGGCTGTTCCGATGGCAGAAGTGTGCCGCTTTCAAAGCGTGCCGCTTCTTCATCCCAGCTACCTTCTCCTTGTGCCGCTACTTGGGGCAGGGCAACGGACAACAGTTCGGCTACGGTATTGCGCTGCTCCCGCTTGCTCCAGATGAACAGGTTCTTGCCGGCGCGTGTCAGCGCCACGTAGAGCAGGTTCAGGTTGTCTACCCACAGCTGCAGTCGCTCGTGCAGGTAGTCCGGGCGGAAGACGGAACTGGCCATGGCAGCAGAGTAGGTGACGGGTATAAGGGGCAGCGAACTGTAGGGGGCTGCCTGAGTGGTGCACCACACCAGCTGGTTGTTGGTCTCGTTTTCCAGCTTCCAGTCGCAGAAGGGAAGCAGCACGGTATGGAATTCCAGCCCTTTCGACTTGTGTATGGAGAGGATGCGTATGCCCTCCACTTCACCGCAAGGGATGGTCTTCTGCGCCAGCGTCTCCTCCCAATAGCGGAGGAACAGGTTATAGTCGGATGAATTGCTCTTCAGATATTCCGCAACGGCATCAAAGAAGGCAAAGAGGTAGGCCTCTTGCTGCGCCATTTCGCCCAGCTTGAAAAGGCGTACCAGCTCCTCCAACAGGTCGTATAGCGGCATCAGACTCAGTTCTTCCTGCCGGCTGACAAAATCGGCGGGGAGCATTGCTTCTGGAGTGCCGGTGAAGAGGGAGTGCCATTCAGCAGCCGTTTCCAGACAGTCGTCGGGGTTCTCCCGGTAGAGCCTGCGCAGGCGATAGTTGGTTGTCAGGGAGACCCGTGCAATGCAGTCGTCGGGGTTGGCCAACATCCGCAAGGCATCTATCAACAGTAAGATGGCCGGCGAAGCATCCAGCCGGAAAGCCTCGTCAGACACGATGGAAAGGTGAAGCTGTTTCTCGAAATAGTCGGCTATGGGCGGGATGTTCTTGTTCTTCCGCACCAGGATGGCTATGTCGTTGGAGCGCACTCCTTGGGCAAGCAACTCCTTCACCGTCTCTCCCAACGCCTGCAGGGTACACTCTGCATAGCTGCACTCCTCTTCGTCCTGCAGGAACTCAACCTGCACGTAGCCGTTTCGTTCAGCCTTCGGCGAGTCTTGTGCCACATCTGCGTAGGCTTGTTTCAGGGGGACACACTCTTCGTCCAGCTCGTCCAGATGGCGGGCATTCAGCTGCTTCACCATGGCAGGAAACAGGGCGTTGTTGAAGTGGATGATGTTGGCCTCGCTGCGTCGGTTGGTCTTTAGGGTCTCTACCCGTATGGGATAAGCTCCGTTCTGCTGAAGGCCCAGGTTGTTCAGGATGCTCCAGTCACCGTTGCGCCAGCGGTAGATGGACTGCTTCACGTCACCTACTATCAGGCTGTCGGCTCCTTGCGAGAGGCCTTCGGCCAGCAGCAGGCGGAAGTTGTCCCATTGCATGCGGCTGGTGTCCTGGAACTCGTCAATCATCACGTTGCGGATGTTGGTCCCTATCTTCTCGAAGACGAACGAGGAGTCCCCCTCGCGCATCAGACGGTGCAGCAGGTCGTTGGTGTCTGACAACAGAAAGCGGTTGTGCTCTCTGTTGAGGATACGTACCTCTTGGTCAATGTTGTTCAGCAGTTGCAGCTTGTTGAGGTGCTGGGAAGAGAGGCGGCTGCTAGCCACTCTGATGCAGCGTGAGGGGCGCATCTTCTCCGCCTCCTGAAGTAGGGGAAGCAGTGACGTCTGTGCCAGACGGATGATGTCATTCCGTTGCGGATGGGTTTTGGCAGCCCAGTTCTCTGCACTCTCCAGGTGTTTCTGCAGGGTTGCGTTCATCACGTCCTTGTCTGTCAGTTTTCCGTCGCGCAGCTTCCGGAAGTAGCTGCCTATGCCCCTCGTGCTCTTGCCGCTGAGGTCGTCGGCCGTCAGGCCGTGCATCTCCAGCTCTCCTTCAAACTGGTCGTAAAAGCCTCTCATCTGTTCCAGTGCTTCCATCTCAGCCTGTCGCAGCACGTCGCGGTATAGTTTGACAATTTCTGGCCGCCGCAATATGGTACGCAGGTCTTCTCCGCGTTCCATATAGCCTTCGTCAAAGATGTTGCGTCCGAATTCCTTCACCTCGTTGGCCACGTTCCACCGCTTGTCGCTTGCGATGCGTTCCTGTATGTAGTCGAGCAGCAAGGCCAAGACGGGTGATGTTGCCGTCAGATTCTCTATCATACTGTCTACGGCATCACTCAATACCTGTGTGTTGTCCAGCTCGATGTTCAGGTTGGGGACCAACTCCAGTTCGCGTGCCAGGTTGCGCATCACGCTCTGAAAGAACGAGTCAATGGTTTCTACCCTGAAGCGGCTGTAGTCATGCAGCATGTAGAGCAAGGCCGTACCGGCACGTTGCCTCAGCTCCTCTGCCGGCAACGGCAGGCTGTCGCTCACCCGCTTCAGGTAGGCCTCCGATGCAGGGTCACCCTGCCAGATGCCGTAGAGCTGTGTCAGTATGCGCTCTTTCATCTCGGCTGTGGCCTTGTTTGTGAAGGTTACGGCCAGTATCTGGCGGTAGGCACGCGGATTCTCTATCAGATGCCGGATGTACTCTACGGCCAGCGTGAAGGTTTTTCCTGAACCGGCAGATGCTTTGTAAACCAGTAGTTCCATATCCTTTTGTTGAAGTTGTCAAAAATCAGAGGGTCGGCTTCTCCCTTCCCCGTAGGCGGGACGCTCCGGGGAAGGTGCGTTTCTTACAGTTCGTCAGAGAGATAGCCTTTCGGCAGCTCGCGGCAGTTGTAGCCCGAGGCCATGATTTCGCCATAGGCTCCGGCCGAACGGAGTGCCAGCAGGTCACCGCGCTTCACTTCGTTCAGGGGAATATCCTTGCCGAACACGTCCGACGATTCGCAGATGGGGCCAACCACATCATATTTGCGCACCTCGCCTTCGGAGGTGATGTTGTCCGTCTGGTGGTAGGCCTGATAGAGTGCGGGACGAATGAGGTCCGTCATGCCTGCATCCAGAATGGCAAATTGCTTGTCGGTGCCTTGCTTCACGTAGAGCACTTTGGCTATCAGCGAGCCGCATTGGGCCACTACCGAGCGTCCCAGCTCGAAGTGGAGCGTCTGTCCGGCACGCAACTGCAGATGCGAGGCGTACGTATTAAAGAAGGTGGCAAAGTCGGGTATGGGATGCTCCGTAGGCTTCTGGTAGTCTATGCCCAGGCCGCCTCCCACGTTGATGTGGTCTATCTGGATGCCGCGTGCTTCCAGCTTGTCCTGCAGCTCGTTGATGCGGTTGCTGAGTGCGATGAAGTCGTCCATCTCCAGAATCTGCGAACCGATGTGGAAGTGCAGTCCGATAAATTGTACATGCTCCATTCCTTGTGCCAGATCGATGACGTAGTCCATGTCTCTCATGCTGATGCCGAACTTGTTTTCTGCCAGTCCGGTGGTGATGTGTGCATGGGTATGTGCGCCTACATCCGGATTGATGCGGAAGGCCACCCGTGCCACTTTGCCTTTGTCGGCTGCCAGTTGGTTGATGACTTCCAGTTCGGGCACAGACTCTACGTTGAAGCAGAAGATGCCGGCTTCCAGTCCCAGCTCTATCTCCCAATCGGCCTTGCCCACACCGGCAAAGACAATCTTCTCTGCCGGAAATCCTGCCTGGAGTGCGGCACGTATCTCGCCCCCGCTTACACAGTCGGCTCCCAGTCCGCTTTGACAGATAAGGTTCAGTATACGTGGATGGGCGTTGGCCTTCACGGCATAGTGTACCACGAAGTTTGCGTGCTTGGCTGCTTCCTGTCGGATGCAGGTCAGTGTCTCGTTCAGCGTTTGGCAGTCATAATAGTAAAATGGTGTACGCAGTGTCCGGAACTTCTCGACCGGAAAAATGGGGTCTCTCATAATCAATATTCTCTTTTCTGGTTTTGTTTTAGTGAGTATTTCTTTTGCGGTTGTTTTAAGTTTAAGTCAATAGCTATAGGGGTGGACACACAAGACCACCCCCTACATTATAATATTATTGGAACAGCGCGTTGCTCAGCGACTGCAGTGCCTCCTTCTTGTCGCATTCGCGGATGAGGAAGGAAATGTTGTAGTTGCTGCCGCCGAAGGAAATCATGCGTACCGGTATGTCGCGCATAGCGTCCAGCGCCTTTGCCTCGAAACCTACATTCTCCCACTCCAGGTCGCCCACTACGCAGATGATGCACATGTCCTTGTCCACCGTCACAGTGCCGTACTTCTTCAGGTCGTCCAGGATTTCGTTCAGGTGTTTGGTGTTGTCGATGGAGACAGAGACACCCACCTCCGACGTACAGATCATGTCGATGGAGGTCTGGTAGCTCTCGAAGATTTCGAACACCTTGCGCAGGAAGCCATAGGCCAGCAGCATCCGGCTGGACTTGATCTTGATGGCCGTGATGTTGTCCTTGGCTGCTACCGCCTTGATTTTACCCTTCTCTGTATCGTTGGATATCAGTGTGCCCGGCGCTTTAGGGTCCATGGTGTTGAGCAGGCGTACGGGGATGTTGTTGTACTTGGCCGGCTGTACGCAGGTGGGGTGCAGAATCTTTGCCCCGAAGTAGGCCAGCTCGGCAGCCTCCTCAAAGTGCAGGTGGCGCACGGGCGAAGTCTTGTCCACGATGCGCGGGTCGTTGTTGTGCATCCCGTCAATGTCGGTCCATATCTGTATCTCTTCTGCCTGGACGGCGGCACCTATCAGCGAGGCTGTGTAGTCGCTGCCGCCCCGCTGCAGGTTGTCAATCTCGCCGTAGGCGTTGCGGCAGATGTAACCCTGTGTGATGTAGATGTCGGCGTCCGGATTCAACTCCAGTTGCATCTGCAGTTTCTCCTTGATGTAGGCGGGGTCGGGCTCGGCGTTCTTGTCTGTGCGCATGAACTCCAGGGCGGGAAGCAGTACCGACTTCACGCCGCACTCCTGCAGGTAGTAGTTCATCATGCCGGTTGATATCAGTTCGCCTTGCGCCAGCACCACCTTCTCCTCGAACAGTGTGAAGAGGTCCTTTGTAAACGAGCGTATCAGGTTGAAGTGCGACTTGATGAGTTCCAGTCCTTTCGTCTTATACTCCGGCGTGGCAAACAGCTCGTCGATGTGGCGGCGGTATTTACTCTCCAGCTTGTTGATAATTTCGTTGGCACCTTCCGGATTCTTCTTGTACAGATAGTCCGAAATTTCAACCAGTGTATTGGTTGTCCCCGACATGGCTGACAGCACTACAATCTTGCGTTCGCCCTCGGTAATCAATTTGGCTACCTCCTTCATCCGTCCTGCCGAACCTACGGAAGTTCCTCCAAACTTTAATACTTTCATCTTTGTCCCTGTTTTTAAGTTATTGTTATTGATTTATTTTCTGTTTTCACTTTTCTTCCGCCGGCAGCCAGGCCTCCGTCTCCTCCTTCAGCCGGTGCTCTTCACAGCGGAACACCCTGCCGGGGAATTCGTTAATCAGCTGCAGGTTGTGCGTGGTCATCACCACCAGTGCGCCGCTGCGGCTGATGTCGTGCAGCAGGCAGGTGATGCTCCGTCCGGTCTCTACGTCGAGGTTGCCGGTAGGCTCGTCGGCCAGAATGATGTCCGGCGAGTTGAGCACGGCCCGTGCGATGACGATGCGCTGCTGTTCGCCGCCCGACAGCTCGTTGGGCAGTTTGTAGCCCTTGTTCTCCATCCCCACCAGCCGCAGTACCTCTTCAATCCGTTCGGCTATCTCTGTCCGGTTGGTCCATCCGGTGGCTTTCAGTACGAATTCCAGGTTGGCATATACGCTGCGGTCGGTCAGCAGCTGGAAGTCCTGGAAGACGATTCCCAGCCTCCGTCGCAAGGCGGGGATGTGCTTCTGCCTGATACGTTGCAGGTCGTAGCCCAGCACCTGGGCTTCGCCGGCGGCTATGTCCAGTTCGCCGTAGAGGGTCTTCAGCAGGGAGGTCTTTCCTGTACCCACCTTGCCGATGAGGTACACAAACTCTCCGCCCTGCAGCTCCAGGTTCACCCCTTCCAGCACGCACACTTCCTGCTGGCAGATATCCACGCCCGTGTATTGTATCAGTGCTCCGTCCATCTTGCCGTTTCCTCCTTCGTATGGTTAATGTTTCTTCCAGGTGTCGCTGTGCCGTTCCTGCAGCTCGCGTGCCAGGTCCTCAATGCGGTATCCTTTGGCTGTGAGCAGCACGATGAGGTGATAGAGCAGGTCGGCCCCTTCGTAAATCAGCCTGTCGTCTGTCCCTCCGGTAGCCTCGATGATGGTCTCTACGGCCTCTTCGCCCACCTTCTGTGCCATCTTGTTCATGCCCGACCGGAAGAGGGAGGTGGTGTACGAGCCTTCGGGCATCTCCCGGTGACGCCGGTCGATGAAGTCCTGCAACTGCTTCAGGAACATCACCGGCTGTTCGTTCTTTTCTCCCCAGCAGGTGTCTGTGCCCGTGTGGCACACCGGCCCTGCGGGATGCACCTGTATCAGCAAGGTGTCCTGGTCGCAATCTTCCTTCATGGAGACCACTTCCAGAAAGTGTCCGCTGGTCTCCCCCTTGGTCCAGAGGCAGTGGCGGCTGCGGCTGTAGAAGGTTACTCGGCCGGTTTCCAGCGTCTTCCGGTAGGCCTCCTCGTTCATGTAGCCCAGCATCAGCACTTTGGCCGTGTCGGCATCCTGTATGATGGCGGGGACGAGCCCGTTCGTTTTCTCAAAATCCAGTGTCATTGTTATCTTTGTTTTATTGTTTTCCAAAATCTTGTTTTTACTCTTTTCAAAGGTCTCCCTGTCCGGTGGCGGAGGGGCTTCTTTCGCCCCTTTACAGCCGGATGGCGATTCCTTGGTCGCAAAGATACGATTTTAATTCGGGAATACTAATTTCTCCGAAGTGAAAAACGCTGGCGGCCAGTGCAGCATCTGCTTTTCCCTTGGTGAAGACGTCGCGGAAGTGCTCTTTGCATCCGGCACCGCCTGATGCGATGATGGGGATGGAGAGGTTGTCGGCCAGGGTGGCCAGTGCCTCGTTGGCGTATCCGTTCTTCACACCGTCGTGGTTCATGCTGGTGAACAGCACCTCGCCGGCTCCCCGTTCCTGTGCCTCGTGCGTCCAGCTGAAGAGGTGGCGTTGCGTCTCCACCCGTCCGCCGTTGAGGTAGCATTTCCAGTTGCCGTCTGCCGGTGTGTAGCGGGCGTCTACGGCCAGCACGCACACTTGCGACCCGAAGTGGGCGGCTATCTCGTCAATCAGCTGCGGCCGGCGGATGGCGGCCGAGTTGATGGAAATCTTGTCGGCTCCTGCCTCCAGCAGCCGTGCCACATCGCTCAGTTCGTGTATGCCCCCTCCTACGGTGAAGGGGATGCTGATGTTGGCGGCAATGCGTTTCACCAGTTCGGTGAAGGTCTTCCGTCCCTCGAAGCTGGCGGTGATGTCCAGGAACACCAGTTCGTCGGCCCCCAGCCGGCTGTAAGCCCGGGCCAGTTCCACGGGGTCGCCTGCCTGCCGCAGGTTCACGAAGTTGGTACCTTTTACAGTCTGTCCGTCCTTGATGTCCAGACAGGGGATGATTCGTTTTGCTAACATATCGGTCTCTCTTTTTTTGTCAGAAAGGGGATTCTTGTTTCCGCGGTCGTTTTTTAACTTGCGGCCATCTCTTCCAGCTGCTTGAGGGTGATGTGTCCCTCGTACAGTGCTTTGCCGAAGATGACGGCCGGCACGCCCGACTGCTCCAGCCGGCGGATGTCCTGGGCGCAGCTGACGCCGCCGCTGGCTATCAGGTAGAGCTGGGGCTGCTGGCGACGTATCTCCTCGTACAGCTGTATGGAGGGTCCCTGCAACATGCCGTCGCAGCCTATGTCCGTGCAGATGACCTTGCGGATGCCCCTCTCCCGGTATCTCTCCAGGAAGGGGAAGAGCTGGCAGGCACTCTCTTCCTTCCAGCCGTGTACGGCTATCGTGCCTTCCTTGACGTCGGCCCCCAGGATGATGCGTTCCGGGCCGTAGCGGTCAATCCAGCTGCCGAAGCGGGCAGGGTCTGTCACGGCGACGCTGCCTCCTGTCACCATCTGTGCGCCGCTTTCGAAGGCTATCTTCAGGTCTTCGTCGCTCTTCACCCCGCCGCCGAAGTCTATGACCAGCTGCGTGTGCGAGGCTATCTGCTCCAGTGTGCGGTAGTTTACCACGTGGTGCGAGGCCGCTCCGTCCAGGTCTACCACGTGCAGCCGGCGTATGCCGTGTGCCTCCAGCTGGCGGGCCACCTCCAGGGGGTTCTCGTTGTACACTTTCTTGCTCTCGTAGTCGCCTTGCGACAGGCGCACGCACTTGCCGTCGATGATGTCGATGGCGGGAATCAGTTCTATCATATATCCGTTGTCCTCCTCTCTGTTGTTCTGTCAAATTTGTTCTCTCGTTTATCCTCTGTCTTGTCACAGCTCCAGAAAGTTCTTCAGGATGCGTTCGCCCACGCTGCCGCTCTTCTCCGGATGGAACTGGGTGGCGTAGAAGTTGTCCTTGTGGAGTGCTGCGCTGAAGGGGTGGATGTAGTCTGTGACGGCGGCTGTATGCTCGTTGACGGGCACGTAGAAGCTGTGGACGAAGTAGACGAACTCCTCCTTGCCGAATCCGGCGAACAGCGGGCTGCGTGTCTGGCCGATGGTGTTCCATCCCATGTGCGGCACCTTCTGCTGCCGGTCGTCGGGGACGAATCGCTTCACCTCTGCGTCAAAGATGCCCAAGCAGTCTACATTGCCCTCTTCCGAGTGGCGGCACATCAGCTGCATGCCCAGGCAGATGCCCAGCAGGGGCTGGCGCAGCCCTTTGATGAGGCGGTCCATGCCGTTGCGTTGCAGGAACTCCATGGTGGTGGCAGCCTCGCCCACACCGGGAAATATCACCTTGTCCGCACTGCGCAGCCGCTCGGGGTCCGCAGTGATTTCCGCCTCCACACCCAGCCGGCGCAGGGCATAATCCACCGACCTTATATTGCCGGCATTGTATTTCAGGATTGCAATATTCATCTATATAGATATTAAGATAAAAAACTATATCATCATCCCTCGTAACTCGTAGCTTGTAGCTCGTCAACTGAAAATCACGGTCTTGTTCTTGTAGGCCAGCACCTTGCGTTCGATGTGCTTCTGCACGGCACGCGACAGGACGATTTTCTCCAGGTCCTTGCCCTTGTTCACCAGGTCCTGCACCGTGTCCTTGTGCGTGATGCGCACCACATCCTGTTCGATGATGGGGCCTGCATCCAGTTCGGTGGTCACGTAGTGGCTGGTTGCACCGATAATCTTCACGCCGCGCTCGAAGGCTGCGTGATAGGGCTTGGCTCCTACGAATGCGGGCAGGAAGGAGTGGTGTATGTTGATGATGCGGTTGGGGTAGGCATTGATCATCCGTTCGGAAATCACCTGCATGTAGCGTGCCAGCACGATGAAGTTCACGTGGTGCTTGGCCAGCAGCTCCATCTCCAGCCGTTCCTGCTCCTCCTTTGTCTCCTTGGTGATGGGGAAGAGGTAGAAGGGGATGCCGAACCGCTGGGCCACGTGCTGCAGGTCGGGGTGGTTGCTGATGATGAGCGGAATCTCCACGTTCCATTCGCCGGCTGTGTAGCGTGCCAGCAGGTCGAACAGGCAGTGCGACATTTTGGAGACGAAGATGGCCATCCTCGGTTTCTTGTCCGAGAAGTAGAGGCGGAAGCTCATGTCGTACTTCTGTGCATAGAGTGTGGCGAAGTAGTCGTCAATCTTCTCCTGCGGAATCAGGAAATCCTGCAGTTCCCACTCGATGCGCATGAAGAAGATGTTCTCCACATGGTCTACGTACTGGTCCAGGTAGATAATGTTCCCCTTGTTCACCGTAATAAAGTCCGTCACTTCCGCCAGTATGCCCGGTTTGTCGGGGCAGTGGAGCAACAGTTTAGCCGTTTTCATCATTCTATTTTCTTGTTTTATCGTTCAAAATTATAATTTTCTTACAGCATTTTTGTTTTGAAGGCGCAAAAATAACGATTTATAGCTAAAATGCGAACTTTTCGAGCAAGAAGTTTCTACCCGCCCCATCATTATTATATAGGACGGCCTTTCTCCTCTGTTTTCGGGGGGCTGTACTCCGTGTACGCACTCACTTTTTCCGGGTCTGCCAACCGGCTCACAATGAGACTATAAGGGTTTCTGACGGAAAAAACCGTAAAAAAAGTGTTCCGAAGCTATTGCAGATTCCAAATTAATGTCTACCTTTGCAACCGCAATCGAGAGAGATGCCGATAAACATTGATATTTTGGTGCGTTAGTTCAGTTGGTTAGAATACATGCCTGTCACGCATGGGGTCACGGGTTCGAGTCCCGTACGCACCGCACGGAGGTCCTGAAGTTTTCTTCAGGACTTTTTTGTTC
>CALZEQ010000037.1 GCA_945641355.1 uncultured Mediterranea sp. | reverse complement strand
CGTAAAACGAGAATTATCAATGATTTTTTGATTCCCTACGTCTCTTAGGAAGAGATGAATGGATATCCTCGATAAAAAGACCGTTTCGTAAAAGGCAAACAAATAATAATGGAACTCCCTCGTAGTGTAAAAAAAGGCTTGGTCGCCTATCGAGACACTGCGTTGGGAGTTTCTGTTGTTTAGATGGAGCTGATTAATAACATAAGCAAAACACTGCGAGACGACATCGTGGTGCAGATGAAAGTTGGAAGTCGATTGTCCATAGCGGCCTCCTGTTTCTCCATTTTTGCCTTTCAGGAACTGAAGGAGGCTTTGAAGGACATTAAGGAACTGCGCTTCATCTTCACTTCGCCAACGTTCACAACCGATAAGACTCCTAAGCAACAGCGTGAGTTCTATATTCCTCGTTTGAATCGTGAACGTACCATTTATGGTTCAGAATTTGAAGTAAAGCTTCGCAACGAACTTACGCAGAAGGCTATCGCCCGCGAATGTGCTGATTGGATAAGAGAAAAGGCTTGTTTCAAGTCAAACAAGACCAATGAGCAGATGATGGGGTTCATCAACCTTGATGAAACAAGTTACTCACCAATAAATGGCTTTACCACAGTTGACCTCGGTTGCGAAAAAGGCAACAATGCCTATACAATGATTCAGAAGGCAGAAGCTCCGTTATCCAGGGCATACATCGACTTGTTCAACCAAATCTGGAATGACACAAGCCGTTTACAAGTCGTAACAGAGGAGGTAATCGACAACATCAGTAACGCATATAAGGAGAATGCCCCTGAATTTCTGTATTTTGTAGCTCTCTACAACATCTTCAACGAGTTTTTGGAGGACATCAGCGAAGACGAACTCCCAAAGGAAGCAACGGGCTTCAAGAACTCAGCCATTTGGAATAAGTTATACAATTTCCAACGTGATGCAGCTCTTGCCATCATCAATAAACTGGAAAAATACAACGGTTGCATACTTGCTGATAGTGTAGGTTTGGGAAAGACCTTCACGGCACTGAGCGTTATCAAATATTTTGAGAGTCGTAACCGCACGGTACTGGTGCTATGCCCAAAGAAACTCTTTGAGAACTGGAACACATATCGTCAGAACTATGTGAACAATCCTCTTGCCCGTGACCGATTCAATTACGATATACTTTATCACACCGACCTCTCACGTGAAAGCGGTAAGAGCAACGACCTTGATTTGGAGCGTATAAACTGGGGAAACTTCGACCTCGTGGTCATAGACGAAAGCCACAATTTCCGCAATGGAGGCAAGGTGTCAACTGATGAGAACGGCGAGAACCCAAGGGAGAACCGTTATCTCAAACTGATGAACAAGGCCATCCGTTCTGGTGTGAAGACCAAAGTCCTGATGTTGTCGGCTACACCTGTAAACAATCGTTTCAACGACCTGAAGAACCAACTACAACTGGCATACGAGGGCGAATCCGAGGCCTTTGACAAGTTACTGCCGACTAACAGGGGAATTGATGACATTTTCCGTCAGGCACAAGGGGCATATAACATCTGGGCAGACCTTCCACCAGAGGAACGAACAACAGAACGTCTGTTAAGGATGCTCGATTTTGATTTCTTCAAATTGCTTGATGCTGTCACTATTGCCCGAAGCAGGAAGCATATTCAGCAGTATTACGACACAGCCGACATTGGCACATTCCCAGAGCGTCTGAAGCCAATATCAAGAAGCCCACATCTGACAGATCTTGATACGGCCATCAACTATAACGAAATCTTCGAACAGCTGCAGATGTTGCATCTGGCTATCTATGCGCCATCCGCCTTTATCCTTTCAAGCAAGCTTTGGAAGTACAGAGAAGAGGAAAGCACAATGGGACATCGCCTGAGTATTGAAGAGCGAGAACAGGGTATTCAGCGACTGATGAACATGCAGTTGCTGAAACGTCTCGAATCCTCAGTCAACTCTTTCCGTCTGACCTTGATACGCATCCGTGACTATATGCAGGATACCCTTGATGCAATCGCGCGTTTCCAGAATGGCGAGAAACGTGTTTCCGTGGATGACTACGAAAGCGTTGACGGTGATGAAGATGAACAGGACTTCACTATCGGCAAGAAGAAAAACCGTATCCTCCTGGAGGATATGGACTATATATCATGGCAGAAGGAAATCGGTGAAGACCTCGAAATTATCCGTCTGCTATTGCTGATGCTCCAGAGTATCACACCTGAGCATGACAGCAAACTCCAGCAGCTCATCACTGACCTGAAAGAGAAGTTTGCCCATCCAATCAACGGTAACAACAAGAAAGTTATCGTTTTCACAGCATTCTCTGACACCGCACAATATCTATACGACTGTTTGGCAGAGAGAATCAAAAAAGAGGAGAATCTGAATGTGGCTTTAGTTACTGGCGATGTGGAAGCTCGTAGCACGCTCAAATTGAATGAGAAACTGGATTTCAACAAAGTCTTGACGCTTTTCTCGCCAATCTCAAAGGAGCGTAAAGCTATCTATCCGCATTTGAAGGAGGAAATAGATGTGCTGATAGCTACCGACTGTATCAGCGAAGGACAGAACTTGCAGGATTGCGACTATCTGCTCAACTACGACATTCATTGGAATCCGGTGCGTATCATTCAGCGTTTCGGACGTATAGACCGTATCGGTTCAAAGAATGCACAGATACAGTTGGTGAACTACTGGCCTGATATGACGCTCGACGAGTACATCAACCTGAAAGGACGTGTAGAGTCACGCATGAAAGTGACTGTCATGACCGCCACTGGTGACGACAACCCTCTTTCGCCCGAAGAAAAAGATGACTTGGAATACAGGCGCAAGCAACTGGAGCGCCTGCAAGAGGATGTGGTGGACTTAGAGGAAATGAATACGGGTGTCAGTATCATGGACTTGGGACTGAATGAGTTTCGCTTGGATTTGCTTGAATACATTAACGGCAACCATGATGTGGAGCATACTCCTTTTGGACTTCATGCTGTGGTAAAGGGAGGCGAGCAAGCACCTTCTGGCACTGTCTTCGTACTGAAGAACCGTACCGCTGGTGTGAATATCGACCACAAGAACCAATTGCATCCGTTCTACATGGTTTATATCCGTGACGATGGCAGTGTGCTTGTTGACCACCTGCATCCGAAAGACTTGCTCGACAAAATGCGTTTGCTCTGCAAACCTATGGCAAAGCCAGACATAGCATTATGCCGCGAGTTCAACCGTGAGACACGTGACGGTTTGCGCATGGGTAAATACTCAGAACTGCTTGGCAAGGCAATAGAGTCGATTGTCACCAAAAAGGAAGAGTCGGATATGGATAGTTTCCTTGATGGTTACGTTGGTGAACTCTTTGAGGAACGTATAACTGGATTGGATGACTTTGAACTGATTTGTTTCCTTGTAATAAGATGATGCCTATGTTCGGATTGCCACCATCTACCATCATCAATAAACCGCTTTACAAGAAGGCTGTTTTTGAGAAATTCAACCTAAAGACTGCCGAGCGTGACCGTTTTGATGCTGACATCAGCCGAATGTCGCTTGTGGCTCGCATTTCTCAGGCATCGGTTCCTGCGTTGGCAGAAGGTAAAGAGATTAAGGGCTTCTATGTACTCCAAGTGCTACTGAAACAGAAAGAGTACGATGTCAAGAACATCCTTCTTCTTCATAAACTGATACCTCAGAGCATTGTGTTTGCTCTACAATATGAGGAAGAAACACAACTCTGCATCTTTCACACACGACTGCAACAGTCAGCATGGATGCCGACAGAGGAAACAACCATCCCTCTGCAAGGCTTGTCTCTTGATGAGGTTTGGAACAACATCGTTGCGGCTATTGGGAATCTTGATGCTACATCTGAAGAGAGCATCGAAGAGCAAATCATCAATCGTGAACAACGGGAAAAGCTGCTTCGCCAAATTGAATCTCTGGAGCGACAATGTCGCACGGAGAAGCAAACTCGAAAGAAATACGAATTGCATCAACAAATAGTGAAATTAAAAACACAACTATAATATGGAAAAGCTTAATATACAGACCACTAACATAGTGGATGAAAATATCAAACGGATTGGGGAGCTGTTCCCCAACTGCTTGACGGAGAGGCTTAATGCTGAGGGCAAGCCAGAAGTGGCTATTGACTTTGACCAACTCCGTCAGGAACTTTCAAAAGATATAGTTGAAGGACAAGAGGAACGTTATCAGTTCACTTGGCCCGACAAGCGTAATGCCATTCGTTTGGCAAATGCCCCTACTACAGACACATTGCGCCCTTGTCGTGAGGAGAGTGTGGACTTTGATAATACGCAAAACCTCTACATTGAGGGAGATAACTTGCAGGTGCTTAAACTTTTGCGTGAGAACTATCTTGGTAAGGTTAAGATGATTTACATTGACCCACCATACAATACGGGCAATGACTTTGTATATAATGATGACTTCGCTCAGTCATCTGCTGAGTATATCCATAATAGCGGACAGACAGACGAGGAAGGCAACCGCCTTGTAGCCAACACAGAAAACAATGGTCGCTTCCATACCGATTGGCTCAACATGATTTATCCTCGACTGAAAGTGGCAAAGGACTTGTTGAGTGAGGATGGGGTGATATTTATCTCGATTGATGACAATGAGCAAAAGAATTTAAAGAATATTTGTGATGAAGTTTTCGGAGAAAACAATTTTATTGCAGATCTTATTTGGGCAAATAAAGAAGGAGGCGGTAGTTCTGACTCTAGATTATTTCGAATAAAGCATGAACACATTCTGTGTTTCGCTAAAAGGATTGAGAACATTGATATTAAGGGCGTTCCTATTTCAAATCAAGATAGATATAAAGGTAAAGACGAACATTTTGCCATACGCGGTCCATATTATTTACAGAAATTAGGCATGGGGTCAATTCAATATTCCGAGTCACTTGACTATGAAATAATATGTCCTGATGGCACTATGGTTAAGCCAGCAGACAATAATGGAGGGAAAAAAGCCTGTTGGCGGTGGTCAAAAGAGAAATATATTAAAAACTCTGCAATAGGGTTTGTTGAAATCAAAAAAGATTCCAACAATATTTGGACAGTATATACAAAACAATATATGAATTGTGACAATGATGGAAATATAATTAAACGCACACAAAGACCAATGGGCATAATTGAAGAATACTCAAGTACTCAAGCAGCGAAGTTGTTACGAAACATGAGCATTCCATTTAATTATTCTAAGCCTATTGAACTTATTTCATATTTGATAGATAGGTGTTGTCTTAATGATTCCATCATCCTCGACTTCTTCTCCGGCTCCGCTACAACCGCTCATGCTGTGATGCAACTCAATTCTGAAGATGGTGGTAATCGCAAATTCATTATGGTGCAGTTGCCTGAGGCAACCGATGAAAAGAGCGAAGCATATAAAGCTGGTTACAAGAATATCTGTGAAATTGGCAAAGAACGCATCCACCGTGCCAGAAAGAAGATTAAAGAGGAGTCTCCATTGACAACCCAAGACCATGACACAGGTTTCCGTGTTCTGAAGCTTGACTCTTCGAATATGCAGGATGTCTATTACACTCCAGCAGACTTTAATGACAGAGATTTGTTTGAAGAAAACATCAAGCCTGACCGCACAGATGAAGACTTGCTCTTCCAGTCGATGATAGAACTTGGCATTGAACTGTCTGCCAAGATTGTGAAGACAGAAATTGCAGACAAGACTGTCTGGAACGTGTCTGACGGTTATCTATTGGCATGTTTCGACGAAGGCGTGAACGAGACAACCATCACAGAGATTGCCAAGCAGCAGCCTTACTACTTCATTATGCGCGACAGCAGCCTCGCAAATGATAATGTGGCTGACAACTTCGAGCAAATCTTTGAGCATTACAGCAAAGACACAATCCGTAGAATCATTTAATTGGGGCAATTATGGAACTAAATAATTTCCTTCAGCTTATAGCTATTCTGGGCGTTATTAGTGCCGTCGTGTATGGAGCGATTCACTTCATTCACGACCTTTCCATCAGAAAAGCCAAAGCAAAAGAGGACTTCTTGAAGTCTTTTGATACACTGGTGGCACAACTCACATCAGACAATAAGACGGCACAACTATCAGCCGCAATCTTGCTTCGTCGCTACTTTAAGGACACAAGCAAAAGAGGTCAAATAGACTTGAAGACAGAAACCGTAAATGTCATTTCGTCTTTATTAAAGACTCTGCCTTCAAGCGTTTTACAGAAGACTCTGGCAGACGGACTGGCTTACGCAGTTGACCTGACAAAATGTGACCTACAAAAGACGAATCTTCAGGACGTGCTGCTTGATAACAAGTATCAGCAAGTCATCATGGATGAAACCGACTTGTTCTTAGCGGATTTGTCATATGCCAACCTTGAAGGCATCAAAGGACATGGTATCATTTTCTATCGGTCTATCTTGTTCTGTGCAAGAATAAAGAACAGTGACTTTACAAATGCTAATTTTAGAGGTGCAGACCTAACAGGAGTGTCGTTCAAGAAGTGTACACTGAAAGGAGCGGACTTCACAGATGCTCTTAATGTACCTTCTGCAATTGCCGAATCATTAGAGAATGGCATCTTCACTGTTGAAGGGGAAGTCTCTGCCAAACACGAATCGAAAGACAAAGCCATCTTCTTCTCAATGCCTGGCATTATGTCAAAAGAAGAGGAACTGATGACCAAAGACTATAAAAAGACTCTGGAGTCTTATGGATATGAGGTGATTTATTACAAGACAGACACATACCCACGATTCGGACAGTTCAACAGGGTTCGTCATGACATTATGCGTTCTGTGGGTATGATTGCCTTTGGACTAAAGCAACTCAATATACACAAAGCATCTTATCGCCCAAGTACTCAAAATGAAGAAAAATGGGATGGTAAGTGGCTCCCCACTCCTTGGAACGAAATCGAGGTTGGTATGGGGCTTATGAAAGGGATGCCTATTCTCCTTGTTCACGACCCAGATATTAGCACAGGAGTTTTCGACAGCAACCTTAGTGAATGTTTTGTCGCCAAAATTTCGACTAATGAAGATAATAGGAAATTGGAACAAAATAAAGCCTTTGATGAATGGCTCTCCAAACTATAAATTATGAAATTTAAGTTTAAGATACAACAATACCAGACGGATGCTGTGGAGCAGACGGTGAGCGTTTTCGCTGGGCAACCATCGAAAACAAATGCGCAGTACCGTCGCGACTTGGGTAAAACTAACGGACGCATCGTTTATGACGAGGAATATGTGGGATGGCGCAACAATGACGTAGAGCTCAAAGACCGCCAGCTTTTGGAGAATATCAAAAAGATGCAGGTCGAAAGCAATATTCCACAGAGCAAACTTCTGAGTAAGCCCGACGGACTAGGTGCTTGTTCGCTCGACATCGAGATGGAGACAGGTACTGGTAAAACATACGTCTATATCAAGACCATGTTTGAAATGAACAAACGCTATGGATGGTCAAAGTTCATAGTGGTAGTACCGAGCATAGCCATTCGTGAGGGCGTATATAAGAGTTTCACGATGCTTGAGGACCACTTCATGGAGCAATATGGCAAGAAGGCTCGCTTCTTCATCTACGATAGTAGCAACCTCACACAGATAGACTCATTCAGTAGTGATGCAGGTATCAATGTGATGATTATCAACACTCAGAATTTTGCACGCGATTTCAAGGAAGATGGAAAGAACAAAGTCAGCCTGATCATGTACTCCAAGCGCGACGACTTCCAGAGCCGACGCCCAATAGACGTGATAGCTGCAAACCGTCCTGTCATCATCATGGACGAGCCGCAGAAGATGGAGGGCGCAGCTACGCAAAAGGCATTGAAGAACTTCAAGCCGCTGTTTGTGTTGAACTACTCAGCCACACACAAGACATCGCACAACTGCATCTATGCGCTTGATGCCTACGATGCCTATCGCCAGCGACTGGTAAAGAAGATACAAGTCAAGGGTATTACCTTGCAAAACCTGTTGGGCACGCAAGCTTATATCTACTTTGACAATATCATCCTGTCGAAGAACCATGCGCCAGAGGTAAAATTGGAAATAGAGGTGCAAGGCGCAATAGCTGCACGTCGCCAGACATATAAGTTCTCGCAGGGTGACTCTCTTTATGACATTTCAAAACTTCCTGCCTACAAGGAGTTTGTCATAACCGAGATAAATGCCTATACCAACACCATTTATTTCCGCAATGGTGAAAAGCTTCGTAAAGGTGAAGTAATGGGTGACGTGTCGGAAAAGACAATACAGCAGATACAGATTCGCGAGACGGTGGCAAGCCACTTTGAGAAAGAACGTGAGCTGTTCCGTCAGGGTATCAAGACTCTTTCGCTTTTCTTCATTGATGAGGTGGCTAACTATAAAAGCTATGACGAGCAGGGTGAAGTGGTAAAAGGGCAACTCTGGCAGATGTTTGAAGAGGAATATATGCGCCACCTCAACGAGAATTTATCCCTCTTTGAGGATGACTATCAGGAGTATCTGCGCAAATTCTCTGTGGGACAAGTACATAATGGATATTTCTCCGTTGATAAGAAAGGACACGCAATAAACAGTGAGGTAAAACGTGGCGAAACAATATCATCAGACATCTCCGCTTATGATCTTATTCTGAAGAACAAGGAAAGGCTTCTAAGTTTTGACGAGCCTACACGCTTCATTTTCTCGCACTCTGCACTTCGTGAGGGCTGGGACAATCCAAACGTGTTCCAGATATGCACACTGCGCCATGCCAGCAGTGCCACGGCAAAGCGTCAGGAGGTGGGACGTGGTTTGCGTATCTGTGTTGACCAACAAGGAAACCGCATGGATGCTGAACGTTTGGGTGACAGCGTTCACGACATCAACAAACTGACTGTCATTGCCAACGAAAGCTATTCTTCGTTTGTTGACGACCTTCAGAAAGAAACTCGTGAAGCCTTGCGTGAACGTCCTAAACAGGCAACTGTTGACTACTTCGAGGGAAAGACATTTAAGGTTGGCGAAGAACTGCATACCATCTCTGCTATGGAAGCAGCATCTATTGTCAATTACCTCTTTGAGAACGACTATACTGACGAGAAAGGCAACATCTTGCAATCCTATCATGAGAATATGCAGCAAGAAACACTTGCTCCATTTGGCAAGAAGCTGCAACCTATAGCAGAACAGGTGCATAGACTGATACAGGGAATCTTCGACCCTGCAGCCTTGGAGGGCATGATTGAAGATGCGAATGACAAGGCAGAGGTTGTCAACGATAAACTGAATGACAATGCTCAGAAAGAAGAGTTCAAGAAGCTCTGGGCTCAGATAAACCATCGCTATGTCTATACTGTTCACTACGACAGCGAAGAACTGATTAAGAAGTCCATCGCAGCCATTGACAAAGACCTGACCGTAACACAGTTGCGTTATGTAGTAACAACTGGTGAACAGGGAGATGGAATGGATTTTGATGGCGACCAGCATACTCGCCGTCAGGAGATGCGAGAGGTCAGCACCTCTACTGTGCTATACGATTTGGTGGGAGACATTGCCCGTGGTGCAACGCTCACACGCAGGACGGTAGTGAGAATCTTAAAAGGCATTATGCCTGCACGTCTGCTGATGTTCAAGAACAATCCGGAAGAGTTTATCCGCAAGGTTGTCAAACTTATCAAAGAACAGAAAGCCACGATGATTGTGGAGCACATTGCCTATAACATCACTGCCGATACTTACGATACCGATATCTTCACACAGGAAAAGAATCGTCAGTCAGTGGATAAAGCCTATCCTGCAAAGAAACACATCCTGGACTATGTCTTCTCGGACAGCAAAGGCGAACGTGACTTTGCCGAAGACCTTGACAAAGCCGACGAGGTTTGCGTCTATGCCAAGTTGCCACGCACTTTCCAGATTCCTACTCCTGTAGGCAATTATGCTCCAGACTGGGCTATAGCGTTCAATGACAATATGGGCATAAAGCACATCTTCTTCATAGCAGAAACCAAGGGCTCGATGGAGTCCATGCAGCTGAAAGGCGTAGAAAAGGCCAAGATAGACTGTGCCAAGAAACTCTTCAATGAACTCTCCACAAGCAATGTCCGCTACCATGAGGTAAGTAGCTACGACAAGCTTTTGGAAGTGATGAAATCCATACCGTAAGAAGGATATAGAGACAAATCATCTCGGGCGGGAACTGCGATTTGTTGCAGGTTTCCGCCCGTAATAAATGTTTATACACGTTAATCGGTAAACACCAATTCTCCTTGTAGGTTTATATAACGTATATCTATATCCACCCCAGCCAAGGTTCTCCTAATATCATCATCTGCTGCAGACTTCGGAACTGCCAATGCTAAAAATTGCGTGGCTCTAGAACAAGCCACATAAATCATTCTCTGCCCCTCACTCATTACCCTAATAGGTTCCTGCGGAAAATCATTCAATGAAATGTTCTGCCCCCTACTGTCTGATGACAAGAACAGTAGTACTGCATCTAAAGTTGCACCCTTCACAGCATGTATTGTGTCTATACTCTTATGGTATTCGCTGCCTTTATCCTTTGACTGATGGAATCGTTCAACTGGTTCATCTGCCTTTTCCCTCATCCGATAGTCTTTCTGTTTCTTATAAGGGACAAAAGCCGGATCCTGATCCAGAGCCCAATACTCTTTTAGCAATGCGCATGTCTGATCAGACCATTCTTTAAAGCTCAATGAGAACGAAGGAATCTGTTTCAAAAAGCCAAATATCCTTGCATTCCATTCTATATCATGTTCAATATCATGGATAAACTTTCGCCTTTCTTCCAGATTGTCTCCAACTATTAGTTTTGAAAGCACCATACGTACTTTACGGAAAGCATAATCCATGTCTTCTGCCTCAAAAGCGAACACCGCGTCTATTAGCATATAAGGCTCTTCAGACTTCCAGTATCTGAACTCTACATCATTCACCCCTGCCAATTTCTTGCATGTATTCACTCCTCGGGCCAGAATAATCGAGCTGGATAACTCATATGCCTCACAAACCTGATAAAAATCCTGGATTATATTCCTCACATTGCCATCATCGTACTTGTAAACAATAATGGGAATGCCTTTATCCTCAACACCATGTGAAGTAATTGCTTGGACATCAATAGATCTCAGTTTGCTGTACAGGTCGATAATCCTCTGGTTCGACCTCCTGCATTCCGACATGGGCAGTACATTCCAACCTCCTTCTGCCATCAAAGCCTGTAGTAACTCCGGTTTGGCACTATTGAAACCATAGATTGACTGGCAAATATCACCCACGAACTCCAGGTTTCTCAGACCTGCCGCTTTCAGCAGTTTGAAGAACTCAAAATGCAATTCTGAATTGTCTTGCGCCTCATCAACAATAATGTATGGGAATCTTGTAACAAGTGCTTTTGCTATATTCTGATGCTGTTCCAAAATATTGCAAGCCATCCACAAAGCATCATTACTGGTGATAAACCCTTTTCCCAACCTATACGTAAAGGCAGCTTCACAGTAGGCAACCTCTCTATCATTTGTCACTGCGTTGTGATTCCAAAAGAATCCGTTCTTACTACGAGAAACTTTTGCTGGCGTCTTTATGTGTACAATGTCCGAGTATTGTCTAAGTTGAGGTGCAACAAACGTTTTCCAAGTCCCTTTCACCAGAACACTGTTGAAATGAATCCGCTCCAATACTTCCACCTCATTAACAATGATAGGTTTCTTCTTGCAGACATCGCACAAGTACCAGAAAGGCAACACCACATATTGCATGATAAAGCTGTCTATGGTCAACACCTCGTTCGGGAAGGTCAGCCGCTCATCATGCATCACCCTGTACTTCTACTTTAATTCAGCACATGCCTTGTTGGTAAAAGACAAGCAGGCAAATCCAGTATGCACTCCATATTGTTCACGACAAAAACGAGACACAGTCTGAAGCTTCCTGACGATACTCGTTGTTTTGCCACTACCGGGACATGCAGTTAAAATGGTGTATCCACGGGCATCAAGATATGCTTGTCTTTGTGGTGTGACTTCATATTTCATACTTATGAAACCAGATGGTTGATAGCCGTTTGTATATATGAAGGGACTGTGAAATTAACATCACCCCCTGCATCAATCTTTTCCAGCAAGAAGGTATTCAGCTTTTGTGCAAATCCTGCCTTTCCTGGCAGACATTTCCATAGAAGCAGAGCTACATTCTGTTGTTCTTCATCATTCAAGTTGCGTTCTCCAAGACCGTTTATATATGCTTCCACTTTTCCGATACCGTATTCATTCTCACTCCTTATAAGCTCATACAACCGTGTTGCTTTAGTTGCCTCCTGCTCTGCAAAAACATTAGCCTTGCAAATCTGATACTCCAATGTCTTTATCCCCGAGCAAATCTTTATTTCTGCCTGACCATTAGCCATCGCATTCATATTGTTCACCCTGCTATTTATGTTCCCTGTATTGATACCGTTTCTCAGAACATCCAATTGAGCATAATTATTAGCACAAAGAGCATCCAGATTAAACGCCTTATCCTTAGAGTCGGTAAATTGATCCTCGTCTGTGATAAATGCAGCCTTCATCGGAAGTCTCACTTTGTCATTCGACGAGTTAAACAACATCAAGAACTGATAAAAAGCCGTTCCATCCGTATCTACAATCTCTATCTGATTGTCTATAAGAGACTTACCTATTATTTTAGAGAAGGTTTCCATCAACTGACATTCTGAAATACCTTCTATGAACAAACATCCATTGGAGAACAACAACTGTGAACGAGTCACGTCAAAATACCGTGCAATCATTTTACGGTATGACTTCACCTCGTCTTCCGTCAGCTTCCTGTTATGGTTTGATACATCTCGAACGATATTTTCCGTATGACGGTTCACAAAACAATCACCAACATGATATGCGGCATTATCTTTCAGTAAAATCATGTTCTCCAATGGTATCTTTGAGGTCAGTGTAGGCGAATGTGTAGTTATAAACGTCTGACTATTCTCGTTGTCATCAGCATTCTTCAAAAAATTGTATAGATTCACCTGTAGCTGAGGATGAAGGTGAGCTTCCGGTTCCTCTATCAATAGTGCATAAATACTGACCGCATCATCTACATGACAATCCTTTATGTCACTGAGAACAGATGCTATGTATATCAAGTTGTTAAATCCCAAGCTATTCTGTGTTAGCATAAACCCTTGTTTGTCTGCAGCGGAATAAGGTAGAAAGGGCTTAATAATGTTCACGATATATTCGATCCTGTTCTGCTCGATATGTAGCTCTACATCTTTAAGGACAGTCCTACTTATTTGAACCAGATTGTCGTTGATACCCGTCTGAGTTTCTCTGACTTCTTGTCTTTGTAGCAGTTGTTCATTAGCTCTATCAACAATACTCTTCACATCATCCTCAGAACCAGCCCTATCTATTTTTCTTTTAATCACTCTACCAAGCAGGTTGTTGCGGGTACTCATCAAGTCTCGCGTACTGTCGCGCAATGCGCCAAGATAATAAGGATGGAAGTAATGAAATGTATCCCAGTCTGCACGAAGACCATTCTCTTCCTTGCCTGTGATATAAGAAGAAAAGATTTTTCCCTTTTCCTTCATCTCAAAGCGCAGATGCACCCTGGCAACCATAGTACCATCATCCTTTCGGTCCAGATACTGATAGAAAGCCCCTTCTTGCTGTGCTGACAATCCCTCAAACAGATAGCATATATCTATCTTTGCAGAGGGTGTTACCATTGTTGAGCCATCTCCATTACTTGTTACCTCTACATAGAAGTCCTCTTTAGAGATCTCAATGTCACGATTCGGTTCACCCCATGCATAGAACAGACGGATAGCATCTATCAAAGAAGTCTTTAGCTGTCCGTTGGCTCCGATAATCACATTCAAATTCTTATCGAATTCCACCTGTAGTTCTTTTATTCCCCGAAAGTTCTTTATATAAATCTTACTTAAATACATAAGCCTATAATATTTGAAGTGTTGTCTCTGCCGTCTTTCTATTTCTCACCCATAAACCGATTGGCATTGGCTGAAGATTGAAGTAGGAAATTAGTTCCTGTTCATCACACTTTCCGCAAGCAAATACACTCGCGTACCGAGAGTTTGCGGCCAACGGTCATTAGGGTTCTTGTCTAATGCCCTTGCTCGCTCTATCGCGTCTTCTACGTGAACTATCAAAGATAGTGCGTCATAGGAGGACTCATGATAGGAACCCATTTTTTGACGCAAACGCACCTTCAAATATGGGTCTGCATTTTTAGACTTTCGGCGATTCTCCATCCATAGCATCTGTTCTTCTAGTGTCAGCGATGCCGCATCTTCCAAATGCAATAAAAGCCATAGTTCGAAACAAGGATTGCTCAGAGCCATGTGCATAGCAACTTCCTGCGAACATTCCGTGGCAACACGAGAAAGCATAGCCTCTGTCCAGCGGTCTTTGTCTACTACTAACCAAAGTTCGTCGTCTGCCTCCAAGTCATACAGGCTTTTATAGTCATTCAGTTGCTTTAATACATGTTCTGGACTGGAGTTGTTTTGTTCATCTACACTACGTTCCAAAATATGTACGTGCACGCGTGGATTGGTATATTCTTTGGCTAATGCCTTGAAATATATCCGCTCCGTATCTTTGCCCTCGGAGGCTATGACTATAAGGCGAGCGTCACGAAATGCCTCGCGACGTTCGCGTATCAAACTATTCCTGCTTCGCATCGTCCCAATGTATATTATTCAGTTCGCCAAAGAATGGAATCGCTCCATAGCGACCATTCAAATAACCTTTCTGCACGTTCTCTCTTGGTTTGTACTCACATAGTGAAGACAAATGGCTTTCTCCTTTCTTGTCTTTTTCTACAAACCAAATTTCATCTTGACGGATAGGGGCGGTAGAAAGTAGATTGGACTCGTGTGTCGTACATATTAACTGCATTTGTGAATCGCTTCTAAGCAAACTGTTGTACATCTCCAACAATTTCAATGTCAACATTGGGTGTAAGCTCCTGTCTACTTCATCAATCACATAGACTGCATCATTGGCACGCATATCAATAAGCATAGGGATAAAGTCGAACAAGCGAGACGTTCCATCAGACTCTTCGAACATTTCGAAGATATAGTCCGCGTTACTGTCATCCTTCTTGTGGATGGTTTTCAGTTCATGCCACTTCAGATTCTTCGATTTGTCTTTTTCTGCAAAGATGAAGCGGTTCTCATTGTGAATTACCACACCAGTTTCGGAGCCTTTGCCTTCAAGACTTTCCTCGATTTTTTGACGGATTTCGTCGGGAATGCCCAATTCTTCTGGTTTAGACTCTACGCGACGAAGGTCTGAGATACCTGTTCCGAAATAATTTAGCAGTTCGCGCATCACAGTTCTAAATTGGGTGTCGTTCACAACTCGGAATGGGAAATCCGTCCTATGTGTATTGGGGAAGATGATATTCAGATTCTCAAACCATTTACGAGCAGATTTAATCGTATCTATTCCCTTTCCGTTACGCTTGATATACTCACTTAAGAAAGTACCCTTGGTGGGTGTTCCGTTAATCAGGAATTTCAAGAATTGTCCATCCTCATCCTTTAGAAACTGAGGTGCAATAGTATTATCCCAACTATCACCATTGCGTTTACGCTCAAATATCATGGTGTCATTGCGGCTGCCAGTCTTATATAGCCATTCCTCAAGCAATCCTCCTTTAGAGAAAGCTATACCATAAGCAAAGAACTGGTTGTCAACTTTGAACTCCAATTCGATACTCGAACGCTCTTGTGGGGCATCAGTCATCTTGAAGTAATTATATTTGAGGTTGCTCCAACCATTCAAGGCAAACTCCTTGATAATAGCCAAACACTTTATAATGTTAGACTTTCCAGAAGCATTGGCTCCATATATCAATCCCATGCGAAGCACCGATATGTCATCACGTTTCTCTGCACGTGATACATGTAGCGGCAACTGGTCGCTCTTGCTAGCTGTAAACAAGATGCGTGTTTCCTCGTTAAATGAGTAGATATTTTCAAATTTTGCAGATAGCAGCATAATATCACATCGAAATTTAGTAAATAATCGGTGCAAAGATAATAAGAATATTTTTATCGCGTCACATTTATGTATAAAATCTGCAATCAACTGACAAAATTTCATCTTTAATTCACTGAATAGTCAAACTGTTGTGGCAAATTGTCATATATTTGACTTTGGGATAAATTTTGCAAGAACAAAAGTGTGCTATGGCATATATGTCAAAACTGAGCGCAGAAAGGAGGTGTAATAGATGGGTAAGAATCAACATGTAGTTCCAGTAGGAGATAAGTGGGGAATCAAAGGCGAAGGCAATTCGAGATTAACTTCCACCTTCGATAGGCAGTCTGACGCAATTGCCGCTGCTCGCCAAATTTCCAAGAATCAGCATTCCGAGCTGTTCATTCATGGTAGCAATGGTCAAATTCGAGAAAGAGAATCCTATGGAAACGATCCATTCCCTCCAAGGGGATAAGTTCCTCAGCATTCTCTCCGTTTAGAGAAGAGCCCTAATACCACAGGGGCAGGTTGTGGTAAAGTAAAGATGTGCCATGGCGAAAATCGCTATGGCTTTTTTGTCGAGTTTGATATAACTAATTCTTGCCATCTACAGTTGGCATTTCTTGAATTTTATCCATTTAAAGAAGTTAAATACGTTAAATCTTTGTCCTTCACAGAATTCACCCCAACACTTTTCTACCTTTTATCGCACAAACTATTGATATTAAACAACTTGCAAATTCATGGTTGTGCACAGGTCTGACCACATTGAAGTTTCCGGAGTCATTGACCAGCATCAATGGATTTGCTTTCTCCGATTGCACCGGCCTGACCACAGTGTACTTGCCTATGTCGTTGGAAAGCATTGACGATTATGCATTCACAGACTGTACTAATCTAAATACGGTCTATTGTCACGCCCCCACACCTCCGACACTGGGGACAAGTGTCTTCAATAAGTCGACATCCAATAAGCTCTATGTCATTCAAAGAAGTGTGGCTGCCTATGTAGCATCGGATTGGAATAAATATTTTTATAAAATTTTAGAGATGGAATAAATATGGAACACAAGAATCAATTGCATAATTATTTGATATCCTTTTATTTAGGAAAGCAACTCATAAATACTGATGTACGTACATATAATCTACAAGATTTCATGGATAAAGACCAATTTACAATGTATTTCGCGAGGAAATATGTCAATAAAACATTCCCGGATTTAAAAGGGAAACATTTAAACATAGATAATGCTACATTATATGAGATAAAAGAAGACTCTTCAAGGGTAATAATTCATTGCATGGAACGTCCGTTTTCTATAGACGATTCAACAGAATGAATCAGAAAGAAGTGATTGAAAATATGGGTTATCCAGTATTTGGAGTAGCACAGTAGTTATCTCGGATCCCCTCCTTCGAGAGATGGAGGGGAGCTTGATACTCGTTCAAACTGAAGATAACGTAACCGGTAGGGGCAGACCTGTGTGTCTGCCCTACATACATCCACTGTGTGTATTCGGGCGGACACATAGGTCCGCCCCTACAGCGTTGTGATTGAATGGCTTTCATAGGAACATTGCCATCTACCACCCCGCACGTGCCGGGCACCACCCTCTCCGGCTCCCCCGTTATCGGGAGAGAGCAACCTGCGAGAAACGGAGGGCCCCGTACAAACTGAAGATGACGTAACCTGTAGGGGCAGACCTGCGTGTCTGCCCTACATACATCCACTGTGTGTATTCGGGCGGACACATAGGTCCGCCCCTACAGCGTTGTGATTGAATGGCTTTCATAGGAACATTGCCATCTACCACCCCGCACGTGCCGGGCACCACCCGCTCCAGCCTCTATCAGCCCTACCTCGACCTGATATGGGAATACCTGTTGCCGGTGCTCTGAGGCCGGATGTATGTGTGTGCCCAAAACAGCTGTAATAATTGTAATAATTGTAATGGCACGCAGAAAGGGGCGGAAGATTTTCCGCCCCTACTTCATAATGTCTTTGTTTCAGAAAATTCAATTAAATTTTCGGTAAAAAGCCTCCTGCGACACGATTCGTCTGTCTGCCCGTGTGCCTCCCCCTACTACTGTTTCGGGCGGTCCCGGTACTTGGGTGTCTTGATGTAGACATCCAGGGCGGGATCCTGCTCGATATAGCCGCGGAACATCCACGAACTGATCATCTGGCGGCAGCCGGCATCGTCCAAGCCCTGCATCCGGCGTACCTCCTGCGCATCCTGCAGGGTGAAGGTGGCGGGCAGCAGCTCCAGCAGGTTGCGCCGGCCGGGGATGCGCTTCACCTGCTCCTTGGCCTGCTCTTCTCTGACCGTTTGGCCGAAGAAGTGCATCTTGCACCACAGGTCGTACTGCAGGCTCCACTCGGCAAAGTCGGCAATCTCCTTCGTCCACGTCATGTCGTGGGCGATGTACAGCACCATAGCCTTCAGGTAGGCGATGGTCACGGCCCGATGGGTCAGCTCCAGGTAGTTGTCGTCGGCTGTGAGGGCTCCCTCCTCGGCACACGCCTCGCTCATGTGGCGGGCCAGCTCCAGTGCCTGCCTGCACTCGATGTGGCCGTTGGCCAGATTGAGGTTGGCGATGTAGGGCTTCAGCACCTCGGCATACTGCTCGTCGTATCGTCCGTAGACAAAGGGTTTGCTTTTGTCGGGGATGATGGTGCAGAAGTTGATGCGCGAGAGCGTGCCGTCCACCATGCGTCCCTTGAAGAACTGCACCCCCTTCTGGATGGTGGACGAGGCGTTCCAGTTCCAGCGTATCTCCACCCGTGCCGTCACCGACTGGGTGCCTACGCGCTCCTGTCCGTACTTGCCGTTGTCAAAGCAGAGGCAGATGATTTTGCCCACATCCCGGGTGCCGTTGGTCTGCAGCTGCTTCAGCAGGTCCAGCTCCTCCAGGTTGGTGTAGAGGTAGCGTCCGGCCGCATCCTTCATGCGCTGCACGAAGGCCGCATTGGTCATGTCAGACACCAGCACCTGCACGCAGAGGTCGTCGGGCCGCTTGGGCTTCTCCTTGTTGGCACCGCGGTTGGCCGAGGTATCCTTCCACTCCTGTTCGCGGCGGCGGTTCAGCTCGTCGCGCTCCACCATGTCGGCCACGATGTACTCGATGGGCTTGTTGACGGCCGACTTGCCCGACGACTGGCGAGCCATGGTGACGCACATGAAGGTGGCCTCCTTCTCCGTGCCGTCTATCAGCCAGAACTTCACCCCATTCAGGTGTGCGGCCAGCGCAGGAAACACGGCATTGGCCACGGCGGGTCGGCAGACCTCGGGCACGTTCTTCACCAGATGGGCTATCAGCCGGGGCAGCCGGCTTGGCATGGGTGGCGGCAGCTGGCAGGGCTCTTCGCCTGCGGCTGTCAGGGTCGCCCGGCGGCGGGCCTGTGCGATGGCCCGCTTCACTATCTGGGGCATCACCTTGTACTGCGCACGCTGGCAGGCAGAGTCGATGGTGCGCCGCCACCTGGCGGCCTCTTCGCCATAGGTAGGCAGGATGGAGGCAATCCAGTCGGGGTTGTCGTTGCACACGTAGCGCAGGTAAGCCGCCATGGTGAAGATGAAGTTGTTGCGCGAGCCGTGAGCCGGGATGCCGCCGAGCTGCTCCTGCAGGCACTCTACCAGCAGGCCGTAGGGGATGCCGTCGTACGCCTCGTCATAGGGCGTGCCGGCGGGCGGTACTTCGGGCGGTGCAGGCGTTGCTGCAGTAGCTTCGGGCGGTGCGGCAGGGGCTTCAGGCGATGCGGCAGGCTGAGGGACAACCTCCTCCCCTCCGCCCAGCAGTCGCTCTTCGTCCAGATAAAGGAAATAGTCGCGGGGTACACAGAAGCTGAGGCGTGCCAGGTCCTTGGTGCAGGCATCCACGTGCGGCAGCTCCAGCAGGCGGACGTAGTGGCTCTGTGCCTGGACGATGTCCATGCCTGTGGGGAGGGGGAACACCAGGCGCAGTCCCCGGGTAGAGGGGGTGATGTGGGCGGCCAGCAGACCCTGCTCCAGGCAGCGGGCTTTCCGCTCGTCCCACAGACGGCGCGGCTGCTCCACGTGGTCTACGTCTATCATCACCATCCCCGAGGGATGGGCGGCATAGTTCTTCCGCTTGCCCCCGTCGAACCAGGCGTGCCAGCAGAAGGCGGGCAGCGTGCGTTTCAGGCGTGCCAGGGTGCCAGCGGCATCGGGGGTGTCGGCCAGCCGGGCTATCTGCTGGCAGATGTCCTTCACCCGGGCATCGTCCAGTATGCGGACAAACAGTGTCCTGTCCACCACCACGGCCTGGCCGGCCACACTCTGTACGTAGCTGAACTTATACATCGAGCACCTCCTTCCGGTCCAGTGTGATTTCGCCCATCACGCGGGGCATGATGTCGGCCAGCCGCTGCCAGGTATCGGCCCGCTTCTCCACCACAGGTACCTTCAGCTGGATGATGTAGTGGCGCGAGGTGCGCTTCACGCGGTAGCCCTCGCCCTGGCAAATGGGGTGAATCTCGGGCGGCAGATAGATGCGTCCGTTACCCACAAAGTCCACGCAGGCGTTCTTCCTGACCTTGAGCGTACCGTGCAGCCTGATGGCACTGTCCAGTATCGGTTCGTCACTCGGCATTCCGCTGTCGAAGTGGAAGCCCTTTTCGCTGATTGTAGCGATTCCTTCAATCTTGATTCTTTCCATCATTTCCGTACGTTTTATGGTTGGTAAATTCTCAATATATGTTCTCCGCAAATTCCATCTTGGTCATCGCCTTCTCGTAGATGGCGCGTACCCGCGAGAGGCAGATGTGCATCGTCGCGGCCACCTCCTTGAATCCTTTCGGCTGGGAGGGACGGCCGTGGCGGTCCAGCCCGAAGACGAGTGCTATCACCTGCCGTTCCTTGGCCTCTAAGCGGGCCATCAGGGCTTCTGCCCTCCGCTGGCAGGCCAGCTGTGCCTCGTCGGCATCGTCGTCGGCATCGTCGGGCAGCCGATCGGCCAGCAGCTCTACATCGTCGTCGGTGGTAGCGGGTTCGCCGTCGATGGCCATCAGTACGAACTTGCGGCACCACTCGTAGGCGTAGGTGGGGAAGGCGGCGCCGTGCCGGCTGTCGTAGCGGCGGGCGGCCATGCAGAGTCCCCAGCAGGCCTCCTGCTGCAGGTCTTCTACGGTTATGCCCCTGCATCTGCCCAGTCCTGCGTAGCGGCGTGACAGGGTGACGGCCAGTTGCAGGTGTTGTTCCACCAGCAGGCGCTGGATGTTGGTGAGAGGCTTTTCTTTCGTCGTTTTCTTTTTCATACGTTTTTAATTTTTAATTTTAAATTCTCGAATGTGTAACTCGTAGCTGTACACAGTTATACGCCGATGGGGTGAAAATGGGGTTGACCGTGTGTTTACCGTCCGTCCCGGGTATCTGCCCATAACGCGCTCTGCCACAGTTCGTCAACCACCTCCCAGCACTGGGGTAGCAGGCGGTCTTTTCGGCGGTTGCGCGTCTGCTTCAGCGTGGTCAGTCCGAAGAGGCGGTTCAGCTCGGCAGCGGGGAAGGTGCGGTTGCCCATCGTCCAGATGTGTCCCTGCTTGCGGCGGCTGTAGCGTCCCCTGTCGCCGCACCACATCTTGCCGCAGAAGTAGGCCAGCAGCGTGTTGTTGCCGCCCATCCACAGCAGATGTCCGTCGGCGCAGAGGCCGATGAGCCCCGCCTGCACGGCGCGGGCCAGCACCTCTACGCGCAGTCGGGCCCGCAGCTTCAGTGGCAGCTGTTTTACGAGGGTTGCCACGGCCTCGTCGGTGGTCAGAACATTGAGTCCCATCATGGATTGTCTCCTTTCTTTTGTTTGGAAGGGTGAGTAGATGGGACAGCCGGCTGTCCGTTATTTCCTTTGTTAACGGTGGCAAACTTACGGCGAATCCTGCAGGGCTAAAACGATAGGACTGATAATTACTGATAGAATTTCTGTCAGCAGATTATCCGCTGATAATGAGGTGTGTATGGGTGGCTGATAGAATTCATGTTTGCCTTTAGAATGATCGTATAGCCCACAAATTTTGCCTAATTCGCTCATCCTTTTGAAAAATTATCCACAAAACAGCCACTGTTTCAATCTTATTATTTATTTTTGCAAAAATGATAGTTTCTTATCATGTAACTTCCTATAATAAAAGATTATGTAAAGTTAATACTGTCGAGGACTATGAGCATGCAAGATTTGACCGAAGAAGATATAAAACTGCGTTTCATTACACCATCCATCATAAACAAGGGGTGGGCAGTTCAAGACATCACCATGGAAACTAAGGTTAAATTGACTGATGGCAAGATTAATCTTAGAGGGAATCTGGTGTCACGTGGGAAAGCAAAATACGCCGACTACGTGCTATACTACAATCGTGCCACTCCGATTGCCATAGTTGAAGCCAAAGATGCAAATCATGCCGTTGCGTTTGGAATGCAGCAGGCAAAGGAGTATGCCCAGATGATGGATGTTCCTTTTGCTTTCAGTTCTAACGGACTTGGCTATCAAGAGTATGATTTCCTGACAGGCAGGGAGCGTTCGTTCCCGATGGATGCGTTCCCCACGAAAGAAGAACTATATGCTCGCTTTCTAACGGAAAGCAATGACGGAAAGGGACTTTCAGAGGAAGAAAAGATAGTTATTAACCAACCTTACTGCACTAGACAAGACATTTTTCCACCTCGTTATTATCAGCGTAATGCGGTGAATCGTACTGTCAATGCTGTTGCACAAGGAAGAAATCGTCTGTTGCTTGTCATGGCCACAGGAACAGGAAAGACCTATACGGCTTTTCAGATCGTATATCGCCTTCTTAAATCCGGGTTGGTGAAGAAGGTTTTGTATCTGGCGGACAGAAATGTGTTGGTTGACCAGTCTATCCAGCAAGATTTTAAGCCATTGTCAAACACAATTCATAAGGTTGATTATCAGAAAGATGTAGCCACGCATGGAGGACATTTGGCATACGAGGTATATTTCTCTCTTTATCAGCAGTTGATTGGGAAAGAAGGAAAACAGAATTACAGGGAACTCTTTAAGCCAGAGTTTTTTGATATGGTGATTGTGGACGAGTGTCATAGAGGTAGTGCCAAGGATGACAGCAACTGGCGGGAAATACTGGAATACTTCAGCGGGGCAATTCAACTGGGTATGACAGCCACCCCCAAGGAGACTAAATACCAATCAAGTATCAGTTATTTCGGTGAACCTATCTACACATACAGTCTTAAGGAAGGAATTGAAGACGGTTTCCTCGCTCCATTTAAGGTAGTGAACATTACTACCAATATCGGGGATGAATGGCGACCCGTTAAAGGACAAAGAGATATACACGGCAATCTGATAGAAGACCGCATCTATAATAATTCTGACTACGATTACAATATCATTATAGAAGACCGCATCAGGGAAGTAGCACATGAGATAACCCAATATCTGAAAAGTACAGACCGCATGGCAAAGACTATTGTGTTCTGTGCGGATGAAGATCACGCTGACCGTATGCGTACGGCACTTGTCAACGAGAACGATGATATGTGCAGGAAGAATCCTGACTATGTAGTCCGCATTACAGGAAGCGACCCCTATGGGCAGTCCAAACTCGATTACTTTATCTCTGTTGCTTCAAAATACCCGGTGATTGCGACAACCAGCAAACTGCTCTCTACTGGCGTGGACTGCAAGATGGTGAAACTTATCGTGCTTGACCAGCGTATTAATTCTATGACCGAGTTCAAGCAGATAGTTGGTCGTGGTACAAGAATCCGTGAGAAAGACGGAAAGACTCACTTTACACTCATGGACTACCGTAACATCTCACGCCTATTTGCCGACCCTGATTGGGATGGCCCCATTGAGATAAACGAAAACTACACCAAGGATAAAGTCAAACCCTATACGCAAGTAGAGGAAGAGCTGTCTGTTTCCCGTGAACCAGAACCGGAACGGCTATCTAAGCCCATTGTCGGCAAAGACGGCTGTAGGGTAAGGGTCATCAACAAGGTGGTCTCTGTATACGATGCCAACGGCAGACTTCTTCGTACGGAGAGCATTACGGACTATACTCGTAAGAATATCAACGATACTTACGCTAATCTTGATGATTTTATCCGCAGATGGAATGAAGCGGAGAAGAAAGCGGAGATTACCGACTTGCTGCGTGAGAGTGGTATCGACCTGCAAGCATTAAAGCACGAACGAAACATGGATGATGTAGACGATTTCGACTTCATCTGCCATATAGCGTATGGCAAGAAGCCGCTGACGAGGCGCGAACGTGCGGAAAATGTGAAGAAGCGTGACATCTTCAATAGGTATGGTGCAGAGGCACGGAAAGTACTCGAAGCTCTGCTTGACAAGTATGCCAATGATGGAATCACCCAGTTGGAGAACAGAACGGTGCTACGTCTTGATCCGTTCCGCCAAATGGGTTCTCCTGCCAATATAGCCAAGCTGTTTGGCGGCAATCAGCAATATTTCTCAGCAGTGAAAGAACTTGAAAGTTTAATATATAGCAATATAGCATAACCAAATATGGCACTTAATAATTTTGTAAAGAGCATCCGAAACATCATGCGCAATGATGCAGGTATCAACGGCGATGCCCAGCGTATCGAACAAATAGCGTGGATGTTGTTTCTGAAAGTATATGACGAGAAAGAGAACGATTGGGAGTTTAATGAAGATGGTTACACCTCGTTCATCCCAGAGCATTGCCGATGGCGTAACTGGGCAAAAGACAACGGGGATGGAGAGGCGCTGACAGCTGATGACCTGTTGAAGTTTGTGAACGACACGCTCTTCCCCACGTTGAAAGGGCTTGAGGTAACCCCTGCCACCCCCATGCGTAGCACCATTGTAAAGACTACGTTTGAGGATGCCAACCAATACATGAAGGATGGCGTTTTGCTTCGTCAGGTCATCAATATCATTGACCAGCTCGACCTTGGCGACTATGAGGAGAGCCATGCTTTTGGCGAGATATACGAGTCTATCCTGAAAGAAATGCAGTCAGCCGGTTCAGCAGGTGAATTCTATACACCGCGTGCTTTGACGGATTTCATGGCAGAAATCATCCAGCCCAAGGTCGGAGAGAAAATGGCAGACTTCGCTTGTGGGACTGGTGGCTTCATTACAAGCTGGCTGAAAGCCCTTGACAAGAAGGTGCAGACGGCAGAAGACAAAGAGGAATACGCCAAGTCAGTCTACGGCATTGAGAAGAAGCAGTTCCCTTACATGCTATGTGTCACCAATATGCTTCTGCATGACATTGACTCCCCCAAAGTGATGCACGACAACTCCCTGACAAAGGATGTGCTCAACTATACGGACGATGACAAGTTCGATGTCGTACTGATGAATCCTCCCTACGGAGGCAGCGAGAAGAACGACATCAAGCAACATTTCCCATCCGATTTGAGTTCGAGTGAGACTGCCGACCTCTTCATGGTGCTCATCATGTACCGCCTTGCAGCGAACGGTCGGGCAGCCGTCATCCTTCCTGACGGATTTCTGTTTGGTACTGACAATGCAAAACTTACCATCAAAGAGAAGCTGCTCCGTGAGTTCAATCTGCATACCATCATCCGATTGCCTGGCAGCATCTTTGCACCTTACACCAGCATAGCAACGAACATCCTCTTCTTCAATAACGAGCGTGCGGAAGGAGCGGGAGAAGGGTTCTGCACAAACGAAACGTGGTTCTATCGCCTTGATATGCCAGCAGGCTACAAGCATTTCTCCAAGACAAAACCTATGCGGGCAGAACATTGTGAGCCTATCATTGACTGGTGGAACAACCGTCAGGAGATAGTGGATACGGAGAACAATGACGAGAAGTCCCGCCGCTTTACAGCCCAGCAGCTATTGGAGTTGGATTGCAATTTCGACCAATGCAAGTTCCCCAAGGACGAGGAAGAGATACTTCCCCCAGCCGAACTCCTTGCCGACTACTTCAAGAAGCGCAAGGCTCTCGACCATGAGATAGACAAGACGCTGGCCGAGATACAGCGGATATTGGGAATAGAAATCAGCAAAGAAGAATAGCAATAGAATCCATTGTTTTTATGATTGCTCAATCTGCTGATATTCAGAATGTAATATTCTGCTCGCCTTATAAATGAGGTTAGCAAAAAGGTTTCATTCTAAACCGAGAATATAGGTAGATGTAGATACGTCAAGCATTGCTTGACCAATTTCTCTTTTCCTAAACCCCTCGAATTCGAGGGAATTAAAGAATACAATTATATGGCAAAGATAAAAGTACAAAACACGGAGGTAACCATAACAAGAATAAACGGAGAAGATTATATCTGCTTGACAGATATGATAAGGGCAAAAGATGGAGATTTCTTTGTGACAGATTGGCTTCGCAACAGGAACACATTAGAGTTTATAGGTATATGGGAAAAGTCTATAACCCTTCTTTTAATTATAGCGAATTCGCCACAATTAAAAGTCATGCCGGTCTAAATAGTTTCAAAATCAGCGTTAAGGAATTTGTGGAACGTACTAATGTCTTCCCCAATGCGAACGACTCGTCAAGCTCAATCAGATAGCTAACCAGCAGATGAAGGTGCTGGAAGACAACCAAAATAGGAATTTATTGCAATAAATATTTGATTCAGAACATAATGACAGGCAAACAATTAAAGAACAGCATACTGCAATGGGCTATACAGGGAAAACTTGTGCCCCAAGACCCGAATGACGAACCAGCAAGCGTATTGCTCGAAAGGATTCGTCAGGAGAAAGAACGCTTGATCAAAGAGAAGAAAATCAAGCGAGACAAGAACGCATCTATCATCTACCGTGGTGAGGACAATTCCTATTATGAGAAGTTCCTTGCTACGGGGGAGGTGAAGTGCATAGATGAGGAGATACCGTTTGAGATACCACAGGGGTGGGAATGGTGTAGAGTAAGAGATGTATCACAATCATATATTGGGCTGACTTATAGCCCCTCTGATGTATCATCTGATGGAGTTATTGTACTTCGTTCTTCAAATATCCAAAATGGAAAGATTTCTTTGAATGATATAGTTCGGGTAAAAACTTCTATCTCGGAAAAATTACAGGTAGAAAAGAATGACATTATTATATGCGCCAGAAATGGAAGCAAAAAACTGGTAGGAAAATCAGCTGTTGTTGAAGAAGTATCAGAACCTATGACATTTGGAGCTTTTATGGCAATTTGCAAAACCCATCTATACAGGTATGTTTACATCTTTTTGCAGTCAGATTTATTCTTCTCTCAACTTAGAAATGTAAGTGGAACAACCACAATCAATCAACTTACTCAAAATAATTTCAATGGATTTCTCATACCAATTCCACCTGAGAAAGAACAAAAAAAGATAAGCGATAGGCTTTCTGATATATTACCAATTGTTGATAAGTATGGGAATTTACAATGTAAACTGGATAATCTTAATACTCTTATCAATGAATTGCTTAGAAAATCCATTCTCCAAGAAGCCATTCAAGGAAAACTTGTTCCTCAGAAAGCAGAAGAAGGTACGGCACAAGACTTGCTTGAACAGATAAAGCTGGAGAAACAGAATCTCATCAAGGAGGGCAAACTAAAGAAGTCTGCTCTCACCGATTCTGTCATCTTCAAAGGTGACGATAACAAGTATTGGGAGAAGAAGGGTAAAAACGAAAAAGATATTACTGACGAGATACCATTTGAAATACCTGATTCTTGGGCATGGGTAAGATTAAGTAGTATCTCTGATATAACAGGAGGTTATGCTTTTCAAAGCAGCTCATTAAAAGAAGTATTAGGTAAACGTGTGATACGCATTTCTGACATCAGTGAACAAGGTTTTGTTAATACGAAGATTGTTAGATACAATGGAACTCCAATATCAGATATATATAGAATCCAAAAATTTGATATTATTATGGCTATGACTGGAGGCACTGTTGGCAAAAGTTTGTTTGTTAGAGAATTACCAGAAGATGAGCTTTTGTTGAATCAACGTGTTGCCAGAATACGAAATTTATGGATTAGTGTTGATTATCTTAATTTTGTTATAATAGCTCCACATATCAAAGAGTTTATTAGCAAACAAAAAAACTCAACTAATGATAATATTTCAATGGCAGATATTAGTAACTTTTTAATCCCTCTGCCTCCGATTAAAGAGCAATTACGAATTGTTGAAAAGTTATATAACTTAGCAAGTATTATGAGAGGATAAACGAAGAAGTCGTTGATATAGAGCTATCTTATGATTATCCAGAAAGCTGGTGCGTAGTACGATTAAAGGATGTTTGCCAACTCATCGATGGGTTGAAGACGACAGGGAAAGGAGTTTGTCTTGACGCAAAATACCTTCGTGGTAAATCGTTACCAACATACCTTGATAAAGGGAGATTCGTGTGTAAAAACGACAGCATTATCCTTGTGGATGGTGAAAATTCAGGTGAAGTATTTACAGTACCAGAAGACGGATATATGGGTAGTACTTTCAAGCAGTTATGGCTAAGTAAGGCAATGTACAAACCATATCTGTTGGCTTTTATCCTTTTCTACAAGGAAGAACTACGAAATTCAAAAAGAGGTGCAGCAATACCACACCTCAATAAGGAATTATTCTACAATCTCCCGATAGGCATACCTCCGTATCAGGAACAAGAGCGAATAGCACAACGAATTAACGCATTATTTCAGTTGCTCAAATAGTCTTTCTATTTGGGCAACTATGCGTTGCTGCTCTGCAATGGGTGGAAGAGCTATCAGTAAATTAGCCAAACTTTTACTATTCAAAGTTTTTCCCTTTATTGCATCTTTGGAATCTCCATTTGTTGATAATATTGGTAACAATTTGAACAAGAACATTTTCATAATATTATCATTGCACAAATAAGGGTATATAGTTATTATAGCTTCATTGTGAAAAGCATCTATACCTAATATAGAGGTACGTCCCACTGTCAATTTAAAACTCATTAGAAGAGAACCCTTAGAACTTATTGCCGAAAATACGTTGTTGGCAGCATACTCAGAGACCTTTTCTTTGGTTTCGCTTATAATACCTCCTTCGGACATATCAGAAATAGAAACCCAAGGATAGATTCCATTACTCCAATAGGATTGCTCTCCTCGTGGAGGAGTTTTACCTATTGTCATCCTAACTATTGTTGATAAACGTGTCCAAGCCCAGGAATCTGGCAAATCAAATGGTATTTGGTCTGTTATATCTTTACACTGTTTGTCTATCTGCTCATAATACTTGTTATCGTCACCTTTGAAGATGACAGAATCGGTGAGAGCAGACTTCTTTAGTTTGCCCTCCTTGATGAGATTCTGTTTCTCCAGCTTTATCTGTTCAACCAAATCTTGCGCAGTGCCTTCTTCAGCAAGTTGTGGTACAAGTTTGCCTTGGATTGCTTCCTGAAGAATAGATTTTTTAAGCTGAATATTTATTTCCGCATTCAGTTTATCTTGCGCAATTTGATTTGTAGAATATCTTTCAAGTAATGGCAAAACTTTTTGGAACTGATCAATTATTCGATACTGTTCTTTTATGGGTGGTATTGGTATTAAGTAGCTTGTAATTGTCGTTGTTCCCAATTCTATTTGGTTTGTACTGCCAGAGCATCTATCCTCTAACCCTATTTGTATTAATGGTGAGATTAAAAAATAATATACGTATTTTGAGGCAATAGGATATATTGAACGAACAAGAGTGACGTGTGAATCAACCACAAATCTATCAAAATTAGCAAAGACATAACTATCTATATAGCCTGTTCTACCAACAGTCCCACCACCTGTTGAATTTATAATGATGTCTCCTTTTTGGACAAATTGTTCTTCTTTATATTTCTCAATATAATCTTTGGAAGAGAATAAACACCTATCAGTATATATTTTATCCCATTGGTTGCATTTTTGTGCAATTATGGGTAAAAATTTATGCTCTCCATATTTAGGAGACTTACCTCTATGTAGGTAACTACAAATATCGCCTAATCTACTCCACTCCCAACTTTTAGGTATCTCAAACGGAATCTCTTCATCAATACACTTCACCTCCCCTGTGGCAAGGAACTTCTCATAATAGGAACTCATAGAATTTGGTCAAATATATTGTATAGAGGGCAATGTCGCCCCAATAATACAATATAAATATGACAGAAAACACATTTGAAAACGTCTTGCGTCAGGCAAATATGGCGCAGAACACCATTACGGCATACCTGTATGCTGTAAAGGAGTTCAACTCAAGGTTCAAGGAGTTGAACAAAAAGAACCTGTTGGTCTATAAGACCTTCTTGATTGAAACTTACAAGCCCAAGACGGTGAACCTACGTATTCAGGCCATCAACAAGTACCTCGATTTTGTGGGGAAGTCCAAGCTCCGCCTGAAATCAGTAAAGGTGCAGCAACGCACCTATTTGGAGAATGTCATCAGCAATGCCGATTACCTCTTCCTGAAAAAGAAACTGAAGCAGGAAGAGAACAAGGAGTGGTACTTCGTGGTTCGTTTCTTGGCAGCCACTGGCGCACGAATCAGTGAGCTTGTGCAGATAAAAGTCGAACATGTGCAGGTAGGGTATTATGACATCTATACCAAAGGAGGCAAGATACGCCGTATCTATATCCCGAAGACGCTACGGGAAGAAACGTCAGAATGGCTTACAGAATTGAAGCGCACTACGGGGTATCTGTTCTTGAACCGATTCGGACAGCGTATCACTACCAGGGGCATCGCACAGCAGTTGAAAAACTACACCGCGAAGTATGGACTTAACGAGAAAGTGGTATATCCACATTCCTTCCGTCATCGCTTCGCAAAGAATTTCTTGGAGAAGTTCAATGACATTTCTCTCCTTGCCGATTTGATGGGGCACGAGAGTATTGAAACGACACGTATCTATCTGAGACGTAGCAGTACGGAACAACAGGAAATCGTGGACAAAATTATTACATGGTAGTCTTTCCAAAAAATCCCTCGTCACTTGTCCCTCGTAGCTTGTAGTTTGTAACTGGCCGCTATCACTGCCTTGATGCGCTCGTGCTGCTGGCGGGTCAGGGGTGTGTTGGATGAGCTGTAGTCGGCATGGCAGGTCAGGTAGGAGCGCACATTGATGCCCAGCTTCGCGCTGAGCTGCTGGTTGCTGCCCGCTATCATCGTGCCGCCGTTGGCACAGGGTGTCTCCTTCATGATGCCTATCACGTTGGCCACCAGCGTCCAGTTCTTTCCCCAGGTGTTTTGGACACTGCGGGGCTGCCTGCGGGCCAGCAGCTCCAACAGCTCGTGGTCGGCACAGAGCTGTCGCCAGATGTTGACATACGCCTCCCAGCTGATGCGGAGGCTGCTGCGGATGCCGATGGTCTGTCGGCTTATCTCCTCGACCATCTGCTCCACCTGGCGGCGGGCTTCCAGGTCCATCTGTTCAATCGGATTACGGCAGTCCAGGTAGTCGGCCACAGGCAGCACGATGGGTCGGCCCTCGTTGTCCTGCTTCCGGCGGCGGAGGGTGCCCAGCAGGCGGGCGGCAAACTCCCTGTAGCAGGGGTTCGTCAGTATGCGGGCCAGCACACGGCACAGGGCGCGGTGAGGGTTGCGGTCGGCTGCATCGGGAGCCGTGTCGGGGGAGGCATCGGCCAGTTGGGTGAAGAGCACCGTCAGGATGAGCAGAGCCGTGCGCAAGCCCGGCTCCTTGCCCCGCAGGGTGACCCCTGAGCCCTCGGCCTGCTGCCACGCCGTGTGCCTGTCGGTGAGCCGGGTCAGCAGAAACTCGGCCTCGGTGTCGCGATGCTCGCTGATGTCGGCCAGCTGCCGGCATATCTCCTCGGCCTCGCTCCACACCTCCACTGCATTCAGCTCGGCGTGCTGCTGCTCCTGCAGGCAGAGCACGGGCACCCAGATGCGGAACAGGTCGTCACCGCGGTAGCGTGCGCGCAGGCTGTCCAGTTTCTTGTCTGTGAACCGCCGGAACATCGTCATCGTCTTCCGTCCCCCTTTTCTGCCGACATCGGCACGTCGGGTATCTCCTTCATGATGCGCTTCACATCGTCCATGGGCGATGCCTCCAGGCCAGGCAGTGCGGGATCGGCAGCCGTCAGCCGCTCCAGCAGCCGGCGGTCTATCTCGTACACCACAAACTCGTTCTTTCCGCAGCACACGGGACGGTTCTCCCCCTTCGGCTTCATCACAATCCAGCCCCCTGCTGCAGATGCGCCTTCTATCAGTGCCCGCTGCCGCGGGTTGTCGGGGTCTATCTTCAGCACGCCTCCTTCGCCTGCCCCGAAGGAGAAGTCCAGGTCGCTGTCCCAGTCTTCGCGGGCCTCCGTCAGATACCTGTCCATCACCCTGGCCAGCCGCTCCAGGTTGAGGGGCGGCAGGTGGAAGCGCACCTTGCTGAAGCCCTGCGGATACTGCTGCACGGTGTTCCAGAAGATGCGGGAGTCGTACACGGCCGTCAGCATCACCTTCAGCCGCCTGGGGGCCAGCAGCTTGCTCAGCGATGCCTCCAGAATGTGGGCCACCGTCTTCGTCTCGCGGAAGGCCTTGCTCCGCTGCTCGATGGCGATGCGCTGTATGCCCGGGCGGTTGTCGATGATGACCAGGCAGTTGCGGTAGTCGGTGTAGTTGCTGTCGTGCAGGTTCTCGTCGGTGATGGTGACGCGGGTCACGTTGGCCACGCGCATCACGTACACGCCGTCCTGCGGCTTCACAATCTGACGGTGCCAGTAGCGCTTCTTGCGGGCATTCTCAAAGGGATAGGGCTCGGCGTAGTCGGCCAGCAGCAGCTCGTCCAGCAACTGCTGCCGGTGGCCGAACGACTCCTCCACATCTACGTCCGCCCAGCCGGGGAAGTCAAGCTGCATCTGCGGATGGGGCTCGATGATGCGCAGGAAGTTGTAGTTATATATTGCGAATTTTGACATGAACAGTTCCGATTTTCAACATTGATATCGCAAAGATAGTGCATTTGGGAGAAGAACCTCCATGCTTGCACGAAAAAATTTTCCGTCCCTGCACTACGCCCCTACACGTGCTTTCATCATCCCCCTCCGTCGTCATGATAAATCGTTCCTCTCCCCCATTACAGCCATTACAATTATTACAATTATTACAGTAAAAATGGACGCCACCATCTCATGAAGATAAGGTCTATTATATATATTTATATATATAATAGAATTTCATGTTCGACTTTTCGGAGGAGCCAAATGTGTGTGCCCAAAACAGCTGTAATAATTGTAATAATTGTAATGACGGGGGCGGGACAGGCAACAGACGGTAAACACGAAAGGGAGACGCCCGGCGTATAACCTGATGTCGGTGCCTCCCCCCCGACTAAAAATTTAAGCAAATAAGTGCACCCATGAGTGTACTTGATATGGCAAGTATTTATTAATTTTAATTATTTATTTAAAAACAGATACTTATGTATGCACCCACTACCAAAGGCGAACTGGCCCGAGCCTACTCGCCTCACCTCGTTTCCCATGCAGCAATCAACCGCCTGTCCAGATGGATGGGCAGCTGCCAGCCGCTGATGAAAGCCTTGCACCGGACGGGTTATTCGAACACTCAAAAAAAAATTTCAGGTCGTCAAAAACAGCTCATATACAAGCATTTAGGAAGACCAAAAGGCTGCATCGGAGCTGCGTAAGTCCTCAGTAAAAAGGAGGCAACCGTATCACTCAGTGTAAGGGCACTCATTCGCCCATTCCCCTACCCTCCACCTTAGCAGTCTGTTCGTTTCTCTTGCCCGCACCAAGAGGGACGAACGGCACGCGAAGGGGAATGGCCTCTGACAGCTGCCCCCCCCGAATCATTCAACTTTTTTAGTATCAACCCCTGCACGGGTTAATCCCTGACCTCCCTGTCCCCACACCCGCGCAGACTGACCTATTGCGGGACGGGGGAGGAATCTGACTATGGGTAAAGTATCTGGAAACTGGCTGACAGGCCGACACTCGGGCCGCGCCTGCCGACACGAAAACATCTACACCAAGGTGGACAAGAAGACGGGAGCCTGCTACTCCGTGAAGCTGTGCAACCCCAACACCAACTGGACGGAGCCGCAGCTGCGCCAGCGCACCAGCTTCGGCACCATCAGCAGCTGGCTGAAGGAGGGCAAGGAGACGTCCTCGGCCGACTACCTGAAAGTGAAACGGATGTACGACCGCCAGTCGAAATTCTCCACCCTGCGCGGCATGATGTACGCCAAAGGCATGTACCGCGTGGACGACGAAGGAGTCGTGACGGTGGACATCACCGCCAGCACACAGGGTGTCGTGGCAGGTGGCGGCAGCGGCGCATCGGGCGGTGGCAGCGGCTCATCGGGTGGCAGCGGAGGCGACGGCAACACGGACGACAACCCGCTGGGCTGACCCTGGCCTGCTCTGTAACTAATCAGCAGCCATGAGACGACACCTCTCTGTAGCCGCCTTCACAGCCGCCATCGGCTTCGCCCTGCTGGGGATATGGATGCCTCCGCAGGGACAGATTGACGGCTCGGTGCTCATCCTGGTGGCCCAGCTGCTGGTGCTCTGCGCCACACTGCTGGGCATCAAGGAGGTGCACCTGCCCCACACGAAGTAGCCGCCCCCGCCTACTCGTAACTCGTAGCTTGTAACTTAAAAACTAAAAACTTAAAACCAAAAATTGTTGCGTATGAAACCAGAAACAAAAAACAAATGGAGCGTCATCATCAACATTGCGCTCACCACTCTCACCGCCCTGCTCTCCGCCCTCGGATTCACGGTAGGATGATTGCGTCCCTCCTCGCGCTCTGTACAGAAAAGACTCGCCCTCATGCCAGAGGCGAGTCTTTTATCATTGTGTCAACATCCTCGTAAATGACCTTGCAATAAAATATGCAAAGCCAAATCACCATCATCCCTCCCCTTCATTACAATTATTACAATTATTACAGCTGTTTTGG
>CALZEQ010000036.1 GCA_945641355.1 uncultured Mediterranea sp. | reverse complement strand
AGAGTAATATTTCTTGATAGGTCATGACTACAATTATTTGTGGACGTAAAGATACAAAAAATAATGGAAAGCATATCAATATACAACGCAAAAATCAACTATAGCCTATTGAATATTTTAACGTACTGATAATCATGCATTTACAAATGACAATTTTACGCTTTCGACAGAGAACAAGACATAATAAACGTTCTTTACATTTTAATTCCCACAAAAGTCCAAAAGATGACTTTGCAGACATTTGGAGTGATAATCATAACGGCCACAAAAGACGAATGCTGTAGGGGTAGAAGACCTATGTGTCTGCCCCAACAGTACGCAAGGCATCATCGCGAACGGTATTCAAGGCGGACACACAGGTCTGCCCCTACAGACCCAATGGACAATCTGAGTTTTGACACACTTTCTTGAATAGTTTCACTTCAATACAACCGACTTTTCGGACTAACCCGCTATTAGAGTGGCTTAGAATGTTACGCTACTGCAAACGACATTCAGGACGCAAAATGTAGCGCCCCAACAAGGATGATACACATTCAATCAACCTGTTGAGTCTGGAAAAGTTTTAAACCGCCAGTCTCTTTCTTTAAAACTTCCTGCACAAAAGTTTAGAACTTCACGACCGGAAGTTTTAATGAAAAGCGATACCCCTGTATTGGAGTATCGCCCTGAAGAGTGAATGCCCATCCTGATGTCGCTCATGCAAGCTAGACTGAAATATCACAGGGAATCCGCAACCTTACTTGTCACCAGTTAATTTACCAGTCATGTCACGAATCAGCTCAACCTCCTTTTGGTCGTAAGGTTCACCTGTAGCACGCAATATGTCGTGAAACCAACGTTTTGGTTCTTCGCCTGAAGGGATAGGTTCGTCCCATGCATAGATGGTATTGGCTTTTCCTGCCACAAAGCCCCAGTTGATGGCTCCTATGTTCCGCTCCTTCAACATGGGCAGGATGTTGCTGAACAGGCTGTTATTCCTGCGGGCCATGTATTCTGTACAGAATAACGGTCGCCCCCATTTTTCCAGTTGGGCAATGCACTGTGCATGATGCGTCGCGTCGCTGTAGTTGTGATAGGTGACTATATCCGAATGGCTCAAGGCATATTCGTTGAGTGCCGCTTTTTGGGAATCTTCGAGCGTATAGACACACACGCTGAGCGGTTGCTGTGGTGCTGCTTCACGTGCCCATCGGAATGCGTTGACCAGTAATGGCATAGAGGCCATGTTGTTGCCGTTGTTGCCCACTTCGTTGTAGAGATCCCATAGCAGGATTCGGTTGTCTCTGCCAAAGCTTTGCAGGATGTCCTTCACATACTGTTCCAGCCAGACATTGGCCTGCGCCGCATCTCGACGCCAGGCGTGTGTAGGGTCTTGCACCCATCCCGAATTGTGCACACCAGCCTTGGGCTGGGGCTGCGGGCCGTATGACGAATCCGCATTCCAACAATCGTCAAACAAGACGAACAGCGGACGGATGGAATGACGTTCGCAGATATCAAGAAAAGCGTGCATCCGCTGTTTCATCCCGGCAGCGTCGTGATACCAGACCATGCTGCTCAGATAGACACGCAGTGTGTTGAATCCTAACGCCGCGGCCCATGTCAGTTCTTTGTCTATCTGCTGGGGGTCGAAGGTGTCCGCACTCCACATCTCTATCTGGTTGATGGCTGTGGCCGGAATGTAGTTGCATCCCACCAACCAGGGCTGGACGGCGTGCCACCCGCAGGCCTCTTCGGCCGACCACCGGCCAGGCTGGCTGTTCGTAACCAGCACGGCACCGTTACATGGAATCGTGACTTGCAATCTCCCTTTTTTGCCAATGGTGACACTTCGCACACTGCCATTCAGATGCTCATCATCGCTATATACAGTTAGTTGTTCTCCTTCATCGAACATCGGCAAGTCCAACTGTAATTTCAAGAGCCCGGGCTCTGCATTGATGCCGGCCACAAACCATTGTGCACCCTTCCGTCGTGCCATCACAACGTACTTTCCCGGATAGCCATCCAGATAGCGTACCTCATCCCAAGTGCTCGGCACCTTTTTCATAAAGTCGATTGCCCATCGGGGCGCATCATCCAGATTGTTGGGAGCCAAGGCAAAGTGCTGGACGGGACTCTGGAACAGCACGGATGTGGCCAAGGCAAACACGTCGGAGGTGACGCGCCGGCTGCCATGCGCATTGTCTGCATTGTAATACTTGTTCAACGTGCTGCCTCCGAAGTCCATGCTCCCCACGGTGTTGCGGATAAAGGGATGCAGGGTGGCATTGCGGGCTTCGACATCACAATAGGCCTGCTTGAAATGGAGGTTCTCGCTGGCCAGAACGGCCTCGCTGGCCACATAGTTGGGGTACATCCGTTCCCATCCGCGTGGCAGAGTGCAGCCGTGGAAGATGACCATCAGGCCAAAATCGTTGGCATCGGTCAGGATGTCCTCGTAGAGTTGCATCATGGGTTGCTTGTCGCCACCGAAGAAATCCACTTTGATTCCCTTGATGCCGATGCGTTGCATCCAAGCCATCTCTTTTCGCCGGGCCGATGCCTTGTCCATGCAGTGATAGGGGGAGCCTGTCGCGTCGTTCCACGCTCCGTTGGAGTTGTACCACAGGAAGAGGCCAACCCCCTTCTGCTCTCCATATCGGGAGAGCGACGCAATGCTGTCGCGTCCGATGGTACGATCCCAATCGGCATCGACCAGCACCGACTGATAGCCCATGGCTGCCGAGAAGTCAATATATTTCCTCTGTCCCTCGTAGGTGATGTCCGCGCCCATACTGATGATCCAGCTCCATGTGCCGCAACCGTAGTGGTAGGCCCTGGAGGGCTTGTACTTCGGTTTCACCACATCGAAGGGGATGGTGGTCTCTACGATAGGAGCCAGCGTGCACCCCAGCGTGATGGTCCGCCAGGGTGTGCAGCCGGGCAGACTGATGGCAGGCGAGGCCGTCCCTGCACCGTTCATCTCTGCGGGATGGGGCTGCCCGATGCGGTAGCTGTCTGCTCCGTCGGACAGAAGCCTGCCGGCGCAGTAGCTGCCATCTACCCCGGTCTCGGACAGCAGCAGCCAGCCTTCACCACCGCCTATGCGAAACAGGCTGGGGAAGGTGTAGCCATAACCCAGGCCATTCCGACCCATCACATCGTCCGGAGTGTAGTCGGTCTCGTAGCTGGGGTAAGTACGCTTCCAGCCACTCATGGGCGCACTGGCAGGGCAAAGGAAGGTCGTCGTGCCCTGGGGCAGATGAAAGGAGGTGGCTTCACGGATCACGGTCGCGCAGAGGGTCTCGCCGATCGGATAGAGGCGGTAGCATAGGGCCACATCGTGGTCGGAGATGTGCAGCAGGAGGTCGAACACCCGCTTGCCATGCTGCTGAAAGGGGAATACGGCTTGTCTGGCCTGATGGTGGACCCGGCTTTTTTTGATGGTTGCCAAGGTGTAGTCCACCAAGGCGTCCTTTTCCTCAATGAGCTCGCCCATGAACGAGACCCCTTGCGTGAAGTCTGCACAATCGAGCTGCAATCCCAATGCCGAGGGCTGCACAAACACCTTGCCTTCGTAGGTGATTTGGTAGGTGGGCACACTGTCGTGGTCGGACAGGAGCACTTTAAGTTTCCCGTCGGGGCTGGTTATTTCTCGCTCCATAGCTTCTGCGGAGAGCCCTATCATTAGGGAGAGGGCCATCGCGCCATACAATGAATGTCTCATATCCTTCGTCTGTTTTTATGATTTCTTCTGATATACCCTGACGTAATCAATCCAATATTGGATGGGCAATGCCGTCTCGTCGATAGGACCGCCACAATCACCACCCAAAGCCAGGTTCAGCAGGATGTAGTGTGGATGGCGATGGGGGTTGTAACCGTCGTACAATTCCTGATTGACAGTCTCGGCCACAGCCACCTCGTTGATGAGCTCGTCGTCCAAATAGAGTCGGATGTAGTCGTAGTCCCAATCCATGCGCCACACATGAAACTTGTCGGCCCAATCCTTATCTTTCTCCAGAAAGTGGCTGAATGGCACCCGTTTGTCACGCCAGGCTGCTACGTGGCGTGTTTCTGTACCCCAAGCGACATTGGCCAGGATATGGGGCACGCTATCTATGTGATAGAACTCCATGATGTCAATCTCGCCGCACTGGGGCCAATATACACCCCCCTGTGCACATCCGGTTCCCAAAGTCCAGAAAGCAGGCCAGGCACCATACGAGGTAGGTATCTTGGCCCGCATCTCGATGCGTCCGTAGAGGAACTCGTGCTTTGTGGCCGTATTGATGCGTGCTGAGGTGTATTCCACCATCTCGCGTTTATTACCAAAATGAGTGCCTTCCGGATTGTACATCGGATTGGGGAACTGCTCTTTTCGGCATTCGATGACCAGACAGCCATCTTTGCAGATGGCATTCTCCTGTTGATACCACTGGGCTTCGTTGTTGAAGAGGAATCCAGTCTCAAAGTTCCAGGCAGTGGTATCGACAAGGCCGTCTTGGTTGAATTCGTCGCTCCACACCAACTGATAGCCTTCGTCCGTGGCCGGAGCGGTGTTCTCTGTGTGGGTACATGCTGTGGTACCTGCCAGCAGAACGGCGATAGCGGATAGTTGATAGTTCTTCATACTATATATAATTTTTTAATTAAAGAGGTTACCCGTCTTTGTCAATAAAGAAAGGCAACCTCTATGAATCCAATTGATTTAAACTTATGATTAAAGAAAATATTGTCCTTCTTCCTTCAGTCTTTGCCTGAGACGCTTCACATCAATCTGATGGACATCTCCTTGAGTCTGCCTAATGGCGTGAGCGGCGGCCATGCCGGCTGCTTCTCCGGTCACCAGGCAGGGTGGCATCACACGAAGGCTGCCAAAGGCCTCCTCGTCCGTCGAGATGCAACGGCCGGAGGTCAGCACATTGCGCAGGCCCTTGGGGGTTAGGCAACGATAGGGTATGCCGTGGGAGTCGCCCTTCCCATAGTGAGTGGGCACATGGCCAGGCTTATGCACATCAATGAAGTAGCAGTTGCGGCCAATCTCATCCTCGAACTGACGGCGGGCGCGCCAATCGTCGCCCGTGAAGATGTAGTCGCCCACGATGCGACGGCTGTCGCGCACACCCAGCAGCGAGGCGGTTTTCACGACAAAGGCGTTGGCAAAGGCGGCGGGAGCTATCTCCTTCAAGGCCAACAGATACTCCTCGGCTGTGTCACGCCCTACCGTCATGGCCCGGCTGACGCTCCAGGGGTCTGTAGAGTCAGCATGGATATGACCGGCATTGAACTGCACCACGCCAGGCCCCACCAGATTGAGGCACATGTGTCCCGTCACCAGTGGGAATTTGCCGGAGGCAATAGCCTGATAGAGCGGACTCTGCTTGTTGTCGGAATGCAAGTTGGGACCATGCAGGAAGTGGTAGGTATCTACATTGGCAAGAGAGAAGCAGAGGGTGGAATCCTGCAGGACATCGGTCTTCATAGACTCCGCACCTGCCCAGGCGCAGAGATCACCATCGCCGGTGGCATCTACAAACACTTTGGCCTTGAAAGCGGTTAGTCCTCGTTTATTGGCCACAACGATAGCATCCACCCGGTCGTCAGCGTTCTTAATAACGGCTGCCAGTCGGGAAAAATAGAGTATTTCCGCTCCCGCTTGGTTTACCATCTGCTCGTAGATGCGCATCAGGTACTCCGGATTGATGTTCACCCAGTCCAGCTTCTCTTTCGGCTCGTGGGGCACACCATGCTTGGAGGCGTTGAAAATCTTCTCAGCCAATCCGCGATAGATAATCTTCTCTCCGTCTGAGAAGGGACACCAAGCAGGTACCATGCCTGCGGTGCCCATGCCGCCCAACTGACCGGTGGCCTCGATGAGGAGTGTCCTGGCACCCTCGCGGGCCGCGGATATGGCAGCGGTGCAGCCACTGGGGCCTCCGCCTACCACGATGACATCCCAACTCCCTTCCACACCGATGGGCAGGTTCTTGAGCGATAGCTGTTCTGGCTTCTTGGCCCAACCGAGCGCGTGGGAGGCCATTGGCAGCGAAGATAGTGCTGCCAAGGCTCCCATTTGCTTGATGAATGTTCGTCTTGAACTCATACAATCATTTCTTTGTTATTTCCACAAATCGTGTTGCTCCAACTCCGTGTTGGCATCCACCTCTACGGTCGGGATGGGCCATACATAGTCGCGCTCGCCCATAGACATACGAGTCTCGTAGGAGAGGCCGAAGCGTGTACGTTCAGCTTCGATGGTTTTGATGGACTGTTCCCATTCGTGCCAGCGGTACAGGTCGAACGTCCTTAGTCCCTCTAAAGCCAGTTCCACGCGACGCTCATGCTTGACGACATCAAGTAGAGCCTGCTTGGATAGTCCTGTTCCTTCCACCTCTTCTACGGTGGGCATACCTACACGCTGACGTACCTGATTGACCAGATGACGCACCTCGTCCTCGTCGTAACCGCCTTTCATCACATAGGCTTCAGCCAGGGAGAGAAGCACCTCCGGCAGTCGGATGACATAGAAATCCTGTCCAGTGTCATTGCCCCAAGTTGTGTCAGAGGGGTCGTAATATTTGAAAGGATAGACCGTCGATTTCGAGGACTTGGCTCCTCCATACCACACACCGGGTGCGTTGCCTTTGCCGTTCCACAACATGCCGGGAACGAAGAGGGTGGCTTTCAGACGCGGGTCGCGGTTCTCCCAGTGGGCCGGATTGGGATTGTTGATGTCCAGTTTGCCGTCAATCCATGCTCCGTAGTCGGCATCGCTGCCAGTGTCGCAAGGCTTGCCGTCCAGTGTGTAGTAGGCATCTGCTAAATTGATGGTGGGGTTCAGGGCATCAGCCGGGAATCCCCAATGCTGGATGAAGCTGGTTCCTTCATTCATGCCCGGCCCCTCAAAACGCACGGTCATGATAATCTCCGCGGAGCTCTGTCCTTCAAGGGTGAAGAGCTTGTGATAGTCGGGAGCCAGAGAGTAGCATCCCAAGGCGAGTATTGCCTTATAGGCATCGATAGCATCCGACCACTTTTCGTTATAGAGCGCCATACGGCCCAGCACGGCATAGCAGGCACCCTTAGTAATGCGTCCCAGAGCAGCCTTATCCGGAAGGTTTTCCACAGAGGCTTTCAGGTTTGCCATTTCCCCCTCCACAATCTCGGCACGTTTTGTGGCACCCATAGAAGCGTTGCTCATGGTCTGGGTGGCTGTGATGTAGGGCACATTCTGATAGGTCATGGTCAGGTCGATGTACATCAATGCCCGCAGGGTGTAGGCCTCTGCCTTGTATTGGGCTTTCAGGGCATCGCTCATATCCACTCTATCTACATTGTCGAGCAGACTGTTGCATCGCTTGATGACTTCGTAACGCTGTTTGTAGTAGTCGGAAACCAACCACGAATTGGGTGTGAGTGTGCCTTTCATCAAGTCGAAGCCGGGTTTCCAACCGCTCCAGTTGAAGAAGCCTGCGTTGTCGCTGAGCGCATCGAAATTGCTTGCCCCCAAAGCCCAGTGGTTGCCGTTGTACAGGAAACTGGTTTGCAGTCCGTCGTAGCAGGCGGCCAAGGCGGCGGTAGCATCATTGGATGTCTTCCAGAATGTGGCCGGTGATGACTCTGTCAGCGAATCCTGCTGGAGCCAGTTGTCGGAACAGCCGGTAGCAGTGAACAACAGAGCGATTGCTGAAGATATAAGATATCGTTTCATTTGTCTATGGTTTTGATAGGATTAGAAGTTTACAATTGCACCGAGAGAGAATGTCTTGGTGTTCGGGTAGATATAGCTGCTCTTGGTCGTTCCCAACTTCTCAGGATCGTAATTCTTGAGCGAAGTGAAGGTCAGCAGATTGTTGCCGGTAAGATAGAGTTTCACACTCTTTACGCCGACAGTCTGGAAGAAGGAGTAGCCGGTGAAGGTGTAGCCTACCTCCAACGTCTTCAGACGCAGGTAGCTGCAATCCTTCAGCCAGAAAGAGGAAACCAGGTCGTTGTTCGTGCTGCCCAGACGGGGCATACTTCCATTAGGATTCTCCGGCGTGTAACGGTCGAGGAACTCTGCCACCTTCAGACCGGCCACACCGTTGAAGGCCGTATTCTCTGTGTGATAGCGCTTCACGCCTCCCACTCCCTGCCAGAAGGTAGAGATGTAGAAGTGCTTGTATGTACCGCCCAGGCTGATGGAGTATTGGAGTTTGGGGAAGGGATTGCCGATGACCTGACGGTCGGCTGCGCTGATGTTGCCGTCGCCGTTGAGATCTTCGTACATCAGGTCGCCCAACTGGGGCTTCTGGCCTTCGACGGTGATTACCTTACCATCTGCATTGGTGCGCTGGAGGTCGGCTTCGGTACGATACATGCCGATGCACTTGTATCCATAGTAAGCATTAATAGGTTCACCCTCCTTAATGATGTAGAAGTCGTTGATGGTCTCTTGTCCGTTGTAGTCAATCACTTCGTTGCTGACCTTGGACAGCGAGAAGCCTGCCTGCCAAGTCCAGTCGCCCCGGCCGTCCTGATAGTTGGCCGAGAGTTCCCAGCCACGGTTTCTCACCTTGCCTACATTCTGATAGGGAGCCGACAGGTTGCCCAGGAAGGAGATAGGCATGGGTAGTTGGAGCAGGATGTCGTTGGTCTGTTTGTTGTACCAGTCGAAGGTGGCGGAAATGCGTCCGTCCAAGAAAGAGGCATCCAGACCAAAGTCGGTGATGGATGTGGTCTCCCACTTGATTTTGTCGTTGGCTACCTTATTGCTGGCCATACCAATGTTCTTGCTGTCGCCAAAGTAATAGTTCGCATTGGCGGCCAGTGTCGGAGCATAGGCGTAGTCACCAATCTCCTGGTTGCCCAATTTACCCCAGCTGGCACGTACCTTCAGGAGGGACAGCCAGTCCCACTTGGGCATGAACTGCTCGTTAGCTATGTTCCAGGCTCCCGACAGGGAGGGGAAGGTGGCATAGCGATTGTCGCTGGAGAAGCGAGAGCTGCCATCGCGACGGATGTTGAACTCGAAGAGGTAACGGGCGTCATAGTTGTAGTTGACACGACCGAAGAAAGACTGGATTCGGTTCTGGATGGCATATCCGCTCACGGCATCGTTCTGCGTACCGCCGTTGAGCTGGAAGATATTGTCCGTAGGGAAGCCTTGGCGCGAGGAGAGGGTCACTTCATAGCGGGTCTGTTGTACAGAGTGTCCCAACAGAAGCCCTATGGTGTGCCGCCCAAAGATCTCGTTGTAGGTCAGGATATTCTCGTTCAGATAGCTGTTGTACAAATAGTTGTACTTATTCAGTGTATTGACTGACCCTTCGGCCTGCAGCAAGTTGCCATCGGCATCATAACGAGCCAAGGAACGCGGAGAGTAGGAAGTGGCGGGATTGTTCTGGTATTTGTAGGCCAGGCTGCTGCTGAATTTTAGTCCTTTTACCAAGTCAACCTCTGCAAACAATTGACCGTCGAACCGATTGTATTCCGATTTCTTGAAACTGCCGTCCGCATCGGCCAATGGGTTCCACTGGTCGGCTGTAGCCTTATTACCGCCAATGAATCCGTAGTGTCCGTTGGCATGACGCGCAGGGATGGTAGGATTCAGATATTTGTAGTAGTTCATCAGGTCGGCAGGCGAACTGGCCTTTTGGTCTACTTCCTGCTTGCCTCCGGACAGCAGCATACCCAGTTTGATGCGACCCAGTTTGGCGTCGATGTTGGAACGGAAGTTGTACTGACGCTTGCCGGTGTAGATCATGATACCATCCTGCTGCTGGTATTGACCGGAGAACATATAGTGTACGCTCTTGCTGCCACCGCTGAGTGACAAATGGTGTTGCTGCATGGTGGCCGTGCGGAAGAGCTCCTTGATCCAATCCGTATTGGCAAAGTGGTCGGGGTCTGAGCCATCCTTCAGCTTCTGAAGCATCTCGTCGGTGTATGCATTGCCCGGATGGGTTTCATTGTACATCTTGGCCCATTCGTAAGAGTTAACGAAGTCGGGCTGCACGGTGGCACTTTGCCAAGTGATATTGCCCTGGTAGGTGATAGAGGGTGTCATTTCCTCGCCCCGCTTGGTGGTGACCAGAATCACACCGTTGGCCGCACGTACGCCATAGATGGCTGCCGAAGCGGCATCCTTCAATACCGATACACTCTCGATGTCGGCTGGAGCGATGTTGGCCATGTCGGAGATGCTGGCTTCTACACCGTCAATGAGTACCATGGGATCGTTCTTGGACGAACTGCCCAATGTGCCCACACCGCGCACACGGATTTCCGGTGTATCGGCACCGGGCTGTGCACCTTGGCTTTGGAGTACCACACCCGGCAGACGGCCCTGCAACATGGAGGCCGTGTTGGCCATCGGGACATTGGACACCTCCTTGAAATTGACTGAGGCGACCGAACCTGTCAGGTTGACTTTCTTCTGGGTACCATAACCTACAACCACCACTTCATCCAGCAGTTCGGTGTCCTCTTTCAGCAGGATGTCCAGCTGTTGCTTGCCGCTTGCTTTGACATCAGTGGTCATATATCCTATGTAAGAGACTTGCATGGTGGCATTGGCTGGCGCATCGAGTGTGAATTTTCCGTCTATATCTGTGATTGTACCTATTGAAGTTCCTTTAATCATTACATTGGCGCCGATAATGGGTTCGCCGTTCGTGTCTTTTACGACGCCTGTCACCTTACTGCCTGCAGATGACTTCTCTTTCGTCTGTTTGTCCGAAATGACGATGGTTTTTGACGAGATAATCTGGTACTGAAGGTTGCGGTCTTTCAGCACGCTGTCCAGCACTTCCGCCACAGGGGCATTGGTGACCGAAACAGTGATATCCTTTCGGTCGTCAAGTACCACATTCCGATAAGAGAAGCGGTAAGTGGTCTGACGCTCAATCTGTTTGAATACCTCCTGGAGGGAGGCATTGGTTACGTTGATGGTGATTCGCTTGTCTTGAGCCATCACTTGGAGTGAGCAAAAGAAAAGCAAAAACGACCATAACGTAATCGACTTCCATTGCGAATGTCTTTTTTTCATACGATAATGTGTGTTTTAGAATTAGTATTTACCCCTTTGTCGGGGCCTTGTCGTATGTAAAGACAAGCGCTTCGTCCAATCGTACCGAAGAAAAAACATGTTATACAACATATTTTCCCCGAACCAATAGCATCAGCGGCTATAAATGCGGACTTCAGACTCGCTGATCTCCGACCTGACATGATAGGTAACCTCTATCACATCCAGCACTTCGTTGAGATTGGCCAGTGGGAGGGTGCCGGTAAAGCGGTCGGTGGGACAGGTGGTCTCTACAAAACGCACCTGCATATGATAGTTCTCCTCAATGGCACGCACCACGTCGGGAAAGGGGATGTTGCGGAATACCATGTCACCCTGCCTCCAGGCGGTGACTCGCTCGAAGTCGTCTTCGGCATAGACGTGGATACGACCGGTGACCTGGTCGAGCACGGCTCTCTGGGCCGGCTGCAAGACGACGTGTTTGTGGCTCTTGGAAGACTCCATCCGAACGCTGCCCTCCTCCAGCACCAGTTCGGCCGTCTGCTCGCCACTACGTGCATGCAGGTTGAACGTGGTGCCTAGCACCTTTACCTGCATCCCCATGGCATCTATCAAGAAGGGCAAATCTTCATCCTTCTCCACCTGGAAATAGCCCTCGCCGTTGAAGCGGATACGGCGCTCCGTGTGATGGAACTCCTTGGGGTAATAACTCAGGCGTGACTCGGCATTGAGAGCGACGACTGTGCCGTCGGGCAAGGTGACACTGGCCCGTTCGCCTCGGGCGGTGCTGACAATCATCTCTTCTTCGGCCAGTTGGCGATTCTCGTAGAGCAGGTAGCCCGACAGAGCCATGAACAGAGGCAACAGGACGGCGGCGGCCATCTGTGCAATGCGAACGAAACCGAATCTACGGGACATACGACGACCGATGCCCCGGTCTATACGCTCCTTGACCAGCTCCATGCGTCGGTCAGAGACGTTCTCCCCGTCTATTTCCTCCTCCATCCAAGCACGATGGAGCACCTGCTCCACATCTGCATCCGAGGCGGCATTGATTTTCTCCCGCAGATCTTGCAGCTCGGCAGGGGTAAGACTGTCTGTCCGGTATTTCGTCGTTAAGCTATCCATCTCTTCATTTTTACGTTTATGACAATCCATAAGACTATTCGTACTAAGTGAGGCGCATTATTTAATAAAAAGTAACAGAAACAGCCACAAGAGGTTATCCATCTTCTCCCGAAGGGCTTTCAAACCCAGTGAAAGTTGGTTCTTCACAGTCTGTTCGTTCAGGGAGAGCTTTTCGGCAATTTCCTTGTGAGAGAGACCCTCGATGCGCGAAAGATAGATGACTCTCTGCTGGGTAGCAGGTAGCGTCTGCATGATACGACGGAACTGTGTAAGAAACTCCTTGTACTCCAACCGACAATGTGCCTCCTCGGTCGGCAAAGAGTGGATATACTCCACATATTCCTCACACTCAGGCGCGTTCAATTTCGACCGATAGGCGTTGATCAGGTGATGCTTGGCCATGATGAAGAGCAACGAGCGCAGCGTCTCGTCTTGTCGGATGGTCGCCCGGTGCGTCCAAAGCCGGATGAACACCTCTTGCACAATTTCTTCTGATGCTTCGGGCGATTTGGTAAGCTGCAAGCTGTAGGCATAGAGCCGCTTGGAGTACATCCGATAGATAGTATCGAATGCCTGATACGAACCCTTTCTCAGTTCATCTATCAGCTGGCTTTCAGCAGTATGTTCAGTTTGTAGCTTCACGTACATCTATTTACTTGACGGTTTTAAAGCACTATTGGATGTGCAAAAGTAGATATAAATCTGAATTTTCATGCCATTGTAATAGGAAAAAGTCGGCCCCCATTATTGTTTATCGAGCCAAAAACCAAAAAAGGCTGACCGGTTATTCACCAATCAGCCTTACTTGTTGCGGAGGCCTGACTCGAACAGACGACCTTTGGGTTATGAGCCCAACGAGCTACCAACTGCTCCACTCCGCGATGTTCTTGATTTCGGGTGCAAAGGTACGGTTTTTTCTTGAATGTGCAAATAAAATGCAGATTATTTTTTTATTTCTTGTTTGGAACGCAGAAAAGTCTTACTTTTGCACAAATAAACAAGCTATGTGCAATTTCAATCAGTATGACCGTATCCAAGACAAAAGCTAAATTAGTGGATGTTGCCCGCCAACTCTTTGCTAAAATGGGAGTGGAGAATACGACGATGAACGACATCGCACTGGCCTCAAAAAAAGGCCGGAGAACGCTCTATACCTATTTTAAAAATAAAGACGAAATCTATATGGCTGTAGTGGAATCGGAACTGGACATCTTGTCGGACATGATGAAGCGGGTAGCCGAGAAAGAAATTTCGCCCCAGGAGAAGCTGATGGAGATGATATACACCCGGCTGGACGCGGTGAAAGAGGTAGTATACCGCAACGGCACACTGCGAGCCAACTTCTTCCGCGACATCTGGCGCGTGGAGAAGGTGCGCAAACGCTTTGATGCCAAAGAAATCATGCTCATCAAAGACATTCTGAAAGAGGGGATGGACAAAGGCGTGTTCCAGATAGACGACATCGACATGACGGCCGAAATCATCCACTACTGCGTGAAAGGGATAGAGGTGCCCTACATACGAGGACGCATCGGGGCCAATCTGGATGACCACACACGCGATATCTTCGTGACCCGCATGGTGCTGGGCGCACTTGGCAAGAAATAAGATTATTAACTTTATTATAATTATCAAGATTATGGGATTATTGACAGGTAAGACAGCGATTGTCACCGGTGCCGCCCGCGGAATCGGCAAGGCCATCGCCCTGAAGTTTGCTCAAGAAGGAGCAAACGTTGCATTCACCGACCTGGTGATTGACGAGAATGCAGAAGCTACAGCCAAAGAGATAGAAGCACTCGGCGTGAAGGCCAAGGGATATGCATCCAATGCAGCCAACTTTGAAGACACGGCCAAGGTAGTGGAGGCTATCCACGCAGACTTCGGCCGGATTGACATCCTGGTAAACAATGCCGGCATCACCCGCGACGGACTGATGATGCGCATGAGCGAACAGCAGTGGGACATGGTGCTGAACGTGAACCTGAAGTCGGCCTTCAACTTCATCCACGCATGTACACCCATCATGATGCGCCAGCGTGGCGGCAGCATCATCAACATGGCCTCTGTCGTAGGCGTACACGGCAATGCCGGACAAGCCAACTATGCAGCCTCCAAGGCCGGTATGATTGCCCTGGCCAAATCAATCGCTCAAGAGCTGGGTTCGCGCGGCATCCGCGCCAACGCCATCGCCCCGGGCTTCATCATGACGGCCATGACCGATGCACTGAGCGACGAGGTGAAGGCTGAATGGTGCAAGAAGATACCTCTGCGCCGCGGCGGTACGCCCGAAGATGTAGCCAACGTTGCCACCTTCCTGGCCAGTGACATGTCATCGTACGTATCGGGACAGGTCATCCAGATTGACGGCGGCATGAACATGTAACCACGAGCGATGACCGTCATTTACGAAGACAACCATATCATCATCGTCAGCAAGACCGCTTCCGAGATTGTACAGGGAGACAAGACGGGCGACCAACCCCTTTCAGAGACAGTGAAGCTGTATCTGAAGGAGAAATACCAGAAACCCGGCAACGTATTCATCGGTGTCACACACCGCCTGGACCGTCCCGTAAGCGGTCTTGTGGTTTTCGCAAAGACCAGCAAGGCTTTGTCGCGCCTGAACGAGATGTTCAAGAATGGCGAGGTAAAGAAAACCTACTGGGCCCTCGTCAAACAGACACCTCCGCAGGAGGAGGGCACACTGGAGCACTGGCTGGTACGCAACGAAAAACAGAACAAGAGCTATGCCTACGAGCAGGAGAAGCCCGGCAGCAAACGGGCCGTCCTGCACTACCGCCTCATCGGCCGGTCGGACAACTACTGCCTGCTGGAGGTAGACCTGAAGACGGGACGACACCACCAGATACGATGCCAGCTGGCCAAAATGGGATGCCCCATCAAAGGCGACCTGAAATATGGTTTTCCACGCTCCAATCCCGATGGAAGCATCTGCCTGCACGCCCGCCGGGTCAGTTTCGTACACCCCGTGTCCAAAGAGCGGATTGAGGTGGAAGCGCCGCTGCCCGACGACAACCTATGGAAACACTTTAGCTGAACAATCCACCATCATCCAACCCCAACATTAATCATCACGTATGAAATCTTTCCTGTTTTGCTCGCTCTGCCTCGCACTGAGTGCGATTGGCTCGCACGCCCAGGAGCGTGTGAAGGATTTTGATGTAAGCCCCGCTTACACCTTGCGCATGCCGCTGCAAGGCGACAGCATCAACTTCAAAGGCGACCGCTTTACCGCCGCCGAGTTACTGAAGACATCTGGCAACCCTGAGGCACCCCGCCAACGCGGAGAGTGGCAACGCCTGACGGCTGACACGGCCGGCTACGTGGCACTGCCCCGCCCTGCCGAACACTACACGTTGCACCTGCTGTCGGCCGACCTGCGTGCCGCCCGCTTCTCCCGCGGTTCGCTGAAGGTGTACTCTCCCGCCCGCTTTGAGGTGCTGGTCAACGGTACCTCCAAAGCCGTGAAGAGCAGCGTAGAAGATTCGCTGGCTGCCGTCCAGCCTACCACCGTATCCCTCCGGCTGGAACCGGAGACCGACTATGAAATCGTCATCAAGGTGCTGGCCTCTGCCGATGACAAGGCAATGCCCACCCTGCGTTGCGAACTGGAGAAAGAGAAAGAGTTTGAAGCCGTGAACTGGCGATGCGAAGCCGGCATGAAGCACCGCTATGCCTTGTCGAACACTGCCTTCGGCCCCCGTGCCTACGGAGTGAAGATGTCGCCCAACGGTCGCTACCTGGTACTGACACGCACCAACACCTACTCGGCCAAGCGGTACCGCACCCTCTACGAGCTGATAGACGTGAAGGAGAACCGACGCATCTGCACCGTACCCAGCGACGCTGCCTGGATGCCCACCAGCAACAGCCTCTACTACACGGTGACGGGTACTCGCAGCCGCAACCTGATGCGTCTGAACCCGGCCACCGGCGAAGAGAGCCTCATCAAAGAGAACATACCCGACGGACACTTCACCTTCGCCCCAACCGAGGATTACCTTATATATAATATGGAGGACGAAGGCGAAAAGCAGGAGGGTCCGCTGAAACAGATACTGATGCCCGACGACCGCATTGAGGGCAGCCGTGACCGCAGCTACCTGATGAAGTACGACTTGGCCTCGGGAGTGACCCAACGGCTGACGTACGGAAGCCGCAGCGTATGGCTGAACGACATCACGCCCGACGGACGCAAACTGCTCTGCATGGCCTCGCGCCCCGACATCATACGTCATCCCTTCAGCTTCAGTACGTTGTTCGAACTGGATGTGCAAACCCTACAGGCCGATACACTGATTAGCGAAGATGCCGGCCTGAACCGCGCCTCCTACTCGCCCGATGCCACGCAGCTGGTGCTGCTGGGTTCGCCCGAGGCCTTCGGCGGCATTGGCAAGAACTGTGGCAATCTGCCCATCGCCAACGACTTCGACACCCAAGCCTACCTGATGACGCTGTCCGACCGGAAGATAACACCCATCACACGCGACTTCAATCCGACCGTAGACCTCTTGCAGTGGAACCAGGGCGACGGCTGCCTCTACTTCAAGACTACCGACGGCGACTGCGAGCACATCTACCGCTACCGCCCACGGGAACAGCGCTTCGAATTGCTGCCGCTGAAGGAGGATGTCATCCGTAGCTTCACCCTGGCCGACGACGGCACAACAGCTGCCTACGTAGGCGGCGGCAACTACAGTGCCGGAGTGGCCTACTACTACGACAACAAGAAGAGTGCCTCCAAACTGCTCTGCAACCCGTTTGCCGACACATTAGAGCAAATCCAGCTCGGCCAGATGGAAGAGTGGAACTTCACCGCAGCCGACGGCACCGAGGTGAAAGGCATGATGTGCCTGCCGCCCGACTTTGATGCCAACAAGAAGTATCCGCTGATTGTCTACTACTACGGAGGTACCACACCGACTACCCGCGGCATCACCTCGCCCTACTGTGCCCAGCTCTTTGCCGCACGCGACTATGTGGTGTACGTCATCCAGCCCAGCGGCGCCATCGGTTACGGTCAGGAATTCTCGGCCCGCCACGTCAACGCCTGGGGCGACTGGACGGCCGACGAGATTATTGAAGGTACCCGCAAGTTCTGCGAAGCCCACCCGTACGTTGATGCCAAGCGCATCGGATGCATCGGTGCCTCTTATGGCGGCTTCATGACGGAGTATCTGCAGACGAAGACCGACCTCTTTGCTGCAGCCATTTCCCATGCCGGCATCAGCAACGTCACCAGCTACTGGGGCGAAGGATACTGGGGCTACTCATACAACTCGGTAGCAGCTGCACGCAGCTATCCGTGGAACAACCCCGACCTCTTCACCCGGCACGGCTCACTCTTCAATGCGGACAAGATAAACACGCCGCTGCTGCTGTTGCATGGTACGGCAGACACCAATGTGCCTATCGGCGAAAGCATCCAGCTGTTCAACGCGCTGAAGATACTGGGCAAAACGGTGGAATTTGTGATGGTGGAGGGAGAGAACCACCATATTCTGGAACCTGACAAGCGTCAGCAATGGCACGACACCATCATGGCCTGGTTTGCCCGCTGGCTGCAAGACAGTCCGGCCTGGTGGGACGACCTCTATCCCGAACGTCACTGGTAAGAGAAAGGCAACTATACCTCTATAAACAGCATTTACGTATGAAAAAAAGTTTATTCCTACTATTCATTCTCCTGACTTGCGGGCTGACAGCCTGCAAGCAAGGAGGCAAAACAAACCAGAACATGGACCAAGAAACCTTAGTAAAAGTAGAGACTTCGATGGGTGACATCGTTGTGAAACTCTACAACGAGACACCGCTGCATCGCGACAACTTCATCAAACTGGTAAAGCAAGGCACCTACGAAGGCACGCTTTTCCACCGCGTCATCAACAACTTCATGATTCAGGCCGGCGACCCCGACTCGAAAGGTGCCCCCAAAGGCAAGATGCTGGGCAGCGGAGATGTAGGCTATACCGTGCCGGCTGAATTCGTCTTCCCCAAACTGTTCCACAAACGGGGTGTGCTGGCTGCTGCACGCGAGGGCGACGACACCAATCCCCAACGTGCCTCGTCGGGCTGTCAGTTCTACATCGTGACAGGCCGCGTGTTCAGCGACTCCACGCTGCTCAGCATGGAGCAGCAGCGCAATCAGGCCCGCCTGAACAGAGCCTTCGACACACTGGCCCGCCAGCACATGAAGGAAATATACAAGCTGCGCAAGGCCAACGACCAAGACAAGCTGATGGATCTGCAGGATTCGCTGCTGGCACAGGCCGAAGCCATCGTAGCCAAGGAGCCTGAGTTCCGTTACGAGGCTCAGCATGTGCAGGCATATACCACCATCGGCGGCACCCCTCATCTGGACGGTGAATACACCGTATTTGGCGAGGTGGTGGAAGGAATGGACGTGGTAGACCGCATCCAGAAGGTCAAGACCGACCGCAGCGACCGTCCCGAAGAAGACGTGGTAATCAAGAAGATGACCTTGCTGTAAAGAGAAAGATGCAAATCAACCGACTGACGCTGGACAACGGACTGCGGCTGGTGCACCACGAGGACCGGAGCACACAGATGGTAGCCCTGAACATCGTGTACGATGTAGGCGCACGCGACGAACATCCCGACCATACGGGTTTCGCCCACCTCTTCGAGCACCTGATGTTTGGCGGCTCCATCCATATCCCCGACTACGACACCCCCTTGCAACAAGCGGGTGGGGAGAACAATGCCTGGACCAACAACGACATCACCAACTACTACCTGACCATCCCACAGACCAATGTGGAGACAGGTTTCTGGCTGGAGTCTGACCGCATGTGGGAACTGGCATTCAGCCAGCAAAGCCTAGACATACAGCGCGAAGTCGTCATGGAGGAATTCAAACAGCGCACGCTCAACCAGCCCTACGGAGACGTGGGGCACCTGCTGCGTGCGCTGGCCTATCAGGTCCACCCCTACCGCTGGCCCACCATCGGACGGGAACTGTCGCACATCGCACAGGCTACGTTGGGCGAGGTAAAGTCCTTCTTCTTCCGATACTATGCCCCCAACAACGCCGTGCTGGCCGTCACGGGCCATCTGTCGTGGGAGGAGACCGTGCGCCTCACCGAGAAATGGTTCGGTCCCATCCCCCGACGGTCAGTTCCAGTACGGCAACTGCCGCAGGAGCCTGTCCAGACAGCCGAACGCCGACAGACGGTAGAGAGAAACGTGCCGCTGGACGCCCTCTTCATGGCCTACCACATGGGAGGACGGGGAGAGAACAGCTACTACGCCTGCGACATCCTGTCAGACCTGCTCAGCAATGGGCACTCCAGCCGGCTGAACCGCAGACTGGTGCAAGAGCAGCGCCTCTTTTCCAGCATTGATGCCTACATCTCCGGCACACGCGACGCAGGCCTGTTCCACATCAACGGCAAGCCTGCCCCCGGCATCACACTGGAGCAGGCCGAGGCTGCCATCAGGAGTGAACTGGAGCGTCTGACCACCACACCGGTGGAGTTGCACGAACTAGAGAAGGTGAAGAACAAGTTCGAGTCTACCCAGATATTCGGCAACATCAACTACCTGAACGTGGCTACCAACCTGGCCTGGTACGAACTGACCGGTCGTGCAGAAGACATCGACCACGAGGTGCCACGCTACCGGGCCGTTACCTCCGACCAGTTGCAGCAAGTAGCCCGACAGCTATTCCGACAAGACAACGGCGTCATCCTGCACTACCGGAAAGAGCAGGCCTAACTCCCTTCCCCGTTCGTGTTTTGTCCATTTCGCATCATAGTTTGTCCGTTTTGCAGTTGTCATTCACCCTGCAAAGCACTACCTTTACACCCAAATTAACCTATCAACATGCTATGGCACGTTTCATACCGATTCTACTGTTACTGTCGCTATCACTTGAAAGTTTTTCAAGCAACCGCGTTATACCCTTCCCCAAGTATGGCATTCACGGTCAATGGTCCTTTACCAACCTCTCCTTTCCTTACGATGCCAATATCGTACAGGCCATCTTCCAAGATGACCAGGGGATGATGTGGGTGGGAACACGAAGCGGGTTGTTCTCCTACGACGGTTATTCCCTCAAACGTCATATAGAGAATATTGATGAGACAGACCGATGTTCCATTCAAACGATAGTCCAGATTGAGCGGAACATCCTCTGCCTCGGGACAGATGCCGGTGTGTCGTGGTTCGATATGGAGAGAGAATGCTACTGCCAGCCACCCGCTCCACTCCAGCGCGTCAAGGCCACATGTTCACTGGCTCTGTTTGCCGGCGAACTGTGGATAGGAAGTCGGGATGAAGGACTGTGGGCATATAATCTTAAGGGAAATTCATTACGACAAGTTCCCCCCGAACATCGAAAAGAGAGTATTGTCTACGCCCTCCAACCGGTAGGAAACGAATTGTTTATCGGGAGCTACGAAGGATTGAGCTGCTACGACAGCAGAAGCCGTGAAAGGCGAGACATTGCATTGGATGCCCGGCATTCCACGGTGGTCACCTCCCTCTGCTGGGACTCCACACAGGGCATACTATGGATAGGAACCGAAGGTGTACTCTATCAATATGCGGTCAACGAGCATTCATGCTCCTGTTTCCCCTGGCTCCAGGGAAACTCATTCAAAGCGATGCGTATGGATGGGAACGGGCAGCTACAGATAGGGACAGACAACGGAATCTTCGTCTACAATCCACGGCATCCGGAGCGGGAACCCGACCACCTGACACACGATGCTCGCGACAAACATTCGCTACGCAACAATACAGTATGGAGCGTCTATTGTGATCAGGAACATAACATCTGGTTTGGTACCGAAAGAGGCGTATCCATCATTCGCAATACAGCCTCATCACAGTTCATTCCCTTGCCCGATCTGCTGGCAAGCGGTGAAGGCAACCTCTTGTCCCGACTATTGATTGACTCGAAAGGGGGCTATTGGTTGGGAGGCGAAAACGGACTCATACATATAGAACGCTCAGGTCGCATACGGTGGTTTCGTCAGGAGGATGCCAAATACTATCTGCGACACAACCGCATCCGTCACATCTACGAAGACAAAGAGGGAATCCTTTGGATTGCGACAGACGGAAGCATTGCACGCTATGACAATAGCGAAGAGCGTTTCATCTTTTATCAGATTACCAACCGGCAAGGAGAGCTCAATGCCAACTGGGCATACACCATCCTGGAAGACAATCGACACCGGCTATGGATTGCAACATATCAAGGCGGTCTGTTCATTGCAGACAAGCAACAATTGATGGAATGGGATTCATCCCGTCCCTTTCCAACCTTAAACAATGCAGATATCCCCGCACTACAAGCGATAGGCAATACCATATTCCAACTGGAGCCGGGTGAGGGAGGCATCATCTACGCCATCACACGCAACGGACTGTCCCGCATCCACCCCGAAAAGTTGCAGGCTACCCTCTTTCCCGTCTATCCGAAACGGATGTTCTACAGCAACCATGCATTATGGTACAACATCCAAGAGAAGTTGTTCCGACTGGAAGCCGGTGTGACACAGCCTATCAGATGTCCGTTAGAGGAGGACATCCAGCAAATCTACGCCTTTGGCAGCGATGGAGGGTCACTCTGGCTCTCTACGAATGTCGGGATTTCGCGTCTAGACCATTCAACAGGTGCCTGGACTCGTCTGTACCCCTCGGACCACTATTTCCAAACATCGGCATTCGACTACGAGAGCGGACAGATGATATGGGGCGGTGAAGATTGCCTACTCAGTCTGCCTACCAATCCGGAGAATCGTCCTGCAACCAGACGGCTTTTTGTCAGTGCGGCTTATTCGGATGGTATTCCGTTATCAGATTCTTCAGCCGACCGTTCTGAAAAGGTTCCCCGCCACAGCGGGAAAATCAAGATTGCAAGGCCTAACGAAGAGCTATGCCTGCACCTCTCTTCGTTTTCTTATCTGTCCGAAGAAGAGCACTATTACTATCGGTTGAACTCTCAATCGTCCTGGCACGCCCTTCCACAAGGTGAAAATCGTCTCCGTTTCGCCAAATTGTCGGGAGGCGACTATCAGTTGGAGCTTGCCGCAGCCCACCCCGGATATACGCCGGGAACTCCTGTAAGCCACTATTTCATCCACATACCATTCCCCTGGTATGCCACGCCCATTGCCTGGACAGGCTATGCAGGAGGGGTGCTGCTGGTGCTTGCAGTCATTACATACCGGGCACAACTGCACAACAAACGCAAATACAAGGAGAAAGAGCGGGAGAAATCGCTGGAACTCTCCAATCTGAAGATGGACTTCTTCGTCAACATATCGCACGAACTGAAGACACCGCTCGCTCTGATTATCGCCCCATTAAGCCAACTGCTTGCCGAAGCGCGGAACACGCCATCACGCGAGGCTCTGGAATCCATCTACCATAATTCCTTACGGCTAAACACGCTCATACACAAAGTGTTGGATTTCAAGCAAATGGAATACGAAAGCGAGAATACGCCACTACGGTCGCACGTCGATTTATATCGACTGCTGCAGAACAGCCTGCAGACCTTTGAAACAAACTTTCATGAAAAAGGGATACACATGGAGTTTACATCCAACGTCCAAAGTCTTTGGCTGAACCTGGATCAGTTGAAAATCGAATCGTGCATCATCAACATTCTGACCAATGCCATTAAGTACGCACCGCAGACTGGGGGAATCATCAGTGTAGACCTGTCGAAACATGAGGATGAGGTATCCATCACCATCAGCGACAACGGCCAAGGCATAGACGAAAAAGAATTACCCTTTGTCTTCATCCGCTTCTTCCAAGGAAAGCTAGCACGGCAACAGACCTCAAAAGGAAGCGGCATCGGACTCTATCTGGTGAAGAAGTTTATAGAAATGCACGGAGGCCATGTAGAGATAAGGAACCGGAACGGGGCGGTCATCAGCATGATACTACCTCTGAAGGGAGACAATCTGCTGAACACGGCACAAACAGCCACAAGAGACCAAGAGGAAATCCAGATAGAGGCAACCCAACAAAAAGACCTGCTGATTATTGATGACAATCACGAGATGGTAGCTTTCCTGACAGGTGTGCTTTCAAAAGAGTATCATTGCCGACAAGCATACAACGGATACGAAGGCATCTTGCTTGTCAACGAGCAGGTGCCTGACCTGATTATCGTTGACCAGATGATGCCTGTCATGGATGGCCTGAACTTCTGCAAGACCATTCGCAAGAACCAATGTACGGCCGACATCCCCATCATCATGCTGACCGCCAAAGACGACAGCGATACGGAGCTGGCGAGCATCCGTACCGGCGTGGACGTGTTTATACCCAAGCCCTTCGACTTGAAAAAACTACAGCTACGCATTGCCCAGCTGTTGCAGAAACGTACCTCTTTGGAAAAGAGTCTGCGGATAGAGGCCATTACCCAACCGTCATTCCCCACAGACAACAACCGGAAAAGTTCGGATGAAGAATTGATGGTAAAGATTACCAAGACCATAGAAGAGAATATGGAGCAGGAGAACTTTACGGTAACCGAACTGTCCAATATGGTTGGAGTGGAAGCCAAACAACTCTATCGCAAAGTCAAGCAACTGACAGGAATGACTCCCATCAACTACATGCGCAAACTCCGCATGAAGAAAGCGGCTCTGCTATTGGCACAGCAGAAATTCACCGTATCTGAGGTCATGTATCTGGTAGGCTATACCAGTGCTTCGCACTTTGCCAAATGTTTTTCCGCAGAATATGGGAAGACTCCCAAACAATACATGGAAGAAAGTCTCGGCATGTCCAATCCGCAATAGCTTTTGTCCGATTAGCGTTAGTGCCACAAAGCTCAATCTGTCTATCTTTGCATCAAACTTTTAAACCAAAGTGATATGAGAAACATTTTTTCCATGAAAAGGCAGACTGCCTTGATGGGGTTCATTCCCCTGCTATTATGCGCTTTATGGGCTTCATCAGCTTGGGCGCAATCCAACAATTATCCAGTGACAGGTACAGTACGCGACAGCAAGGGTGAGACAATCATCGGAGCCAATGTACTGGAAAAGGGAACCACTAACGGTACCATTACCGGTATAGACGGCGACTTCCGGCTCCAGGTGTCGGCACAATCTGTCCTTCAAGTATCTTTCATCGGATATAAGACCACGGAAGTGGCCGTAAACGGACAACGGACAATCGAAATCGTACTGAAAGACGACAGCGAACTGCTGGACGAAGTGGTGGTGGTAGGTTACGGTGTACAAAAGAAGGCCAACCTGACCGGTTCGGTAGCAGCAGTCAGCAGCAAAGATCTGCAAGACATTCCTGTGGCCAACGCCACCAATCTGTTGCAAGGCCGTCTGCCAGGCGTCACGCTGACCAGCAACGGAGGACAAGCCGGTAGCGACACTCCTGAGATACGCATCCGAGGCATCGGTACGCTGTCAGACCACAACGACCCGATGGTGCTGATAGACGGTGTCGAAGCCAGCGTATCGCAGATTTCTCAAATAGCGGCATCAGACATCGACAATGTATCCGTGCTGAAAGATGCAGCATCGGCCGCCATCTACGGTGTACGTGCAGCCAACGGCGTCATCCTCATCACCACCAAGCGAGGAGGTGAAGCGAAGCCCTCCATCAACTATTCTGGCAGCTACACCATTCAAAAGGCCAGTGTGCTGCCCGATTACGTCAACTCATACGAGTGGGCCAAGATGTACAACGAGAGCAACGGCAGAGAAATGTACACAAGCGATATGCTGAAAAAGCTGCAAGACGGAAGTGACCCCGACCACTTTGCGAATACAGATTGGGCAGATGCCCTGTTCCGCACGGCTCCCATGACACAGCACAACCTGTCAATCAACGGAGGCAGCAAGGACGTACACTATATGATTTCTGCAGGCTATCTGAATCAAGAGGGTATTCTTGAAAAGACAGGGTACGAACGTTTCAACTTCCGATCCAATATTGACGCACAGTTAGGTATCTTCAAAATGGGCATGAATCTGTCCGGTTCGAAAGAGAACAAGAAAGCACCTGCCTGTGATGTCACCAGCGACAACGGACTGATGCGTACCCTAACCTGGTTCACCCGTCCGACCGTGCCGGTACAATACAGCAACGGTGAATACGGACAGGTAGACGGCTCCTCCATCAGCTACACCGTATTCAAGAACCCGATACAGATGATGAATCTGGGCAAAAAGAAGAACAACGGCTATTATTTCGACGGACAAGTGTTCGCAGAAGTAGACCTATGGAAGGGATTGAAGTTCCGTAGCAGCTTGGCATACAAATATTATATGAATGACGTTTCCACCTACGGCTCACGCTCGGCCAAATACGATGCCGAAGGAAACCTGCTTTACAAAGACAACAACAACAGTCTTAGCGAATATCACTACATCTCGCAAAGCTACACCAACGAGAACATCCTGACCTATACCACCAAAATTGACCGTCATGAGGTGAATGTGCTGATGGGACACTCCGTACAGGAATACCATGAGAAGCAGACTCACGGCTATAAAGAGGGATTCGCTACGGACAATCTGTATGAGCTGGATGCCGCTACCAAAAATGACAATGTCGGTGGTTCGGCCAACGAATATGCACTGCAATCCTTCTTCGGACGAATCAACTACAACTACGACGGCCGTTATCTGTTTGAGTTCAACATCCGTCACGACGGGTCATCCCGTATGCCCAAGAGTCATCGGTATGCTACCTTCCCCTCCTTTTCGGCCGGCTGGATTATGACTAATGAATCGTTCATGCAGGACGTTGAGCCGTTGAGTTATTTCAAGCTTCGCGCAAGCTGGGGTAAGCTCGGCAATCAGGAAATCGGTAACTACGCCTATACACCTACCATGTCTGCCAGCTACAATTACTATTTCGGCAACGAAAAGGTCATAGGTATGGCCGAGAACATCGTGGCCAACGACAATATCCGTTGGGAGACAACCACCATTACTGACATCGGTTTTGATGCCGCACTCTGGCACAACCGTATCAATGTCACCTTCGATTGGTTCAACAAAACCACATCCGACATTCTGTTGCGTCTCTCCATGCCGACCACCTTCCTGGGTACATTGAGCGCCCCTTACCAGAATGCCGGCAAGGTAAGAAACCGCGGTTGGGAACTGGCTATCAACTACAACGACCACAAAGGCGACTGGAGCTGGCAAGCCGGATTCAGCCTCTCGGCCGTTGACAACAAGATTGTAGACAACAAGGGAATCGATACTTACGGTTGGCAGACCATCAATCGCGAGGGATACGCAATCGGTTCCTACTACGGACTGAAGGCCATCGGCCTATACCGTACCGAAGCCGACCTGCAACGAACCAACAGCAAGGGCGAAATCATCAAACAGAACGGTTCGGCTCCTTCATTAGGCGACATCATGTTTGAAGACTACAACGACGATGGCAACATCAATGCCGACGACCGTCAGATTATCGGCAACCCCTTCCCAGACCTCACCTACTCCATCAATCTGGGAGCCAGCTGGAAGAATTTCGACCTGACCACCTTCTGGCAAGGTGTAAGCGGCATCTACCGATACAACTGGGAACAGGCTACCATCAGCAACGGAGGCAACATGACTTCACGCTGGCTTGACCGCTGGAGCCAGGAGAACCCAAATGGCAGTATGCCTCGGCTGGGCAACTCCTACAACGAGACGTACTCCTCGTTCTGGTTGGACAAAGCCGACTACCTGCGGCTGAAGAATCTGGAACTGGGATATACATTCGGAAAAGGAACATTGCGCTGCCTGGGTATAGAGAATCTCCGCATCTACCTGCAGGCAACGAACCTGCTCACCATCACCTCGCTGGACAACTATGACCCTGAAAAGAGCAGCGGTGACACACGTGGTGACGTACATCCCAACACTAAGACCTTCTCATTCGGTGTAAACGTTAAATTCTAAATGACATAAACAATGAAGAGACTACATAATACCATTATAGGAATGGCCATTTTGGCCGGAACATCCATTTGCACAGGGTGTTCAGACGATTTTCTGCAAAAGGATTCACTGACTGCTGTTTCTACTTCTACATTCTGGCAGACAGAAGCCGATGCGCTGAATGGATTGGCAGCCTGCTACGACGGAATGCAGAGCCACTACGTATATGGAGGCGGTCCTTGGGAATGCGGGCCACTAAACATGGATTGCATGACTGACAATGGAGGACATTTCAACTGGAGCGGATGGATGGCCGGCTACGACATAGCCAACGGCATACACAACAGTTCCTCGTGGCTGATAGGTGACTACTGGAAGGCACACTACGAAGTCATCAAACGATGCAACACCCTCATCGACAACATCGAGCGGGTAGAGATGAATGCATCCGACATCGCCTTATATAAGGCTGAAGCTACCGTCATCCGTGCCATGATGTATACAAATCTCACGATGACCTATAACGACGTGCCTTATCTGACCGAAGTACAGAGTCTAGCCAATGCAGAAGTTCCCAAGACCGACCGCGCTACCATCGTAGCGGCGGTCATGGAAGACCTGAAAAACGCGGCTCAGGTATTGCCCAAGGCTGCATCAGCCCGAGGACGCATCACCCAGGGTGCAGCACTTGCAGCACTGGGACGTCTGGCTCTGTACAACGAGAAGTGGGACGAAGCCATCAATGCCTATCAGCAGATTGTCCAATCAGGCAGCTACTCACTGTTTCCTGACTACACCACCCTCTTCAAAGAAGAGAATGAGGGGTGTGACGAAATCATCTTCGGCATACGCTACGAAGGTCCCGGTCTAGAAGAAGGGAGTAGCATCGGAGGCCATTGGGACACCCCACTTGAAGCCATGAACGGAACCATTGATTTGGCCGATGCCTTCTACCATCTGGACGGGAAACCGACCACCGACAAGGAAGTGTGTGCATACAATGCCGATGGTTCGGCTGACTTGTGGACACTGAACACTTCACGTTACGAAAACAGAGACCCTCGCCTGCGTGCCACTCTTTTTATCCCCGGTATGGCCTGGAATGACAAAGACTGGTATTATGGCGGTGCAGCCGCATCCTACTCTACCATCTACGTCATGAAGTATTTCAATCCTGCCTTGAGCTGGAGTACATCATGGGACGACGGACAAGATTTCTACGTATTCCGTTATGCCGAAGTACTGTTGTCATTAGCCGAAGCCTACATCGAAAAGGGCGACCGTCTTGACGAAGCCACCCGACTCATCAATCAGGTACGTGCCCGTGCCGGGATGCCTTCGGTTGAGGAAGCTGAAGGTAATGGACTTTCCCAAGCCGGATTGCGCGAAGTCGTTCGCCATGAACGCCGTGTCGAACTGGCCTTTGAAGGACTTCGATTGTTCGATCTCTATCGCTGGCATCTGCTGAAGGATGCGGTTGACCGCGTCAATGCAGAAGCCTCAACGTACAATTTCTGGTATGAATATCGCAACTATCGTGGCGAACAGGAATATGAATGGCCTATACCGCAGACCGAAATCGATTGCAACGCACAATTAGAACAGAATATCCTATGGCAATAAAGTACTTTCTATTCATACTCAGCCTGCTCGTCCTGTCATGCACAGAGAAGAAGGCTGCAGAAAAGACAGAAGCTCCCGTCCTTCCGAATGAAGGGGCGGAGTTTCTCCCGACAGATGCTGACTACCTGCCCACCCCAAAAGGCACGACTGTTTCCGTCCCAAGCGGATACAAACTGGTATGGCACGACGAATTTGATGAAGAAGGTACTCCCTCAGCCGTATGGTCCTATGAAGAAGGATTCGTTCGTAACGAAGAACTGCAATGGTACCAGGCCGACAATGCTACGGTCTCCAATGGCTGCTTGGTGATAGAAGCACGGAGAGAAACTGTCACCAATCCATACTTCGATGCCGGAAGCAATGACTGGCGCAAAAATCGGAAGGAAGCCCGATACACCTCTTCTTGCCTGACAACGCAACAGAGTTTCCATTTCCGATACGGGAAATTGGAGGTACGCGCCAAAATTCCTACCCAGACAGGTGCATGGCCAGCCATCTGGACATTGGGCAACCAATGGGAATGGCCCCTCAACGGCGAAATAGACATCATGGAATACTACATTAAGAATGGGCGCCCCTCCATACTGGCCAATGCTTGCTGGGGGTCGTCACAAGCCTGGGTAGCCATTTGGGATGAATCGGTTGTTTCTTTCAGTCAATTTACCGGGCAGGACAGCGAATGGGCAGACAAGTTTCATATCTGGCGGATGGATTGGGATACCGAATGGATTCGCCTCTATCTGGATGACGTACTGATGAATGAAATAGAGCTCAGCCTGACTTTCAATCAAGGCTGGCAGGAGAATCGTATGAACCCCTTTTCCAACACGGTGGAGGGCTTCGGGCATTACATCTTACTGAATCTGGCGCTGGGAGGCAACGGCGGCACTCCCGATGAGAATGCTCTTCCATTCCACTACTTAATAGACTATGTACGTGTATTCCAAGTAGAATAGTATTTGTACAATAGGTATTTTCATCAGATAGCACTCGAAGAACCGGATGCAACGTCTTTTTTAGACTTGCATCCGGTCTTATTTGTTTTTTTAAGAAGCGACATGCGGCATAACTCAGAAAAAAAGAGTATTTTTGCGGCCTGATAATTATCATCTTACTATACGACGTATGAAACTTGACTTGCTTACCGCAATCTCCCCGATTGACGGCCGCTACAGAGGGAAAAGCGAACCTCTGGCCGACTACTTCTCGGAATATGCGTTGATGAAATACCGCGTACAGGTAGAAGTGGAATATTTCATCACGCTGTGTGAACTGCCTTTGCCCCAATTGAAGGGCATCGACAAAGGCGTGTTTGAAACCTTAAGAGACATATACCGCCACTTCTCGGAAGCCGATGCCGGACGCATCAAAGAGATAGAGAGCGTGACCAACCACGACGTAAAGGCCGTAGAATACTTTCTGAAAGAACAGTTCGACCGTCTGGGCGGACTGGATGCCTACAAGGAATTCATCCACTTCGGACTGACTTCGCAGGACATCAACAACACCTCCGTTCCCCTCTCGGTCAAAGAGGCGCTGACACAGGTGTACTACCCGCAGATAGAGGAACTGATAGCCCAACTCCGCACTTATGCCGAAGAGTGGGCCGACATACCGATGCTGGCCAAGACACATGGCCAACCGGCTTCGCCTACCCGTCTGGGCAAGGAGGTAATGGTGTTTGTCTACCGTCTGGAACGCCAGCTCGCCACGCTGAAGGCCTGCCCCGTCACAGCCAAGTTCGGCGGAGCGACAGGCAACTACAACGCACACCATGTGGCCTATCCCGAATACGACTGGAAGGCTTTCGGCAACCGCTTCGTCAGCGAGAAGCTGGGACTGGAGCGCGAGGAGTATACCACACAGATTTCCAACTATGACAACCTGGGAGCCATCTTCGATGCGATGAAACGTATCAACACCGTCATGATTGATATGAACCGCGACTTCTGGCAATACATCTCGATGGAATACTTCAAGCAGAAAATCAAAGCCGGCGAGGTAGGTTCCAGTGCTATGCCTCACAAGGTGAACCCGATTGACTTTGAAAACGCAGAGGGCAACCTGGGTGTGGCCAATGCGCTGCTGGAGCACCTGTCAAGCAAACTGCCGGTATCGCGCCTGCAACGTGACCTGACGGACTCTACCGTGCTGCGCAATGTGGGTGTTCCCTTCGGGCACATCGTCATTGCCATCCAAAGTTCTCTGAAAGGGTTGCGCAAGCTGTTGCTGAACGAGCCCGCCATCTACCGCGATTTGGACAACTGCTGGAGCGTAGTGGCAGAAGCCATTCAGACCATCCTGCGCCGCGAAGCCTATCCGCATCCCTACGAAGCGCTGAAGGCTCTGACACGCACCAACCAGGCCATCACCGAAAGCTCTATCAAAGAGTTTATCGAAGGGCTGGAAGTCAGCGAGGAGATCAAGAAGGAGTTGCGTGCCATCACGCCACACAACTATACAGGAATGTAACAGGCAACTCATCACCTGAGAAATACTTGCAATTGAAAATGAAAGCGAGGGATGAGAGATCACCCCTTATACCGAAACAGGATATTTTATTAAGAACGATATAATAGGCCGTGAGGCCAACAGTGGTTTAATTTTATTCGAATAAAACAATATGAGTACAGAAAACGAGATGTGGCAGGATAACTCCGCTAACGGAGAGAATGCCAGTGCAAGTCGTGACGGCAACCAATTCAACGGAAGCTATAACCGTACTTCCTACAACCGAGAAAACGGAGAACGCCTCTACCGTCCACGCTTCACACGCGATGGCGGGGAACGCCCCCAACGCACCTACAGCAGCGAGCGCCCCTTCCGTCCGCGCTTCAACCCGAATGCAGAAAACAGCGAACGTCCGCAACGCACGTATGGCGAACGTCCTTCTTATGGAAACAGCGAACGCCCCTACCGTCCGCGTTATAACAATGAAAATGGCGAACGTCCGCAACGCACGTATGGCGAACGCCCGCAACGTCCGCGCTACAACAACGATGGCGAGCGTCCGCAACGTTCCTACGGTGAGCGTCCTTCCTACGGTGGCAGTGAACGTCCCTTCCGTCCGCGCTACAACAACGAAGCAGGTGAACGTCCGCAGCGTTCCTACGGCGAACGTCCTTCTTACGGAGGCAGCGAGCGTCCGTACCGTCCGCGCTTCAATAGCGAAGGAGGTGAACGTCCGCAGCGTCCATTCGACAACCGCCAGCCCCGTCCGCGCTTCAATGCCAACGGCAACAAGCCTCGCAACAACCGTCCGCAACGTCGCACGGGAGATTACGATCCCAATGCCAAATACAGCAAGAAGAAACAGATTGAATACAAGGAACAATATGTTGACCCCAATGAACCGATTCGTCTGAACAAGTTCCTGGCCAACGCCGGCGTATGTTCACGTCGTGAGGCTGATGAATTCATCACGGCAGGCGTGGTATCTGTCAACGGCACTATAGTGACCGAACTGGGTACAAAAATCAAGCGCGGCGATGAAGTGAAATTCCACGACCAGGTAGTCTCCATCGAACGTAAGATTTACATTCTGCTGAACAAGCCGAAGGACACCGTGACGACTTCGGACGACCCGCAGGCACGCCGCACCGTCATGGATCTGGTAAAAGGAGCCTGCCCCGAGCGTATCTATCCCGTAGGACGTCTGGACCGCAACACGACCGGCGTACTGCTGCTGACCAACGACGGTGACCTGGCTTCCAAACTGACGCACCCCATGTATCTGAAGAAGAAGATTTATCACGTACATCTGGACAAGAACCTGACCAAGGCCGATATGGAACAGATCGCTGCCGGCATCCAACTGGACGACGGCGAGATACATGCCGATGCCATCAGCTATACCGATGAAGCGAAGAAAGACGATGTCGGCATCGAAATCCACTCAGGCAAGAACCGCATCGTACGCCGCATCTTCGAGTCGCTGGGCTACAAGGTGACCAAGCTGGACCGCGTCTACTTTGCCGGCCTGACAAAGAAAGGCCTGCGCCGTGGAGAGTGGCGTTTCTTGAACGAGAACGAAGTAAACTTCTTGCGAATGGGGTCTTTTGAATAAATAGCAAACAGAGATAACTTGGAAAATTAACAAGACCGTTTTATGGAAAAGATTCGTAGAACAAAAGTGGTTGACCTGCTGAAGCGCGAGGACTTCGGTGCAATGGTCAACGTAAAGGGATGGGTACGTACCCGCCGTGGTAGCAAACAGGTGAACTTCATCGCACTGAACGACGGCTCTACAATAAATAATGTACAGATTGTGGTCGACCTAGCCAACTTCAGCGAAGAACTGCTGAAAGACATCACGACCGGTGCCTGCCTGAGCGTGAACGGTGTACTGACAGAATCGGTCGGTTCCGGACAGAAAGCCGAAATCCAGGCCAGCGAGATAGAGGTGTTGGGCGCTTGCGACAACACCTATCCGCTTCAGAAGAAAGGACACTCCATGGAGTTTCTGCGCGAAATCGCCCACCTGCGTCCGCGCACCAACACATTTGGAGCCGTATACCGCATCCGCCACAACATGGCCATTGCCATCCACCAGTTCTTCCACGAAAAAGGCTTCTTCTACTTCCACACCCCCATTATCACAGCCTCCGACTGTGAAGGTGCCGGGCAGATGTTTCAGGTGACCACCAAGAATCTGTACGACCTGAAGAAGGACGAGAACGGATCCATCATCTATGACGACGACTTCTTCGGCAAACAGGCCAGCCTGACCGTCTCCGGACAGCTGGAAGGTGAGCTGGCAGCCACCGCCTTGGGAGCCATCTACACCTTCGGACCGACGTTCCGTGCCGAGAACTCGAACACGCCACGCCACCTGGCCGAATTCTGGATGGTAGAGCCCGAAGTGGCATTCGCCGACCTGACTGACCTGATGGAGTTGGAAGAGGAGTTCATCAAACACTGCGTTAAGTGGGCATTGGACAACTGCCGTGACGACCTGGAATTCCTCAACAAGATGGTAGACAAGGGGCTGATTGAGCGGCTGCAAAAGGTAGTCGATACCGAGTTCGTACGCCTGCCCTACACCGAAGGTATCAAGATACTGGAAGAGGCCGTCGCCAAAGGCCACAAGTTTGAGTTCCCCGTATACTGGGGATGCGATCTGGCCAGCGAACACGAGCGTTACCTGGTGGAAGAGCATTTCCAGAAGCCCGTCATCATGACAGACTATCCGAAGGAAATCAAGGCTTTCTACATGAAACAGAACGCAGACGGAAAGACCGTGCAAGGTACCGACGTGCTGTTCCCACAGATTGGCGAGATTATCGGCGGTAGTGTCCGCGAGGAGAACTACGACAAGCTGATGGCACGCATCCAGGAGCTGCACATCCCGATGAAGGATATGTGGTGGTATCTGGACACCCGCAAATACGGCACATGCCCACATGCCGGATTCGGACTGGGCTTCGAACGACTGCTGCTGTTTGTCACAGGCATGGCCAACATCCGCGATGTGATACCCTTCCCACGCACACCGCGCAATGCCGAATTCTGATTTATCCAGACCGCATAGAAACACATAGCTGACAGACAAGAGCGACCGCCGGGGAGACCTCCACATAGAGGCCATCGGCGAGCCGCTCTTTCTTTTTTTTCAGCCATCTCAAATTTCTCATACATTTTCGCACATATTCTATTGACTTTACCAAATAAATTCCTATATTTGTCACACGATGAGTGACATATAGTTAACCAATAATATACAAATATGAAACGGATGTATTTTTTTACCGTACTGACAGCTATGCTATTGGCGGTAACCGGTGTACAAGCCCAAAGCAAAGAGGGGCTGAAAAAAGCTAATCTGTCCGGAATCTGGCAGCTATGTCACTATGTATCAGAGAATCCGGATGTACCTGGAACATTGAAGCCCAGCAACACTTTTAAAGTACTGAGTGAAGACGGACGTATTGTCAACTTTACGGTGATACCCGGCTCGGATGCCATCATTACAGGCTTTGGAACCTACCTGCAACTGACGGACAATACGTACAAAGAGGTCATCACCAAGAACATCCATCTCCCGATGCTGGATCACAAAGAACTGGTGCTGGAGTTTGACATCGTGGACGACAACGTGATGTATCTGAAATTCTACATCGAAAAAGACTTGAACGGCAACGAACTGAACACTTGGTTCTACGAAACATGGAAGCGCATCTCCATGCCAGACAAATTCCCCGAAGACATCGTAAGATAATAAGGGGATAGAGGACCGGCAACCAACCCATACCACCGCCGGAAAGCGCGGATCGCTTTCCGACGGTCTTTTATTGCTACTTCCGTATTACCTCTACATATAATCCGCAAATCGAAAAGTGCGGCGGTGCAAAACGAAACGTTCGGTATTGGGGGTATGTTTTCAAAACGAAGCGTTCTGTTTTTTAACATTCGCGCACCGTTGGAACAATAGGGCAGCGCATGGGTTTTATTGTCCATGTGCCGCCTTTCTAATAATATTTTAGGGGCAGTCGTGAAATCAAATTAAAAACACAACGGATTGATTGTCAATGTG
>CALZEQ010000035.1 GCA_945641355.1 uncultured Mediterranea sp. | reverse complement strand
TCTGAGAGGTGTCGTTGATAAGAAGTTCTTCCTCTTTCGCATTGCTAAACTTTACACCTACCCACACTAAATAGCTACTGAGCCGGAAAATTACTTCAATACAAGAAGAGAATAAGTAAAAAAAGAACAATGCGAATAATAGGTACGAAAAAAGGGCATGACCAAACCATGCCCTTTATAAAAATTGTAAGAATAGTCGGATTATTCAGCCTTCTGTTCTTCTGCAACAGGAGCTTCAGCAGCCTCTGCAACAGGAGCGGCTTCGGCAGAACTCTTCTTCGAACGACGAGTACGAGTTGCCTTCTTCACAGTCTTGTCCTTAGCCATGTTCTCGTTATAGTCAACGAGTTCAATGAAGCACATCTCAGCATTGTCACCCAGACGGTTGCCGGTCTTGATGATGCGAGTGTATCCACCTGGACGATCTGCAATCTTCACAGATATCTCTTTAAATAACTCAGTTACAGCATACTTATCTTGCAGATTGCTAAACACTACACGACGAGAATTTGTCGTATCGTTCTTTGACTTGGTAATCAAAGGCTCAACAAACTTCTTCAGAGCTTTAGCCTTTGCAACGGTCGTAGTGATTCTTTTGTGCTTGATCAGAGAACATGCCATATTTGCCAACATTGCATTTCTATGAGAAGCAGTACGACCCAAATGATTGAATTTCTTATTATGTCTCATTGTTTATTCTTTATCTAATTTATATTTAGAAATATCAGTTCCAAACGACAGATTCAGACCTTCCAGCAAATCATCAAGCTCGGTAAGCGATTTCTTTCCGAAGTTTCTGAACTTCAACAGATCCGTCTTGTTGAATTGAACCAAGTCGCCCAATGTCTCTACGTCGGCAGCCTTCAAACAGTTGAGGGCACGGACAGAAAGATCCATATCTACGAGCTTGGTCTTCAACAGCTGACGCATGTGCAGAACTTCTTCATCGAATTCCTCATTACCATCTGCATCGTTGCTTTCCAATGTAATCTTCTCGTCAGAGAAAAGCATGAAATGATAAATCAGAATCTTTGCGGCCTCTTTCAAGGCCTCCTTCGGGTGGATGGAACCGTCGGTAGTAATTTCAAGTACCAGTTTTTCGTAGTCCGTCTTTTGTTCTACACGGTAGTTCTCAACCGCATACTTGACATTACGTATCGGAGTATAAATAGAGTCGATAGGTATTACATTCACATCGGTGCAATATTCACGGTTTTCGTCAGCAGGAACATAACCGCGACCTTTGTTAATGGTAATATCCATCTGCATAGTTGCCTTTGAATCTAAATGACAAATAACTAATTCAGGATTTAACACTTCAAATCCAGTCAGATATTTACCTATATCACCTGCTTTAAATTCACTGGAATTCTCGACTGTAATACTTACTTTCTCATTCTCGAATTCTTCAACTACTTGCTTGAATCTTACCTGTTTCAGATTCAAGATAATGTTAGTAACATCCTCCTTTACACCGGGTACACTGGAGAACTCATGCTCAACACCCTCAATCTTGATGGTGTTGATGGCAAAACCCTCCAATGAAGAAAGCAGGATGCGGCGCAGAGCATTACCCACGGTAATACCAAAACCGGGCTCCAACGGACGAAATTCGAACTTGCCGAACTTGGAATCCGCTTCCAACATTAAAACTTTATCAGGTTTTTGAAATGCTAATATCGCCATGAAATTAATTATTATTTAGAATACAACTCAACGATCAAATGTTCCTTAATATTTTCAGGGATGTCGGCTCTTTCAGGTACATGCAACAGCTTACCAGTCTTGGAATTGTCATCCCACTCCAACCAAGGATATTTGCTATGGTTAACTCCAGCCAAAGAGTTAACGATAACTTCCAACGATTTGGATTTTTCGCGAACACCAACCAATTGGCCCGGCTTGACAGCGTAAGAAGGAATGTTTACCACTTCACCATCTACCACAATGTGCTTGTGGCTTACCAGCTGACGAGCAGCGGCACGAGTGGGAGCGATACCCAAACGATATACGATGTTGTCCAAACGTCCTTCGAGCAATTGGAGGAGCACCTCACCGGTGATACCCTTAGCGGTAGCAGCCTTTTCAAACAAATTGCGGAACTGTTTCTCCAAAACGCCATAAGTATATTTAGCCTTCTGTTTCTCACGAAGTTGAACACCGTATTCAGAAGTTTTTCTTTTTCTTGAATTTCCATGCTGTCCGGGAGGATAGTTCTTCTTTGACAAAACCTTATCTGCTCCAAAGATTCCTTCACCGAATTTACGGGCTATTCTTGATTTCGGTCCAGTATATCTAGCCATTTTTCTTAAAATATTTAATTGTTATTCATGAACTCAAATTGTTGCAGCCGCGATTGCAGAGAAGAAATACAATCCTATAACCAATTCAAGTTTCACTTCTAATAAAGGTATTGATTAAACTCTACGTCTTTTCGGGGGACGACAACCATTGTGCGGCAACGGAGTTACGTCGATAATCTCTGTAACCTCAATACCAGCACCATGAATAGTTCTGATGGCTGACTCGCGTCCGTTACCAGGACCCTTCACGTATGCCTTTACCTTTCTCAAACCAAGATCGTAAGCAACCTTTGCACAATCTTGTGCAGCCATCTGTGCTGCATAAGGAGTGTTCTTCTTAGAACCTCTAAATCCCATCTTTCCGGCAGAAGACCAAGAGATTATCTGACCTTCACTATTTGCCAAAGAAACAATAATGTTGTTGAAAGATGAATGAACATGCAACTGTCCATTAGCATCTACCTTTACATTTCTTTTTTTTGCTGCAACTGTTTTTTTTGCCATATCAACAATTATTATTTAGTAGCTTTTTTCTTATTAGCAACGGTTTTCTTCTTACCCTTACGAGTACGGGCATTGTTCTTTGTGCTCTGACCTCTTACAGGAAGACCAATACGATGACGGACACCACGATAGCAACCGATATCCATCAGACGTTTGATGTTCAGCTGAATTTCAGAACGAAGATCACCTTCTACTTTATACTCAGCACCAATGATCTCACGAATCTTGGCAGCCTGTTCATCAGTCCAGTCCTTAACCTTCAGGTCCTTGTCAACACCTGCCTTATTCAAGATTCTTGCTGAACTACTACGACCTATACCATATACATAGGTCAACGCAATCTCACCTCTTTTGTTCTGAGGCAAATCGACACCAACTATTCTTATAGCCATATACTAAATTATTTTTTTTGCAAAAATAATAATATTATCCTTGACGTTGTTTATACTTAGGATTTTTCTTGTTAATTACATACAAACGGCCATTACGTCTAACGATTTTACACTCAGGCGTACGTTTCTTTAAAGATGCTCTAACTTTCATATCTAAAATTTATTTATATCTAAATACAATTCTTCCTTTCGATAAATCGTAAGGAGACATTTCAACTCTGACCTTATCTCCCGGCAGAATTTTGATGTAATGCATCCGCATCTTACCAGAGATATGTGCCGTAATCTCATGTCCGTTTTCTAATTCTACACGAAACATTGCATTAGACAATGCTTCAACTATAACTCCATCTTGTTCTATTGCAGATTGCTTTGCCATACTAAAATTTTAAATTGCTTTATCTCCTAAAACTTCTTCCACGAAATCGAATGAAGACAAGATATCTGCACCAGCTGCACCCACCGCAATGGTGTGCTCGAAATGAGCTGCACACTTACGGTCTTTAGTCCTGACTGTCCAGCCATCTTGTTCCATTACAATCTGTCGGTTGCCTAACGTTATCATGGGTTCGATAGCAATGCAGAGACCTTTCTTCAGCAAGGTACCGTATCCACGTTTTCCGTAGTTAGGCACCTGGGGATCCTCATGCATATCCTTTCCGATGCCATGACCGACAAATTCGCGCACTACACCATACGAATTAGATTCACAATGCTGCTGTATCGCATAACCGATATCACCTAACCGCTTACCCTGAACAGCATTCTGTATACCTATGTATAGTGCCTCTTTCGTGACCTTCAACAGATTCCGTACATCCTCAGCGACTTCACCTACACAGAATGTATATGCGGAATCTCCACAGAACCCATTCATGTAAGTGCCACAATCCACTGATACGATATCACCGTCCTTTAAGACAACATCACCCGGTATTCCATGTACCACCTGTTCGTTGACAGAAGTACAGATAGATGCCGGGAAAGGAGCACCGTTCGGATTGGGAAATCCTTTGAACGTTGGCACTGCTCCATTGTCCCGAATGAACTCTTCAGCCACCTTGTCCAACTCCTTGGTAGTGACACCCGGCTTTATCACTTTCGCAATCTCAGCCAAGGTCTTTCCTACCAGAAGATTGCTCTGGCGAAGCAATTCTATTTCATCATCCGTTTTAAGAAATATCATTCCTTCAAAAGATTAATAGGCTGCAACAGCACCATTACGACCTTTGATACGTCCTGACTTCAACAAGCCATCGTAATGTCTCATCAACAGATGACTTTCCACTTGCTGCAGCGTATCCAATACAACTCCAACAAGAATCAACAGAGAAGTTCCTCCAAAGAACTGGGCGAACTCAGCTTTCACACCGAAGATACCAGCAAAAGCAGGCATGATAGCCACCAAAGCCAAGAAGAAAGAACCCGGCAAAGTGATGCGCGACATAATCACGTCAATATACTCTGCAGTCTGCTTACCCGGTTTGATACCCGGAATGAAGCCGTTGTTTCTCTTCATATCTTCAGCCATCTGAGTGGGATTAATGGTAATTGCCGTATAGAAATACGTAAACAATATAATCAACACAGCAAAAATCAGATTGTACCAGAAACTTGTATGATCAGTCAAAGCACGCACGAATCCGCTTGCATTATTCAAATTCGAGAATCCGACAAGAGTAATGGGAATAAACATAATGGCTTGCGCAAAAATGATAGGCATTACATTTGCCGCATTCACCTTCAAAGGAATATATTGTCTGGCACCACCATACTGCTTGTTGCCCACAATTTTCTTGGCATATTGAACAGGAATCTTACGTGTACCCTGCACCAGCAGGATAGCGAACGCGATGACTACGAGAAGCACCACGAGTTCAATCAGGAACATCACAAGGCCACCCGTCTTATCGGTCATTCGAGAAATCAATTCCTGGAACAATGATTGAGGCAGACGAGCAATAATACCGATCATGATGATCAGTGAGACACCATTACCTATACCCTTGTCAGTAATACGCTCACCAAGCCACAGAATAAACATACTTCCAGCCGCCAAGATAATGGTAGAAGTAAACATAAACAGAGTCCAATCTAATGAAGCATTTAAAGAAGGACCGGCCTGATGCTGAAGATTAAGCAGGTAAGAAGGAGCCTGCACAAGCAGAATAAAAATCGTCAATACACGAGTATACTGATTCAATTTTCTTCTTCCGCTCTCACCTTCACGCTGTAATTTCTGAAAATAAGGAACAGCAATGCCCAACAACTGAATCACGATGGAGGCAGAGATGTAAGGCATGATACCTAATGCAAAGATAGAGGCATTAGAGAATGCTCCTCCAGAAAACATATTTAACAAGGCTAAAAGGCCTTCACTTGTTTGTTCATGCAATTTGGTCAGCATTGAGGGGTCGATACCCGGCAATACGACATAAGAACCGAAACGGTAAATCGCCACAAACAATATGGTGATGAGGATCCGTTGTCTCAGATCCTCAATCTTCCATATATTCTTTAATGTTTCAATAGCTTTTCTCATTGAATCAGAGTTTTACTACTTGTCCACCAACAGCTTCAATAGCAGCCACAGCTGTCTTTGAGAAAGCATGTGCCTGTACGTCTACCTTAGCCGTCAAAGTTCCGTTACCTAATACTTTAACCAACTGGTTTGAAGAAATGAAACCTGCAGCTACAAAGTCATCAATACCGACAGTCTGCAAATTCTTAGCTTCCACCAACTTCTGGATAGTATCCAGATTGATAGCCTTGTACTCTACACGGTTGATATTCTTGAAGCCGAATTTAGGAACGCGACGCTGGAGAGGCATCTGACCGCCTTCGAATCCAATCTTCTTAGAATATCCGGATCTTGACTTTGCGCCCTTATGACCTCTTGTAGAAGTACCACCCAAACCAGAGCCCGGACCACGTCCAATTCTCTTTCTAGTTTTAGTAGAGCCTTCTGCAGGTTTTAAATTACTTAAGTTCATATTGTAATTCGTTTTATATTCAACAAATAATTACTTAACGATGGTAACCAAGTGCTTAACCTTATCTACCATTCCAAGAATAGAAGGAGTGCATTCGTGTTCAACGACGCGATTCATCTTACGAAGTCCCAGCGCATCGAGTGTTCTCTTCTGAACAGCAGGAGCACCAATTCTACTTTTAGTCTGCTTAATCTTTATAGTTGACATAAATAATCCTCCTTATCCTCTAAAAACTTTTTCAACACTAATACCACGGTTCTGTGCTACCATGCGTGCATCACGCATTTCGCTCAGCGCCAAAATAGTAGCCTTTACCAGATTGTGAGGATTCGAAGAACCTTTGGACTTCGCCAACACATCCGTAATACCTACACTCTCCAGAACGGCACGCATTGCACCACCGGCTACCACACCGGTACCGTGAGAAGCCGGCTTAATGAACACTTCAGCACCACCAAACTTAGCAGACTGTTCGTGAGGAACAGTACCTTTCAGTACGGGTACCTTTGTCAGGTTCTTCTTTGCAGACTCTACACCTTTAGCAATAGCTGCAGTCACTTCACCTGCCTTACCTAAGCCCCAACCGATGATGCCTTCTTCGTTGCCGACTACAACGATAGCCGAGAATGTAAAAGTTCTACCACCTTTGGTTACCTTAGTTACACGATTGATAGCGACCAGACGGTCTTTCAACTCTATATCGTTCGTTATCTTAACTCTGTTATTAAGTCCTGCCATAATGATTAAAATTTAAGTCCACCGTTACGGGCAGCATCAGCCACCTCTTTTACTCTCCCATGATACAAGTAACCATTACGGTCGAAAACAACAGCAGTGATGCCTGCTTCTTGCGCTTTCTTCGCAATCAGTTCACCAACCTTAGCAGCCTGTTCCTTCTTAGGCATTTTTTCAGTCATACCCAGCGAAGAGGCAGCTGCCAATGTCTTGCCCGACAAATCGTCGATAATCTGAACGTAGATTTGCTTATTGCTTCTAAATACACTCATACGCGGACATTCAGGAGTACCTGAAATTTTGTTGCGTACTCTATATTTAATCTTAATTCGTCTTTCTATTTTTGTTGTCATAATACTATCAATTTAAATGATTATTTAGCACCGGCTGATTTACCAGACTTTCTACGAATTTCTTCGCCAACAAACTTAATACCTTTACCTTTGTAGGGTTCAGGCTTACGGAAAGAACGTATCTTAGAGCAAATTTGACCCAGCAACTGCTTGTCACAGCTTTCCAGAATGATAAGCGGGTTTTTATTTCTTTCAGACTTTGTCTCCACTTTTACCTCGGGAGGCAGCTGTATGAAGATATTGTGAGTATATCCTAAAGCCAGTTCGATAATATTTCCCTGGTTAGAAGCACGATAGCCGACACCAACCAATTCCAGTTCCTTCTTGTATCCTTGAGACACGCCTACAACCATGTTGTGGAGCAGTGCGCGATACAAACCGTGGAATGCGTGTTTTTGCTTGGGATTATCCTGCATTGCATTCTCATTCTCAGCCAGAGCCACATGGCCGTCCTCGATTGTCACATCAATGGCGGGATTAACGTATTGGCTCAATTCACCTTTGGGTCCCTTCACGGTAACCACATCGTCTTTCAGAGTGACAGTCACTCCTGCAGGGATACTAATGGGTAATTTTCCTATTCTTGACATTGCTTATTCCTCCTTCAATTAATATACATAACACAGAACCTCACCACCGATTTTCAGGTCAGCAGCTTCTTTGTTTGTCATTACACCCTTGGAAGTAGATATTATAGCAATACCCAAACCATTAATAACACGCGGCATATCTTTATAACCGGTATATTTACGCATACCCGGAGAAGAGATTCTCTCCAGTTTCTTGATTGCGTTAACCTTATTAACCGGATCATACTTCAAGGCAACCTTGATTGTACCTTGAGGACCATCTTCTACAAACTTATAGTTAAGAATGTAGCCTTTTTCAAAAAGAATCTTAGTGATTTCTTTTTTCAAGTTAGAAGCCGGAACTTCTACTACTCTGTGCTTCGCTTGAATAGCGTTCCGCAACCTCGTCAAATAATCTGCTATTGGATCAGTCATATAAAATAAATTAAATTAATCAGGACTACCCTGACAATATTTAAACAATAATTTACCAGCTTGCCTTTTTCACGCCCGGGATAAGACCATTAGAAGCCATTTCGCGGAACTGGATTCTGGAGATACCGAACTGACGGATGTACCCTTTGGGACGACCTGTCAACTTGCAACGGTTGTGCAGACGAATGGGGTTAGCATTCTTGGGCAACTCCTGCAACTTCTGAGCAGCTTCGAAAGCTTCGGCAGGATCACCTGTTCTGACAATCTTCTTCAACGCAGCTCTTTTCTCAGCATACTTGGCCACTAACTTAGCACGTCTTACCTCGCGTGCCTTCATTGATTCCTTTGCCATATCTTATCAATCTTTTTTTGCGTTCTTAAACGGTAAACCGAACTCCTTCAGCAAGGCATAGCCCTCTTCATCTGTCTGGGCAGAAGTCACGAAAGTGATGTTCATACCGAGGATGCGAGTGATGCTATCAATGTTGATTTCAGGGAAGATAATCTGCTCCTGAATACCCAACGTATAGTTACCTCTACCATCAAACTTGCTTTCTATACCCTTGAAGTCACGGATACGGGGCAAAGCCACGCGAACCAGTTTCTCCAGGAATTCGTACATTCTTTCACGACGCAATGTTACCATCACACCGATAGGCATCTTCTTACGCAACTTGAAGTTGGCGATGTCCTTACGTGAAACAGTAGCCACAGCCTTCTGGCCGGTGATGGCAGTCATTTCATTAATAGCGACCTCAATAATCTTCTTGTCGGCAACTGCCATACCCAAACCTTGATTGATGACAATCTTCTTAAGTACGGGTATCTGCATCGCAGAAGTATACTGGAACTGTGCTTTCAATGCGGGCGCAATGCGCTCAGCATATTCTTTCTTAAGACTTGCAGTATTACTCATTACTTAATCTCCTCTCCTGATTTTTTAGAATAACGTACCAAAATCTTCTTGCCATTGGCATTGGTGGACTCTCTTCTGCCAATACGAGTCGGCTTGCCCGTCTTGGGGTCAACCGGATTCAGGTTAGACAGATGTATGGAAGCTTCCTGCTTCACGATTCCGCCCTGAGGGTTCTTGGCATTCGGCTTGGTGCTCTTGGACACCATATTGATACCTTCTACGATTGCACGGTTCTTATCTACAAGAACCTTCAATACACGACCAGTCTTGCCCTTGTCTTCGCCAGCATTTACGTAAACTGTATCGCCTTTTTTAATATGTAACTTACTCATTACTTAAATTTTTTACGAAATTAAAGTACTTCAGGGGCAAGTGAAACGACTTTCATGTTGGCAGCACGAAGTTCACGGGCTACCGGGCCGAAAATACGACTTCCTCTAATTTCACCGGCATTGTTCAACAGCACACATGCGTTGTCATCAAAACGTATGTAAGAACCGTCGGGACGGCGGATTTCCTTCTTAGTACGTACAATCAAAGCCTTGGACACTGCACCTTTTTTAATATCACTCGAAGGGATGACACTCTTAATAGAAACAACGATTACATCCCCAACAGAAGCGTAGCGACGACCTGTACCGCCCAACACGCGGATACACAGAGCCTCTTTCGCTCCACTGTTATCGCATACCGTAAGTCTGGATTCTACCTGTATCATAATTACTTAGCTCTTTCAACTATTTCTACTAATCTCCATCTCTTAGTCTTGCTCAAAGGACGAGTTTCCATAATGCGTACAGTATCACCGATATTGCATTCATTCTTTTCATCATGAGCATGGTACTTCTTCGTCTTGCTGACGAATTTTCCGTATATGGGGTGTTTCTCTTTGAACTTAGCGGCAACGGTGATGGTCTTGTCCATCTTATTGCTCAACACGACACCCGTTCTTTCTTTTCTTAAATTTCTTGCTTCCATCAAACCCATCATTTATTGTTAAGTTCTCTTTCGCGCAACTCTGTCTTCATGCGCGCAATCGTCCTGCGTAATTGTTTGATCTGAGCAGGATTGTCCAGTGGAGAGATAGAATGATTCAGGACCATCTGGTTGTAGTTAGCCACTTCAGCTTCTACTCTTTCTACCAAGTCAGCGGTAGCCATTTCTCTAATTTCTGCTATTTTCATACCTCTTACGCATTTTGGTTTTGAATATCATAATCACGTCTTACCACGAACTTCGTAGTGATAGGAAGTTTCTGTGCTGCAAGGCGCAAAGCTTCCTTAGCGATTTCATAAGATACGCCTTCAGCTTCGATGATGATTCTACCCGGAGTAACAGGGGCCACGAATCCCTCGGGGCTACCCTTACCTTTACCCATACGCACATCAGCAGGCTTTCTGGTGATGGGTTTGTCCGGGAAGATACGAATCCAAATTTGTCCTTGACGTTGCATATATCTTGTCACTGCAATACGAGCAGCTTCAATCTGACGGCCTGTAATCCATTTGGTTTCCAAAGCCTTGATTCCAAAAGATCCGAAAGCCAACTGGTTACCTCTCTGGGCGTTACCTTTCTGACGGCCCTTCTGCTGTCTTCTGAATTTTGTCTTTTTCGGTTGTAACATAATTCCTAAAGATTCAAATTCGTTTAGCGATTATTTTTCTTTCTTTTGAAGTTCTTACCGCCATTGCTTCCGCTATTGCTTCCACGGCCGCCTTCCTTGCTCTGTGTAAAGTTCGGAGCCAAATCCTTCTTACCATACACTTCACCTCTGCAAATCCAAACTTTGATACCGAGCAGACCTACCTTCGTCAATGCTTCTGCATGACAGTAATCGATATCTGCTCTGAAGGTGTGCAACGGGGTTCTACCTTCCTTATACATTTCAGAACGTGCCATTTCAGCACCATTCAGACGTCCTGAAATCTGAATTTTGATACCTTCAGCACCCATACGCATCGTATTGGCAATAGCCATCTTGATGGCACGGCGATAGGCAATCTTTCCCTCTACCTGACGGGCGATGTTGTTAGCCACGATGACAGCGTCCAATTCAGGTCTTTTCACTTCGAAGATATTGATCTGGATATCCTTATCGGTGACTTTCTTCAACTCTTCTTTCAGCTTGTCAACTTCCTGACCTCCCTTTCCGATAATAATACCCGGACGTGCAGTACAAACGGTAATAGTCACGAGTTTCAGTGTACGCTCAATTACAATTCTGGAGACGCTGGCTTTAGCAAGACGAGCGTTCAGATATTTACGAATCTTGCTGTCCTCCAGCAGAGAGTCGCCGTAATTCTTTCCACCATACCAATTGGAATCCCATCCTCTGACGATTCCTAAACGGTTGCTTATTGGATTAACTTTTTGTCCCATTTACCTTAGTTTTAATCTTCGTTATTACTCTTAGAACCAACGAACAATGTTACATGATTTGAACGTTTGCGGATTCTGTAACCTCTACCCTGCGGAGCCGGTCTCATTCTCTTGAGTGTGGCACCACCATCAACAAAAATCTTGGTTACATACAGTTCACCGCTTTCAGCCTTACGTTCGTTTTTCTGCTCCCAATTAGCAATCGCAGAGCGCAACAATTTTTCCACTCTTGCAGCAGCTTCCTTAGAAGAGAACTTCAGTACGCCGAGTGCTCTGTTCACTTCCATCCCGCGAATCATGTCTGCCACGAGACGCATTTTGCGAGGGGAAGTAGGAACATTCTGCAATTTTGCAAAATACATGGTTTTAAGGGCTTCTTTTCTTTTCTCAGCCGATATCTTTTTTCTTGCTCCCATTATATTATTACTTTATTATTTCAGATAAATCCTGGTTTATTTTTTCTTGTTACCGGCATGTCCTCTGAAAGTACGGGTCGGAGCGAACTCGCCCAACTTGTGCCCTACCATGTTTTCGGTAACATAAACAGGAATGAATTTATTTCCATTGTGAACTGCAACAGTATGGCCCACGAAATCAGGCGAAATCATTGAAGCTCTGGCCCATGTCTTAACTACCACCTTCTTGCCCGACTCATTCATAGCCAGCACCTTTTTCTCAAGCTTAGCGTTAATATACGGACCTTTTTTTAATGAACGACTCATAATTTTCTCAATTAATCAGATTACTTCTTTCTTCTCTCAATAATATACTTATTAGATTGTTTCTTAGGAGCTCTTGTCTTAAGTCCCTTAGCATACAATCCCTTGCGAGATCTCGGGTGTCCTCCAGAAGCGCGTCCTTCACCACCACCCATCGGGTGATCAACCGGGTTCATAACGACACCACGGTTGTGCGGACGACGACCCAACCAACGAGAACGTCCTGCCTTACCAGAGCTTTCCAATCCATGATCCGAGTTACCTACGCTACCGATAGTAGCCTTGCATGTGCTGAGGATCTGGCGAACCTCACCTGAAGGCAACTTGATAACGCAGTATTTTCCTTCTCTTGAAGTCAACTGAGCGAAGTTACCGGCCGAGCGAACCAAGGCAGCACCTTGACCCGGGCGCAATTCGATATTGTGAATTACGGTACCCACCGGAATATTCTGAAGAGGAAGTGCGTTTCCCACCTCGGGAGCCGCATTTTCACCTGACATCAGAGTCGCACCAACTTGCAATCCATTGGGAGCGATAATATATCTTTTTTCACCATCTGCATAAAACAACAAAGCGATGCGAGCCGAACGGTTCGGATCGTATTCGATTGTTTTAACCACTGCAGGTACGCCGTCCTTGTTTCTCTTGAAGTCTACGATACGGATTACCTTCTTGTGACCGCCACCGATGTAGCGCATGGTCATCTTACCTACGTTGTTGCGACCACCTGAAGATTTCTTACCAAATACAAGAGACTTTTCTGGTACCCGTGCAGTAATCTCTTCGAAAGTACCAATAATCTTATGTCTTTGCCCCGGCGTTGTGGGCTTAAATTTACGTACTGCCATTTCTATTAAATATTGCTATAAAAATCAATAGTATCTCCTTCCTTCAACGTAACGATAGCCTTCTTGTAAGCATTCGTACGGCCGTTGATGATACCTGCACGTGTATAGCGGCTTTTGCTTTTGCCGGCATAACGGATTGTATTCACACCAACTACAGTAACGTTGTAAAGGGCTTCCACTTCCTTCTTAATTTCCAATTTATTAGCGTCAGGACGCACGATAAAACCGAAACGGTTGTTAGCCTTTTCGGTAATCGCTGTCATCTTCTCTGTCACCAACGGTTTAATAATAATTCCCATTATCTAAGCCTCCTTTTTACATTAAGATATTGTCGATTGCAGAAAGAGCACTTTCAGCAAACACAACGACCCCAGCATCCAATACTCTGTAAGTATTAAGACCTGAGATAGTCTGCACGTTGGCACCCTTCACATTACGAGCTGACAAATATACGTTTTTATTTGCTTCCGGCAAAACCATAAGCAGCTTTTTATCAGAAACTTTAAGATTTTTTGTCAAAGCGATAAATTCCTTCGTCTTCGGAGCCTCGAAACTGAAATCTTCAACGACTACAATGGCATTGTTCTGAGCCTTGTAAGCCAAAGCAGATCTGCGCGCCAAAGCCTTCACCTTCTTGTTCAGCTTGAACTCATAGTCTCTGGGTTTCGGACCGAACACGCGACCACCACCGACGAGAACCGGAGAGTTCATATCACCACGACGTGCACCGCCGCCACCTTTCTGACGACCAATCTTGCGCGTAGAACCACTGATTTCGCTTCTTTCCTTCGACTTGTGTGTTCCCTGACGACGGTTAGCCATAAACTGTTTAACATCCAAGTAGATAGCATGGTCGTTGGGTTCAATTCCGAAGATAGATTCGTTCAACGTAACCTTTCTTCCTGTGTCTTCACCTTTAATGTTATATACGCTAAGTTCCATTATTTCTCAATTAAAACGATTGAACCTTTGCAACCAGGAACAGAGCCCTTGATGAGGAGCAGATTGTGTTCCGCGATTACCTTTAATACTTGCAAGTTCTGAACAGTCACTCTACCGCCACCGAGCTGTCCGCCCATGCGCATACCCTTGAAAACCTTTGCAGGGTAAGAACATGCACCGATAGAACCCGGCTTGCGAGCGCGGTTGTGCTGACCGTGAGTAGTCTGGCCTACACCACCGAAACCGTGACGCTTAACAACGCCCTGGAAACCCTTACCCTTGGAAGTACCTACCACGTCAACAAACTGTGCGTCGTTGAACAATTCCACTGTAACGGTATCACCCAGATTCAGTTCAGTCTCAAATTCCTTGAACTCAGCCAAGTGTCTCTTGGGAGTTACTCCAGCCTTCTTGAAGTGTCCCATCAAGGGCTTGGTAGTGTGCTTCTCTTTCTTGTCCTGGAAGCCCAGCTGTACAGCGGCATAGCCGTCTTTTTCTACAGTTTTCACTTGAGTAACAACACAAGGACCTGCTTCGATAACAGTGCATGGTACGTTTTTACCCTCGGCACTGAAAACGGATGTCATTCCGATTTTTTTTCCTAATAATCCTGGCATTTCACTTAAAATTTAATACTTAGACTTTGATTTCTACTTCCACACCACTCGGCAACTCAAGCTTCATCAGAGCGTCTACCGTCTTAGCTGTTGAGCTATAGATGTCAATCAGTCTCTTGTAAGAAGAGAGTTCGAATTGTTCACGCGACTTCTTGTTTACGAAAGTCGAACGGTTTACGGTAAAGATACGTTTGTGTGTAGGGAGAGGAATAGGACCGCTCACGATAGCACCGGTAGTTTTTACCGTTCTTACAATCTTCTCGGCTGACTTGTCAACCAAGTTGTGGTCGTAAGATTTCAGTTTGATTCTAATTTTTTGACTCATTACTTTTATTAAGTTAGTATTGTTATTATAAGATGAAGTTCCGTAGGTTAAGAGTCATTCGCTAACCTACGGAATTCAGTTATTTCATTTAAAGAAGATCGGCACGTCCTTTTACTTCATCCAGCACAGCCTTCGCAATCGAAGTAGATACCTGTGCATGATGGTCGTAAGACATAGAAGAAGTAGCACGACCAGAAGTGATGGTACGCAAGGCTGTTACGTAGCCGAACATTTCTGCCAGCGGAACCATAGCCTTCACGATGCGGGCACCCGAGCGGCTGGACTCCATACCTTCTACCTGACCACGACGTTTGTTCAAGTCGCCGATGACGTCACCCATGTTCTCTTCGGGGGTAACGACCTCCAGCTTCATGATAGGCTCCATCAGGACAGGACCGGCCTTAGAGCAGGCGTTCTTATAAGCCTGGATGGCGCAGATTTCAAACGAAAGCTGGTCGGAGTCTACGGGGTGGAACGAACCGTCGAGCAGCGTCACCTTCAGCGAATCCAAGGGGAATCCTGCCAGCACGCCATTCTTCATGGCTGTCTGGAAGCCCTTCTGTACAGAAGGAATGAATTCCTTAGGAATATTACCGCCAGTCACTTCGTTTACGAACTGCAGGCCGCCTTCCTTGAAGTCTTCGTCTACCGGGCCAACATTTACGATGATATCGGCAAACTTACCGCGACCACCCGACTGTTTCTTGTAAACTTCGCGCAGGTTGATGGTCTTCGTGATAGCCTCCTTGTAGTTCACCTGGGGCTTACCCTGGTTACATTCAACCTTGAACTCACGCTTCAGACGGTCGATGATGATATCGAGGTGGAGCTCACCCATACCGGAGATAACCGTCTGACCGCTCTGCTCGTCCGTACGTACGGTGAACGTCGGGTCTTCTTCAGCCAGCTTGGCCAAACCGTTGGACAGTTTCTCCATATCTTTCTGCGTCTTAGGCTCAACGGCGATACCGATAACCGGTTCGGGGAAGTCCATAGACTCCAATACGATAGGAGCATCTTCGTCGCAGAGGGTGTCACCCGTGCGGATGTCCTTGAAACCTACACCTGCACCGATATCACCGGCAGAGATGAGTTCCACAGGGTTCTGCTTGTTGGAGTGCATCTGGAACAGACGAGAAACACGCTCCTTCTTACCAGAGCGGGTATTGAAGATGTACGAGCCAGCCTCAACCTTTCCTGAATAGACACGGAAGAATGTCAGACGACCTACATAGGGGTCAGTAGCAATCTTGAATGCCAAAGCGGAAGTCTTCTCATCCTCATCGGGCTTACGGTCTTCCTCGGCACCGGTGTTAGGATTGGTACCCACAATGTTGGGTGTATCCATCGGAGAAGGCAGGAAGGCGCACACATAGTCGAGCAGCGTCTGAACACCCTTGTTCTTGAAAGAAGAGCCGCAGAGCATCGGAACAATCTCCATCTTCAGTGTACCGGCACGCAATGCGCGGAGAATTTCCTCTTCGGAAATGGTAGAAGGATCTTCAAAGTATTTCTCCATCAGTGCCTCGTCAAACTCGGCCACCTTTTCCAGCATCTTGTCTCTCCACTCCTCGGCCTCAGCCAGCAGGTTGGCAGGAATTTCTTCTACATCATAGTCGGCACCCATGGTCTCATCGTGCCACAGGATAGCCTTCATCTTAACCAGGTCAATAACACCCTTGAAGTTCTCTTCTGCACCGATAGGAATCACTACCGGACAGGGGTTAGCGCCCAACACGTCCTTCATCTGGCGAACTACCTCAAAGAAGTCGGCACCAGAGCGGTCCATCTTGTTCACATAACCGATACGGGGTACGTTATATTTGTCAGCCTGACGCCATACGGTCTCAGATTGGGGTTCTACACCACCTACTGCACAGTAAGTTGCGACAGCACCGTCCAACACACGCAGCGAACGTTCAACCTCAGCCGTGAAGTCAACGTGTCCCGGAGTGTCAATCAGATTGATTTTGAATTTCTTGCCATCATAGTTCCAAAACGTAGTAGTAGCGGCAGAAGTAATTGTAATACCGCGTTCCTGCTCCTGTTCCATCCAGTCCATCGTGGCTGCGCCATCGTGCACCTCACCGATTTTGTGAGTCAGACCTGTGTAGAACAGAATACGTTCAGAGGTTGTCGTCTTACCGGCATCGATGTGAGCCATGATACCGATATTTCTTGTCAAATGTAAATCGTGCTTAGCCATTTTCTAATGCGTATATTGATGATTGATTAGAATCTGAAATGAGCAAATGCACGGTTAGCCTCAGCCATTCTGTGCATATCTTCTTTACGTTTGAAGGCACCGCCCTGCTCGTTGAATGCATCCATGATTTCGGCAGCCAACTTGTCAGCCATTGACTTGCCGCCACGCTTGCGGGCAAAGATAATCAAATTCTTCATAGAGATAGACTCCTTACGATCCGGACGGATTTCAGTAGGAACCTGGAAGGTAGCACCACCCACACGGCGAGACTTCACTTCCACTTGAGGAGTCACATTATCCAACGCCTTCTTCCAGATTTCGAGAGCAGACTTCTCTTCGTTCTGCATCTTGTTCTTCACTGTCTCCAATGCAGCATAGAAGATTTCATACGAAGTATTCTTCTTGCCATCATACATCAGATGGTTCACAAACTTGGAAACTTTCACATCGTTAAACACAGGATCCGGAAGGATAATGCGTTTTTTAGGTTTTGCTTTTCTCATTTGTTTGAAAAATAGTGTTTTCGTTCTTGGTTGTTTACTTCTGTCTTCTTCAACTTCCCCACCGGGAAATTTACTCAACCTTTAGCATCTCCAACAAACTAAAACGTAAGTTATTACTTTTTATTTTACTTGTTTTTAAAACTTGGCCGTCTGATTATTTCTTCTTAGCGGGAGCAGCCTGTCCCGGCTTCGGACGTTTGGCACCGTACTTGGAGCGTCTCTGTGTACGACCTGCAACGCCTGCGGTATCCAATGTACCACGAACGATATGGTAACGCACACCGGGGAGGTCCTTCACACGACCGCCACGCACCAATACGATAGAGTGTTCCTGCAGGTTGTGACCTTCACCCGGAATGTAAGAGTTAACCTCTTTACCGTTGGTCAAACGCACACGAGCTACCTTACGCATAGCTGAATTCGGTTTTTTCGGAGTGGTAGTGTACACTCTCACGCAAACGCCACGTCTTTGAGGACATGAATCCAAGGCCGGAGACTTGCTCTTGTCAAGCAGCACTTGGCGTCCTTTTCTTACTAATTGCTGAATTGTAGGCATTTTAATTGTTTTTAGTTATATGTTATTGTTATATTAATTCTACTGTACACTTTTTCGGGCTGCAAAGATACTGATAATTTTTGAAATATCAATGCAATACGAGTAATTATCTATTTTTAACTAAGTTTTTCTTTCAAACAAAGTGTCACAGCTCCTGTTGACACCGACGAGATGGCATTTCTATGGGCTTCCGTCAAAGTAACACTTTTGTCACCTTCATTTCACACTTCCGTAACCGTTTCTTTCATTCCGGTGGAGTAACTTTGCAGGAGTGAACCGCCGAATGATTCACTTCAAATAAACATCAAACTTATACATATTATATTAGAATGAAACGATTTGTACAAAGAGCGGCCTGGCTGATGATGGCCTGGGCAATGCACCTTACCCTCCATGCGCAAAGCATCGATTACACCCCTTATAAGGGCAAATTCAACTTTTATGTAGCCAACGACCTGGGCCGGAACGGGTATTACGACCAGAAGCCCATTGCCGAACGAATGGGCACGATGGCCGAAGAGGTAGGCCCCGAATTTGTATTGGCGACAGGCGACGTGCATCATTTCGAAGGGGTACAGAGCATCAACGACCCGCTTTGGATGACCAACTACGAACTGATTTACGCGCACCCCGAACTGATGATTGACTGGTTTCCCTTGCTGGGCAATCACGAATACCGGGGCAACACGCAGGCAGTGCTCGACTATTCGCACGTCAGCCGACGCTGGGAAATGCCGGCACGCTACTATACCAAACGGTTTGAAAAGAAGGGAATGACCCTGCGCGTAGTGTGGACAGACACCGCTCCGATGATTGACAAATACCGGACTGACAGCCTGCAATACCCCGATGCCTGTCATCAGGACTACCAGCGGCAACTGGCTTGGATGGACAGTGTGCTGAATGTGGCCGACGAGGACTGGATAATCGTAGCCGGCCACCATCCTATCTATGCCGAGACATCCAAGTCGGACAGCGAGCGGCAGGATATGCAGTCGCGTCTGGATCCGATTCTGCGCCGACATCGGGTAGACATGTATCTATGTGGCCACATCCACAACTTCCAGCATGTACGTGCTGAAGGCAGTGACACGGACTACATTACCAATTCAGCCGGCTCGCTGGCACGCAAAGTAAAACCCATAAAAGGAACGCTGTTCTGCAGCCCCGAACCGGGTTTCTCCATTATCTCGACAGACAAGAAGAGCCTGGAACTACGTATGATTGACAAAAATGGAAATATCCTCTATACGGTGAAACGCACGAAGAGTGCCCACAAGTTTTGATGCAATTTCACAAGAGATACCGCACGACTTTTAGCACGATTGGATTTTCCATTCGGCTATGGTGCGGGTCTCTGACGAAAAGTTCATGCCGATGCAGATTATCTGGCGCGGATCGGTGGCGTAGGGCTTGGCATAGCCTTTGGAACAGTTATCTCCTAATGGAACAGTTGTTATCTCCTAATGAAACAGTTGTTATCTATAGGTGAAACAGTTGTTCCATGCTCTATGCAACAGTCGTTCCATGCCTATTGTACACCTTCGACAACTGCGGTGGTACGACAGTGATAACGGTGATTGTTGCAGCAAAATAAGTGCTTTTTTGATGAAAAAAAAGCGATTATATGCCACAAATCTGCCCAAACATGCAAAAAAACGCCCCCAAAATAACTTGTTTTGAACGCACTTTTTCATAAAAACGGGTTATTTTTGTGTTAATGATTGTGAATATCAAAATATATGCCACACTATTTTGATACTTAATCCATTTATATAGAGAAAACTAACGGAATGTGTGTGGCAGATGGCAGATAAACAAAACTTATCACGCGCGTGCGCGCGCGAAAGAACACACGCACGGATGAAAAGAATATTTTTGGAGCAATAGATAGGAAAGTTCTCTGTTTCTGCCTATATTTGCAAAACAAGAAAGACGAGCCATGATATACAGCATCCTACTTCTGTTTCTGCTCCTTCCGTTGCGCCTCTCCGCACAGACGGAGATTGCTCCGGACAGCCTGCCACTGATGCGGGTCGGTACGTATCTGATACCTCCGGCCACGAAACCGGCATCGGCCGATACTCTGTTGCCCATCCCTGCCTTACCCTGGAGCTTGCAGAGAGATAGTGTCGTGGTGATGCCGCATATCACGCTGCCCCGCTATCCGGCCGGACTCCCCTACTATACCGACCCTTCAGCCATGTTCTGGGGAGACTATCTCACCCACGGTCGTCTTTTCCGCTACCGTTACGGACTGGTAAGCGGTTTTGGAAGGCAATACACCCTACCCGGCATCGGCCGCATCAACGAGAGTGGTATACGTATGTATCACGAACTGAACGACAGGCTGATCCTGCTGGGCAACCTGACCGCCACCCAGCTGAATATGGAATTCTTTCATGGACATGCCCTGACGCTGGATGCCGCCCTGCACTATCAGCTGAACGACCAGATGACGCTGAAGCTGTTCGGCAGCTATGACACGGGCAATCCATACGACTTGTATGGAAAGCAATTCGGCGGCACATTGGATTGGCAGATGACGAACCGCTTTGGCATAGAGGGAGGCGTACGACGCAACTACGACCCGCTGACCGGCCGCTGGCAGACATTGCCGGTGGTCATGCCCTACTACAATTTCGACCACTTTCAGATGAAGCTCGACGTAGGTCCCATTCTGTTCCAGATACTCGAAGGAGTGATTCAGAAGAATCGAAGCAGCCACCGAGGCCCCACCGTTGCACCTCCACGCGGAGGGTTGCGCTGAGTCAAGGTACTCCTACAGACACGACTGACGGAAACGTTTCCGATAGGCCACGGGGGTAAGCCCCGTGGCAGCCTTGAACACACGGCTGAAGTAGGCAGGGTCGTCAAAGCCCAACTGGTAAGCCACCTCACCCACCGAAACGTTCTCCGTAGCCAAACGCAACTGAGCACGCTCCATCCGCTTCTGATGGAGATAACCGAAAGGGGTAGTGTGCATCTCACGACGGAACAGGCGAATCAGGTGGTCGCCCGACATACAGGAGAGGTCGGCCAACTGCTCCAACGACAGTTTGTCCGTCAGATGGGTGCGCAGATAGTCAAGTACCTTGACCACCCGTTCGTCCTTCGTATGCGGATGGGGAGAAGCCTTGCGGATGAAGGCTGCCAGCAGCAGATAGATAATGGCACGTGACTCTATCCGCTCGGCCAACCCGCGCCGTTTGTTCTGCAGGGTACAACGGGACAAGGCCGGCGTGTTGTCGTACGACCGGGGCTCATACTGCTGCAGTTCCATGCCGGGGCACAAGTGGCACAACCTCTGTATATATCCCAACATCTGTTCATCGGCTTCAATCTCTGTAGGCAAGTCAAAGTCTTCCAATACATTGTACTCAGATTCATTATATACGTGTACGTAATAGTGGTCAAACTCCTCATGACACTCATAGCTGTGCAGGGTGAAGGCGGGAATGATGTACATGTGGCCGGGACGCAAATCGTGCAAGCGGTCCGGCAACTCGATGCGGGCATGTCCGCGGGTAACGTAATAGATACGTGTAAAAGGACTGCAGACATGCTTGTAGTTCCAGTCGGCTACACAATGTGCCTCACCCACATGAAGTACCAGAAAGTGCATTTGGTCGATATCGTTGTTCATGGCTCTGCTGTTTTTCCGACAACAAAAGTAGTTCTTTCTCCCATAGCCTGCAAGCATACGAAGCAGCGAATGTCGATAAAGTACAAGCATAGGACGGTATCGTGAAACTTTATCCAAACCGTAAGCCGTAACTTTGTTATCAACTAACAACCCTATAGAACAACCGGACAGAGGAAGAAAACCGGTATCGGCATCCTCTGCCCACAACAACGTACAGTATGAGTAAATATCCTAAAATTGGAATCAGACCGACTATTGACGGACGCCAAGGCGGTGTGCGCGAGAGTCTGGAGGAGAAGACCATGAGCCTGGCAAAGGCCGTGGCCGGGCTGATATCAGCTTGTGTAAGATACAAGGACGGCACACCGGTGCAATGCGTCGTGGCCGACGGCACTATAGGACGTGTGGCAGAGAGTGCCGCCTGTGCCGCCAAGTTCGAGCGGGAAGGGGTCGGCGCCACCATCAGCGTGACCTCTTGCTGGTGCTACGGATCGGAGACGATGGACATGAACCCGCATTGGCCTAAAGCGGTGTGGGGGTTCAACGGCACCGAACGTCCCGGTGCCGTCTACCTGGCAGCCGTACTGGCCGGACATGCCCAGAAGGGGCTGCCGGCATTCGGCATCTACGGACACAACGTACAGGATGCCGACGACAACACCATTCCTGCCGATGTGGCTGCGAAGATAGTGCGGTGGGCACGTGCCGCCATCGCAGTGGCCCAGATGCGGGGCGAGAGCTACCTCTCCATCGGCAGCCAGTGCATGGGCATTGCCGGCAGCATTGTCAATCAGGAATTCTTTCAGGAGTACCTGGGTATGCGCAACGAAAGCGTGGACGAGACGGAGATACTGCGCCGTATGGACGAGGGCATCTATGACCACGAGGAGTTTGAGAAGGCTATGGTCTGGACGGAGAAGTGGTGCAAGGCGAACGAAGGATGGGACAAGAACCGACCCGAACGACAAAAGACACGCACGCAGAAAGATGCCGACTGGGAGTTTGTGGTGAAGATGACGCTCATCGTACGCGACCTGATGCACGGCAATCCCCGCCTGCGCGAGATGGGATTTGCAGAAGAGGCCATCGGACACAATGCACTGGCAGCCGGATTCCAAGGGCAACGGCAGTGGACGGACTGGAAGCCGAACGGTGACTTTACCGAAGCCCTGCTGTGCAGCACCTTCGACTGGAACGGCATCCGCGAAGCCTACATCCTGGCTACCGAGAACGACTCGTGCAACGCCGTAGCCATGCTCTTCGGCAACCTGCTGACGGGCTGCGGACAGATGTTCAGCGACGTACGTACCTACTGGAGTCCCGAAGCGGTGAAGCGCGTCACGGGCAGGGAACTGACCGGACGGGCAGCGGGAGGCATGATACACCTCATCAACTCGGGTGCCACCACGCTGGATGCCACCGGCCAAAGCGTGAATGCCGCCGGAGAGCCTTGCATGAAGCCCTGCTGGGAGATGACCGAAAGAGATGCGGAGGCCTGCCTGAAGGCTACCCAATGGCCGCCTGCCGACCGCGACTACTTCCGTGGCGGCGGTTTCTCCAGCCATTTCCTGTCCAAAGGCAATATGCCTGTCACCATGTCGCGCCTGAACATCGTCAAAGGACTGGGTCCTGTGCTGCAGCTGGCCGAAGGATGGACGGCCGATGTAGATTCCGAAATATTCGATATACTGAACAGACGCACCGACCCCACCTGGCCCACTACCTGGTTCGTGCCCCGGTTGTGCGACAAGCCGGCCTTCAAGGACGTCTACTCCGTGATGAACAACTGGGGAGCCAATCACGGTGCCATCAGCTACGGACATATAGGAGCCGACCTCATCACACTGGCATCCATGCTGCGCATACCGGTATGTATGCACAACGTGAACGACGAACAGATATTCCGTCCCGCCGCCTGGAACGCTTTCGGCATGGACAAGGAGGGTGCCGACTATCGGGCTTGCCAGACCTATGGTCCCATCTATAAATAGTTCGTCTGACAAATCGCTGTAGGGGCGGGCCGCTGTGTCCGCCCTTTTACTTTCTTCCAGACCGTTACACCCCGCACTGAAACAGAGACGTAATCTGTTTGTCACGTTCTCTTCAACTTTCCGAAAACGGCATGTCATACCGTACCCCTACTTTTGCGGCAAAATAATAAATGCCAAAAAAGTATGAAACACAACTTATTAGTGAAACTTTTCATCGGAATACTACTGATGGTAACAGCTCTGCCCGCACTGCATGCAGAGGAGAAAGAGATTGTAGGCAAGCTGGGTACGGTAAAAGGCCGCATCATCGACAGCAGCAACCAGACCCTGCCGGGGGCTTCCATCTACATCGAACGCCTGCACACCGGCGTAACCAGCGACGTGAACGGATACTATACGTTCAGCAACCTGGATCCCGGCACCTATAAGGTAAAGGTAACTTACGTGGGCTATGCAGCCGCTGAGACGACACTGACCATCAAAGCCGGAAAGACCGTAGAGAAAGACTTTGTACTGAACGAAGGAGTAGAGTTGCAAGAGGTAGTGGTGGGTGGAGCCTTTCAGGGACAACGCCGTGCCATCAGCTCGCAGAAGTCCATGCTGGGCGTGGGCAACGTGGTCAGCGCAGACCAGGTGGGCAAGTTCCCCGACTCCAACATCGGTGACGCGCTGAAGCGCATCAGCGGCATCAATGTGCAATACGACCAGGGCGAAGCACGCTTCGGACAGGTACGCGGTACATCGGCCGATCTCAGCTCGGTGACCATCAACGGCAACCGCATCCCCTCGGCCGAAGGCGACACACGCAACGTGCAGCTCGACCTTATTCCGGCAGACATGATACAGACCATCGAGGTGAACAAGGTGGTGACCCCCGACATGGATGCCGATGCCATCGGCGGCAGCATCAACCTGGTCACCAAAAATTCGCCCTACAAGCGCTTCGTATCGGCTACAGCCGGTAGCGGCTACAACTGGGTGAGCGACAAGATGCAACTGAACCTGGGCCTGACTTACGGACAACGTTTCTTCAACGACAAGCTGGGCGTGATGCTCTCGGCCTCCTATCAGAATGCACCCAGCGGATCGGACGATGTGGAATTCGTATGGGACAAGGATGTGAAGACAGGCGAGCTGACCGTGACCGACTACCAGCTGCGCCAATACTATGTAACCCGCGAGCGACAGAGCTACTCGGCCGCATTGGACTGGGATATACATCCCAACCACAAACTGACCTTCAAAGGCATCTTCAACAACCGCAACGACTGGGAAAACCGCTACCGTGTGACGCTGAAAGACCTGAATATGGATGACAACGAATGCTCCATCAACAACAAGGCCACGGTGCGCATACAGACCAAAGGCGGTACGCCCGACAACCGGAACGCCCGCCTGGAACGCCAACGCACGATGGACTTCACACTGGGAGGCGAGCACCTGTTCGGTAAACTGAGCGCCGACTGGAGCCTGAACTACGCACGTGCCTCGGAAGAACGGCCCAACGAACGCTATATCGACTACCAACTGAAAAAGCAGAAATTTGACCTTGACCTGAGTGACGAACGCTGGCCGCTGGCCATTCCCCAAAGCGGAAGCACCATGGTGCTGGACGACAGCTTCAGCCTGAAAGAAGTGACGGAACAGCAGGAAGACATCAAGGAGGAGGACTTGAAGGCAAAGCTCGACTTCAAACTGCCGCTGAAAAAGGGGCTCTTCGGCAACACGCTGCGCTTCGGCGGCAAGCTGGTGCGCAAGAGCAAGGAGAAGGTGGTGGACTTCTATGAATACACGCCACTGGATGAGGATGGCTTCGACAAGGCCAGTCTGGCTGCCGCCGTCAACCAGAACCGTAGCGGCTACATGCCGGACAACAACTACCTGGTAGGTACGTTCGTCAGCAAGGAGTATCTGGGACATCTCGACCTGAACAATGGCAGTCTCTTCGAAAAAGAGCAGGTGGCCGAAGAGCTGGCAACCAACTACAAAGCCCGTGAAACAGTCTCTGCCGGATACATCCGCTTTGACCAGAAGCTGGGCAAGGAGTGGGAACTGATGGTAGGTCTGCGTTTAGAGAACACCCATGTAAAGTATCGTGGCAGCCAGTATGACGCAGTAGACGACGTCACGACCCGTACAGGCTACGAGAGCGACAGCTACACCAACCTGTTGCCTTCTCTTCTGGCCAAGTGGAACGTGAATGATGACCTGAAGATACGCGCCTCGTTCACCAACACCATAGCCCGTCCCAAATATTCCGCTCTGGCACCCAACATCAGCATCGACCGCAATGACAACGAGATTACTTTGGGCAATCCCGGACTGAAGCCTACCATTTCCTACAATTTCGACCTGAACGGCGAATACTATTTCCAATCGGTCGGACTGGTCAGCCTGGGTGTCTTCTATAAGAAGATTGATGACTTCATCGTTGACCAGACCCTGCGCAACTATGAGTGGAACGGCAATGTCTACACCAAGTTCAGCCAGCCCCGCAACTCGGGCAATGCCGATCTGCTGGGTGTCGAGGTAGCCTATCAGCGCGACTTCGGTTTCATCGCCTCAGCTTTGAAGTGCATCGGTTTCTATGGCAACTACACCTATTCCTACTCCCGTGTGAAGAACTTCAACTTCGAAGGCCGTGAGAACGAGAGCGGTTTGCGCCTGCCCGGTTCGCCCGAGCACACAGCCAATGCCTCACTCTTCTTCGACAAGAAGGGACTGAACATCCGCTTGAGCTACAATTATGCCTCGGCATTCATTGACGAAATGGGTAGCAGCAGCTTCTACGACCGCTACTACGACGCAGTGAACTATCTGGACCTCAATGCCAGCTACACGTTCGGCCGCAAGCTAAAGACCACCTTCTATGCGGAAGCCACCAACCTGCTGAACCAACCCTTACGTTACTATCAGGGTACCAAGGAACGCACCATGCAGAGCGAACACTACGGCGTCAAGGTCAATGCAGGTGTCAAGATAGCCTTCTGAAAACACCCGTAAATACATTCCTGTTCATGGGAGATGTGCCGCGCAAAGCTGTCAAAGGCCTGCGGCACATCTTTTTTTCAGTCCATCAGTCGGCCATCAGTCGGCCAATATACTGCTGCATTTCCGCCGTATGCCGCTCCACGCTTTGTAACAGAGCAAACTGCGCACGGGCACGCACCAGATTGTGGTCGGGAGCGGCAATCTTGTAATAGACATCTCCGTTGAGATAGTCGGCCAAAAACCGCACGCACTGCATATAGGGGAAGAGGGCAGCCGCATAGGGCAGATTCTCCACTTCGACAGGCAGCAGGAAGGAACGAGCCGACTGTAGATAGCCCTGCGTGAAGGCACGGAAGATGTCCATACGGAAGGAAATGCGACTCAGGTCGGGTTCATCCTCGGCGGCAGTATTGGCTGCAGTACGCAGGAAGTCACCGTAGTCGGAGAAGACAAAGGAGGGCATCACCGTATCAAGGTCGATGACACAGAGCACCGAGCCGTCTTCGTCGAACATCATGTTGTTGACCTTCGTGTCGCAATGACAGATACGCTTGGGCAACACTCCCTCACGGTGCAGACGCTCGGCCTTGCACATGTCCTGACTACGCCGCTCCAGTTCATCCAGCAAAGGACGCACGCTCGCTACCCTGCCGGCCGCATCGGCATGCACTGCCTCACAGAGCTGTCGCCAGCGGTACTCCATATTGTGAAAGTCGGGGATGGTTTCTTCCAACTGTTCGGGCAAGTCGGCCAGCATGGCCTGAAAATGTCCAAAGGCCACTCCGGCCATCCGGGAAGAGTGTTCGTCAACCACCTGATAGGTATAGGCGCGAGGTATGAAACGCATGACGCGCCAGTATTCGTCACCCTCCCTGCAGTAGGTCTTGCCCTCTGAGGTCGGTACAAGCTGCAGCACCTTCCGATTCAGGTCGGTTTCACCGCCCTCCTCCAGCCGCCGGCGTATATGCCGGGTGACACACTCGATGTTGTACTGCAGCCGGTCGACATGCTGGAAGATGTGATGATTGATGCGCTGCAACACGTAGTCGGGTGCCGACGGTTCGGCTGTCGTCACGCGATAGGTGTCGTTAATCAATCCTTCACCCAAAGGAAGTACCTCACTTACAGTCCCCTCCAAACAGAAACGGGATAAAACATGATTCCATTTTTCCATATTCACTTGTTATTAGCAGTTCCTATTCTTTTCAGCAGGAGGGGTACAATCGTCCCCTTCCTTCTACCGGACAAATATAAGGAATATAGTAGGAAAAAGGAAGGGGGGAAGCGGGGAATTGCACTATTCATAGAGTTTCACCTTGCGATCCAGCTTGTAACGTGCCTTGATTTCAGCCGGTATATAGCGGAACTGGTTGCGACGCAGCACGTCCAGCACATTCTCATCGGGATGGGCTGCCATGTACAGATTGACCCTCTGAACATTGCCCATCTGGAAATTTTTATTCCAAATATCCATGAAAGAGCGTAATGGCAACGAAGCATTCTTGTCGCGTCTGCGCAGTGAACGACGATGCAAATGATAGACCTCACCCTGCAACGGCTGCTCGCGAGGCGACAGCAGCGTGACTGCGCAAGGTTGGTTGAGACGTTCCATCAACTTGACGCGCGTCTCCAGATTGATGGGGAGCCCTTCATGAATGCAGATGGCATCGAGCACAGCATTACGTACCTTCAACTGGCTCCAACATTCCGTTCCGTTGACCTCGGCCGCCTTGATGGTGCAACAGAGCGCGTAGTCGGTACTGTCAGACAGACAGATATCCATGCCTCCCAGTCCCTTGCGGTGCATATAGACCCGACCCAGACGTCCCGACTGCATGGCCCAGATTTCCGCATTGGTTTTAGGATCCATCATGCAGTGCATATTGGTGTCAATAAAGGGATGCCGTCCCTTCCGGTTGACATAAAATATCTCCACCTCCTTGGGATAGAGGATGAGGTATCCGCCCAATGAGAGCTGAAAATCCTTCAACAAGACTTCGTTGATGCGTTGCAAACAAGCCGTAGGAACCTCTGTTGTATCCAGAAGCTCATGTACCAGTTTTACCATTGTATCCATACGATTTTATCTTTTATTGATTCACAACGTGTCTGTCACATTGCTGTACAAAGATAAAAAATAAATCGATATAGGCAACCGGACACAAAGTGTTAAAAGATAGTGCATACATTTCATAACACGCTATCCTTCAGCACTATACAAATAGTTAAATCTTCATAACGAGGATACTGAACGATTGGAGAAGCCCATCAATCGGCTGCCTGATGTACGGTGAGCTGCGGGAAGGGGAAGCCGATGCCTTCACGGTTGAAGGTATCGTAGATGGAGCGGTTCATATCGAAATATACACCCCAATAATCAGCTCCCTTCACCCAGGCACGGATGACAACATTCACGCTGCTGGCATCCAAGGCATGAAGGGCCACAAAAGGGGCGGGTGCAGACAGAATACGGGAGTCGGCTGCCATGATGCGCCGTACACACGCCTCCACCTTACCCAAGTCCTCGCCATACTCTACACCGACTATCCACTCGATGCGACGGTTCTCCTCGCGGCTGTAGTTGACAATGGAACCGCTGCTGATGGAGCCGTTGGGTATGTAGATCACCTTGTTGTCGCCGGTGGTCAGGATGGTGTGAAATATCTGTATCTCGCGCACAGTGCCCGATGCGCCTTGTGCTTCTATCCAATCTCCTACCTTGAAGGGACGGAACAGCAGCACAATCAATCCTCCGGCAAAGTTCTGCAGATTGCCGGAGAGCGCCATACCTACTGCCACACCGGCCGATGCCAGCAAAGCAGCAAACGAGCTGGTCTCTACACCCAATTTCCCGACAACAGCTATTATCAGCAACACCGTAAGCAGGATGTTGACCAGACTCTTGGTAAAGGTCTGCACACCTACATCAACCTTACGGCGTGTCAGTATATTGGCTACCAACCGGTTGATGAAAGCCATGAGGAAGCGACCCACCACAAAGACAATCAATGCTCCTATCAGATGACCACCGGCAGACACACCCCAGGCGAAGAGCTGTTCCAACAGCTGGGCCACCTTACCGCTCCCCTCCCCTGTCTGTGCGGCGGGGGAGGCGGCAAGCAGCCAAACGGGGAATGCAAACAGACTATTCATGCAACAGATAGGATTTAAAGTCAGCAAAATCGCGTGTCATAGGCACGCTCTGCTTCTCTCCGCGCAAGAAGGCCTGCAATTTCTCGGGAATGGCTACCGGCTGACCGATAATCTGCTCCACGGTGTCCTTGAACTTGGCCGGATGGGCTGTCTCCAGGAAGATACCTGTTTCACCGGGATGCAATCCCTCCATAAGAGCCCGACAACCACATGCACCATGCGGATCCAGCAGATAACGGTGTTGCTGCCATACCTGCCTCATGGTGTCAGCTATCTGCTCATTGCTGTAGGTTGCACCGCTGATGTCGGCACAGATGGCCTGATGACTCTCTCCGTAGAGATCGAGCACGCGGGCAAAGTTACTTGGAGCACCTACGTCCATGGCGTTGGCAATGGTAGCCACCGACGCACGAGGAGCGTACTGCCCCGTCTGAAGGTATTGGTAGAAGATGTCGTTGCGATTATTGGCGGCGATGAAGCGTCCCACAGGCAGCCCCATCCGTTTGCCGAAGAGGCCTGCCGTGATGTTGCCGAAGTTTCCGCTGGGCACACACACCACCGGAGCCACGCCCCCTCCGTCAGCACCGCACATACGCTTCCACTGTGCGTAGGCATAGAAGTAGTAGAAGGCCTGCGGCAGGAAACGGGCCACATTGATGGAATTGGCGCTGGTCAACTGCATGTGGTCGTTCAGTTCCTTGTCCATGAAGGCAGCCTTCACCAGTGCCTGGCAGTCGTCAAAGGTACCGTCTACCTCCAGTGCCGTAATGTTCTGTCCCAGGGTGGTAAACTGCTTCTCCTGTATTTCGCTCACCTTACCCTTCGGATAAAGCACATAGACGTGAATTCCCTCCACACCCAGGAAGCCGTTGGCTACGGCACTACCCGTGTCACCGCTGGTGGCCACCAGCACATTCACCTGCCGTTTGCCCTCCTTACGGATGAAATAGCCCAGCAGACGGGCCATAAAGCGTCCACCCACATCCTTGAAGGCCAAGGTCGGTCCATGGAACAACTCCAATGAGTAGATGGAATCGGTCACCTTCACTAACGGGACATCGAAACTCAGCGTGTCGTACACAATCTGCTTCAGCGTATCGGCAGGAACGTCTTCTCCAAAAAAAGCATCAGCCACCCGATAGGCTATCTCCTGAAACGAGAGACTCTCGATGGTGTCGAAAAACGACTGAGGCAAAGGCCGGATAGTGCGGGGCATAAAGAGTCCCTTATCCGATGCCAGTCCCTTCACAACGGCCTCCTCAAGGCTTGCCTCGGGTGCCTGTCTGTTTGTACTGTAATAGTTCATATTTCTTCTTTTTATCAATCAAGTTTTGCATTTGCTCCATCATCTCTGTAGAAGCAACCAGTCAGGGCAGCGACATAAACGTCTGTATGAATCCGTCCTCCTTCAGCAGGCCATAGCATCCGTTGCAGGCAGCCACCTCGTCGAATGTCTGCACGGCATCCGGTTCGATACCGCGATACCATATCAGGAAAGGCACCGGCTCAGCCGTATGTGTACGGTGCCGGCAGGGCGTAGGATGGTCGGGCAATACGGCGATGGCCACCGGTTCCTGCCACTCCTTTACCGCTTCATAGATGGGACCCACGGCCCGGCGGTCCAGATTCTCTATAGTTTGCATCTTCAACTCTACGTTACCTTCGTGCCCCGCCTCATCACTGGCCTCTATGTGCAGATAGACGAAGTCTTGCCTGCGCAGTGCCTCCAGTGCAGCTGCCACTTTGTTCTCGTAGTTGGTATTGTACAGACCGGTTGCTCCCTCTACGTCCAACCGGTCCAAGCCTGCATAGTAACCGATACCCCGTATCAGGTCTACGGCAGAGATGACCGAGCCCGACTTTACCTGGGGAAATCTTTCGCCCAGCAAATCCATCCGAGGCCGATAGCCTCCGCCCCAAGGCCAGATGCTGTTGGCCGGATCTTTGCCTTCACGGATGCGCTTCAGGTTCAGCGGATGGTCCTTCAGCACCTCCTGCGAACGCAGAATCAACTCGTTCAGCAACGATGCCGTTTCCGTCGCCGCATCGTTCTCGGCCTTCACCAGCAACGGGCGGAAAGGTTGTCCCGGCACATCGTGAGGCGGTGTGCAGACAATGTGTTTGTCTCCCCCCTTTATCACCAGCAGATGCCGGTACTGTACTCCGGTATAGAAATGTACCCGTTCATCTCCCAACTGTTCCTGCAGATAGCGCACCAGCACATCGGCCTCTTCCGTCGTAATGTGACCAGCCGAATGATTTTTGATTTTCTCATCCTGTACACAGATGATGTTGCAGCGCAAGGCCAGGTCACCCGGTTGCAAATCGATGCCGATGCTGGCCGCTTCCAACGGCCCGCGTCCTTCGTACACACGTGGCAAGTCGTATCCAAGCACCGACATGTTGGCTACTTCACTGCCCGGATGGAATCCCGGAGCCACCGTCACCAGACGTCCGTTACGCCCCTCCCGAGCCAGCTTGTCCATATAGGGTGTATGTGCCGCCTGCAGCAGCGTCCGGCCTCCCAATTCTTCTACCGGCCAGTCGGCCATGCCGTCGCCCAGTATGATGATATGCTTCATCTCATTCCCCTCCTCTATTTATCAGCATCATACATTGGCTATGCTCATGATGTCGGCAAACACGCCGGCAGCCGTCACACCGGCACCGGCTCCATACCCCTGAATCATCATCGGATATTCCTTGTATCGTTCGGTGGTCAGCAAGATGATGTTGTTACTACCCTCCAGACCGTAGAAGGGATGCGTGGCATCCACCTCTTGCAGTCCGACGGATGCTTTGCCATCCTCCAGACGAGCCACGAAGCGCCAACGCTTTCCTTCAGCCTCCAGTACCTGCCGCCGCGCCTCGAAGTCAGCGTCCAATGCAGGTACCTTCTGCCAGAAGTTCTCCAGCGTACCTTCAAAGAAGTCGTCGGGCACGAAGAGATGCTTCTCTACATCACTCTGCTCGATGCGATAGCCTGCCTCACGGGCCAGAATCACCAGTTTGCGGATTACGTCCGTACCGCTCAGGTCGATGCGCGGATCGGGTTCGGAATAGCGTTCCTCCTGCGCCAGCTTGATGGTACGGCTGAAGGGTACGTCGGCACTCAGTTTGTTGAATATATAGTTCAACGTGCCACTCAACACCGCCTCAATCTTCAGTATCTTGTCGCCACTGTGTATCAAGTCGTTGATGGTATTGATGATGGGCAGTCCCGCACCTACGTTGGTCTCGAACAGATACTTCACACCACGCTGACGGGCTATCTGCTTCAGTTCACGGTAGTTTTCATATTCCGATGAAGCCGCAATCTTGTTGGCAGCCACCACGGAAACATTGTGCGACAGCAGGTCGCGATACAGCGAAGCCACACCGGCACTGGCCGTACAATCAACAAACACCGAGTTGAAGATGTTCATGCCGATGATTTCGCTACGCAGCGTATCCAGCGAACTTTCCTTCCCTTTCGCCTTCAGCTCATCACGGTAGTTGGAGAGTTCGATGCCTTCACGGCAGAACAAGGCTCTGGAGGCATCAGCAATGCCCACCACATTCAGTTGCAGTCCGTTTTCCTGCATCAGCTTCCAGCGTTGGCTGTGTATCTGCTCTATCAGACTGCCACCCACCGTACCGATGCCGCAGATGAAGAGGTTCAGTACCTGATATTCGGAGAGGAAGAAGGAGTCATGTATGACATTCAACGACTTGCGCAGGAAGCGCGACTCTACCACAAACGAGATGTTTGTCTCGGACGCTCCTTGGGCACAGGCTATCACGCTGATGCCGTTGCGTCCCAGGGTTCCGAACAGTTTGCCTGCAATACCCGGCGTATGCTTCATATTCTCACCTACAATAGCTACCGTGGCCAGTCCCTTCTCCGCCTGAACGGGAGAGATTTCTCCCATCTCTATTTCCTTGGCAAACTCCTCGTTCAGTACGTCACAGGCCAGGTCGGCGTCGGCATTGCGCACACCGATGGAGGTGGAATTCTCCGAAGATGCCTGCGACACCATGAACACGCTGATGCCATTCTTGGCCAACGCCTTGAATATCCGGTAGTTCACACCGATTACGCCAACCATACCCAGACCTTGTACCGTAATCAGACTGGTGTCATTGATAGAAGAGATACCCTTGATGGCCTTGCTGTGCGGATCGGATACCTTCTGCTTGATGACGGTACCTGTTCCCTGAGGGTTAAACGTATTCTTTATCCAGATAGGGATATTCTTGTGGCACACAGGGTAGATGGTAGGCGGATACACCACCTTGGCTCCGAAGTTGCACAGCTCGGTGGCCTCTACATAGCTCAGTTCATTAATTGTATAGGCCGTGGAGATGACGCGCGGATCGGCCGTCATAAATCCGTCCACATCCGTCCATATCTCCAGCACCTCTGCATCCAGCGCTGCCGCTATCACCGCTGCGGTATAGTCCGACCCTCCACGTCCCAGGTTGGTGACATCACCGCTCACCTTGTCCGTAGAGATAAAACCGGGCACCAAAGCCCGTCGGGGTCTGTGGGCAAAGGTACGTCGAATCAGTTCGTTGGTCAATTCGGCATCCAGCACATGTTTGGAATGCTTCTTTTCCGTCTTCATGAAGGTACGCGAATCGTACCATTCGGCACCGGTCAGTTCGGCTGCAATGATGGATGAGAGCCGTTCACCATAGCTTACAATCGTATCACTCGTCTTGGGTGAGAGGTCTCGAATCAGATAGATGCCTTGGAAAATGTTCTTCAGTTCACTGAGCAGTGCATGAACACGGGCCAGCAACCTGTCCCGTGCATCGCCTGCAGGAATGACGGCTTCCACCATCTCTTCATGCCGGCGTACCATCTCGCAATATCCCTCTTCGTAAGCCGCATCACCCTGAGCAGCCATCTTTGAAATGCTGATCAACTGGTCTGTAATACCGCCCAAGGCAGAGACAACTACAATGACCGGCTCGTTGACGGACTCAACGATGCGCTTGACACTCAAAATACTGTTGACGGAACCTACGGATGTCCCGCCGAATTTCATTACTTTCATTATGTTGTATAGTTTGTTGTTATCAATGTACTGACCAGATGACGAAGTGCATCTATGCACATTGCCCTCTGTCCGGTCTTCTGATTAAGTAAGAATTGATGCTGAAAAAACGTGTATCGCGTAGAAACACAAAATACTATCCCTAACCCCGAGGGGTTGTGGTGAAGGTACACATGGATGTGACTGTATGTAGATAGTACTTGTTCATATTCGTCTTGTTTCTTACACTTCTGAAAAGTGCCACAAAAGTAGCAATAATTATTTTCAAACTATCACATTTTCCCACTTTTTTGT
>CALZEQ010000034.1 GCA_945641355.1 uncultured Mediterranea sp. | reverse complement strand
AGTCCCGTACGCACCGCACGGAGGTCCTGAAGTTTTCTTCAGGACTTTTTTGTTCATCCGAAATTTAGCGTGAAACAATAGCTCTCTCAAGAGGACATATCAACATTCATATAGCTTATCATATGGTCATCCTGAGTCCCCATTACACTTTTTTCTTTTGATTGCCAGTGTGTGTGTCCAAAACAGCTGTAATAATTGTAATAATTGTAATGAGGGGTGTCTCTGCTTCGTCATTGCGGGTCTGCAATATGCATTCTGTCAGTCTGTTGGGATGAATCTGACACTCAGGTAAGGTGACTCTTGTCGGATTGAATGCCCAGCCAATGGGCGAAGCGCAGATTTGCTGCCGTCACCGCCAGGCCGATCGTGCCCCATGCGACGAGTTCCCATCCGTTCGTGGCGAGCCAGATGCTCCACAGTCCGTAGGTAGCATAGGGTAGGAGCAGGAGTGAAGTGGCGAGGCCCGGCACATAGCTCTTCACGGCAACGGCTTGTCCCACATGCACCGTCAGATGTACGGCGAAGGCTATGAATAAGGCCGACCACAGCTGCAGGTCGTACTTCTCTCTGTAGCAGTAGGCCAATCGGCTGCCCAGAAATCCGCTGCTGCCCGTAATCAGTATCTTCTTCATGGTCATTATTCGTAAATCGTGGCCACTATGCGTCGCGGGCCGCCGTGGTCGCGGAACTCGCAGAGGTAGATGCCCTGCCAGGTGCCCAGGTTAAGGCGGCCGTCGGTGATGGGCAGGGTGACGCTGACACCCAGCAGCGAACTCTTGGCGTGGGCAGGCATGTCGTCTGCCCCTTCGAGCACGTGGTCGTAGTAAGGCTCGTTCTCGCGCACCAGTCTGTTCAGAATCTTCTCCATGTCCGAGCGCACGTCGGGGTCGGCATTCTCGTTGATGCTGAGGGCGCACGAGGTGTGCTTGACGAACAGGTGGAGCAGGCCTGTCCGGGGGAGGGGCCGTGGCAGGTGAGCCAGGATTTCCGCTGTGACGAGGTGGCAGCCTCTGCGCTTGGCCGACAGGGTGAATTCTGTTTGCTGTATCATGGCCGGGCTGGTTTGATGGAACCTGGGGCGGGCAGGTGCATGCCGTACATCGTGAGGTGGTTCTTGCGTGCATACTGCAGCAGGCGGAGGCGTGAGGCACGTGCCGCATCGGGGTCCATGTCGTAGGTGGGACAGTATTCGGGATGCTCCAGCTGCAGGGCCGCTCCGTGGACGAGGTCGGCAATCACCAGGATGCTATCCTTTTGGAACACGGTGTGTCCGGGCGTGTGGCCGTAAGCAGCCAGGCTCACGACCCCTCCCTCCAGCGTGTCGCCGGCCTCAAAGAGGTGCAGACGGCTGTTGTAGGCTTGGAGCACGCTCTTGGCCAGCTTGCTCCGGTCGCCTTCCATGGCCAGCCACGCCTCGGCCTCTACCCGGTTGACGTACACTTCGGCCTTGGGGAAGACTGCCTGGCCATCCTTCAGCAGACCGCCGATGTGGTCGGGGTGGAGGTGTGTGAGGTAGATGAGCCGGAGCTCTTCGGGTGTTACGCCCTGTTCCGTCAGTTTGGGCATCAGCTGGCTGAAGGGTGCGCCCAGTCCGGCATCGAGCAGTATCGTTTTCCCCTCTGTCCGGAGCAGGAAGCAGCTCATGCTCGTAGGCACGCCTTCGTGCAGTCCCAGGGCGTCCCACAGCGAGTCGGGCACTTCGGGGTAGAGCGTATGCGGCTGCAGGGCGGGTCCCGGCTTGTCCTCTATCCATGTGATGGTGGTGGGCTCCTGCCGGGCGGTGCCCTCCTTCTGATGCTTCTGTGCGCAGGCTGTCAGCACGAGCAGGCCTGCTGCGATGGTACATAACTTCTTCATAATATATGTATGTTTTTGATTCTTTCCACTCAAGTTTCGTGTTTACATAAACAGATGAAAATGAATCAGGTAAGTGAATTGTTCGATACAGTTATAACGACCATTCTGTCAATCTGTTGATGTAAAACGAAACTTAAATCTCTTCATTTCACACAGTGCAAAGATAATGCGTTTTTTCGGTATGAGAAAGTGTTTTAGTTACAAGTTACAAGCTACGTGTAGGGGCTGCCATACACTTTTCAAAATTGCGGCGGGGGCGGCTATGTAGCAGATGCCTTTTCCCTTCGCGTGCCGTTCGTTCCTATTGGTGCGGGCAAGAGAAACGAACAGGCTGCTAAGGGGAGGTGTGGGGGAATGATTGAACGGGTGGCCTTACACTGTATGATACGGAAGCCTCCTGTCCGTTGATGACTTACGAAGCCTTGATGCAGCCTTTTGGATTCTATAAATGCTTGTATATTAGCTGTTTCTTTCGACCTGAAATTTTTTTTTGAGTGTTCAAATATCCCGTCCGTCGCAGAGCTTTCATCGGCGGCTGACAGCTGCCTATTCATCATAAGAATTTGATTTTTTTGAAATAAATAAGATACACTCATGGATGCACATTCTCAGCTTAATTTTTTAGTCGGCTCCCCCCTCCATTACAATTATTACAATTATTACAGCTGTTTTGGGCGCACACATTCTACCCCTCCGAAAAGTTGGATAAGAAATTCTATTATATATATAATTAATTATATATATAATAGTTATCATCTTCATAGCGAGTGTGTGTCCAAAATCACTGTAATAATTGTAATAATTGTAATGACTCAGGTTTCGCAACTCTAAAGCTTGCGAACAGTCAGCGAGGTGACAAGGTTATTGCTTTCCCCCGCCATTTGTGATTGAACTATAAACTCGTCAACTCGTTAATTAACACCATGTTACAGATGCGTAAACTTGCATGAAATAATGGATGTTTGTTATGCCGTGTACACTCATGGATGCACATTTTCAGCTAAATGTTTTAGTCGGCTCCCCCCTCCATTACAATTATTACAATTATTACAGCTGTTTTGGGCACACACATTCTGATTCTCCTTATCATCTTCATAGTAGATGTGTCCCCCAAAAAATCACAGTACTGATTGTAATGACTGTAATGAGGGAAAAGTAAACAGACGGTAAACACGAAAAACGCACGTGCGCCGTATAACCTATTGTGTGGGGGAATAAAAAAACTGTGCCGTCTGTGCAAGCCGTGGCACATTTTTACACTATATTTGCAGGTGCAAAAGCAGATGTAACAAAATGACGCAAAGCAAGGAAGAAATCGGGTTGATGCGCCGCATTGAGCGGCGGTTCAGCAAAGGGGTGGTGGAGTACGGACTGATAGAGGAGGGCGACCGCATCCTCATAGCCCTCTCCGGAGGCAAGGATTCGCTGGCTCTGCTGGAGTTGCTGGCCCGCCAGGCACGCATCTACAAGCCCCGCATCGCGGTGGTGGCGGCGCACGTGGTGATGCGCAACATCCCCTACCAGAGCGACAGTGAGTATCTGCGCCGGTTTGCCGAGGAGCGCGGGGTGCCTTTCGTCTGCTACGAGACGGAGTTTGACACCTCTACCGACACACGTAAATCGCCCTGCTTCCTCTGCTCGTGGAACCGCAGGAAGGCACTCTTCACCGTGGCCAAGGAGCAGGGATGCAACAAGATAGCCCTGGGACATCACATGGACGACATCCTGGAGACGCTGCTGATGAACCAGACCTTTCAGGGAGCCATCGGTACAATGCCGCCCCGGTTGGTGATGAAGAAGTTCGATATGACCATCATACGGCCTCTCTGCCTGGAGCACGAGTCAGACCTGCGCCAGCTGGCACTGCTGCACGACTACCGGAAGCAGGTGAAGATGTGCCCCTATGAGACGCAGTCGCACCGGAGCGGGATGAAGCAGATACTGCGCCAGCTGGAGGAGATGAACCCCGAAGCACGCTACAGCCTGTGGAGCAGCATGGGCAATGTGCAGCAGGAACTGCTGCCTGTGAAAGTGATGAAGAATGAATAGTTTATTTTTTGACAGAAAAAGATATAGAAAGTATGAAAGCATTTTACACCATCCTCTTGTTGATTGTATCGAATGTGTTTATGACCTTCGCCTGGTACGGGCATCTGAAGCTGCAGGAGATGAAGGTCATCTCCAACTGGCCGCTGTATGCCGTCATCCTCTTCTCGTGGAGCATCGCGCTGGCCGAGTATTCCTGCCAGATTCCGGCCAACCGCATCGGCTTTATAGGCAACGGAGGCCCCTTCTCGCTGATGCAGCTGAAAGTGATACAGGAGGTGGTGACGCTCATCATATTCACCATCTTCACGACGGTGCTCTTCAAGGGCGAGACGCTGCACTGGAATCACGTGGCCGCCTTCGTCTGTCTGATACTGGCCGTCTACTTCGTGTTTATGAAGTAAATATTCTATACGTATAATCTATTGAATTTAAGCAACACATACCATGAACAGACATCTTCTACGCGCGTTGCCCCTGCTGTTGCTGCCGGCAACCTTCTCCTGCTCGACGCAGGTGCAGAACAGAGAGACACAACCCTGCGGTGACGAACTGAAACCCCGACTGGTAGTATGCACGGACATTGCTCCCGGCGATGTGGAGCCCGATGACATGGAGTCGGCTGTCCGGCTGCTTGCCTATGCCGACCGGCTGGAGATAGAGGCCATCATTACTACAGTGGGGTGGAACTGCGACCCCTATCCCACGGAGTGGGCCGACTACCTGCGTCAGGTGATTGAAGGCTACGCCCACGACATCCCCCAACTGATGAAACGCTCCGGACAGGAGGCCTTCCTCCCGCTGGACGAGGAGAACGGCCGGCAGACCTTGGGCTACTGGCCCAGTGCCGACTATCTGCGCGGACGGGCCCTGATGGGAAGCACCCGGGCAGGCATAGGGGTGATAGGCGAGGGAAACGACTCGCCGGGCAGCGACTTCCTGATTCGGCTGGCCGACGAGGAGGACGAACGCCCCATCTGGGTGGCTGCCTGGGGCAGTGCCAACACGCTGGCACAGGCTGTGTGGCGTGTGCAGCAGACCCGCACGCCGGAACAGCTCAAGGCCTTTCTGCAGAAGTTCCGCGTCTATACCATCACCGACCAGGACATGGTCTATGCCATGCGCGAGGACAGGGCGTACAGTGCCCACCAGTGGCTGCGACGTGAGTTCAAGGATGACTTGCGCTTCATCTGGGACGAAGGTACCTGGCAGATGCAATGCTCGCTGGGCGTACAGAACTGGAACCGCCATGCAGAGCAGATACAGCGGCAGGGAGCTTTGGGAGCCCTCTATCCGAACTATAAATATGGAGTGGAGGGTGACACGCCCAGCTTCCTGCACATCTTGCCGACGGGGCTGAACGATCCGGACCAACCGACGCAGGTGGGATGGGGAGGCGTGCATACCTTTGCATTGGCGCCAGACTCGCTGACGTACGCTTGGACCAGCTGGGAGGAGCCTTGGAAAAGCCTGACCGAGGCCTATAAGACCCGCTTCTATCCCGATGAGTTCAACGACTTCGCCGCCCGTATGCAGTGGGCTGCCGAGGGGAAGGGAAATACCAATCCGCAGGTGGTGGTGAACGGCACTGGCGGCACCGCGCCGCTCTGCATCACGGCCAAGGCCGGTTCGTGGCTGGAGCTGGATGCCGGTCAGTCGGTGGATGCTGAGGGTGACGAGCTCACCTTCCGCTGGTGGAGGCAGCCGGAGGCCGACAGCTATCCGGGCGAACTGGAGATGGCAGCGCCTACCGCCTCGGCCGTGCGCATACGCATACCGGCAGAGGCAGCCGGAAAGAGCCTCCATCTGATTTGTGAAGTACACGACCGGGGACCCTTCACGCTGGTGGCTTATCGGCGCATCCAGGTGACGGTGGAGTGAGGGTTCACTCCTCCTTCAGGTACTGCTGCATCCCTGCAGTCAGGTAGGTCTGCAGGTTTCCCTCTTCATCGCTGTAGATGAAGCAGGCATCCAGGTCGGGGCGGGAGGCTGTAAAGCGTTCGGCCTCTTCCAGCCCCATCACCATGAAGGCGGTGGCATAGGCATCGGCACTCATGCAGTCGCGGGCAATGACCGTGGCCGACAGGATGCTGTGCTGTACGGGATAGCCCGTGCGCGGGTCGATGGTGTGGGCATACTTCTTGCCGTCCTTGTAGTAGTAGTTGCGGTAGTTGCCCGAAGTGGCAATGCCGATGTCCTGAATGTGCAGCACCATCTGCAGCTCCTGGTTGCGCGACAGGGAGTCGTCTACCGGCTTGTTGATGCCGATGCGCCACAGCTCGTTGCGGGCATTGCGTCCGCGCACCACTACCTCGCCGCCGATGTCCACCATGAAGTTGCGGCATCCCGCCCGCTCCAGCAGCTGGGCGATGACGTCTACGGCGTATCCTTTGGCCACGGCACTGCAGCTGAACATCATGCGCGGGTCTTGTTTCAGCACTTCGCCTTCGGGCGTGAGGCTTGCCTTCCGGTAGCCGGTAAGCTGCAGCAGGCTGTCCACCATCAGCGAGTCGGGGAACCGTCCCTGCTTGAACCCGAAGCCCCAGGCATTGACCAGCGGGGCTACGGTGATGTCGAAGGCACCGTCCGTCTCCTCCGAAATCTCCATGCTGCGACGGAAGACGTTGGTGAAGAAGGTGTCGGGCACAACCGCCTCGTTGCGGTTGATGCGCGTGATGGTGGCTGTGTCGTTGAAGGGCGACAGCGAACCGTCGAACCGGTGCAGGGCCGTCTCTATCTCGGCCTTCAGATTGCGGTCGTGCTGGTATGTGATGTGATAGATGGTGCCGAATATCAGCCCGTTGTCCGTCTGAAAGGGTACTTCGCGCTGGTGGCGTGCCAATATCCAGATGGTGGCCAGTAGCAGCAGGGCCACCCACAGGAAAGTGCGTCTGTTGTCTCTTTTTTCCATATCGTATTATCCCAGTAAATGTTCGGTCAATATTTTGCATCCGATGGCTATCAGGATGATGCCTCCCCACCGTTCGGCCTTCATCTTGCGGGCAAAGCCGCATCCGAAGCAGATGCCGAGCGTCAGTCCCACCAGGGAGAGGACGAATGATACCCAGCCGATGACGGCGATGGGCGACAAGAGGCTCTGCAGGCTGCTGATGCCGATGCAGGCAAACGATACGCCCACTGCCAGGGCATCAATGCTGGTGGCTATGGCCAGCATGAACACCACTTTCAGGTCGGTAGGGTCGAACTCGTGGCGCACCTCCTCGTCCTTGAACGATTCCACCACCATGCGCCCGCCCAGAAAGGCCAGGATGCCGAAGGCAATCCAGTGGTCTACCTGCTCGAACAGGTGGCTGAAGAAGTGGATGCCCGTCCATCCGAACAGGGGCATCAGTGCCTGGAAGAGGCCGAAAAAGAGGGCCATCACCAGCATCGGACGGAGGCGGAACTGCTTGAGCAGGATGCCGCTGGCGATGGAGACGGCAAAGCAGTCCATGGCCAGACCTACGGCTAAAAACCAAATCTCTAAGCTTGTCATATCTATCTTTTTATTTCTTTGCTTTATGAGTGGGCAGGTGGTAGACAATGGTGTAGCTGATGCCTATCGTGTTGGAGCCGTATTTGCCGAAGCCGGGCACGTACCAGGGGTCACCGTAGGTGTCGGGCGAGGCGGAGAACTTGAACTTGAACCGCATGGCCCAGCCCATGGAAATCTGCCCGCTGACCCGTGCGCGAATGCCGAAGCACATCTCCAGCCATTGCATGGAGCCTTTCATGCCGGTGTGCCGGTAGGGGATGCTGCCTTGCCAGACGTCGTCGGTGAGGTCGGGGTTGTAGCTGCCGCCGTAGATGGGGTCGTCAATGCCCATGGAGACAACGTCGTACTTGAAGCTACTCATGCCATATCGGAAGCCCAGCAGCAACATGTGCCCGTGGGCCTTCTTGAACAGCATGTTGTAGTCCATGCCGATGCGCAGGTAGGGGGCGTTGGTCTTGTAGCTGATGCCGTTCTCTTCGCTTTGGGTGTCGGTGGTGCCGTAGCCTATCTCCACGGTGGGGAAGTAGCGGTGCTTCAGGTCGGCGCACAGCGACAGGTCGGTGCTCAGGAAGTCGCCTCCCAGTGCCTTGCTGGCCGGTCCCCACAGGTCAAGTCCCACACTGAGGCCGTTGTAGAGCGGGTACTCTATCTCGGGCTTCGCCTTCTCCTTCTTCTTCTGCTGCTGCGTTCCCTGCCTCGACGACGACGACGAAGGGGAGGTCTGGGCTTGCAGCGGCAGTCCGATGAGCAGGCAGAGTGTCAGACTAATAGAAAAGTTTAAGATTCTCTGTACCATAGATGCCGGCTTCAGGGTTTGACAGATGGATGGAGTCGAGGTGATGGCGGGTGTAGCTGATGTCGGTGATGACCTGCTTCATCTGGTATCCGCAATCCATCGATACAAAGTAGGGGGTGTTCTGCTGGCGGACGATGAGGGTGTCCGTCAGGTCGTCTTCGTAGTGCAACACCAGCTCGGTAGAGTCGGCCGTATAGCAGAGGGGCAGGGAGAGGTCTTGCACGTTCTGCTGCCGGTTGACGATGACCGAGTCTGTGCCGCGGGCGGTGACTGTCAACACGTTAAGGGTACACTTCTCTGCCAGTCCGCTATCGGTGTGGACCGTATAGAGGTAGCACTGCATCATGGGGCGTGCCGTCATGGAGCAGTCTTCGTCTTCCGAGCAGGCCACGGAGAGACCTATCAGGGGGCAGAGCGCCAATCCGGCTCCTATGAGTTTGAGGATTCGTTTCATCTTGTCTGTTATAGGGTTTTCTCAATTTGATAGTTGTTGCGTTCGGGGGCGTTGCGCGATATCAGTTCGCCCAGAAAACCGGCCACGAAAAGCTGTGTGCCGATGATCATTGACGTGAGCGACAGGTAGAAGTAGGGCGACTCGGTCACCAGTCTGTAGGACAGGCCGTTGTACATGCAGTAGAGCTTGCTGGCTCCTACGATGACAACCGAGATGAATCCCAGGATGAACATCAGCGAGCCCAGCAGACCGAAGAAGTGCATGGGCTTCACGCCGAATGTGCCCAGAAACCAGAGGGTTATCAGGTCGAGATAGCCGTTGACAAAGCGGTTCAGGCCGAACTTCGTCTTGCCATACTTGCGTGCCTGGTGGTGGACCACCTTCTCGCCAATCTTCTTGAATCCGGCGTTCTTGGCCAGATAGGGGATGTAGCGGTGCATCTCGCCGTATACCTCGATGTGCTTCACCACCTCCCGGCGGTAGGCTTTCAGGCCGCAGTTGAAGTCGTGCAGGTTTCGGATGCCCGACACTTTGCGGGCCGTGGCGTTGAAGAGCTTGGTCGGCAGGGTCTTCGACAGGGGGTCGTAGCGCTTCTGCTTCCAGCCCGATACCAGGTCGTAGCCCTCTTCCGTAATCATGCGGTAGAGTTCGGGAATCTCGTCGGGACTGTCCTGCAGGTCAGCATCCATGGTGATGACCACCTCGCCGCGGGCTTCTGCAAAGCCGCAGTACAAGGCCGGTGACTTGCCGTAGTTGCGGCGGAACTTGATGCCCCGCACGATGTCGGGTGCCTGGGCGTGCAGCTGCTCGATGACCTCCCACGAACGGTCGGTGCTGCCGTCGTTCACGAAAATCACTTCGTGACTGAAGCTGTGGGCTTTCATCACGCGCTCAATCCACTCGAACAGCTCGGGGAGGGACTCGTCTTCGTTGTATAAGGGGATGACAACAGAAATATCCATATCGCTTTTTTTTGATGAAGTTTTCTTTTTGTTCGTTTATTGGTGCGTGCTATCCGAAGCGGGTCGCCGCCTGGCTACGGCCAAGGCTGTGGGCAGTCCCAGCAGGCATCCGATGAAGATGTTGGCCGATAGCAGGGATAGCGTGATGTCTACAGGGGTCAGTGCCTCGGCCATGGCCAGCGACGCCCGGTATTCGTCAATGACAGGCTCTATGCCGGGCAGGCCGCTCTGTGCCATCTGGTCCAGCTGCAGGCGGCAGCTGTTCAGGATGAAGCCTCCGTCGATGTAGCCGAAGTAGATGTAGTGGCCTACGCTGGCGAGCAAGGCGGCAAAGATGTACATGGAGAGGGTGAACAGGTAGGCATGCGGAATGGAAATGCCTCCTCCACACACTCCGTCGCGATACAGCCGGGCATAGCGGTAGCCCATGAAGGGCACGCAGACGGTGAACGCCAGGAAGAGCAGTGATAAGAAGGGATGGGACATCCCTAACGGGAAACAGCCGAACTTCAGTATCCAAAAGACACCCATGTAGGTGCCGAACAGCATCGCGTATCGTTGCATTTCTTTCAGTTTTCTACCATTAAACGAAAATACGGGCACAAATTTAGATAAATTTCGCGAGATTCCACGCTGGCCGGATAAAAAAACAGAGGCGGAGCCCGGTTTCTCGGTTTCTTCTGCGTCTTTGCGTTGAAACGGACAGGGTTAAGCGGCTCAAGTTGCCTTGTCTCATCGTTGTTCCGCTCCGGTCCCGCAGGGGTTGTTGACCGCTGCACAGGGTGGGGCAGAGAGGTCGTCCCTCGCAGCCACTCCCCACGGTTCTCCACGTGCGTGCGCAGCGCACTGAGGGGATGCCCGTAGGATGGTAAGGGCGCAGGCGGTTGTCCATCCTTCCTTTCGCGGACAAAGGTACGGCGGTGCGGTTGCGGTCTAAAGCGTTCTGCCAAAAAAAAAAATTTCATGTTTTGATTTGTTGTAACAAGTTGGTCCATAGTGTTTTTGTAAACCTGTGTAGCTCGTCACGTTGTCATTGTTGTCATTGTTGTCATGTTGTCATCTTGTCATTTACGTTTCGGGCTGTTTTTAGGTTTATAATAAATAATATGTTAAATATATTATTTATTATAATACAATTTCCCCCTCACATTTGAAAATGACAAGATGACAAGATGACAACAAATGACAATGTGACGTGGATTCTTTGCTTCGGCGTTGAAAATCAGTTGTATAGACGGGATGTGCCGGTGGCGTACGGAGACCCGACCGGACGCTGGGAGAAGAGAGAGAAAAATGAAAGAGAGGAGAACTGTCTTGATGGCAGAACTCCTCTCTTTTCGTCTTGAGCCTCTTGTCGGATTCGAACCAACGACCCCGAGATTACAAATCACGTGCTCTGGCCAACTGAGCTAAAGAGGCGGGTGGGTAAGCTGACTATATCGCGCCGCTACAACCAACTACCTTTGCTGCGATCAAGCCCTGGAGGATTCGAAGGGAGCTGGCCGTATAGGACTTACCCGTGTTGTCTTTTTCTTTTTTGTACACCCTCAGGGACTCGAACCCTGGACCCACTGATTAAGAGTCAGTTGCTCTACCAACTGAGCTAAGGGTGCCTCGCTTTTTTCGTTTGCGGGTGCAAAGGTAGGCTATTTATTTGAATCTACCAAATTATCAGTGCAGTTTTTTTCGATGAAAAGGCCGTTTCTTGCACTTCTCCTTACTCAAACTCATAGAGTTCGGAGGGGGTGGTTCGCTTTAACGCACAGAGTTGTACGTCTTTACCCACGATGATGCCGCGTTCGCGCAGTTTCCACTCCACGGTCTTGTAAGCCAGTTCGGGGTGGTTGTTGTCCTTGCTGAGGTGGCACAGCCAGATGTAGCGTAGATGCTCGGTGATGTTTTCGGCCAGGAAGTTGGCTGTGGCCGTGTTGCTGAGATGGCCCGTGCGGCTGGCAATGCGTTCCTTCAGATAGGGCGGGTAGCTGCCCATGCGTAGCATCTCTTCGTCGTAGTTGGCCTCCAGTATCAGGTAATTGGCCTTTCGTATGTATTTGGCGGCAGTGGGCGTAATCTCGCCCAGGTCGGTCAGGAAGGAGAAGGTTTTCCCGTCTATCTCGATGCAGTAGCCTACGTTGTCCGTGCCGTCGTGGGGCACTTCAAACGACTCGATGCGGAAGTCGGCCAGCTGCAGGGGCTCGCCCTTCTCCAGATAGCGGACCGAGGTGGAGAGCTTTTCGGTCATGCAGTAGCTCTTGTTGATTCCTTCGTGTATCAGGGCGGTGGTGTAGATAGGGATGTTCAGCTTTTCGCCCAGCCCGCCTACTGCCTTGATGTGGTCGGCATGGTCGTGGGTGACAAACACGGCCCGGATGGTCTCCATCCCGATGCCTGCATCGCGCAGTGTCTTTTTGATGGTACGTGCGGCAATGCCGGCATCTATCAGGATGCCATATTGCTCTGTACCGATGTAGTAACAGTTTCCGCTGCTTCCGCTGGCCAAACTTATAAATCGTATCTTCATCTTCTGTATCTCCTATTTTCTTCGCGGGATGTATGCGTATCCCTCACTCGGTAACGGTGCCTGTGCCGCCCGGCGGATATGAAAAATCGCCGCTTTGGCAAAAAGCGGCGGCAAATATACAAATAATATGCTATACTTATTCGGCCGGATTCTTCTTTTTATCGATGAATTGGGTAGTTTTTGCAAATATAAGCAGTGCTATGGCGGCAATCAGGCCGATGGCGGCAAAGTAGAACCAGATGTAATGGGCGTGCTGGCTGGCCGCTTCCCAGGCCTCGCGCGAGGCAAACAGCGCAGGGTCGGGGCAATACTTGGTCAGCAGGATGCCGGCTATGCCGAAACCGAAGATGGAGGAGAGAAAGGAGTCCAGGTGGCTGAATCCCAAATACATCCCCTCTTCACCCTTGGGTGCCTGCAGCGAGAAGTACTCCAGGTAGCGTGGAGAGATGAAGCATTCGGCCAGCGCCTGCACCATGATGCCCAGTATCAGCATGAGGGTGATGTTGCTGACACCGCCAATCAGTTCGTCGCCCAGCAGGTTGCCGCAAGCCATCAGCAGTGCCGATACGGGGATGAGGAACATGCCGATGTTCATGGAGGTGATGGCCGAACGGCGTGCCATGCAACGGGTGATGAAGTTGACGCAGAAGACCACGATGAAGGGGTTGACGTTGGCTATCCAGCCGGGTTTGGCACTCTCGCCTGCCATGCGGATGACGTACTTGGGCATGGTGGCGTAGAGCTGCTGCTGGACAATCCAGAATCCGGTGACAATAAGGATGAGGCAGAGCAGCCGGCGGTTGCTGAAGATGCGTACGAAGCCCTGGCCAATCTCGCGCATGGATTTGCCTTCGCCCGACGAGTGGGCCGAGCGATAGAAGAGGAAGATGGCGATGAGGGCCAGAAAGGTCATGATGGCGGCGAAGTAGTTGATGTAGATGTAGGCATGGGTGCCGACAGCTTCGCGCAGGGGGTCGATGACCGACTTGCCGGTGAACGAGCCCAGGTTGACTATCATGTAGAAGATGGAGTAACCGCGGGCGCGGGTCTCGGTGGTGGTCTCCTTGGCAACGGAGGCGGAGATGACCGACTTGATGAAGGAGCCGCCTATCATGATGACCGTCAGTGCAGGGACGATGAGCCACCGTTGGCCGCTCTGGGGAAGGCCGGTGAAGCAGACCGTATCGCCATACTCCACCAGTCCGGCCGCCTGGAGCAGGGTAGGCAGGATGCCTACTGCCGCATAGCCGACGGTGAGCAGCGAGAAGGCCAGCAGCATGGAGCGGCGGAATCCGATCTTGTCGGCGTATGCGCCGGTGAACAGGGGCAGCAGATAGAGTCCGCCCGAAAAGAGGCCGGATATCATGCTGGCTTCGAAATCGTTGAATCCAAGGATGTTGGACAGATAGATGGTGAGGACGATGAAGACGCCGTAGTAGGCCATGCGCTCAAGCATCTCGGCCACATTGGCTGTCCAGAAGGCGCGACTGAACGGTTGCTTGTGGGCAGGTGGTAAGGTTTTGGATGTCATAAATAGGTATTAAAACGGTTGGACAGGAATCATCGGCAGGATGAACATGACAGAGACACAAAGGCACAGGAAGGATAACGGAACCCTATAAAAACGCCTGTGACTTCGTGTCTCTGTATGCAATCTCATGAATGCTTCGGGAGGGAGGAGGTTAGATGCCCAGCGAAGCGCGTACGGCCTTCACCTTCTCGTCGGCTGCGGCCGTAGCCGAAGCGTAGCATTTCGGGCAACCCATTTCGCCCTTCACTTCGATGTAGAACTTGATTTTCGGTTCGGTACCCGAGGGACGTACGGAAATCTTCGTGCCGTCGGCCGTGAAGTACTGCAGCACGTTGGAGGTCTCCGGCATGTCCAGGTCGCTCTGCTGTCCGGCAGCATCGGTTGCCTTCAGCGTCTTGAAGTCCTTTATCAAGCTGACAGGTGAGCCACCTATCTCCTTCGGCGGGTTGGCACGGAAGTTCTCCATCATGGCCTTGATTTCGTCGGCGCCGCTCTTGCCGGGTTTCACTACATTGACGGTTGTCTCCTTGGAGAAGCCGTATTCCAGGTAAATCTCCATCAGCACGTCGTACAGTGTCTTGCCCTGGTCCTTGGCCCATGCACAGATTTCGGCCAGCAGCGAGCAGGCAGATACGGCATCTTTGTCGCGTACGAAGTCTTCGGCCAGGAAGCCGTAGCTCTCTTCACCTCCGCCGATGTATTGCTGCTTGCCCTCGCTCAGACGGATTTCACGTGCAATCCACTTGAAGCCGGTGTAGCAGTCGCGCATCTCAATCTTGTTCTTGTCGGCTACGGCCTTGATCAGCTCGGTAGTAACGATGGTCTTCACGATGAAGTCGTTGGGCTGCATCTTGCCCGTAGCGATGCGGTTCTTGATGATGTAGTAGAGGAAAATCAGTGCGGTCTGGTTACCGTTGATGAGTACCCATTCACCCTTGTCGTCCTTGCAGGCCATACCCACACGGTCGGCATCGGGGTCGCTGGCCATCACGATGTCTGCATCAATCTCCTTGGCCAATGCGATGGCCATGGAGAGGGCTTCAGCATTTTCCGGATTGGGAGAAACCACGGTGGGGAAGTTTCCGTCCTTCACCATCTGTGCTTCTACGCAGTGCACGTTCTCAAAGCCCCACACCTTCAGCGAGTCGGGAATCAGGGTGCGTCCTGCACCGTGCAGCGGAGTGTAGACGATGCTCAGGTCCTTCTGACGACGGATGACTTCCGGGTCAATGGAGATGGAGTGTACTTTCTCCAGGTAGACGTCGTCTACCTCTTTGCCGATAATCTGAATCAGCTCCTTGTTGCCCTGGAACTTGATGTCGTCAATGGTTACCTTGTTCACCTCGTCAATGATGGCGGTGTCGTGAGGTGCCAGCACCTGTGCTCCGTCGTCCCAGTAGGCCTTGTAGCCGTTGTACTCTCTGGGGTTGTGGCTGGCCGTGATGTTGATGCCGCTCTGACAGCCCAGATGGCGGATGGCAAACGATACTTCGGGAGTGGGACGCAGGTCGTCAAACAGATATACTTTGATGCCGTTGGCAGAGAAGATGTCGGCTGAAATCTCTGCAAACTTGCGGCTGTTGTTGCGGCAGTCGTGACCTACTACAACGGAAATCTGGCCTTGTCCGGCAAAACACTTGTTCAGGTAGTTGGCCATACCTTGCGTGGCGGCACCTACCGTGTAGATGTTCATGCGGTTGCTGCCGGCACCCATGATGCCACGCAGACCGCCTGTACCGAATTCCAGGTCCTTGTAGAAGCATTCAATCAGTTCGGTCTTGTCTTCGTTTTCCAACATACGTTTTACTTCGGCTTGCGTGTTGGCATCGTAAGCCGGGCTGAGCCACTTCTGTGCTTTCTCGGTGACTTGTTTGAGCAGTTCTTGATTTTCCATATAATTCGATTGTTTTTTTGAGGTTAATACATTCGCGTTAGTTTTTTTACAAATGTATAAGATAAACTTCAAAAATCCTAATGATTGGGTTAAGATATTTTGTTTTTTTAGATAAAAGTTCTGATTTTGTCCGTCAGGGGCTTACTGAGGCATCTTGTAGCGTTCGCCCGTCTGCTTCACGTACTCCTCCAGAAACTCTTTGGGATAGCCCGGACGGATGACACCGGCCGGCTGCCCGATGGCATTGCGCTCAAAGCGTCCCTCTTTCACCCGCTTCACCACACCGTCGTTGTACTTCACGATGAGAAACTCACCCAGGCGTTTCCACCGCTCTATGGTACTCTGTGCCATCTGTTCGGTATAGTTGGTCAGGAAGGCCTTGGCCTGTGCGGGATCTTTCTCCAGCAGTTTGGCTGCCGCCGACTCGATACCCTCCTGCGCCAGGTTGAAGTTGTTCTCCAGCTCTTGCTGCACGGCACGCACATCACCTATCAGCAGATCGTAGCGCAAGTAGGTCATGTTGGCCACCCAGTTGTAAATCCAGAAGGCGGACCGCCAGGAGAAGGTGATGTAGTCAGCTCCGTCCACCCGCGAATAGCACTCGGGAATGCGGTCTGTACAACAGTATACGGGTGTGAATACGGTCATGTTGGCATCGTCTGTACCGAACCAGAGCACACCGCCGATGGCATCGGGCAGCGAGGAACGCATCTGTGCCACAAAGACGAAGCCCGACTGCTGGGTGGAGATGGGACGCTCGTTAAAGTACTCCTGGTCGCCTACCTTGAAGGAGAGGGGAGAGAGACGGTAGGGAGCATGATAAGGGCCGGCACCGAAATCTTTGCTGATATCGAGCGGAGTGCCTTCGTAGTGGTCGCGCATGGCATTCTTCACATCCTGGACCGATATCTTGCGGTTAGGCTTCAGATAGAGCGGCATCGGGGTGTCCTGCTGCCCCAGGATGTAGGGGAGGAATTCGTTGCCCCGGTCGGTAAACATATTAAAGTAGCTCCAGACACGGGCTTCGCAATAGCGGCGGGCACCGAAGTCCAGCGGAGCGTATGCGTCGGCAAAGCTGAAGTCCTTGTTGACCCCGTTGAAATATCCCTTTTCGCGGGCGAAGGAGATGACGTCGGGTGCATAGAGGCAGTTCTCCTTGTCGTTCATGTCAAACCGATGGATGCGGCTCTGGTTGGCGTGGGCAGAGATGCAGTCGTCGGGGATGCGGACGGCTACCCATACGGCTCCACGCACACCGGGGCCTTTGCCAATCATCTCCATAATCCATACTTCGTTCGGGTCGGCTATGGTGAACGATTCGCCGCTGCTGTAGTAGCCGTATTCCTGTACCAGGTCGGTCATCACCTTGATGGCTTCGCGGGCCGTGCGCGAACGTTGCAAGGCCAGATAAATCAGGCTTCCATAATCGATGATGCCGGTGCTGTCGGCCAGTTCGGGACGACCTCCGAAAGTGGTTTCGCCGATGGTCAGCTGGAATTCGTTCATGTTGCCGATGACGTTGTAGGTCTGCCGTGCCTGTTCTATTTGTCCCAGATACTTGCCGGTGTCCCACTCATGGATGTCTATCAGGGTGCCTTTCTTGTGCATTCCGGCGGGGTAATGGTACAGTTCGCCGAACAGTCCGTAGGAATCGGCTGAATAAGAGACGATGGTCGAACCATCGGTTGAAGCGTTCTTCCCAACAATCAGGTTGGTGCAAGCCCAGGCGTGGGCGATGGCGCAAATGGCCATCAGAAACGAAATTGCCACTCTTTTGTTTTTCATACGTAATAAGTATTATAGTAATTGAATAGTATTTGTCTGACGGTTGACTACCAGAAGAGGGCGTACCTCCCGGTGGTCCGGTTGCCGCAAGCGTCTTCTACGGTGACCTCAACCAGATGTTTTTTCCCCTTCTCTACGTGCCGTGAGTCGAGTACGCACACCAGGTCTCCGCTGATGGAGTTGGGCTTTCCGAAGAGCGCATATCGTCCGTCTATAGTACCTCGATAGCGTGCAATCCCGCTCTCCTTATCTCTGGCCCTCAGCACGATGCGCCCCGTACGTCCCCATTGGTTGGGCTGGACAGGGGTAAGGGTTGGTGCCACGGTGTCCACTGCCACGGTGAAGGTGCCCAACTGCCGGATGCGTCCCTTCATGAATCCTGCCTCGTAGGTGCCTCCCTGATACAGCCTGCCTCCCCGCGACGTTACCTCGGCAATGTAGTACTTGGTGGAGTCGGCCAAGGGCGTATGGCGCAGTCCGATGCGTAGTTCGCACGGATCGTGCAGGGGAATGCGTGTCTTGCTGAGTTGGTAGGTGAAGGCTATGTCGCCGCTGTCGGCACGGACAGCATACGCCAGCCTGACGTCGTCGTACAGCCGGCCCTTCGGTACAATCAGTTCCAGACCGGGCTCTTGCAGATAGTTCACTTTATCCCACCGGAAGTTGTATTTGTCTGGGTCGGGAAGTGGAGGAATCTCCGTTTGCCGTCCCTGCAGGTCGAACTGGAGACGGGTCGTATTGCCCAAAGCGTCGCGCAGGGTATAGACACAATGGTAGAGGCGCTCCTCGTCAATGGTGAGGAGTCCTCGCTGCCCGTTGCCGTCGTGCAGCATCCGCAACCGGTTGCCCGGCTCGATGAACGATTTCATGAATTCGCCTTGCGTCCAGGAGTTGATGTAGCGGTTCTCCTCCTCCGAGAAACGGTCGACAACGCTGCGGAACACTTCCGTACCATCGACTTCCAGCACGACGGTGTGTACACCATATCTATTGCCTACACCGTCCATGAAGTCGTGAGCCCGCACTCCAATGCCTATCACTCCCCAGGCCGGAATGGGACGTTGCGGATGGGCAGGTGAAGTGACGGCTGTAGTCTTTCCGTCGACCCATCCTTTCCCCGGTTGGGGGAAAAACATCAGCCCTTCGGCTCTTGGTGGGGTGTGGTCATTGACCCTGCTCCGGAAAAACGGAAGAGGGTCGATGTAGTCGCCACTGCTCACTTCCAGCATATCCAAGTGCAGATGGGGACCGAAGGAGTAACCGGTGTTGCCGCTCAAGGCGATTACCTCACCAGCCTTTACCGGATATTCGTCGGGTTCGGGAACAATCTCTACTTCCCAACTCTCTTGTTCGTATTGCAGTGCTTCTACCCGTTCGGCAATCGCTCCAATGAAGGCACTCAGATGCCGGTTAATGGTGTGATAGCCGTTGTGGTAGGTGACGTCGAGTACGTAGCCTGAACCGTGGGTCACCCGAATGCGTGAAATGTACCCGTCGGCCAGGGCGCGTACCTGCTTGCCGATGCTGCCCCCTGTCTTGAAGTCCAGTCCGCCATGGAAGTGGTTCGCGCGTATTTCACCGAAATTCCCCGAAAAGACGATGGGAAAATCGAACGGGGGGACCAGTTCGTTCACCTCTTGTGCGCCAACTGTCAGCGAGAACAGCAGCAACAACGCTCCTACGCTTCGTTGTATCTTGATAGCAAACATAGTGTCTGTTCAGAAAGTTTATTTAGGTGCTTTCTTATAGAGGTAGAAAGCGATGAATGCATAGAGAATGTTCGGTATCCAGACGGCGATGACCGGTGGCACGTTGCCGTTGACGGCAAATGTGGATGCAATGGTCTGGAACAGGATGTAGGAGAAACTCAATGCCAATCCCACACCCAGATGGAGACCCATACCGCCCTTGGTCTTTCGGGAGGAGAGTGAGACACCGATCAAGGTCAGGATAAACGAGGCAAACGACATGGCAATGCGTTTGTGGTACTCTATCTCGAATTCCTTGATGTTGGCAAAGCCACGCTGACGCTGACGGTCGATGTAGGTGCCCAGTTCGGGACTGGTCAGCATCTCCTGCTGGTTCTTCATAATCAGGAAATCGGCCGGCTCCATGAAGAGGGTCGTGTCGATGCGGTCGCCCTTGGTGATGTGTTCTTTCATACCATCCATCTCGCGGATCATATAGTCGCGGATGGTCCAGCGGTGTGTGGACGTGGTGTCATATACGATGGAACGGGCCGTCAGATGCGATACCAGCTGTTTCTCCTTGAACTTGTCGAGTGAAAAGCGATAGCCGGTCTTGCTGTAATCTTCGAATCGCTCGATGTAGGCGATTACTCCAGAGTCCACCTCCAACTGGATGTTGCGGGCGGTACTGGTCTTTCGCGGCTTGTAGTACTTGTCCTCAAAGTTGATGCGCGTCACGCTGCCACGCGGAATGACATACGAGCCCAGGCCAAAAGTAACTGCCGCAATGATGGCGGCTGATACCATATAGGGACGCAACATCCGCTTGAAGCTCATGCCGGTGGAGAACATGGCGATGATTTCTGAATTCTCTGCCAGCTTGGAGGTGAAGAAAATCACCGCAATGAAGACAAACAACGGGCTGAACAGGTTGGCAAAGTAGGGGATGAAGTTCATGTAGTAGTCAAAGACGATGGCTTTCCAAGGCGCTTCGTGCGAACTGAAACGGTCCATCTTCTCGTTGAAGTCGAATACCACTGCGATGGAGATAATCAGGGCGATGGCAAAGACGTAGGTACCCAAAAACTTCTTGATGATGTACCAGTCCAGCCTGCGCAGGAACTTGCCTCCCGGCAACTTCTGTCCGGCAGCGGCGATTCTCCATTTTCTCCATCCTATGTTCCAGCTGATCTTTTTCATAGGCGTGTGGATAGACGTTTGACCATCATCGGTTTCCAGGTAGCAAAGTCGCCGGCAATGATGTGTTTGCGGGCTTCGCCGACCAGCCAGAGGTAGAAGGCCAGGTTGTGGATGGAAGCAATTTGCAAGGCAAGCAGCTCTTGCGCATGGAAGAGGTGGCGCAAATAGGCCTTCGAGTAGAGGGTGTCGACGTACGACGCGCCGTCTGCTTCGATGGGGGAGTAGTCCATCTCCCATTTCTTGTTGCGCATGTTGATGATGCCCTCTTTAGTAAACAACATACCGTTGCGACCGTTGCGGGTAGGCATGACGCAGTCAAACATATCCACTCCACGTTCGATACCTTCCAGTATATTGACCGGTGTGCCCACTCCCATCAGGTAGCGTGGCTTGTCTTTGGGCAGGATGCCGTTGACCAGTTCAATCATCTCGTACATCTTCTCTACAGGCTCGCCTACGGCCAGTCCGCCTATGGCATTGCCGTCCGCCTCCTTGGAAGCGATATACTCGGCCGACTGGATGCGCAGGTCACGGTATACGCAGCCCTGTACGATAGGGAAGAGTGATTGCTGATAGCCGTACTTCGGTTCGGTCTCGTTGAACCGCTTGATGCAGCGGTCCAGCCAGCGGTGAGTCAGTCCCATCGATTTCTTGGCATATTCATAGTCCGAATCTCCGGGAGGACATTCGTCAAAAGCCATCATGATATCGGCTCCGATGGTGCGTTCGATGTCCATCACCTTTTCCGGCGTAAAGATGTGTTTGCTGCCGTCGATGTGCGACCTGAACTCGGCTCCTTCTTCACGCAGCTTACGGATACCGGCGAGCGAGAATACTTGAAAACCGCCGCTGTCGGTCAGCATAGGGCGTTCGAAGCCGTTGAACTTGTGCAGTCCGCCCGCCCGTTCGATGACTTCCAGTCCCGGACGCAGATAGAGGTGATAGGTGTTTCCTAAGATAATCTGGGCTTTGATGTCGTCGTTCAACTCCCGCAGGTGCACACCTTTCACTGTGCCCAGCGTACCTACCGGCATGAAGATAGGGGTCTCTATCCGGCCGTGGTCGGTCGTTATCAAGCCGGCACGTGCCTGGGTCTTGCTGTCTGTATATTGTAATTCAAATGTCATTTCTGTTCCTTTCAATCAGGTTAGTCCGTTAGGGGAAGTGGGGGTTACTTGCTTACGCTTTCGGTTCTTCCTGTTTGGAAACAGGGAGAGAAAAGTCGATGGCATCCTCCACCTTTTCGTCCAGCAGGGCCAGGTCGAACACTTCCTTTACCTCCTTTACATAGTGGAAAGTGAGTCCCTTCAAGTAGATTTCCTGAATCTCCTCGATGTTCTTTCGGTTCTCGTCGCTCAAGATGATCTCTTTGATACCGGCCCGCTTGGCAGCCAGAATCTTCTCCTTGATGCCTCCTACCGGCAGCACTTTGCCACGCAGGGTGATTTCGCCCGTCATGGCCAGGTTTGCCTTCACTTTGCGTTGCGTCAGTGCCGATGCCAGCGAAGTGGCCATGGTGATGCCTGCTGACGGGCCGTCTTTCGGGATGGCACCTTCAGGTACATGGATATGGACGTTCCAGTTGTCAAAGATGTCGGTGTCCAGTTCCAGCAGCGAGGCATGAGCCTTGACATACTCCAGTGCCAGCATGGCCGATTCCTTCATCACGTCACCCAGGTTTCCGGTCAGGGTCAGCCGTCCGCCTTTGCCGCGGCTCAGGCTGCTCTCCACAAAGAGAATCTCGCCGCCTACAGCGGTCCAGGCCAATCCGGTCACCACGCCTGCATATCCGTTGCCCTGATAGTGGTCGCGTGAGAAGGGTGGGATACCCAGATACTCCTTCAGGTCGGCAGGTTTTATCTCCGAACGCAGCAGGTAACCGTCCTTGGCATATTGCAATGCTGCTTTTCGCATCACTTTTCCTATTTTCTTTTCCAGTTCGCGTACACCGCTTTCCCGGGTATAGTCTTCGATGATAGTCTCCAGCGTTGTTTTTGGGAATTTGATGTCGTTCTTCTTCATCCCGTTGGCTTCCAATTGTTTGGGAACCAAGTGGCGGCGGCCTATCTCAATCTTCTCCTCAGTGATGTAGCCATTCACTTCTATCAGCTCCATACGGTCCAGCAACGGAGCGGGGATGGAGTTCAGATTGTTGGCCGTAGCGATGAACATCACTTTCGAAAGGTCATAGTCTACATCCAGATAGTTGTCGTGGAACGTGGTGTTCTGCTCCGGATCCAGTACTTCAAGCAGGGCCGATGAGGGGTCTCCCTGACGATCCATTCCCAATTTGTCTATCTCGTCGAGGATGAATACGGGATTGGATGATCCCGCCTTTATCAGTCCTTTGATGATATGTCCGGGCATGGCACCGATGTAGGTGCGGCGGTGTCCGCGTATCTCAGCTTCGTCATGCACGCCACCCAGTGACATGCGGATGTATTTCCGTTTCAGCGAAGAGGCGATGGAACGGCCCAATGAGGTCTTTCCCACACCCGGAGGGCCATAGAGGCAAATGATGGGCGACTTCATGTCGCCTTTCAGTTTCAGTACGGCCAGATGTTCCAGAATGCGTTCCTTCACCTTATCCAGTCCGTAGTGGTCCTTGTTCAGCGTCTTCTCCGCGTTGTTCAGATTCAGGTTGTCTGTAGTGTACACACCCCACGGCAGGCTTAGCATGGTCTGCAGGTAGTTCAGTTGTACGCTGTAGTCGGGCGATTGTTGGTGCATCCGTTCCAGCTTGTCCACTTCCTTCAGGAAAGTGGCCTTCACCTCCGGACTCCAGTGGATGGTTTCAGCCTTTCGGCGCATCTCTTCCACCTCCTGTTCCTGTCCGTTTCCGCCCAGCTCGTCCTGGATGGTCTTTATCTGTTGTTGCAGGAAGTATTCACGCTGTTGCTGGTCGATGTCTTCACGCGCCCGCATTTGGATGGACTCTTTGATTTCTGCCAGTTGTACCTCCCGGTTCAAGATTTCCAGTAGGCGGTAGGTACGGTTCCGCAGTGAGCCTACGGAGAGCAGTTCTATCTTTTCATCTTTTTTGATGGGCAGGTTGGTGCAGATAAAATCTACCATGAACATCGGGTTCGTGATGTTCTTGATAGCGAAGGCCGACTCCTGTGGGAATGTGTCCGAAGAGTGTATATACCTCACGGCGAGATCCTTCACGGCTTCTACCAGTGCATTGAACTCCTTGTCGTTCTTGGCAGGGAACTCATCCTCTTCCGGTTTGACGCGGCCTTTCAGGAAAGGGCGGTTCTCCACCACCTCTTCCAGGGTAACCCGTTTGAAACTTTGCAGGATGACGGTAGTCGTCTGGTCGGGCATTTCCAGCACCCGTACTATCTTGGCCACCGTGCCGATGGTGTGCAGGTCGTCCATTAGCGGATCTTCCGTTTCGGCAGCCTTCTGGCAGAAGATGCCTATATACGAATTTCTTCTTTCAGCCTCACGAATCAATCGTAGGGAAGATTTTCTGCCGATGGAAACCGGCATGAACACTCCTGGAAACAGAACCATGTTCCGTAGTGGCAATATCGGTAGGATTTCATCAATCTTGACGTTCATCAGTTGCTCTTCATTCCCCTCAAAATCAGCGATTACGGAAAATGCATTTCCGCTTCTGTCTTCAACACTACTTAAGTAACTTCTTTTCTTCATTTTTCTTCTTTTTCGTTCATGTCCTATTGGCATTCCAATAAAAAGTGCTGCAAAGTTAAGCTATTTATTGGTATTATAAGTGCTAATTCAACATCAAAATTTGCAAAAACAGTGCCAAAATGGGCTGAAATGGTTTTCAATTCTCTATTTTTGCAGCCGCAATAAATGAGTTTAATATGTCGAACACCTCTTTTCAATTCAAAAAATTTACCATAGAGCAGGCTCAGTGTGCCATGAAGGTTGGTACAGATGGCGTGTTGCTGGGTGCGTGGACGCCGGTGGATAGTACTGCCCGGATACTGGATGTAGGGACAGGAACCGGATTGATTGCATTGATGTTAGCGCAGCGCAACGATGCAGTCTGCTTGGTGGCGGTTGAGGTGGATGCTGCTGCTGCCCGTCAGGCACAAGAGAATGTAGACGCCTCTCCATGGAGTGACCGCATAACTGTGGAATGTCAGGATTTCCGAGAGTTTGTGACGGAGGTTCCATTTGACCTGATAGTTTCCAATCCTCCCTATTTTACGGATGACATGAAGTCGCCCGACCGGCAACGTACGTTGGCGCGTCATGCCGGAGGATTGAACTACGACTTGCTGTTCCGCAGGGCGGCACACCTGCTGACCTCTGATGGGAAGATCAGTCTGATTGTGCCGGCAGATGTGGAACAGGAGGTGCAGCAGGCGGCTTGGCTGCATGACTTCCATCCGTTGTATGTGACCCGTGTCTATACCAAGCCCGGCAAGCCGTGCCGGCGTCTGTTGATGCTGTTCGGTCGGCAAGAGGAGGTGTGTCGTACCGACGAACTTTTTATCGAGTGCGGGATGCAACAGTACAGTGAGGAGTATGTGGCATTGACCCGCGATTTTTATCTCCGTTTCTGAACAAACAGATGTCAGCCACACGAATGGAAAGTCACAGAACAAAGAGCGAAGTATTGCTGGCGCTGATACGGACCGGCAAGCCGATGACATGGATGCAGCAGGTGCAGCTGACGGTATGGTTGAGTCTGCCCGCTGTCGTAGCCCAACTCTCTGCCATCGTGATGCACTACATTGATGCCGCCATGGTAGGTAGTCTGGGTGCAGAGGAGGCAGCATCCATCGGGTTGGTATCTACCACCATGTGGCTCTTCTTCGGGTTGTGCGGTGCGGCTGCCACAGGCTTTTCCGTACAGGTGGCCCATAAGATTGGTGCCAACGACTGCGAGGGAGCCAAGGATGTGCTGCGCCAGTCGTTCACCGCCATTACCCTTTTTAGTCTTTCGCTGGCATCGGTTGGTGTGCTCATCAGTGGACAACTTCCTGTATGGTTGGGAGCAGATCTCTCCATCCGGGCCAATGCATCACTCTATTTTATGCTCTTTTCCCTCTTTCTGCCGGCTTTGCAGATGAGCTATCTGGCCGGTGGCATGTTGCGTTGCAGCGGTAATATGCACATCCCCAGTATGCTGGGAGTGGTAATGTGCGTGCTTGATGTAGTGTTCAATTTTTTCTTCATTTTCCCTTCGCGTGACATCCAGTTGTGGAATCTTACACTTTCGGTGCCCGGAGCCGGATGGGGTGTAGTAGGGGCTGCGTTGGGTACGGGAGCAGCTGAATGTATAGCCTCCTCTGTATTAATATGGTATCTTTGGACACGTTCGTCACAGTTGCGTTTAGTGGGCAGCCGAGGTAGTTTCCGTCCGCAGGCAGTTACGTTGAATCATGCCTTACGCATAGGTCTGCCCATGGGACTGGAGCATCTGGTCATCTGTGGTGCGCAAATCATGACCACCGTCATCGTGGCGCCGCTGGGTGTCATTGCCATTGCAGCCAATTCCTTCTCCATCACGGCGGAGAGCTTGTGCTACATGCCCGGTTACGGTATAGCCGATGCCGCTACCACACTGGTAGGACAGAGCATGGGGGCTGGGCGACGTCGCCTGACCCGCAGTTTCGCCTATATCACCGTAGGCATGGGAATGCTTGTCATGGGTGTGATGGGGTGGCTGATGTATGTGGCGGCACCGCAAATCATCGGTCTGATGACCCCAGTGGAAGAAATTCGTCAGTTGGGTGTAGAGATTCTCCGTATCGAGGCGTATGCCGAGCCGATGTTTGCCGCATCCATTGTGGCCTACGGAGTCTTTGTAGGAGCTACCGACACCTTGGTTCCCTGTCTTATGAACTTCTTCAGTATCTGGGCTGTCCGTCTCTCATTGGCTTTCCTCTTGGCTCCTCGCTATGGATTGAAAGGTGTATGGATAGCCATGTGTGTGGAACTCTGTTTCCGAGGAGCTATTTTCCTTATCCGATTGGTTCGTGGACGCTGGATGAAGCTGCTTCAGACCGCTCCTCTTAAAAGATGCTGAAAAAGCCGAATATTGCACTTCTATTTGCCAATCAAACAGTTGAAAATCTTTTGTAACAATTTGCTGAAAGGGTAATTTTACATCTTGAAAAGCATGGGCTGGCAGACCGTTTTATCGTCCTGTTGGCCAATGTACCTTTATAACTTTATAAATTGTTACATTATGAGATTCAACAAAATGCAAAATGGAGTGGGGCGTCGAACAGTCTTGCGACGGGCATCCTTGTATGTGTGTCTGACGTTGTTGTCGGGGATGGCTTTCCCTCTCTCTTCGTCTGCTTCTCCGGCAATCGAGATTGCCCAGCAGAATGCAAAACAGATCACGGGTACGGTATCGGATGCAGGGGGTACCCCCATCATTGGAGCCAATGTGGTGCAGGCCGGTACAACGAACGGTACCATTACCGATGTAGACGGTAAACAACCGTACCAGTGCCAACGTCACGCTGACCCAGTCCTCGGACGGCCTGGGGGGATAAAAGAAAATCGCCCGTGAAGAAATCACAGGCGAGGTTTTACAGGACGGGAGGTACCTGGCGGATTCGAACCGCCGTACGCGGTTTTGCAGACCGCTGACTAAGCCACTCATCCAAGGTACCATTCATCGTTTTGCATCGGTGGGTTGTTTCCCGATTGCGGATGCAAAGGTAGTACTATTTTTTGAATTACCAACTATCCGCAGCACTTTTTCTTCTTTTCTTTTTTCCCTTCGGCCGGCTTCCGGCACCTGTTCGTGTTCAAATCCTTTAGTTCACAGGGAGTTGGACAGGACGAACAAAATGCTTTTTTTTTCTTGCTCCGTCTCCAAAAAGACGCTATACCCAGCAGAATCCGGACTGTACAGTAGGCCAGCAGCAGGGCTACAATCCATTCCTGCCACCCCCTCATACCAGCCAGCCTCCTATCTGGTAGAGGGCAAATGTCACTATCCATGCCAGCAGCGTGGTGTAGACGGCGGCAAACAGGCCCCATTTCCAGCTGCCGGACTCCTGCCTGATGGCGGCCAGTGTGGCGATGCAGGGGAAGTAGATGAGCACAAACACCATGTAGCAGAGTGCGGCCAGCGGCGTGATGGGGATGCGTTCGGATAGGGTAGAGGTGTCTTCCTCGTTGGTATAAAGTACCCCCAGTGTACTAACTACCAGTTCTTTGGCTCCTACGCCCGAGAGCAGTCCGATGCCCAGTTTCCAGTCAAATCCCAAAGGCTCGATCAGAGGTTCGATGGTGTGTCCCACCTGGCCGATGTACGAATGCTCCTGCTGCTCGGCCACGCTGTTGTAGGCATCGTGGTTCGGATAGTAGCCCAGTGCCCAGATTACCATTGAGGCAATCATGATGATGCCTCCCATCTTGCGCAGGTATTGTGCTCCCTTCTCCCAGGTGTGACGTAGGATGGATTTGGAGGAGGGCATCCGGTAGGGTGGCAGTTCCATGACGAAGGGGGTGTCGTCTCCCTTCACGATGAAGCGGCTGAACAGACGCGCCATGCCTACCGCCAGCACGATGCCGATGGCGTAGATGCAGAGCAGTATCAGGCTGGCGTTCCGGGGGAAGAAGGCACCTACCATGATGAGGTAGATGGGCAGCCGTGCGCTGCACGACATCAGCGGGGTGATCAGCATCGTGATGAGGCGGCTCTTGCGGTTCTCGATGGTGCGCGAAGCCATGACGGCGGGCACATTGCAGCCGAATCCCATGATGAGGGGGATGAACGACTTGCCGTGCAGCCCCATCTGGTGCATAATCTTGTCCATGATGAAGGCGGCCCGGGCCATGTAGCCGGAGTCCTCCATCAGTGAGATGCAGAAGTAGAGTATCAGTATGTTGGGCAGGAAGACAATCACGCCGCCTACGCCTCCTATGATGCCGTCTACCAGCATGTCCTTCAGCGGGCCCTCCGCCATGTGCTGGCGTATCAGGTTGCCGATTGTCTCCACCAGCCATTCGATGGCCTGCATGGGATAGTCGCCCAGCACGAATGTCCCTTGAAACATCAGGTACATGAACAGGAAGAAGATGGGGTAGCCCCAGATGCGGTGGGTCACGATGGAGTCAATCACCCGGGTGGTGTACTCCGTGTCCTGGTGATTGTCCACGAACGTCTCCTTCAGCGCACCCGATATGAATCCGTATTTGGCATCGGTGATGGCCTGTTCGCTCTCTTCGTTCAGCACATTCAGCAGGCGTTGTTCTTCGTGGTCGCGCACCTCCAGTATCTTGTTGCCGTTGGGCAGGGTACGGATGAACTTCTCCAGCTCCTTGTCGTTCTCCAGCAGCTTGATGGAGAGGAAGCGTGTCGAGTACTTGTGCCTGATTCCGTCGTTCTGTCCGATGATGTGTTTCACCTCTTCGATGCTCCGTTCCAGTTCGGGGCCGTGGTTGATGTGTATGTGACGGCAGAATCCCCGGGGTGATTCGTCCTCCTGCTGCGTGCCGAAGTCGTGGTCCGACACATATTCGCGGTGCCAGTTTCTGAAGTCGTCCAGTACCTCCGTGCGCCATTTCCCCTGTTTGTTCAGGAAGTCCATGCCTTCGTAGATGGCGATGATGACGTGAAACAGCTGGTCGATTCCCTTTCCTGTCCGGCTGACGGTAGGCACCATGGGTACGCCGAACAGGCTTCCCAGCTTCTTGTGGTCCAGCTCGTTGCCGCTGGCCTCCAGCTCGTCGTACATGTTGAGGGCTATGACCATGCGTATGTCCATGTCAATCAGCTGCGTGGTCAGATAGAGATTCCGTTCCAGGTTGGACGAGTCCACCACATTGATGACGATGTCCGGCGTCTCGTCGATGATGTGCCGGCGCACGTAGATTTCTTCCGGCGAGTAGGCCGACAGCGAGTAGGTGCCGGGCAGGTCGATGATGCGGAAGTGGTAACCCTGAAAGTCGAAATACCCCTCTTTGGCATCTACCGTCACGCCGCTGTAGTTGCCCACATGCTCGTGGGCTCCTGATGCGATGTTGAACAGCGACGTCTTTCCGCAATTGGGGTTTCCCACCAGCGCTACGTTGATGGTGCGTCGTTTGCCCAGCGCCAGCCGTTTCAGCTGCTCCTCGTTCAGAGGCACGTTTTCCTGAATGGTCTCGTGGAAGTCGGGCAGCATCGACTGCTCCTTCGCCTCTTGTTCGCTGATGATTTCTATCATTTCGGCCTCCTGCCTTCGCAATGAGATTTCATATCCCATTACCTTATACTTGATAGGGTCTTTCAGCGGAGCGTTCAACAGCACTTCCACCACTTTTCCTTTGATGAAGCCCATCTCCACAATCCGCTTGCGGAAGCCTCCATGTCCCAGCACTTTTACCACGACACCCTTCTCACCGGTTTTCAATTCAGACAAACGCATATTTCGCCAATTTTTTCATTCTTTTCCGACCGCAAAGATAACGTCTTGGTCACAGATACGCAAATAGTTTAGAATGTTTTTAAATAACGTTTTTCTTTCCCTTTTCTTTGACTGCGACAATCTTTGCGGAGTTATTCTGTTTTTTCTTCGCTTATTCCAATGAATTTTGTAGTTTTGCGGAAAATATGAACGAAATCAATCTAATTACTAATTTCTAAAACTTTAATTTATGTTTAAAAATCATCCTAAAGGACTGTTGGCGGCTGCGTTAAGCAATATGGGCGAGCGCTTCGGTTACTACATCATGAATGCCGTGCTTGTGCTGTTCCTCTGTTCCAAATTCGGTTTGAGCGATGTCACCAGCGGTTTCATCTATTCCATTTTCTATGCAGGCATCTACATCCTTGCCTTGGTGGGCGGTATCATTGCCGACCGTACCCAGAACTATAAGGGCACTATCATGTCCGGTCTGGTGATCATGGCATCGGGCTATGTGCTGCTCTCCATCCCCATCCTCTCTACTGCTGACAACATCTCGTGGCTGTTGCCCTTCACCTGCTTCGCTCTTTTCCTGATTGCGTTCGGCAACGGTCTGTTCAAGGGCAATCTGCAGGCCATTGTCGGCCAGATGTACGACAACTTCGAGCAAGAGGCCGCCAAGAAGGGTCCCGAGGCCCTGAAGCTGGCCAAGAGCCGTCGCGACTCGGGCTTCCAGATTTTCTATGTCTTCATCAATGTGGGTGGTCTGGTGGCTCCCTTCATTGCACCGCTGCTCCGTTCGTGGTGGCTGAAGGTGCATGGCTTCACCTACAACTCCGACCTGCCTGCCCTGTGTCACCAGTACCTCAATCAGGGTGCCGAGCAGATGGGCAACAACCTGAACAACCTGAATGAGTTGGTGCTGAAGGTGGGCGGTGATGCTTCGGCCGACCTCCAGGCATTCTGCACGCAATACCTGGATGTATTCAATACCGGCATCCACTACTCCTTCATCGCTTCTGTGGCTGCTATGTTCATCTCTCTGGTCATCTTCATCTGCACCAAGCGCATATTCCCCACTCCGGGCAAGAAGGAGAAGCAGGAGAGTGTAGGCTATACCGAGGCCGAGAAGGCTGCTATGGCTACTGAAATCAAGCAGCGCCTCTATGCCCTGTTTGCCGTGTTGGGCATCGTCATCTTCTTCTGGTTCTCGTTCCATCAGAACGGGCAGTCGCTCTCCTTCTTTGCACGCGACTTTGTGGTGACCGATAGCATTGCTCCTGAAATCTGGCAGGCAGTCAACCCCTTCTTTGTCATTGTGCTTACGCCGGTCATCATGTGGATATTCGGTCTGCTGGCCGGCCGTGGGGTTGTCATCTCCACCCCCAAGAAGATTGCCATCGGTATGGGTATTGCCAGCATCGCTTTCCTCTTCCTGGTAGCCTATTCATTGATGAGCGGCTATCCTTCGGGTGAAGTCTTCAAGGAGATGGCCGACTCTGCCAAGGAGGGTCTGAAGGCCGGTCCGTGGGTGCTGATAGTCGTTTACTTCTTCCTCACAGTGGCCGAGCTGTTCATCTCTCCGCTGGGCTTGTCGTTTGTCTCCAAGGTAGCCCCCAAGCACATGCAGGGTCTCTGTCAGGGTCTCTGGCTGGGTGCTACAGCCGTAGGTAACCTGCTGCTGTGGGTAGGTCCGTTGATGTACAACGCATGGCCCATCTGGCAGTGCTGGTCGGTGTTCTTCGTTGTCTGCATCATCTCTATGAGCGTGATGCTGGGCATGGTGAAGTGGCTGGAGCGCGTCACCAAGTAACGTTGTCCCCCGGTTGACAAAAACAAGACGAGGGAACAAGCCGGCGCGTGGAGATTTCTCTTTTATGAGTCTTCCCGTCCGCTTGTTCCCTCGTTCTCTTTTTTCTGCAGGCCGGCCCTATTTCAGCATGGCCCCCTTTACCGCCTCCGGTGTCCAGTTCTGGAAGAAGCGCAGTACCTTTTTGGGGTCATATCCCTTTCCCTCCTCCAGGTAGCCCGAGTCCTGGGTATGAATCACCTCTCCGTTTTCGTTCAGCACCACCAGTACGGGGAATCCGAAGCGGGCGGGGTTGTTCAGCCGTTTCATCATGGCAGCTGTCTGCCGGGCTTTTTCGGCGCCTGCCGATTTGCGCGGGTTGTAGTCTACGTGGAGGTACACGAACTGCTTCTCTATCACCTCTTTTACCAGGCTGTCCTTCTGTATGAAGTCTGCAAAGCGCAGGCACCAGGGACACCAGTTTCCTCCCACCTGGCAGACGACGTATTTGCCTTCCGCCTTTGCTCTTTTCAGTCCTGCATCAATCTGTTCTACGGGATTGAGCTCTTCGTTGTACACTTTCTTCAACGTCTCTTGTGCACGTGCCGCTGTTAGCATACAGGCGGCCAGCAGTGCGATGGTCCATCTTTTCATACTCTGTTTTTTTCTATGGGGTTGGTTTGTTTATATATGTGTCACTCCTCCGTCGGCCGTTGTGCCCGTTGCAGGTAGTATGCGGCCGTCAGTATCTTCTTTCGCAGCAGCGGATGCAGTTCCGGGTGTTCCTTCAGGTATCGCTCTACCGCCTCCAGTGCTTCGGCTGAGCGGTGCCCTGCCAGCAGGTTGCTGCACCAGTTGGCCGGGAAGAAGATGTCGCCCGTGCGCTGGATGTCGGGCAGCCACTCCAGTGCCGGCAGGATGTACTTTACCGACTGGCGGTCGCGTAGCGGATGGTTCAGGTAGTAGAGTGCCGACAGCGTCCAGGGCTCGATGCGTCGGGCTTCGGCTGCGGCCAGCGAGGCAAACAGTGTGTCGCGTGCTGCCTCCGAGGCAACGGCTGCCCGGGCGATGAAGTCGAACTGCTGCAGGCGGTCGGGGTTGGTGATGCGGCTGCGTTGTACCTTCAGTATGTCAGCAGCCCGCTCCGGCATCCGCACGGCCAGTTCGTAGGCCATGGTCGTGAAGTCGTTGGCTGACAGCCGCTCGTCCGCGCCTTTCTTCCAGAGTGCGTACATCCGCTCGGTCAGTGCCGGCGAATAGCCTTGGCGCATCAGCAGCCGGAGCAGCAGCGTGCGTACCGAGGGTAGAGGATGCTGTCGGGCCATGCTCGTCAGCCGTTCGTTCACCGCCTCGTCTCCCTCCAGCTGTGCCTGCAGTCTCAGCTGCATCGGTTCGTGCAGGTAGCCCGTCAGCGTGGCGGCTGTCAGCAGATCCGTCTCCCTCTCCAGCGAGGCGAGCAGGAAGCGCAGCCACCTTTCTGTGCCGATGCGGCCGGCGCAGAAGTTCTCGTGCAGGTTCATCAGCAGTGCCTGTCGGGCGGTGCCCTCCTGCTCCGTGGGCCAGTAGCGCATCAGGCTGTCCGTCTGCAGGCTGTCCAGCTCTGTGAAGCCATATCGCTTGCCGTCCCGCCCCTCCAGATAGGATGATGCCTTGTAGCGGGGCCACCGTTCCGTGTCCACCCATTCCCGGCTGAAGCCCGTCAGGTCGGCCGGCGTCTCGGCGTCCAGTATGCGCACCAGGTCGTCCCAGGTGGCGTTACCATATTTATACGTACGCACATACTTCTGTATGCCTCGTCTGAAGGCCTCCTTCCCCATCATCTCCACCATCCGTTTCATCATCACCGGTGCCTTGTTGTAGATGATGTTGTTGTATATCAGTCCGGCATTCCGCAGGTTGTCCAGCGGTTGCCTGATGCGGGTGCGTCCCTCCGTGCGGTCTTGTGCGACGGCAGCAGCCGTGTACGTCTTCAGCCAGTTCAGTTCGTGGTTCAGCTGCGGGAACAGGGGGGCGGTAATCTCCGCCGCAAAGTAGTTGGCAAACACCTCTTTGGTCCACACGTCGTCAAACCACTCCATTGTCACCGCATCGCCAAACCACATGTGGCTGGTTTCGTGTGCAATGAGCTGTGTGCGTCGCAGTTCCTCGTCGGGGGTAGGTTTCGGGGGGAGGAACAGGGTGTTGTCGTTGTAGAAGGTGGCTCCGGTATGCTCCATCCCGCCAAACTGGAATCCGGGCAGCACCACGAAGTCGTACTTGCGGAAGGGGTATTTGACCCCTGTGAACTCCTCCTGCCAGTGCAGGGCGAAGGCTATCTGCCGGGCAATCTCAGGCAGCTGTGCCACGCGGGCCGGGTCAGTCTCCCGGTAGAAGGCTCCCAGCCGCTCCTCCGGGAAGTAGGTGTACTGAAACTCGCCGGCCGCAAAGGCAAAGAGGTAGGTAGGCAGCGGTTCGCTGGCCTCGAAACTCCACAGGCGGTAGCCCTCTGCCTCTTCGGCCTTCCGCCTCTTGCGGGTGGTTGCATCCTCTTTTCCATTCGTCCGCTCCGCCGTGTTGCACACCGCCTTCCAGTGGCGGGGAATCATCAGCTGCAGGGTGAAGCTCGCTTTCAGGTTCGGCTGGTCGAAACAGGGGAATGCGGTGCGTGCCCGGTCGGGTACAAAGAGTGTATAGACGTAGCCGTCCCGTCGGTTGAGCGACTGTTCCCCTGCCGTGAAGTCCAGCTCTATCCGGTTCTTCCCCCGTCGCAGGGCCGAGGCGGGCAGCACGATGTGGTCGTTGACGATGCGGTAGTGGCAGCTTCTGCCGTTGGCCTTGACGCGGTGTATCTTGTCGGCCGATTCGCGGAAGTCCAGCACCACCTCCCGGGCCTGCTTCAGCGTGAATCGGATGCATTCCGATGCCTCTATCGCCTGGTCTCTCGCTTCGGGGATGCGGAAGTAGAGCTGGTAGGACAATGCCTGGATGGCTTGCTTGCGTTCCTGTGCCAGCTCCAGCGACACCCCTTCGTCCCATCGGTGGTCGTTCTGTGCCCGTAGCAGCGGCAGGGCAGTCCCTGCCAAGGCCAGTATCAGCAGGAGTCGGGCTGTCCCTGCCTTCAGAAGGTCTGTTCGGTATTTTTGCATACGTTTCTCTTTTTTTTTGATTGGCGGTTTTCGTGCCTACAAATGTAGATAAAATCCGCGAGATTGTCATCCGTCGGGGCATGGAATCTGTTCCTCCCCTGCTTTCTTGCCGGGCTGCTCCGATGTTTGTCCGCCGGTATGTGTGTGCCCAAAACAGCTGTAATAATTGTAATAATTGTAATGAAGGGGGATGATGATGACGGGGGCTTGCTGTGGCATCTGCCGTATTATACAAAAAATGAGCGGCGAAATGTGTAAAAGTTCATTGTTTATACTATTTGTTGAAATAAAAGTAGTATTTTTGTAACGTTATAAAATAAAGTGAACATTAGTATGGCAAGACCTATCAAAGAAACACCAATCCTTTATGGCGAAGATGCAAGACGCTTTGAGACCCGAATGCAGGAGAAACGTCGCATTTCAGCGGAAGAACGGGCAAGAATCGATGTCCACTACAAAGCTGGCATGGCCATGTTGGAACGTGGGATGAGAAGAAAACATGCGGCAATTATTTGATATTAACAGCACATCTCTTGTCATTGTACGGCTGGAGAAAGGCGAAACCGTGAAAGCCTTTGATTGTGGTGATTCCGATTTGAACGATTTCATCCTCAATGAAAGCCCTCTTTATCGTAAGGAAAAACTGGCTGTGACCTATGTTTTGGAGGATGAAACTGATACGGGACATGAACATGTTGCCGCTTTTTTCAGCCTATCTAATGACCGCATTTCCATATCTGACTTCGATACGAAAACAGAGTACAACCGATTTAGTCGTCGTTTCAACAATCACAAACGGCTGAAGAGTTATCCGGCAGCAAAAATCGGACGTTTAGGAGTGTCGTTGGAAATGAGGGGTATGTCGGTAGGTTCATTCCTGCTCGATTTCATTAAACGATACTTTGCGATTGACAATAAGACAGGATGCCGGTTTATCACCGTTGATGCGTATGCGGCGGCAGTCCCTTTCTACCTGCGTAATGGATTTGTTCCCCTCAATGATGAAGATATTGACGATCCTACTCGCTTGTTGTACTTTGACCTCAATGATTTGGATGAGGACTGATTGCTGTCTCCTGCTTTTCCGGGGCTGCTCCGAATGCTTTCTGTCCGTATATGTGTGCCCAAAACAGCTGTAATAATTGTAATAATTGTAATGAAGGGGAGGGATGATGGTGA
>CALZEQ010000033.1 GCA_945641355.1 uncultured Mediterranea sp. | reverse complement strand
CAAAAAAACGTGGACGATACTACATCCAGTTCGAAGGTACTTGGCGGAAACCTTTTATATGGGGATGCAGTCAGCCGTCCACGTATGACGTGAACGTCCACTATTATTCCCATATAAAGTTCTTTCCACCGCCAAGTTTCTCGAACTTCGAATAATCAGCAAACGCTAATTGATAATCACAAAAATTAAGGAAACGCCGCTACACTTAACAACGTCGCCGACTGCAAATATAGACAATAGTTTTAAAAAAATGGCTACGGCCAGCAAGAAAACAGCAACTATTCCATTGGCAAAGCATTGAAACAAGATTTCATGAACCCCGTAACAAAAACATGCCATGTCTACAAAGTCGCCCTCAACTTTATCACAGTTTGGCAGTTCACGAATTGTAAAATATCCCCGCACGCAACGCACCATGGCGAACGGCATTCAGGACGGAAAATGAACGCCACCGTGGTGTCGGAAGAAAAATCATTCCCATCTTTTGGCATAATTCCAATAATTTGTCCTATATTTGTCGATAAAGAAAGGGCGACCTTATTGTATATTTATAAACTTTTTAAACAAGAAACCCGTATGAAAAGACATATTGTCAACACTTTCGCCATTCTACTTGCCACAAGTTTTCTTTTAGGAGCTTGTGGAAAATCGAAAGGCAAAGAGGCGAACGCCGTTGAAGCCGACAGCATCCAGGTGAACGAAACCGTACACCTGTTTGGCGACTCCACCAAACCGGCCTGCAACCTCATCGTCAACTTTGCATACGCCAGCGAGACGGCCGACGTGCGGCTGAAGGACAGCCTGAACAGCTACTTCCTAGCCTTCTGCTTCGGCGACAAGTATAGCACGGAGCCGGTGGAAGAGGGCGTGCAGAAGTATGCCCACCACTACGTGAGCAACTACCGGAAAGACCTGGAGCCGATGTACCAGAAAGACCTGAAGGAGGCGCAGACCAACGGCATGGAGGTTGGCTCGTGGTACTCGTACTACCAAAACATCCAGAGCCGGATACAGCTCTGTGCAGGCACCCTGCTGACCTACCGCAAGTACTACGAGGAGTACACCGGCGGTGCACACGGCATCTACATGACCACCTACCTGAATCTGGATCTGCGCACGCTGGTCCCCATCCGTCTGACCGACCTGTTTGTAGGCGACTACGAGGAGCCGCTGACCGACCTGCTGTGGAACCAGCTGATGGCCGACAACCAGGTGACGACACACGCCGAGCTGGAAGAGCTGGGCTACACCAGCACCGGCGACCTGCAGCCGACGGAGAATTTCTACCTGGACAAGCAAGGCATCACCTTCGTCTACAATGTGTATGAGATAGCCCCCTATGCCATGGGAGCCATCCAGATAACCCTGCCCTACGCATCGCTGTCGCACCTGGAGAGCGAAGAGCTGATCCGATGGAGAACCGAGATAAACGCATAATTCCCCCACTTCACCCATGGAACTGATTACGAAATATTTCCCCCAGCTGACAGAGGAGCAACGCGACCAATATGCCGCCCTTGACGCACTCTACCGCGACTGGAACTCTAAAATCAACGTCATTTCGCGCAAAGACATTGACAACCTGTACGAGCACCACGTGCTCCACTCCTTAGGCATTGCCCAGATTATCCGCTTCCGTCCGGGAAGCCGCATCATGGACCTGGGCACCGGCGGAGGTTTCCCCGGCATACCGCTGGCCATCCTGTTCCCTGAGTGTCAGTTTCACTTGGTAGACAGCATCGGCAAGAAGGTGCGTGTGGCTACGGAAGTGGCGCAAAGCATCGGGCTGAAGAACGTCACCTTCTGCCACGAGCGGGCCGAAGAGGAGAAGCAGCGTTTTGACTTCGTAGTGAGCCGGGCTGTGATGCCGCTGGCCGATCTGGTAAAGATTGTCCGCAAGAACATCGCACCCCGTCCGCAGAACGCCCTGCCCAACGGACTGATTTGCCTGAAGGGGGGCGAACTAGCCAACGAGACCCTCCCCTTCAAGCACCGAGCCACCCTATGGGACCTGAAAGAGTACTTTGAGGAGGAGTACTTCCAGACCAAGAAGGTGGTACATGTAGGCCTTTGAACGACAAGAGACAAATCATAGAAAGACACATGAAGCTGTATGAAAATAAAGAAATTTGAATTCAACATGTTCCCAGTCAACTGCTATGTACTGTGGGACGAGACCAACGAGGCCGCTGTGATAGACCCCGGTTGTTTTTACGAAGAGGAGAAGCAGGCGCTGAAGACCTTCATCCAGGGCAATCAGCTGACCGTGAAGCACCTGTTGAATACCCACCTGCATCTGGACCACATCTTCGGCAATCCTTTCATGCTGCAGGAGTTCGGTGTGAAGGCCGAAGCCAACCAAGCCGACGAATTCTGGATTGACGAGGCTCCCAAGCAGAGCCGCATGTTCGGCTTCAAGTTGCAGGAGGCCCCTGTGCCGTTGGGACACTACCTGCACGATGGCGACATCATCACCTTCGGCCACACCCGTCTGGAGGCCATCCATGTGCCGGGACACTCACCCGGCAGCCTGGTGTACTACTGTGCCGCGAGCGGATGTATGTTCTCGGGCGACGTGCTGTTCCAAGGTAGCATCGGCCGGGCCGACCTCTCGGGAGGCAACTTCGACGAGCTGATAGACCACATCTGCAGCCGCCTGTTCGTTCTGCCCAACGAGACCATTGTCTATCCGGGCCATGGCGCACCTACCACCATCGGCATCGAGAAGGCGGAGAACCCCTTCTTCAGATAAGGCAACACGAAGCGCAACCCCATCACTGAACTTTTAAACTTATATAGGAATATGAAAAACGATTTATTAGCCTCACGCCACATCGGCATCAATGCCGAAGAGGAGGCATGCATGTTACAGAAAATCGGAGTGAGCAGTCTGGACGAACTGGTTGACAAGACCATCCCAGCCAACATCCGTCTGAAAGAGCCCTTGGCATTACCCGAAGCCATGACTGAATACGAGTTCGGACAACACATTGCCGCACTGGCCTCCAAGAACAAGCTCTACACCACGTACATCGGTACGGGCTGGTATGGCACCATCACACCGGCCGTCATCCAGCGCAATGTGTTCGAGAATCCTGTATGGTACACCTCGTACACCCCCTACCAGAGCGAAGTGTCGCAAGGCCGCCTGGAGGCACTGCTCAACTTCCAGACCGCCATCACCGACCTGACCGGTATGCCGCTGGCCAACTGCTCGCTGCTGGACGAAGCCACAGCTGCCGCCGAGGCAGTCACCATGATGTATGCCCTGCGCTCGCGCGAGCAGCAGAAGGCCGGTGCCAACGTGGTCTTTGTAGACGAGAACATCTTCCCGCAGACACTGGCCGTGATGACGACCCGCGCCATCCCGCAAGGCATGAAGCTGAAAGTGGGCAAGTACCGCGAAGCCGAACTGACGGAGGATGTATTTGCCTGCGTCATCCAGTATCCCAATGCCGACGGCAGCATCGAAGACTACCGCGACTTTGTGGAGAAGGCCCATGCAGCCCGCTGCAAGGTGGCTGTGGCAGCCGACATCCTGAGTCTGGTGCTGCTGACTCCTCCGGGCGAATGGGGAGCCGACATCGTATTCGGCAGCACCCAACGCCTGGGCACACCGATGTTCTACGGCGGACCCTCAGCCGCCTACTTCGCTACCCGCGACGAGTACAAGCGCAACATGCCGGGCCGCATCATCGGCTGGTCGAAGGACAAGTACGGCAAGCTCTGCTACCGCATGGCTCTGCAGACACGCGAACAGCACATCAAACGCGAAAAGGCAACCTCCAACATCTGTACCGCCCAGGCACTGCTGGCCATCATGGCCGGATTCTATGCCGTGTACCATGGACCGGAGGGCATCCGCACCATTGCCCGACGCATCCACAGCATAGCCGCCTTCCTTGAGAAGAGCATCAACAGCTTCGGATACCGCCAGCTGAACAGCCACTACTTTGACACCCTGCGCTTCGCACTGCCCGATAATATCTCCGCCCAGCAGATACGTACCATTGCGCTGGCCAAGGAGGTGAACCTGCGCTACTTCAGCAACGGCGATGTGGGCATGAGCATCGACGAGACCACCGACGTGGCTGCCATCAACGTGCTGCTCTCCATCTTTGCCGTGGCAGCAGAGAAGGATTACACCCGCATCTGCGACATACCCGATGCCTGCACGCTGCCGACCGGACTGACCCGCCAAAGCAGCTTCCTGACACACGAAGTGTTCAACAAGTATCATACGGAGACAGAGATGATGCGCTACATCAAGCGACTGGACCGCAAAGACATCTCACTGACCCACTCCATGATTTCACTGGGTTCGTGTACCATGAAACTGAACGCCGCCGCCGAGATGCTGCCGCTGAGCCGTCCTGAATTCATGAACCTGCACCCGCTGGTACCCGAAGATCAGGCCGAAGGCTACCGCGAACTGATAGCCAACCTCTGCGACGAGCTGAAGGTGATTACCGGATTTGCCGGCGTATGCCTGCAACCCAATTCGGGAGCCGCCGGTGAATATACCGGTCTGCGCACCATCCGCACCTACCTAGAGAGCATCGGTCAGGGACACCGCAACAAGATACTGATTCCGGCATCGGCCCACGGCACCAACCCCGCATCGGCCATCCAAGCCGGCTTCACCACTGTGACCTGCGCCTGCGACAACCACGGCAACGTAGACATGGACGACCTGCGTGCCAAAGCCGAGGCCAACAAGGACGACTTGGCTGCCCTGATGATTACCTATCCCTCGACACACGGCATCTTCGAGACCGAGATTGTAGAAATCTGCCGCATCATCCACGCCTGCGGTGCACAGGTCTATATGGACGGTGCCAACATGAATGCCCAAGTAGGTCTGACCAATCCGGGCTTCATCGGTGCCGACGTATGCCACCTGAACCTGCACAAGACCTTCGCTTCGCCCCACGGCGGCGGTGGCCCCGGTGTAGGCCCCATCTGCGTAGCTCCACACTTGGTACCCTTCCTGCCGGGCCACGCCCTCTTCGGCAACTCCACCAACGAAGTGGCAGCCGCTCCCTTCGGCAGTGCCGGCATCCTGCCCATCACCTACGGCTACATCCGCATGATGGGAACAGAGGGTCTGACACGCGCCACCAAGATTGCCATCCTGAATGCCAACTATCTGGCCGCCTGCCTGAAGGACACATACGGTGTCGTGTACCGCGGTGCCAACGGATTCGTAGGTCACGAAATGATTCTGGAGTGCCGCACGCTGCACGAAGAGACGGGCATCAGCGAGAACGATATCGCCAAGCGTCTGATGGACTACGGTTATCATGCTCCTACCCTCTCCTTCCCTGTACACGGCACGCTGATGATAGAGCCGACAGAGAGCGAGAGTCTGGCCGAACTGGACAACTTCGTAGAGGTGATGCTCACTATCTACAACGAGATTCAGGAGGTCAAAGAGGGCAAAGCCGACAAGGCAGACAACGTGCTGGTGAACGCTCCGCATCCCGAATACGAGGTAGTAAGCGACAAGTGGGAACACTCCTACAGCCGCGAAAAGGCCGCCTATCCGATAGAGAGCGTACGCGACAACAAGTTCTGGGTCAACGTAGCCCGTGTAGACAATACATTGGGCGACCGCAAGCTGTTGCCAACCTGCTACGGCTGCTTTGACTGATACGTATCTATTAATAAGTTAACCGAAGCCGGAGGAAACGACGGTTTCGGTTAACTACAACCAAACATCATGAACGAAACCATCCAACATCTGCTGTCACGCCGCAGTATAAAGAGGTACACCGATCAAGCCGTACCGCAAGAGATTATAGAAGAGATTGTCAAAGCCGGCACCTATGCGCCGACCGGCATGAATCGCCAGTCGCCCCTCATCCTTGCCGTCACCAACCGCGAGTTGCGCGACAAGCTGAGCCGTATGAACGCATCCATTCTGGGCTGTCAGGGCGATCCGTTCTATGGTGCGCCCGTGGTACTGGTCGTATTGGCCCGCAAGGATGTCAACACCCGTGTGTACGACGGTTCGCTGGTCATGGGCAACCTCATGATCGCCGCCCACAGCCTGGGCATCGCCTCGTGCTGGATTCACCGGGCCAAAGAGGAGTTTGAGAGCGAAGAGGGCAAACAGCTGCTCCGCGACCTCGGCATCGAAGGGGAGTACGAAGGCATCGGTCACTGCATCCTGGGCTATGCCGACGGAGAGCCGAAGCCCCAATCTCCGCGAAAAGAGAATTACGTCATCTGGGTACACTAATCGGAAAGCAGAATATGAAAGAGATTATCCAATTCCTCCGGCAATTGCAGTGCAACAACAACCGGGAATGGTTCAATGCCCACAAGGCCGACTACCTCCGTCTGCAAGCACGTTTCAACAGCTTTACCGAACAGCTGATTCAGGAAATCGCACTGTTCGACCCTTCGGTGGCCGGACTGACTGTGAAGGATTGCACCTACCGCATCTACCGCGACGTCCGTTTCTCTGAAGACAAAAGTCCGTACAAGACCCACATGGGAGCCTTCATCTGCCCCGGCGGCAAGAAGTCAGGCTACTCCGGCTACTACTTCCACGTCAGTACAGGGGGCGATTCCTATCCGGACGGCCACATGCTGGCTGTAGGCGACTATTGCTTCACCCCGGAGTCATTGCGCATCCTGCGCGAGGACATCGTCAACGGAGAGGGCGACTTTGAGCGCACGCTGCAGCAGGCGGAGTCGGGCTTTGTACTGGATCGGGACGGAGCCTTGAAGCGCAACCCAAAAGGTTTTGCGGCCGATGCTCCCTACGCCGAATACATCCGGCTGAAGACCTTCTGTCTGTGCCGCAGTCTGAGCGATGATTTCGTCTCTCAAGAAGGACTCGTGCAGCGCACGGCGCAGCTGTTCCAAAGCACCAAACCCTTTTTGGATTATATCAACCGAGGGATTGCCTTTGCCAAGGGAGAATACCAAAACTGACATTCTCCATCCAAAACAGAATCTATTCACACTAAACGTTTATCACCATGAACAAATTACGTTTCTATAGTCACATGTTCCTCTGCTGGACATTGCTGACGATGGCCACCACCCTGGCTGCACAGAGCACATTGCAACAGAAGCTGCAGGGCGTAGCTGCCATTACCGAAATCAAACCGTTGCAGAGCACCGAATTCACCGAAAAGTATCTGACACGCTTCACCCAACCGCTGGACCACAAGCACCCCGAAAAGGGCAGTTTCAGCCAACGGGTCATCATCTCACATGTAGGTTTCGACCGCCCCACCGTACTGGTGACAGAAGGCTACGGTGCCGCCTACGCCCTGAATGCCAAGTATCGCGAAGAGATTTCCAAGCTGTTCGATGCCAACATGGTATTTGTAGAGTACCGCTACTTCCTGGAATCGACCCCTACTCCCAAAGACTGGCAGTACCTGACGGCAGAGAACAGTGCAGACGACCTTCATGCCATCCGCGAGGCGTTGCGCAGCCTCTACCCCGGCAAGTGGATAGCCACCGGCATCAGCAAGGGCGGACAGACTACCATGCTGTACCGCACATTCTATCCCGATGATGTAGACATCTCCGTGCCCTACGTGGCTCCCCTGTGCTACGGCGTGGAAGATGGCCGTCACGAACCTTTCATCCGTCACATCTCCACACCGGCAGACCGGCAGAAGATAGAAGAGTTCCAGCTGGAGGTGCTGAAGCGCAAGGCCACCTTGCTGCCCCGATTTGAAAAGTACTGCAATGAGAAGGGATATCGGTTCAATGCCCCGATTGAAGAGATTCTGGATTTCTGCGTGTTGGAGTATTCGTTTGCCTTGTGGCAGTGGGGCACTCCCCTTACCACCATTCCGGCATCCACAGCTGACGATGACGCCATCTTTGCCCACCTGCTGGACATCAGCGAACCCAGCTACTTTGCCAACGGCAGTTCCGAAGAGTCATTCTTCGTACAGGCCGCCCGCGAGTTGGGCTACTACGGCTACGATACCCGTCCGTTCAAGCAGTATCTCTCCATCACCTCTGCCAAAGGGTATCTGGAGCGTCTGATGCTCCCCGCCGAACTGAAGGGAATGCCTTTCGACAAGACACTGGGACGCAAGATAACCAAATATCTGAAGAAGAACGACCCGAAGATGATTTTCATCTATGGCGAGAACGACCCCTGGACAGCAGCCGGCGTCACCTGGCTGAAGGGCAAACAGAACACGCACGTCTTCATCCAGCCCGGAGGCAGCCACCGCGCACGCATTCATACCATGCCGGAGGCTACCCAAGAGAAGATAAAGAGCCTCATCCGCCAGTGGCTGGACGAATAAGCCCACCGATATCAATCCTCTATAATCTCTGCATCCTCAATGTCGCCTATCGACGTTGGGGATGCAACGTTTTCTGCCCCCTGCTTCGGACACAGGCGCATGAACTTAAACCAGTTGAGCAACTCAATCAGCGCATAAAGCAGCGAGCTGATACCCAGTATCAGGAACGTGGTACGCTGCACACCCATCGGATTGAACAAGGCCACCAACCCAGCCACCAATATCAATACCGGCAGCAGATAGAAGCCCCATGGAACCACCGTCCAACGACGGGCTGCCATCAGTGAAGCGATTTGCTGTATGCCACCCATCAGCAGGATAAAGCCCAATACGAAAGTCAGCAAGTTGGCAAAAAATCCCGGCATGATAACCAGCCACAAGCCAAACAGCAGACTGCCGACTCCCTCTACGGGGAAACGGCAGCGCACGGCGGCATCCTGCGTAAAGTAGGCTATCAAGCCTATCAATGAAGGCACCATGAAAACCACTCCGATGGTGATGACTAGATAGTTGCCGGCTTGTTCGGGAAACATGACCAACAACAGACCCATAACCAGAGCACATACGGCTCGCAAAAATGAATAACTGATTCCTTTCATAATACTTCTTGTTTCTTGCGAAGATACATCATTTCCCGAACATTTCCATAGATATGCCCGTAAATATTCAACAAAGCATCTACAAAATTGTTCATAATAGCAAAAAAAAGTCGGCATTATTTTGCTAATAAAAACAAACTGTCTATATTTGTCCCGATAAAACAAAAAAAAGACAATGAAAGCAATGATTAAGAATACATATTGGTGGTGGCGCCCGTTACAACTCCGACAGTCGTAAGGGAGCAGCGCTCGTATGTACCTATATCAAATAAAGATGGAACCAGAAAGCCCTGCCGCACCTGCGGCAGGGCTTTCTGGTTTTTTGGTGCCCCAACGGACACCGGCCACTGAAAGCAAATAGAAATAGAAAGAACCATAATACAATAATAAAATGAGTTACTTAGTTGACAAAGAAGGATATTACGGAGAATTCGGCGGGGCTTACATCCCCGAGATACTGCACAAATGTGTGGAAGAGTTGCAGGACAACTATCTGAAGGTGCTACAAAGCGAGTCGTTCCAACAAGAGTTCGACCAGTTGCTACGGGACTATGTGGGACGCCCCTCGCCCCTCTACCTGGCCCATCGGCTCTCTGAGAAGTATGGTTGCCGCATCTACCTGAAGCGGGAAGACCTGAACCATACCGGAGCACACAAAATCAACAACACCATCGGCCAGATTCTGCTGGCACGTCGCATGGGCAAGCAACGCATCATTGCCGAGACCGGTGCCGGACAGCACGGCGTGGCTACGGCTACCGTCTGTGCGCTGATGGGCATGGAGTGTGTGGTGTACATGGGCAAGACAGACGTGGAACGCCAGCACATCAACGTGGAGAAGATGAAGATGCTGGGAGCCACCGTAGTACCTGTAACCAGCGGCAACATGACCCTGAAGGACGCTACCAACGAGGCCATCCGCGACTGGTGCTGCCATCCGGCCGATACCTACTACATCATCGGCTCTACCGTAGGGCCGCATCCCTATCCCGACATGGTGGCCCGCCTGCAATCGGTCATCGGCCAGGAGATTAAAAAGCAGTTGCTGGAAAAGGAGGGACGCGACACCCCCGACTACCTGATAGCCTGCGTAGGCGGAGGCAGCAATGCCGCCGGCACCATCTATCACTATGTGGACAATCCCAACGTGCAGATTGTACTGGCCGAAGCCGGCGGCAAAGGCATTGACACAGGCATGACAGCCGCCACCATCGCCCTGGGCAAGATGGGCATCATCCACGGTGCCCGCACCTACGTGATACAGAACGAGGACGGACAGATAGAAGAGCCCTACTCCATTTCGGCCGGACTGGACTATCCGGGCATCGGACCGTTTCACGCCCATCTGGCCAAGCAGAAGCGGGCCATGGTGCTGGCCGTGAACGACGACGAAGCCATCCGTGCAGCCTACGAACTGACCCGCCTGGAGGGCATTATCCCTGCGCTGGAGAGTGCCCATGCACTGGGTGCCCTGGGCAAGATAGCCTTCAAACCCACAGACATGGTGGTACTCACCGTATCCGGACGCGGTGACAAGGACATAGAGACCTATTTAAAGAATTATGAACTATAAATTGTGAATTATGAAAACATACCGTTATCATACCGTCAGCCGCACCGTGCTGGGTGACCTGCATACCCCCGTCAGCTGCTATCTGAAAGTGCGCGACCTCTTTCCACAAAGTGCCTTGATGGAGAGCTCGGACTACCACGGCAGCGAGAACAACCGCTCCTTCATCGGGCTGTGCCCCGTAGCCAGCATCGGCATAGAGCACGGCACAGCCGTGATGCGCCTGCCCGACGAAAGCCGCGAGGAACACCCGCTGCAACCCGGCTACCGGGTAGAGGATGCACTGAACGGCTTCATCCACCGCTTCCAAGTAAGTGGTGAATACAGCCGCTACTGCGGACTGTACGGATACACCTCGTTCAATGCCGTGCGCTACTTCGAGGAGATTCCCGTGAAGGACAGCCGCGAAAGCCGAAACGATGCGCCCGACATACTCTACATCCTCTACAGATACCTGATTGTATTCAACGACTTCAAGAACGAGATGCTGCTGCTGGAGATGGTGCCCGAGGGCGAGGAGAGCACATTGGACACTATACAGCAGGCCATACACCGCACCGCCTGCCCGCTCTACGACTTTCATGCCGTAGGTGAAACCACATCGTCCCTGACCGACGAGCAGCACAAGGCCAACATCCGGCAGGGCATCGCCCACTGCCTGCGTGGGGATGTATTTCAGATTGTGCTGTCGCGCCGCTTCGAGCAACGCTATACGGGTGACGACTTCAAGCTGTATCGCGCCCTGCGCAGCATCAACCCCTCGCCCTATCTGTTCTACTTCGACTTCGGAGGCTTCCGCATCTTCGGCTCCTCACCCGAGACCCATTGCCGCATCGAGGGCCGACAGGCCTACATCGACCCTATAGCGGGTACCACCCGACGCACCGGTGATGCCAAGCAAGATGCCATCAACGCACAATACCTGCACGACGACCCGAAGGAGAACGCCGAGCACGTGATGCTGGTGGACCTGGCACGCAACGACCTGTCGCGCAACTGCCACCACGTACACCTGGACTTCTACAAACAGATGCAGTTCTACAGCCACGTCATCCATCTGGTGAGCCGTGTAGGCGGTACGCTGAATGACGATGCCGACCCCATCAAAACCTTCATTGACACCTTCCCGGCCGGCACGCTGAGCGGTGCACCGAAGGTGCGTGCCATGCAACTCATCAGCGAGCTGGAACCTCACAACCGGGGTGCCTACGGCGGCTGCATCGGTTTCATCGGGCTGAACGGATCGCTAAACCAAGCCATCACCATCCGCACCTTTGTAAGCCGCAACGGGGTGCTGTGGTTCCAAGCCGGAGGCGGCATCGTGGCCAAGAGCAACGAGGAGTACGAACTGCAAGAGGTCAACAACAAGCTGGGCGCACTGAAAAAAGCCATCGCCGAAGCCGAACGGATGTAAATACTGAGTAGCCACATAACGATATATACATATATGAAAACTGTAATCATAGACAACTACGATTCGTTCACCTACAACCTGGCCCATCTGGTGAAGGAGACAGGGGCTGAGGTAACGGTGATACGCAACGACCGTTTCCGGATAGAGGAGCTGGACGTGTTTGACAAGATAATCCTTTCGCCCGGCCCCGGCATACCCCGGGAGGCAGGCCTGCTGACGGACGTCATCCGCCACTATGCGGGACGTAAACCCATGCTGGGCGTCTGTCTGGGCCATCAGGCCATCGGAGAGGTGTTTGGAGGCCGGCTGACCAATCTGAGCGACGTGTTTCACGGCATACAGACACCCGTCCGGCTACGGGCGGACGAGCCTGACTACATTTTCGACGGACTGCCCGAGAAGATAGCGGCCGGACGGTACCACTCCTGGGTGGTAGATACCGATCAGTTTCCTGCAGAACTGGCCATCACCGCCACTAGTCCCGAAGGACAGATTATGGCTCTGCGCCACCGCCGGTACGATATCCACGGCATCCAGTTCCATCCCGAATCGGTACTGACCCCACAGGGAAAACAGATTATCCAGAACTATATAGAACATTAAAAAACCACTGCATCAATGAAAACCATACTGAACCGTCTCTTTAACCACGAAGAGCTCTCTTCGGAAGAGACCAGACAAATACTGCTCAACATCACCCAAGGGCACTATCCCGACGCACAAATAGCTGCCCTGCTCAGCGTATTCCAGCTGCGCGGTATCACCGTGGACGAACTGCTCGGCTTCCGTCAGGCACTGATGGAAACCCGTGTTCCCATTGACTTCGCTCCGTATCGCCCCATCGACATTGTGGGCACAGGCGGCGACGGCAAGAATACCTTCAACATATCGACCTGCGCCTGCTTCGTCGTGGCCGGTGCCGGCTACAAGGTGGCCAAGCACGGCAACTACGGAGCCACCTCGGTGAGCGGTGCCAGCAACGTGATAGAGCAACACGGCGTGCGCTTCACCAACGATGCCGACCGCCTCCGGCGCTCCATCGAACAGTGCAACATGGCCTATCTCCATGCCCAGCTCTTCAATCCGGCCATGAAGTCGGTAGGCCCTGTCCGCAAGGCACTGGGCGTACGCACCCTCTTCAACCTGCTGGGTCCCTTGGTCAACCCCTGCCGTCCCTCCTATCAGCTGCTGGGTGTGGCCGACCTCAGCCAGATGCGTCTCTATACCAACGTCTTCTACCGGCTCGGCATCGACTTTGCCGTAGTCAACAGTCTGGACGGATATGACGAGATTTCACTTACCAGCGAGTTCAAGGTGATGACCCGCACTGCCGAACACATCTACCGCCCGCAGGAACTGGGATTCGGCATGGCCCGCAGCGAAGAGCTGTATGGCGGACAGAGCAAGGAGGAGGCCGCCCGCATCTTTGACAACGTGCTGAACAACTGTGCCACGCCCGCACAGACCCAGTGCGTGCTGCTGAATGCCGCATTCGCCATCCAGGTGATGGAACCGCAACTGGACATCGAGACCTGCATCGGCAAGGCACGCGAGTCATTAGAAAGCGGCAAGGCACTGGCCACGCTGAAGAAATTCATTGAACTGAACTGCTGATAACCCCGTACACACATGAAAGATATACTCTCTGAAATAGTGGCACACAAACGGACGGAGGTAGAGGCCCAGAAGCAGATTGTCACGCCCGACCAGCTGCAGCACGCAGCCGATGCGCTGCTGCAGGCACCGACGTGCGTTCCCCGCAGCATGAAGCAGGCACTGGCCACCTCGCCCAGCGGCATCATTGCCGAGTTCAAGCGACGCTCTCCCTCCAAAGGATGGATTAAACAAGAAGCTCGTGCCGAAGAGATTCCTGCCGCCTACGAGGCGGCAGGAGCAACCGCCCTCTCCATCCTGACAGACGAGCACTACTTTGGCGGCACACTGCACGATGTCCGCACAGCCCGTTCCCGCGTCCAGATACCCATCCTGCGCAAAGAGTTCATCATTGACGAATATCAGTTGCTGCAGGCCCGCATTGTGGGTGCCGATGCCGTGCTGCTGATAGCTGCCTGCCTCACCCCCCAGCGATGTGAGGCTCTCACGGCCTATGCCCATCGGCTGGGACTGGAGGTACTGCTGGAGATACACAGCGAGTCCGAACTGGCCTACCTGTCCGCCGCCCCCGACATGGTGGGTGTCAACAACCGCCATCTGGGCAGCTTTGTCACCGATGTCGAGACCTCCTTCCGTCTGGCCGAAAATCTGCAACGTCAGGTCCGGTCGCTCACACAGCACGCCTCCACCGATACACTGCCGTTGCTGGTATCGGAGAGCGGACTGTCACGCCCCGACACCGTGCTGCAACTGCGGCAGGCAGGCTACAGGGGCTTCCTGATGGGTGAAGCCTTCATGAAGACTCCCCGTCCGGGAGAGACACTACACCAATTCATCCGCTCACTCTCATGAAACCGATAGTCAAAGTCTGTGGCATGACCGATGCCGCCAACATCCGTCAGGTAGAATCGCTGGGTGTGGACCTGCTGGGATTCATCTTCTATCCCCGCTCGCCCCGCTGTGTGTGCAGTCTGCCAGACTACCTGCCCACCCGTGCCCGGCGTGTAGGTGTATTTGTCAACGCCACGCAGGATGAAGTGGTACAGCAAGCCGCCCGTTTCGGTCTGCATTACATCCAGCTGCATGGCCACGAATCGCCCGACTATTGTCGTTCGCTCCACACCACGTGCGGACTGCCCCTCATCAAGGCTTTCGCAATCTCTGACGTAAGTGACCTGCAGGCCACATCGGCCTACGAGGGCATCTGCCGCTACTTTCTGTTCGACACCAAGTGTCAGGCATACGGAGGCAGTGGCCGGACGTTCAACTGGGAACTGCTGCAGCATTACGAGGGACAGACCTCCTTTCTGCTAAGCGGAGGCATCGGACCCACCAGTGCTCCGGACCTGTGCGACCTGCGTCATCCGCTGTTAGCAGGCATCGACCTGAACAGCCGCTTCGAGACCTCGGCCGGCATCAAGGATGTGGAACGCCTCCGTCTGTTCCTACAGGAACTGGAGCCGTTCCGCCATACTGAGACCGAACAACGTGTAGAGTTGACACATAAAAAACAATTCATCACACATTCAACCAATCTGTTGATGTAAAAATAACATTACATATAAACGAAACGATTATGAATAGAATTGACCAACTTTTCCAGGAGACCCCCCACAACCTGCTCTCCATCTACTTCTGCGCCGGATGCCCCACTCTGGAGGGGACAGCCGATGTAATCCGCGCCTTGGCGCGCAACGGAGTGGACATGGTGGAGATAGGCATACCCTTCAGCGATCCCATGGCCGACGGTGTTGTCATACAAGAGGCTGCCACACGCGCCCTGCGCAACGGCATGTCGCTCCGCCTCCTCTTCAGCCAGTTGCGGGACATCCGCCAGCAGGTACGTATCCCCCTCATCCTAATGGGCTACCTCAATCCCATCATGCAGTTCGGGTTCGAAGCCTTCTGCCGCGAGTGCGTAGCCTGCGGCATCGACGGAGTCATCATCCCCGACCTGCCGTTCCGCGACTACGAAGCCAGCTACAAGGCCATTGCCCTGCGCTATGACATCCGCGTCATCATGCTCATCACCCCCGAAACCAGCGAAGCACGTATTCGCGACATCGATGCCCACACAGGCGGCTTCATCTACTTGGTGTCCAGTGCCGCTACTACCGGGGCACAACACGACTTCGATGCCCGGAAGCAGGCCTACTTCCGCCGTGTCGAGGAACTGCAGCTGCGCAATCCCCGCATGGTAGGGTTCGGCATCAGCAATCGACAGACCTTCGAAGCGGCCTGCGCTCACGCCTCGGGTGCCATCATCGGCAGCCGCTTCGTCACCTTGCTCAACGAATACCAAGGTGATGCCGACAAGGCCATCTGCCACCTGAAGGAGGACCTGGCCCGATAAATTGAGCGACGGCGAAGAGAGTGCATCCTCCTCGCCGTCGCCACGTGAAACAGCACCCCATTGAATGAATGAGTAGACGGGATTTTATATAATCCACTGATTATCAATAGCCGCTATTTTAAAGCTACTGTTGGGTGCTACCCCAAATCATATACTCAGACACCCTGAGGATACTACAAAAACAAAAGCATATAGAGATGTATTTAAATGAAAGAAACGTGGATTTCATTTGATTTATCATACGATTCGTATGGCTTTTACATGCTTTTTTTGTATGTTTGTCCCGCAGTAATACCAAAAGCTACAAGCATAGTATATGAAACATCATGAATAACCCTCCTTTTTTATACAATGACTTTCCGTCTTTCCTACGGAAGCACTTCCCCTATAAGGTACAGAAGATTTCGATTAACGCCGGATTTACCTGCCCCAACCGGGACGGACGGACAGGATATGGAGGATGTACCTACTGCAACAACCAGACCTTCAACCCCGACTATTGCCGGACGGAAAAGAGCATTGCCCAACAACTGGAGGAAGGGAAACGATTCTTTGCCTATAAATATCCACAAATGAAATACTTGGCATACTTCCAGGCCTACACCAATACGTATGATGAATTGGAGGTTTTGAAGCGGAAATATGAAGAGGCACTGGCCGTAGAGGATGTGGTGGGACTGGTCATCGGTACACGCCCTGACTGCATGCCCGATGCACTGCTGCACTACCTGGAGGAGCTGAACAAGGAGACCTTTCTGCTGGTGGAATATGGCATAGAGAGCTGTAACGACGAGACGCTACACCGCATCAACCGGGGGCACACCTTCCGAACCACGCAAGAGACGGTAGAACGGACTGCTGCCTGTGGAATACTGACCGGAGGCCATGTCATCTTGGGACTGCCCGGCGAACGGCATGACGACTTGGTGAAACAGGCCACCACGCTATCGCATCTGCCACTGACTACCCTGAAAATGCATCAGCTGCAACTGATACGAGGTACCCGCATGGCAACAGAGTATGAACGGTGTCCGCAGGAATTTCACCTGTTTGATGTAGATGAATATATCGCATTGGTGATTGACTATGTGGAGCACTTACGACCGGATTTAGTACTGGAACGGTTCCTCTCGCAATCGCCCAAGGAACTGTTGCTGGCACCTGACTGGGGACTGAAAAACTATGAATTCAATCATCGCCTGCAAAAGCGGATGAAGGAACGGGGTGCCTATCAGGGAAGAAGGTATGCCCCATAGAAGAAAGAGGCAGTTTTTTCCCTATTTGAGCGTACTATTTACCATACATATAAATTATTATATGAGAAAAAAGAACTAACTTTGCGTTCAAATTGTTGTTATTCCTGTCAAGGAATCATCCGACAAGAAAGAGAGCTTTGAAACAAGAACATAAACAAAAACATCAATACATAGAATGACAATGAACGAAAAGACACTGGTAAAAGGAAAAATCCACTACGTAGGAGTAAACGACCGCAACAAGCACCTGTTTGAGGGAATGTGGCCCTTGCCATACGGCGTATCATACAATTCTTATCTGATAGACGATGAAACCGTGGCATTGGTCGATACGGTGGATGTCTGCTATTTTGAGACATACCTGCGCAAGATTAAAAGTATCATCGGCGAACGACCCATCCAATACTTGATTATCAACCATATGGAGCCCGACCACTCCGGTTCTATCCGCCTCATCAAGCAACACTACCCCGATATCATCATCGTAGGCAACAAACAGACCTTTGGCATGATAGAGGGATTCTACGGCGTGACGGGCGAACAGTATGTGGTGAAAGACGGTGACTTTCTGGCACTGGGACACCACAAACTGTGCTTCTACCTGACCCCGATGGTGCACTGGCCGGAGACGATGATGACCTTTGACGAGACAGAGGGAGTACTGTTTGCCGGCGATGCCTTCGGCTGCTTCGGCACACTGGATGGCGGATTCCTTGACACACGCATCCATCTGGACCGCTATTGGGACGAAATGGTGCGTTACTACTCGAACATTGTAGGCAAATATGGCAATCCGGTTCAGAAGGCATTGGCCAAACTGGGCAATCTGCCCATCACGACCATCTGTTCGACACACGGACCGGTCTGGACGGAGAATATAGCCCGTGTGGTAGGCATATACGACCGGCTGAGCCGCTACGAAGCCGAGGAGGGTGTGGTCATTGCCTATGGCACGATGTATGGCAACACCGAGCAAATGGCCGAAACCATAGCTGCCGAGCTGTCGGCACAAGGCATCCGAAACATCGTGATGCACAACGTGAGCAAAAGCCATCCGTCGTACATCCTGATGGATATATTCAAATATCGCGGACTCATCGTCGGCTCTCCTACCTACAGCAACCAGATTTATCCCGAGATAGAGTCACTGCTCTCCAAAATCCAAGTACGCGAAGTGAAAGGACGCTATCTGGGCTACTTCGGCTCTTTCTGCTGGGCAGGTGCAGCCGTGAAGCGCATCGGCGAATTTGCCGAAAAGAGCAAGCTGGAGATTGTAGGTGAGCCGGTGGAGATGAAGCAAGCCATGAAGGAGATTACTTACCAACAATGCGAGAACCTGGCACGTGCCATGGCCAACCGCTTGAAGAAGGATAGACAATAACGTTAAAACAACACAACTATGAGATTAATCATTCAGCCGGATTATCAATCCGTATCGCGATGGGCAGCCTGTTATGTGGCTGCCAAAATCAAGGCTGCCAACCCCACTCCGGAAAAGCCGTTCGTACTGGGATGTCCCACCGGATCTTCTCCACTGGGCATGTACAAGGAGCTGATTGACCTGAACAGACAGGGAGTCATCTCTTTTCGCAATGTGGTGACATTCAACATGGATGAATATGTAGGGCTTCCCAAGGAACATCCGGAAAGCTACTACTCATTCATGTGGAACAACTTCTTCAGCCACATAGACATTCTTCCTGAGAACACGAACATCCTGAATGGCAATGCGGCTGACCTGGATGCTGAATGTGCACGCTTTGAGGAGAAAATCAAATCGTATGGCGGTGTAGACCTCTTCATGGGAGGCATCGGGCCGGATGGACATATCGCCTTCAACGAGCCGGGTTCGTCACTCACATCGCGCACACGGCAGAAGACGCTGACTACCGATACCATCATTGCCAACTCACGCTTCTTCGGCAACGATGTGAACAAGGTTCCCAAAACGGCACTGACCGTAGGAGTAGGTACGGTGATGGATGCCCGCGAGGTGATGATTATCGTCAACGGACACAACAAAGCGCGTGCCCTGTATCATGCGGTTGAAGGCCCGGTGATGCAGATGTGGACCATCAGTGCCCTGCAGATGCACCAGCACGGCATCATCGTATGCGATGACGCAGCCACCGACGAACTGAAAGTGGGTACATACCGCTACTTCAAGGATATTGAAGCCGACCACCTGGATCCCGAAAAACTGCTGAAGTGACCCATCCATGGAAAGCAGCTACATTGTACTGAACAACATACGCTTCCACGCCTACCATGGGGTAGGCGTTCAGGAAGCGTTGGTAGGCAATGAATTTACAGTCAACCTCCGCCTGAAGGTTGACATCAGCCGTGCCATGGCAAGCGACGAGGTAACCGACACCGTGAGCTACGCGGATGTCTATGAGACACTGAAAGCGGAGATGGCCCACCCCAGCCGCCTGCTGGAACGGGTGGCCGGACGGATGGTGGAACAGCTGTTTCGCCAATTCCCTGCCGTCGAAGCGGTAGAATTGTCACTGATGAAACGCAACCCGCCCATGGGAGCAGACATCGAATCGGCCGGTGTGGAAATCATCCGCTCCCGATAAGGCCTACCGGCTCAACTGACTGAAACGTTTCTTCCCCAACAAGTAAAAAGCGACAAGCAGACTGAAACGGCTACGCTCGGGGATATCGGCTTGCGTAGCCGATTGAAGGTTGACCCGACGGGAGGAGGTGAACAAGGGGCGCATCCTATGAAACTCCCGGCGGGCTTGCCATACGGCTCGGGCATTGGCCACGTTTCCTTTCAGCAGGAAGGAAAAGGCTGCCACATAGTCGAGCAGGCAACGCACGCGCATGACGGTGCGCAACTCTGCATCAGGCAGGTTTTTATACAACATCAGCAGATTGTTGCGGAAGTTCAAGAAGGTCTTGTGCGGATTCTCCTTCCGCAAGGTTCCCCCACCTACATGATAGACCGTGCTCTGTGGAATGCAGACAATGCGACGTCCGCGCGAGCGCAATCGCCAGCACAAGTCAATCTCTTCCATGTGGGCAAAGAAACGTCCGTCCAGTCCTCCTACCTCCAGATACTCTTTCAAGCGGATGCAGAGGGCAGCACCCGTTGCCCAAAAGAGAGGAATCACCTCATCGTATTGCCCCCTATCCTCCTCCACCATTCCCATCAGTCGTCCTCTGCAGAAGGGATAGCCATAGCGGTCGATAAATCCGCCGGCAGCTCCGGCATATTCAAAACAGTTCCTCTTATGCCAACTGCGTATCTTGGGCTGGCAGGCAACCGCCTCGGGATGACAGTCCAGATAGTCGGTCAGCGGATGAAGCCATCCTTCTGTAACCTCAACATCCGAGTTGAGCAACACCACATATTCGGCTTCCACCTGGCGCAACGCCAAATTGTATCCTTCGGCAAAACCATGGTTTGCATCCAGCAGGATGAGACGAACCGTGGGAAACTCACGACGAAGCAGCTCCACCGAATCATCGGTCGAGCCATTGTCGGCTACATAGACACAAGCCCCTTCAGCCTCGGTAAATCGTACTACAGAGGGAAGGAACTGACGAAGCATCCGGCTTCCGTTCCAATTCAATATGACGACGGCATTCATGACATCTGTTTCTTTTCAATCCACATTCAGTTTCGTTTCCGCTTCCATCGTTTATGCGACCAGAACCAATAGGGCGGATCCCTACGGATGGTCAGCTCCAGCCTTCGGGCAAAAAGCTCGGTGATTTCACCTTCCGCCGTCTGCTTGGGTGTATCGGTCAGCAAGTCAAAACGTACGCGGCAGTGACCGCGGCTGATACGTTGCAACTCGCAATAGAAGACGGGGAAGTCCATCATCTTGGCTATGCGCTCTGCTCCGTCCATGAAGACGGTATCCTGATGGAGGAATGTGGTCCAATAGTGAGCCTCTCTAGGGTTGGGCGACTGGTCGGTAATCAATCCCACCACCATCCGCTTCCCAGCCCGACGCAGCCGGATGATTTCACGGGCTGTCGAGTGCTTGGGGACATTGTAGCCGCCAAAACGGGAACGGATGCGTATAAAAAGGCGGTCCAGAAAAGGATTGTGCAACGGCTTATAGACCTGAATCGGCAAATCGCCCTTCTGCATGATACTACCCATCCCGATAATCCACTCGAAGTTGGCATAATGAGGGATAAGCAGTACAATCCCCCCGTGACGCTCAACCATCTCCAGAAACTGTTCCTTGTTCTCGTACAACATCCGACGGGTCAGTTCGTCAAACGAGATACGCAACGTCTTCACCTCCTCCAACATATAGTCGCACAGATAATGATAGAACTTACGCTCTATCTCGCGCAGCTCCCTCTCCTCTTTTTCGGGGAAAGAGTTTCTCAAGTTGGTACGTACCACTTTCCGTCGATAGTGGACTCCGTAACGCATCAGCAGGTACAATCCGTCCGACAAGACATAGAGCAGCCGGAAAGGTAGCAGGGCCAACAGCCACATACCTGCATAGGTCAACCAATAAACAATCCGAAACATATCCATCAACCATTAACAATTATTCCCAGCAAAGCCGTGGCGTCGGCATTGAACTGCCCCAAACGGACTGAAACCACCTGATTGTCGAGCGCATCGTCATGAGGAACCTCCACACGTATATAATTAGGTGTAAAGCCATGCATCGGAGCACCGGGCTTCGGACGTTCCAACAGCACAGGCATAGTCTGCCCGATGTGGCGTTCATAGAAAGCATGCGTTTTCCTGTCGGACAACTCCAACAACGCCTGACTGCGGCGATGTTTCTCGGCCGGTGCCACCACGTGGTCAATTTTGAGTGCCTGCGTACCCGGACGCTCTGAGTAACTGAAGACGTGCAGCTGCGTCACGTCCAGTCCACTGATAAAGTCATACGCCCGCCGGAAGTAATCGTCCGTCTCACCACGTGTTCCCACAATCACATCCACCCCAATGAATGCATCGGGCATCACCGCCTTGATTTTTTCTATCTTCGATGCAAACAGCGCAGTATCATAGCGACGGCGCATCAGCTGAAGCACTTCGTCGCAACCGGCCTGCAAGGGGATATGGAAGTGAGGCATGAAACGGCGCGAACGAGCGACGTAGTCGATAATCTCATCGGTCAGCAGATTGGGTTCGATGGAAGAGATGCGATACCGTTCGATTCCCTCTACCTCATCCAGTGCCTTCACCAAATCAAAAAAGGTCTCATCGGTGCTCTTACCGAAATCGCCGATGTTGACACCCGTCAGCACAATCTCCTTCCCTCCCTGCACAGCTGCCTGCCTGGCCTGCTCTACCAACGAGCGGATGCTGCCATTGCGGCTACGTCCTCGGGCAAAAGGAATCGTACAGTACGAACAATAATAGTCGCATCCGTCCTGCACCTTCAAAAAGAAACGGGTACGGTCGCCTCGCGAACAGGAGGGGACAAACGAACGAATCTCTTTCAAGGGTGATGTGAAAGCCTCACCGGCATCTTTCTTCTGCAAATTACCAAGATAATGCATCAAATCCTGCTTTTGTTCGGCCCCCAGCACCACATCCACTCCTTCAATCTTCGCCACGGTATCGGGCTTCAGCTGAGCATAGCAGCCGGTCACCACCACAAAGGCTCCCGGATGCTGCTTCACCAGCTTGTGTATGGCCTGGCGGCACTTTTTGTCGGCAACTTCCGTCACCGAGCAGGTATTCACCACACAAATGTCTGCCCGTTCTCCTTTGCGGGCAGTACGTATACCTGCCTCCTTCAGCATCTGCCCGATGGTGGAGGTCTCCGCGAAGTTCAGTTTGCAGCCCAGTGTATAGTATACGGCCGTCTTGTCTTGAAACGATTGGGTATCTATCATATCCTTTCTAACACTTTTATGGTGCAAATGTACGGATTATTATTAGAAAATGGCTACTTTTGCAAAAATCATCCAAAAACATGTCATGATACAAGAGAATTTCATCAAACTGTACGAACACAGTTTCCGCGAGAATTGGGATCTTCCCTGCTATACGAATTATGGTGAAAAAGAGAGTTATACCTATGGCGAAGTAGCCCAACAGATAGCCCGTCTGCACCTGCTGTTCAAACACTGCCAACTGCGGCGAGGCGACAGGATAGCCATCATCGGGAAAAACAATGCCCGCTGGTGCATCGCCTACATGGCCACCATTACCTATGGCGGCATTGTAGTCCCCATCCTGCAAGATTTCCACCCCAACGATGTACACCACATTGTCAACCACTCGGAGTCCGTCTTCCTCTTCACCAGCGACACCATCTGGGAACGTTTGGAAGAAGAACGGTTGACAGGTCTGCGCGGGGTATTTTCACTGACCGATTTCCACGTACTGTTTCAGCGTGACGGCGAGACCATCCAATCGTTTGTCAAACAGACTGACACCGAGATGGAGGAAAAATATCCGAACGGATTCCATCGGGAGGATGTTGTCTACACAGAATTGTCGAACGACAAAGTGATGTTGCTGAACTACACCTCGGGTACTACAGGCTTCAGCAAAGGTGTCATGCTGACCGGCAACAATCTGGCAGGCAACGTGACCTTTGGCATCCAAACCGGTCTGCTGAAACGGGGTGAAAAGGTACTCTCGTTCCTGCCCTTGGCTCATGCGTACGGTTGTGCTTTCGACTTCCTGACAGCCACGGCTGTAGGTACCCACGTCACCCTGCTTGGCAAGGTTCCCTCTCCCAAAATTCTGATGAAAGCCTTCGAAGAGGTAAAGCCCAACCTGATTATTACCGTACCGCTTGTCATTGAAAAGATTTACAAGAACGTAATTCAGCCCATTATCAACAAGAAATCCATGAAGTGGGCTCTCAGCATCCCCTTGCTGGACAATCAGATATACGGACAGATACGCAAGAGGCTGGTCGATGCACTGGGCGGACGGTTCAAGGAGGTCATCATCGGTGGAGCGGCCATCAACCCCGAAGTCGAAGAGTTCTTCCACCGCATCAAGTTCCCCTTCACCATCGGGTATGGCATGACCGAATGTGGACCGCTGATCAGCTATGCCCCTTGGAACGAGTTCATACCTACTTCGTCCGGACGGGTACTGCCCCGCATCATGGAAGCCCGTATCTTCAAGAGTAATCCCGACGACGCATTGGGTGAGATACAGGTACGGGGCGAAAACGTGATGAAAGGGTACTATAAGAATGAAGAGGCTACCCGTGAAGTCTTCACCGAAGACGGTTGGCTACGTACAGGCGACCTGGGCACACTGGACGAACACAACAACCTCTATATCCGCGGCCGCAGCAAAACGATGATACTGGGAGCCAGCGGACAGAACATTTTCCCTGAAGAGATAGAGGCAAAGCTGAACAACCTGCCCTTCGTACTGGAAAGTCTGGTGGTAGAACGCGACAAGAAACTGGTAGCCCTGGTCTATGCCGACTACGAGGCACTCGACTCGCTAGGACTGAACAACACGGAGAGTTTGAAGGCCGTGATGGACGAAAACCTGAAAACCCTGAACAACAGTGTAGCTGCATACGAAAAGATAAGCCGCATACAGCTCTATCCGACAGAATTTGAGAAAACACCCAAGCGAAGCATCAAACGTTACCTATACAATCACATCTAATGCAAAGCACTGCTATATCGGCTCTTTATCTGCTGAATAACATGTTTTTTTGCTCGACTTCCAAAAAAAACATAAAAAAAAGTAGGGTTCCGGAGAACAACGTATCTAAAAAGTGCATACCTTTGCAGCGTTTTAATAAAGCAATTGATTGTATTACGTTTTTTAAAGTAAAAAGAAAATGAAAAAATTAGTTTTGATGGCAGCAGCTATCGTAGCAGTATCTTTCGCATCTTGTGGTAACAAAGCAGCAGAAAAGGCAGCCGCTGAAGCAGATTCTATCCGCATTGCTGATTCTATCGCAGCCGTTGAGGCAGCAGCCGCTGAAGCAGCAGCAGAAGCAGCCGCAGCTGATACTGTAGTAGCAGATAGCGCAGTTGTAGCTGAATAATTTCGGCTCAACCCCCTACTAACGAGAGAATTGAAAGTCTGACGTGCGAAAGCACACCAGACTTTTTTTATATCCAACCAGAAAAGAGTGACAGCCAATGAAAGTCAAACGGCGCATACCTCATCCGGCCACGATGTTCTTCCTGCTGACGTTGGGAGTCATCTTGCTTTCGTGGATTTTTGAGATCTACGGCCTACGTGTAGCCCACCCTCAGACAGGCGAAGAGGTGAGGGTACAGAGCCTGCTCAGTCCGGAAGGGCTCCGCTGGATGCTGCGCCATGTGGTGAGCAACTTCACAGGATTCGCTCCATTAGGCATGACCATCGTAGCCATGTTCGGCATGGGAGTGGCTCGTCACTCAGGCCTCATCGATGCCTGCATCCGCCGCTGGTCGGGCGCAGACAGGCATCCGCGGCATATCGTGTGGAGCGTTATCCTCACCGGACTGCTCTCCAACGTAGTGGGTGACGCCGGCTACATTCTACTGCTCCCCATTGCCGCCTCACTCTTTCAATCCGTAGGTCTCTCACCGGTGGGGGGCATCGTAGTAGCCTATGTCTCGGTGTCGTGCGGATATAGTGCCAACCTGTTGCTGAGTACCCTCGACCCGTTGTTAGCTGCCACTACACGTGAAGTGGCAGACACGGCAGACATATCATTCGGAAGAAGCGGCCCTCTCTGCAACTACTACTTTCTGGCTACATCGGTAGGTGTACTGGCTTGCGTTCTCTATACAGTGACCTATCGCCATCTGCTACCACGGTTAAGACGACAAGAACCCCCTATACCCAACGAACCTTGGAGACTGCTGTCGCACAAGGAGCGAAGAGCAATGACAACGGCCTGGATAGCCGGTGGAAGTTACACCTTACTGCTTGTATTGCTCACTTGTACGCCCTACGGCATCTTACGGGGAGTGAGTGGCGGACTGATTCACTCCCCGTTTCTGGCAGCCCTGCTCTTCCTATTGTCATTCGGCATAGGTCTGATGGGTATGGTATATGGATTTGCTGCAGGCCGTTACCGTACGGACGGAGATGTTATCGAGGGATTAGGCGAATCCATGCGTTCGCTAGGCGGATACTTCGTCATGGCTTTCTTCGCTTCACAGATGATTGCCTGTTTGGAACATTCGCGCTTAGACTATTGCTGGGCTATCTGGGGAGCCGACCACCTTGCCTCCACCCAACTAAGCGGACTCGGAACGCTGATTCTTTTCATCATGTTCACAGCAGCTGTCAATCTACTGATGGTTTCTGCCAGTACCAAATGGACTTTCATGGCCTTCATTTTCCTGCCCTTACTGGCCGACAAAGGGATAGCACCCGATGTGACACAATGTGCGTTCCGCATCGGCGATAGTGCCACCAATGCCATCACCCCTTTCCTCTATTATATGCCATTGGTATTGACTTACCTGCAACAGCATCACCCGAAAGCCACGTATGCCACGTTGCTCAGCTATACATGGCGATACTCCCTCTGTGTCCTGCTGGCATGGACACTGCTGTTTATCGGCTGGTTCCTGTCAGGCTGGCCGCTGGGTCTTTAAGGACTTCTGTCCCATCAAACGGTCGATGACCAACGCAATAGCACCGTCACCCGTCACGTTACAAGCCGTACCAAAACTGTCCATAGCGATGTAGAGGGCAATCATCAATGCCTGGGCACTCTCGTCAAAGCCCAGCATCGACTGCAAAATACCCAACGCAGCCATAATGGCACCCCCCGGCACGCCGGGAGCCGCTACCATCGTGATGCCCAGCATAAAGATGAAGCCCGCAAACAGAGATAAGTCGTAAGGCATACCCTGCATAATCATCAGAGCCTGCGCACAAGCCACAATCTTCAAGGTGCTTCCCGACAGATGAATGGTGGCACAGAGCGGAATGACAAAGCCGGCTATCTCGGGCGACACACCATTCCGCTTGGTCTGCTCTAAAGTCACAGGGATGGTAGCTGCAGACGATTGGGTTCCCAACGCCGTGAAGTAAGCCGGCAACATGCGTCCTAACAAGCGCAGGGGATTGCGATGCACAAAAAGGCCGGCCACCCCATACTGCAACAACAGAAGCAGGACATGCAGTACAAAGATGATACCGATAATCTTGATGAAGACCATCAAGATGGTCACCACCTGTCCCGAATGGGTCATATTCAAAAAAATACCAAATATGTAGATCGGCAGCAAAGGCAGTATCACGGCACTGATTGTACGCACAATAATTTCCTGAAAGTCACGAGCTACCTGCTTCAAGGCATCACTTTTCAGGTAGGCCAATCCCAAACCCAACGTAAAGGCCAGAACAAGAGCCGTCATGACATTCATCAAGGGAGGGATGGAGACAGAGAAATAGGGAGCAATACCCTTGGCTTCGCTCACTTCTTCCAACGGAATGCCCTGCTCTATCAGCGAAGGGAACAAAGCTGCACCGGTGAAATAGGAAAGAAAGCCGGAGAAGAGTGTAGCGCCATAGGCTATCAAAGCCGTTACCACCAGCATCCTCCCTGCCTCCTTGCCAATGTCAGCAATGGCCACCGTCACCAGTCCGACGATAATCAGAGGGATAGAAAAATTCAGGAACTCACTGAAAATGCCATTGAACGTCACAAACAGACGCACCAACATACCCGGCAATATATTGCCGAACAAGATACCCAGCAGGATAGCTATCACGATACGGGGCAACAGACCGATAGAGAATCTCTTCATTTGCACTAAACTTTACAGTTGCTTTCTTGCGCAAATATAAGTAAAAAGAATGAGACCGCCATATACTTTCCTATATTCTATTTTTCTCTTACCTTTGTCACCCGAAACGAAGAGGTGCAACACACTCTGTTTCCCTAAAAGTAAAACTTAACTCAACGAATGGATTGATATGCTACATTTTGACACTGACTACATGGAAGGAGCCCATCCGGCCGTGATGAACCGACTGATGGAGACGAACTTGGAACAAACTGTAGGCTACGGCAACGATGCCTATACGGCCGAAGCAAAACGGAAGATTAAAAAGGCTTGCGGTCTGCCTGAAGAGGCCCGGGTGCATTTTCTGGTAGGGGGTACACAGACTAACGCCACCGTCATTGACGCACTGCTGGCACGTCATGAAGGTGTACTGGCGGCCGAGACCGCCCACATCAACGTACACGAATCGGGAGCCATCGAAGCGTCCGGTCACAAGGTATTGGTTCTCCCCCATCAGGAAGGGAAACTGAAAGCCGAAGATGTCAAACATTACATCGATGAATTCTACCGCGACGAGACCTATGAGCACATGGTGGCACCTGGCATGGTCTATATCTCCCAACCAACAGAATATGGCACCACCTATACGTTGGCCGAACTGAAAGCACTCAGCACTGTATGCCACGAGGCACACATCCCACTCTACATGGATGGTGCACGCCTGGGATATGCGCTGGCTGCCGAAGGCAACGATGTCACACTGCCCGACATAGCCCGCCTATGCGATGTCTTTTACATCGGTGGTACCAAAGTCGGTGCCCTCTTCGGCGAAGCGGTGGTGGCTGCCCATCCCGACCGGCTCCCCCACTTCTTCCCGCTCATCAAACAGCACGGTGCCTTACTGGCCAAAGGACGTCTGCAAGGGGTGCAGTTCGACACGCTGTTTACCGACGGATTGTACGAAAAGCTGGGACGCCATGCCATCCGATTGGCCATGAAACTAAAAGAGGCTTTCCGTGCCAAGGGATACGAGATACACATCGATTCACCCACCAACCAGCAGTTCTTCCGTCTGCCCAACGAGCAGATTGACCGTCTGGCCCACTACGCCACCTTCGAGTTGTGGGGACCGCGCGGCACCGAGAGCACCGTCGTGCGCTTTGTGACTAGTTGGGCCACACGCGAAGAGGCGGTAGACGAACTGATATCCCATTTATAAATAAGGATGAATCGACAAATGCGGACCTATTTGTAAAGCAGGAAGATGCAGGGTATTTTGGAGAGGTCGGGCGTATGTCCCTGCCACTCCTTTACCGTCTTCGTACGGATGTACTCGCCCTCACAGGTGATGTTGGCAGCAATGCAAAGACGGGTCTGCGGGCGGCAATTGTGCAGGATGTCCTCTACCATCTTGTTGTTGCGATAAGGTGTCTCGATAAACAGCTGCGTCTGTTGTTCGTTGTAGATGCGTTGCTCCAGCTGCTTCAGACGTTTGGCACGTTCGGCCGGCTCGATAGGCAGATAACCGTGAAAGGCAAAACTCTGCCCGTTGAATCCCGATGCCATGACCGACAGGATGATAGACGAAGGGCCTACCAGCGGAACAACCTTCAAGTTCTTCCGCTGGGCTATGGCCACAACATCTGCTCCCGGATCGGCTACTGCCGGGCACCCGGCCTCCGAAATGACCCCCATCGATTCGCCTGCCAGCAACGGTTTCAGATAGTCGGAAATCGCTTCAGGCGAAGTATGCTTGTTCAACGGATAGAAGGTCAGCGCATCAATGTCAATCTCACGGTCCACCTTCTTCAGAAAACGGCGAGCCGAACGTACATCTTCCACAATAAAATGACGAATGGCACGTATCACCTCACAGTTATAGGCAGGCAATACGGCATAGATGGCTGTGTCACCCAACGTGACGGGCAACAGATACAAGGCTGGGAGCATGGCAGTATGAGCGTTTAGGGATATTATCCGTAGATGATATTTCCGTTCTCGTCCTTATACTCATCCAAACCCTTCTCATAGGTAGCCATGGCACGGAGGCTCATACCTACACTGGAGAAACCACCATCGTGGTACAGGTTCTGCATGGTGACCTTACGGGTGAGGTCGGAGAACATGACGATGCAATAGTCAGCACACTCGTCAGCCGAAGCATTGCCCAGCGGCGACATACGGTTGGCAAAATCAAACAGTTTGTCCATTCCCTTCACACCACTGCCTGCAGTAGTCATCGTAGGCGACTGAGAAATGGTATTGACACGCACATGGTGCTCGCGGCCATAGATGTATCCGAAGCTGCGGGCTATGGACTCCAGCAACGCCTTGGCATCGGCCATATCGTTGTATCCGTAGAAGGTGCGTTGCGCTGCCACATAACTTAACGCCAGAATGGAACCGTAATCTGCGATAGCCCCCAGCTTCTTGGCAGCCTGTATCATCTTATGGAAAGAGACAGCCGAAATGTCCAGCGTCTTGTCCAACATATCATAGTCCAAATCGTCATACGTACGTTTCTTACGCACGTTGGGCGACATGCCTATGGAGTGAAGCACGAAGTCCACCGGACCACCCAATACCTCCATCGAACGCTCAAACACATGCTGCAAATCTTCCACGCTGGTGGCATCGGCGGGAATCACCTCACAATGCAGTTTCTCGGCCAATGCCGATACCTCTCCCATACGTACCGCCACCGGTGTATTGGATAACGTAATGACAGCTCCTTCTTCTACTGCTTTTTCTGCTACTTTCCAGGCAATGGACTGCTCGTTCAGAGCACCGAAGATAATGCCTTTTTTTCCTTTCAACAAATTGTAACTCATACCTATTTATTTAATGAATAAATGCTGCAAAGCACTATTTTTCACTTTGCGCTGATTTTTCGGGCACAAAGATAGTGCAAAAAACCGAGTAAGTGAGCGAAGAGAAAATATATTTGCTCTTCCGAACGTGAGGTTTTTATCCAAATCGAGAGAAGAACTTTCATGCTTGCATGAAAAAGTTTTTCCGAGATGCAGCCTTCTTCTCTTGGTAAGAGATGTATGAAACGATGTAATGTGATTATTATCAGCAACATAAGGAGTGCAATCAGATGATTCGCTCACATTTGTATTACATTTTGAGAAACAGCCCAACTTGATATAAATCAAAGTTTTGCCTGTTTGTCAAAGATAATTCCGTAATTCATAGGCAGTTTGAAAATTTTTTCATATTTTTGCTACCGATTAGATACATCTCTTACCAAGAGATGAAGATAATTGCAAACAACAAACAAGTGATTAATTTAAATCAAAGAGGATGCGAAGCTAAGATGAAATCGCCAGTTGACAGGAAGTCCGGCTCCAAGAGCCTGCTTTTACATACCATCTTTATAACTGCCTGTTTCTCAGCGAAAAAAAGAAGCAAGCAGGAATAAAAGAATTGCCTTACCTCCAAATAAATTTTAAATTTTACATTTTAAATTTTAAATTGAAATTCATCCACATTATCAGTTTTAAATTTTAAATTTTAAATTTTAAATTGAAATGGACGACCGCTGGTATGTATTGCGCGATTTGGCACGTCCCAACGCCAAGAATCCCGCTTACAAGCAACTGCAGGAGATGCCCGAAATGGCCGACTGCGTATTTGTGCCCCTCAAACAACAGGTGTTGAAGGAGTTTGGGAAGCGTGTGGTGCGTTTCGTCCCCTACATGCCCGACCTTGTCTTCGTCCATAAATCCAAGGAAGAGCTCGACCCCATCATACGTCAGATGCCACTGCTGCAATACCGCTATGTGCGTGGCGGCAAGCAGTATGAAGCCATGAGTGTGCGGCACCAGGACTTCGAGAAGTTCAGGGAAGCCGTCAGCAAGACCGACAATGTAGAATACTACAGCTTCGATAAGGTACCTTCCACGGTTTATGGCAAGCAGATCCGCATCATCGGTGGTCGTCTCGACGGCTTCGAGGGTCGCCTGATGACCAAGAAAGGCAGCAAGTTCAAGCGTCTCCTCATCGACCTTCAGGAGTGCAACCTCTCCGCCGCCATTTTGGTGGAATCGGAGTATATCCAAGTGCTGGAATGACCATCAACCAATAATCAGCAATCAGTCATCAGCAATCAACAATCAATAATCATTCATTTTCTTGGAAGTTTCAGAGATGATATGTATCTTTACCGTCAGTAAGCAATAAAAATTCGTATGAAAATAATGATAACAAAAGAGGAAGCTTTGCGTCGCCTAAAGGCAACTAAACAGATAAAGAAAGATCGGATAGAGATTCTTCGTAAGAGAATGTGTGAAAAATACGAAGCTAATATGGGATGCCCCCCACAGAACGTATTATTCCTATGATTAACGCGCTCTCAGTTGAAAGAATTAATACCGTAGCACCATATAAGGTAGAAATGGATTCAGTGACAGGGTCTTACGACTTTGTTACAGATAGTGGCGTACACATTACTATATATTTTGATGAGGATTTGATGATAACTTCCGGTACGTCATATCAGCTGATTATTGGTAATGCAAACAATAAGAAATCCTCTCGTGACAATAAGTTACAAAAAACAATATTGGCAATAGTAGAATACAATTCAAATTATTCATTTCACACTACGAGTATCAAAGATGAGGATGGTATTACAAATTTTGCAGCTCTTATTATCAGGAACGACAACCCTCTGATAGTCGAAATAGTTAGTGAATTTTTGGAAACAGCAAGAGCTCTTCAGCAGAAACCATAATAACCCATTTGTCGCAAATTTTGCGACAGTTCAGTACTTACGTATTGGTAGGTTATTTTGATGACATTTCCTTGGCAAAATGGATTCTCTATATTATTTTTGCAGCGTAAAGGGCGGTAAGTATTACATCTGGCTTGCATAAGAAATATAACAATATGGAAAAGAATCGTGAAATCAGTATGTCAAAAGATGAGGTCTTGAAACGTTATCAACTCTCAAAGCAGAAGAAACAACAGAGGCTGAAGGAGTTGGAAAATGGACTTAGAGCCGATTTCAAGAAGATAACAGGGATAGATGCCAAATCATTTGTTGTATGGTAATTACCCCACTCTCATTGGACGATATAAATAGCAAGGCACCATATACTGTATGGCGGTCTGACGCTGATGGCTCATTCAGATTCGTGAGTGGGTATAATATCGTTTTTGTGGTTGATTTCATGAAAGATGATTTGATTCTATCCAACAATACATACCAACTTATCATAGGTAATACAGGAAACAGGAAATCTCCACGTGACAATAAAGTTAGAGAAACTATTTTAGTCATTGTTGAGGAGTTTTTCTCCAAGAATACAGCAGCACTATTATATATATGTGAGACTGGTGATGGTAAGCAGAAGGCAAGAGGACGATTGTTCACTTATTGGTTTGAAACAAGTAGCCATCACAGATTGTACACTACAATGACCTCTACGTTAGTTGATGAGGACGGGATTGAGAATGTGGCAACATTAATTATAAGAAATGACAATCCTGATTTTAACAAGTTGGTGGCAGAATTTACACAAACGGTAACATTCCTAAGCCATAAGCCATAGCATAGAATGTAATTCTGAAGGAAGAGGCGTAAACCACCAATCCAGCGTAAGGTAGTGTGATTTTATCGAGTGCAGCCGATATTCATGAAATAAATGTTAAAACAATCACTGAATCTTTAACGTATATCCTGTTGGGCACTGACAAAGTACCCTAAAACAGGGGTATGCCCTATTTTGAGTACTTACCCAACAATCAGCAATCAATAATCAGCTTTGGGGATAATTGGATGCTTATTTTAAATGGTCTAAAAACAATCTTTAAATCATATTTTTTGATTGAAATATTCCGTTAAAAGAAAAAAATGAGTAGATTTGCATTATAAATATCAGTATAATAAAGATAAGGATGGTTGTATATTGATAAATATCATTTTAATGATAGATATATTTAATCATGAGAGATATGTTTGAATACTCTACTCTAGAACTGGTGCGCATGTTGGGTACTCGTTTTAAGGAATATCGTATGCGGTGCAATCTGACACAAAAAGAGGTGTCGGACCTATCAGGTGTTGGCCTTACAACGATACACAAGTTTGAGAATGGTACGGCAGGTAATCTTTCATTATCAACCTTTCTTCTCTTATTGAAGGTGGTAGGTCAGATAAATTCTTTAGACAATCTTTTACCTGAATTACCGGAATCGCCTTATCTTATGCGCAAAGACGAGAAAAAAGCACAACGAATCAGACACGCCAAGTAAGCTATACAGATATGATAAAGTCATTGAAAATAATACTTTGGGATGAGGAAATAGGTCGTTTGGCTTGGGATGAACATCGTCGTCTCTCTTATTTCACATATAATCCCGATTTTATCAAAAAGGGATTAAACATATCTCCTTTGGTTGCACCAATTGATGGGACCAGAGGACTGTTGCCTGTTTGGGGTGAGGATGCTAAGATTTATCAGAAACTTCCAGCATTTGTTGCAGACTCATTGCCTGATGCTTGGGGTAACCAGTTGTTTGATTTATGGCGTCAACAACAAAGATTATCTAACTCGGAGATAAATCCGTTGGATAAACTCTCGTTTATCGGTCGAAGAGGAATGGGTGCATTAGAATTCATTCCAGAAGCAAACAGAGAGCGCAGAACAGGAAAGATAGATGTTAAGTCATTAGCAGATTTGGCTGAACGTATTTTCATCGAAAGAGAGAATGTCCGTATCATGCCGGAGGAATCTATTACCATGCAATCATTGTTGACTGTAGGTACCTCTGCCGGTGGACGTCAGCCCAAGGCGATTATAGCCATAAATAGAGAAACAGGAGAAACACGAAGCGGTCAGATTGCCGGCTTGGAAGGTTACGACTATTACCTTCTTAAATTCGGCAACTCAGAATATTGTTCTGCTGAATTGGAAATGACCTATTACAAGTTGGCAACTTTGGCCGGTATCAATATGATGCCCTCCGCATTATATCCCGTGGATGGGAACAATCATTTTTTGACTAAACGATTTGACCGTGATGGCGAGAAGAAGATCCATACACAGACTTTGGCTGCTATATACCCCGATGCCGAGAGTTATGAGCAATTGATTTCTGTTTGCCGTAAACTTCGTCTCCCAGAAGCTGATTGTCAGGAGGTATTCCGAAGAATGGTCTTCAATATATTGTCGAATAACACAGACGACCATAACAAGAACTTCTCATTCGTTATGAACGAAGATGGCTCTTGGCGTCTTGCTCCAGCTTATGATATTACCTATATCATAGATAGAGGTGGTTATTTGCCAAACAAGCATCATTGCCTGTATATACGTGCCAAACTGCACGACATCACACGCTCGGATGTAATTGAATTTGCTCGCGATAATGGCATTCGTCGTCCCGATGCTATCATAAGGGATGTTGTTTCTTCATTAAAACAATTCCGTGCAATAGCTACCGATAATGGAGTTGCCGAATCATGGATAGGTCGAGTTGAATCAACTATCATCGAACACTTGAAAGCATGGGGCGAATGGGAGTGCGAAGTTGCTGATGTTGCAATAGACATCCATGGGCATACCATTAGCAATATGTATGTTGAGCAGACCTATAAGGGGCACTACCACTTGCTGGCAAATATAGATGGAACGGAACGAAAGTTTGTTATCAGCAAAAACAAGGAAGAGTTTGCATCAATTGAACAAATCGGATTGGCAAACTTAACAGTTGACCATTTGAAGGCAATGGTTGCAAAGTGTTTCAATCTATAAAATAGATTCATTGGTTTGAAACAAGTAGCATTCCTAAGCCATAAGCCATAGCATAGAATGTAATCCTGAAGGAAGTTATCTTAGGGGTATGCCCTATTTTGAGTACTTACACGATAATCATTAATCAGTCATCATTCATCAAAAAATCATAAGGTTACATCTGTTCCGTCACATCGAACAGTAAGCTACCAATCCAGCGTAAGGTAGTGTGATACCCTCTCCCTACCTTTGCG
>CALZEQ010000032.1 GCA_945641355.1 uncultured Mediterranea sp. | reverse complement strand
TGCATCACTTCGCCTTGCGGGAAGGCACGGATGCTTTCGGGCAGATAGGTGTAGGCGCTGTTGTCGTGCGAGATGAGGCGGCCTACAGCAGGAATAAAGGTGCGCGAATAGAAGTGGTAGAGCTGCTTCATGGGGAAACGTTCCGGCGTGCTCAGTTCCAGTATCACCAGGTGCCCTCCGGGCTTCAGTACGCGGCACATCTCGGCCAAGGCCTGGTCCAGTCGTTCAAAGTTGCGGATGCCGAATGCTACGGTGACGGCATCGAAGGTGGCATCGGCAAACGAGAGGCTGGTGCAGTCCTCGCGCCTGAAATGTATCTGCTCTGCCAAACCCGCCGCTTCGGCCTTCTGACGGGCTACGGCCATCATTCCCTCCGAGATGTCTATGCCTGTCAACTCTTCGGGTTTCAGCTTGCGACACGACAGAAGGGCAAAGTCGCCCGTGCCCGTCGCCACGTCCAGTATGCGTTTCGGTGCATACGGCTTCAGGCAGTTGATGGCTTTGCTACGCCAGCGGCGGTCTATACCCATAGCCATGGTGTGGTTCAAGCGGTCGTAGGTAGGGGCGATGTGGTTGAACATCGCCTCTACCTGCTCGCGCTTGCTGCCGTTGCCATAGCCTTGCGGCAATACTTTTTCTTGGGGGTATTCCATGGCTGTTTTAATCCAGATACTCCGTTACATTCTTCTCGATGCGGGCAGCGATATCACCACTCTCCTCCTTGACGAAGGTCTCGCCGGTGATGTGCTCATACAGCTCGATGTAGCGGTCGCTGATGCTCTGCACGATTTCGTCGGTCATTTCGGGCACCTGCTGTCCCTCCTTTCCTTGGAAGCCGTTGTCCATCAGCCACTCGCGTACGAACTCTTTGGAGAGCTGTTTTTGCGGTTCGCCCTTGGCAAAGCGCTCTTCGTAGCCTTCGCTGTAGAAGTAGCGGCTGGAGTCGGGGGTGTGAATCTCGTCCATCAGGTAGATGGTGCCGTTGTGCTTGCCAAACTCATACTTGGTATCTACCAGAATGAGGCCACGCTCGGCTGCAATCTCCGTGCCGCGCTGGAAGAGGGCCAGGGTGTATTTCTCCAGCAGGGCATACTCTTCGGGGGTAGCCAGTCCGCGAGCCAGAATCTCCTCCTTCGAGATGTCGGCATCGTGCTCGCCAATCTCTGCCTTGGTAGTGGGGGTGATGATGGGTTCGGGGAACTTCTGGTTCTCCTTCATGCCTTCGGGCAGACGTACGCCGCAAATCTCGCGCACACCGCTCTTGTAGGCACGCCAGGCAGAACCGCAGAGGTAGCCGCGCACAATCATCTCGACAGGGAATCCTTCGCACAGCACACCTACGGTCACCATAGGGTCGGGCGTGGCCAGTTTCCAGTTGGGGCAGATGTCGGTAGTGGCATCCAGAAACTTGGCGGCAATCTGGTTCAGCATCTGTCCTTTGAAGAGGATGCCTTTGGGCAGAATGACGTCGAAGGCCGAGATGCGGTCGGTTGCTACCATCACCAGTTTTTCACCATTGATGTTGTACACATCGCGTACTTTCCCATGGTAGACGCTTGTCTGACCGGGGAAGTTGAAGTTTGTTGCAGTTAATGCTTTCATATCTTTTTTAGTTACGAGCTACGAGCTACAAGTAAGCTACGGGTTACGAGCTACGAGCTGTGAGCTTCTGTTATTTTATTGAGTTTATTAATCCACTTAACATTCTAATTATTTCATTCAGTGCGTTATCTGCTTCATTATATTCTTTTTCAGATATATAATGAAGTTTTTGTGCAATGACCAAAAAGTTTCCAATTCACTGGCAGAACCCAAAGCAATGTGAAGAAATTGAATAAATTCACTTTTGCCTTTTCTTCCAGATTCCTCTGCTATATTGGCAGGGATGGATGTTACACATCTTCTGGTTTGGTTGGTTTCTCACTCGTAGCTTGTAGCTTGTAGCTCGTAGCTTTTCCCGCTTCAAACCGCTCATACGCTTCCACAATTTGCGTCACCAGCTTATGCCGCACAATGTCTTTCCGGTTCAGTTCGATGAAGCTGATGCCTTTTACGTCCTTCAGAATCTTCAAAGCCTGTACCAGTCCGGAAGTTTGCGAGGAGGGAAGGTCTATCTGCGTCATGTCGCCCGTCACAATCATTTTGGTGTTCATACCCATGCGGGTGAGGAACATCTTGATTTGTGCCGAGGTCGTGTTCTGCGCTTCGTCCAGAATGACAACTGCATCGTTCAGCGTGCGTCCGCGCATGAAAGCCAATGGGGCAATCTGTATGATATTCAAGTCTAGATACTCTTGCAACTTGGCAGCCGGTATCATATCCTGCAGGGCATCGTAGAGCGGTTGCAGATAGGGGTCTATCTTCTCTTTCATGTCACCCGGCAGGAATCCTAACTTCTCGCCGGCCTCCACCGCCGGACGGCTCAGGATGATTTTCTTTATCTCCTTGTTCTTGAGCGCACGCACGGCCAGTGCGATGGCCGTATAGGTCTTGCCCGATCCGGCAGGGCCGATGGCAAACACCATATCGTTGTGGGCAAAAGCCTCTACCAACTTCTGTTGGTTTTCAGAACGGGGGATGATGGGCTTGCCCGTCACGCTGAACACGATGACGTTGCCCGCCTTCTCGGCAGTCGGTGCGTTGCCCTTGATGATGTCGATGATGGCCTCCTCCTTCAGTGAGTTGAATTCGGCACAATGCCGCTCCAGCTTGATGATGTTCTCCTCGAAGGCACACATCTCTTCCTCATCGCCCAATACCTTGATGACGTTGCCTCGGGCCACGATACGCAACTTAGGGTACAGTGCCTTTATCAGTTGCATATTGGCATTGTTTACACCGTAGAAGATGACCGGGTCAATGTCTTCCAGTACAATCAGTTTCTCTATCATTCGTCTTTTTTAAAGTTCTTCTCTATTTTGTCATGCAAAGGTAGTGAATCGTTTGGATACTCTTTCTACCAAGCTGCCTTTTTTTTCGTGGGCGGTTCAACTTCTTGGGCGACTTGTTTCCCGAGGCCAATTCTTTTCCCTATATTTGCCTCGCAAATAAATGATACAACTATGCAGGAACTGATTCATTTGATTAACGAAATGTCGCCCTATCTGCTGCTGGGCTTCTTGATGGCGGGGGTGATGCATGCCTTTATACCTCGTGTTGTCTACAGTCGCTATCTCTCAGGCCGGGGATTTCGTTCGGTGTTGAATGCGGCTTTGTTGGGCATACCGCTTCCGCTCTGTTCGTGTGGAGTGATTCCAACTGCCATGTCGCTCCGTCGTGAGGGGGCTTCGAAGGGAGCCACCGTCTCGTTCCTCATCGCTACGCCGCAGACGGGAGTGGACTCCATCTTCGCCACCTTCTCGCTTCTGGGCTTGCCTTTCGCCATCATACGGCCGCTGGCTGCACTTTGCACGGCACTGTTTGGTGGCTTTCTGGCAGACCGGTGTGAGGGAGAATGCTCTGTTCAGGAAGCACCTTCGCACCGGCACACTGCAGGCGGTGGTGATGCCGTGCTGCCTGAAGGTTTCGCGCAGAAGCTCAAGGAGGCGTTGCGTTATGCTTTTGTAGAGATGATGCAGGACATCGGCAAGTGGCTGATGGTGGGGTTGCTTGTAGCTGCCTTGATTACCTTGTTTGTGCCCGACGACTTCTTTGCCCTGTTTGCCGGCAACACGCTGTTGAGCATCCTGTTCGTGTTGCTCTTCTCCATGCCGATGTACCTCTGTGCTACCGGCTCCATACCGATAGCCGTAGCATTGATGCTGAAGGGGTTGACTCCGGGAGCTGCGCTGGTGCTGCTGATGGCGGGGCCGGCTTGCAATGCCGCCTCCATTCTGGTCATCCGCAAGGTGCTGGGCCGTCGCACCTTGATGCTCTACTTGCTGGCCATTGTGGGCGGGGCTGTATGCTTTGCCTTAGGGATGGACTATCTGTTGCCGCGTCATTGGTTTGCTGTGACGGGTATGGCATCGTCCGTCACGCCCGATTGCTGTCTGGAGATGGAGACCGACTATTTCGGTACGGCCTGCTCCATATTGATGGGGCTGCTGCTGATACATGCCTGGATACGCAGCCGATGTTCCGACGATGCCTGTACGTGTGGAGGCGACGGCTGTAGCTGCGAGGCTGACGGGTGCATCTCCCGATGCTATCGGGTGACGGGTATGAACTGCAACCATTGCCGCACCAACGTAGAACGTGCCATCCGTTCCGTTACGGGTGTGACGGAAGTTACGGTCAGTCTGGCCGATGAAGAGGCGCGGGTAGAAGGGGACTACGATGAAGAAGCACTGCTGCAGGCTGTCCGTCAGCTGGGCTTTGATATCACCCCTCAGTAGGTGAAGGCCCTTATGCTACGAGGTAGAGGTAGACTACAGCAGCCGGAATGGCCATCAAGGCACTGTCGAAACGGTCGAGCATACCTCCATGACCGGGCAGGATATTGCCGGAGTCTTTGATGCCTAACTGTCGCTTCAGCAGCGATTCGGTCAGGTCGCCCCAGGTGCCGAACAGCACAACCACTGCTGCCAGTCCCATCCATTGCCACAGCGAGAGGAAGTCGAAATAGTGTGCAAAGAGCAGCGATGAGGCCATGGCTACCACGGCACCGCCCAAGCTGCCTTCCCACGACTTCTTGGGTGAAATACGCTCGAACAGGCGATGCTTGCCGATGAGTGAACCTACACAATAGGCCCCTGTATCGCTCAGCCAGATGAATACGAAAACGGAAAGAGGCAGTATCGGGTTGTAGCTGATGCTGCTGTCTGTAGGGTTGTCGTGGAAGGCCAGTACATTGAGCAGAGCAAAAGGTAGTGCTATGTACAGCTGGCTGAGCATTGTAAAGGCCCAATTCCCTATCGGATTCTTCTTCTTGAGGTAGAGTTCGGTAATCATCAGATAGAGCAGCAGGCCGATATAGGGCAGGAAGATGCGTCCGCCCGTTTGTTGCTGGGTGCAGAAGCTCATCACGGCCAGAAACAGGTAGGCACCTGTCAGGGCGGTGATAGTCCGATTGATGGCTATATCTTCCTGTCGGTTGACCAGCTGGGCAAATTCGTGGACACTCAGTGCGGCAATCAGTGCAAACAGAATGCCGAATGATAGCGGGTTGAACACAATGCAACCTACTAATAGAACAACAAACAGTACGCCGGTGATGGCGCGTTGGATAAAGTTTTTCACGGTGCTCGTCGGGGTTATTGATTGTTTGTATCTTGGACCTCTCCTTGGGGAACGTCTCCTTCCTGGCCCTCTTGTTTCTTCACGTTCTGCTCAGCTTCGATGGCTCTCTTCTCCTGCTCCTCTTCGGCGGCTTTCAGTTCGCCAGAAATCTTTTGGGCGTTCATAATCTCTTCTGAACGCGAAGCCCAGGGGCGTTTCCCGAAGATGTGCTCAACGTCTTCCGAGAAGATTACCTCTTTGTCTATCAGGAGTTGGGCCAATCGGTTGTGTCCCTCCTTATGCTCTGACAGAATCTTCTTGGCACGTTCGTATTGCTCGTTGACCATCTTCTTCACTTCTTCATCTATCAGTTCGGCCGTACGTTCGCTATAGGGACGGTTGAAGGAGTACTCCTCGTTGTTGTAGTAGCAGAGGTTAGGCAGCCGTTCGCTCATGCCCAGATAGGCTATCATGCCGTAGGCTTGCTTGGTCACACGTTCCAGATCGTTCATGGCACCGGTGGAAATACGTCCCAGAAAGACGTCTTCGGCGGCGCGTCCGCCCAAGGTGGCACACATCTCGTCAAGCATCTGCTCCTTGGTTGTGATTTGCCGCTCTTCAGGCAGGTACCAGGCTGCTCCCAAGGCACGTCCGCGCGGTACGATGGTCACCTTTATCAGCGGGTTGGCATATTCCAGCAACCATGATATGCTGGCGTGCCCTGCTTCATGGATGGCGATGGAACGCCGTTCTGCTTCCGTCGTGATTTTGGTTTTCTTTTCCAGACCGCCTACGATGCGGTCAACGGCATCCAGAAAGTCCTGCTTGCCCACAAACGTTTTGCCGTGGCGGGCGGCTATCAGGGCCGCTTCGTTGCAGACGTTGGCGATGTCGGCTCCCGAGAATCCCGGTGTCTGGCGGGCCAGCAGGTCTACGTCTACCGTCTGGTCTATCTTGATGGGACGCAGGTGTACGCCGAATACCTCTTTCCGTTCGTTCAGGTCGGGCAGGTCCACATGGATCTGGCGGTCGAAACGTCCGGCACGCAAGAGGGCCTTGTCCAGTACATCCACCCGGTTGGTGGCTGCCAGAATGATGATACCGCTGTTCGAACCGAATCCGTCCATCTCTGTCAGCAATTGGTTCAGGGTGTTTTCACGCTCATCGTTTCCGCCCATGGCGGCCGCTTTGGCACGGGCACGTCCTACGGCATCTATCTCGTCGATGAAAATGATACAGGGGGCTTTCTCCTTGGCTTGACGGAAGAGGTCGCGCACACGTGAGGCGCCTACGCCTACAAACATCTCTACAAAGTCGGAACCGGCCAGCGAGAAGAAGGGTACGTTGGCCTCGCCGGCCACAGCCTTGGCCAGCAACGTCTTGCCTGTGCCCGGAGGGCCTACCAGCAGGGCTCCTTTGGGAATCTTTCCTCCCAGGTCGGTGTACTTCTGCGGCTCTTTCAGGAACTCCACAATCTCTTGTACCTCTTGCTTGGCTTCAGCCAGTCCGGCCACATCTTTGAAGGTTACCTTCACGGTAGAGCCTTTTTCAAACAGCTGTGCTTTCGACTTGCCTACGCTGAAGATGCCTCCACCGCCGATGCCTCCACCACCGCTCATGCGGCGTGACAGGAAAATCCAGAATCCGATGAGGAAGGCAAACGGCAGTATCTGCATCAGGAAGGCAAAGAAGTAGTTGCGCTTCTTCTCGTAGTTTACAGAGCCGTCAAAGTGTGCCTCGTCGCGCTCTTTCTGCAGAAAGTCGCCCAGACTCTCCCGCGAAGGGGCTTCGGTCAGTATAAGCGGATTCTTGCCTACGTTGTTCGAGTCCTTCTGGAAGACTGCTCCCACATATTGAGGTTTGATGTAGGCTTCCACCGAGTTGTCGTCGTAGCCAATGACTTTGCTGACATAGCCGTTGCGTACATATTGCTGGAACTCGTCGTAGGAGATGTTCCGTTCGGCGTTTCCGTTCTCGTTGGTAAGGTAAAGCCCCAGCAGTGTCAGTATAATAATCATGTAGAGCCAGCTCAGATTGAACTTGGGTACATTGATTTTGTTGTTGGGCTTCGGTGTATTGTTAGGTTTGTTCTCCATACGTCAGTTGTTAATCAAGATCAGGAATTTCAGTCAGTTTGGCATCCGCCCAGAGGTGCTCCAGGTCGTAGAAGTCGCGTGTTTCGGGCAGGAATACGTGTACCAGCACATCGGCATAGTCCATGGCTACCCACGAAGCATTGCGAAGGCCGTCAACGGCATACGGACGTGCGTCGGCACCTTTGCGGGCAAAATCGCGTACAGATTCTACGATGGCGGTCACTTGGCTGGGAGAGTTGCCTTGACAGATGATGAAATAGTTGGCTATCGTATCGCTGATAGAAGTCAAATCGGCGACGATGGTTCTTTTCCCCTTTTTTTCTTGAATACCTTCAATTATGTGTTGAATCAATTCTTTGGTTTCGTTCATTCTTTGGTTTATTAAAAATGTTCGACAAATATACGTGCTTTTTCTGTTATGAAACGCGCAAATGTAGAAAAGTCTTTTCTTTTTTGATTTTTTTAGTGTCTTTGCAGGTCGTGACAGATGATTTGCTGCCTCTGCTTCCTGTTATGCTGTTTCCCGCTCATCAGCTCCTTACTGCCGCAGTATCAGCACTCTGGATGGTTTTAATATAGGGTGGACAGCTTGCTTGCAGAGCAGGACAACAAATTTTTTTCAAAAAAATATTCGATTTTTGTTTGCAATTCAAAAACTCTTCGTATCTTTGCAACCGCAAAACAGAAATAAACAGTTCCATTGGAGTATGGTGTAATGGTAACACTACAGATTCTGGTCCTGTCATTCCAGGTTCGAATCCTGGTACTCCAACAGAAAGCCTTCGAGAACATTCTCTCGGAGGCTTTTCTGTTGGTATGCCAGATAGATTACAGCTTGCCTTTCAGATAGTCGTAGAAGGTATATTGCGAACGAATCTTCTCCTTCAGGGGATGAGGAGACTTCCAGCAGTTGTGCAGCTGGTCATCTACAAAGCAGGCCTTCCGGCGGTCTGCCAGCTGGATATGCAGCATGTCTGCCAGTTCTTGTTTCAAATCTTTGTCCAGGACGGGTGTGACCGCTTCAATGCGGCGGTAGAGGTTGCGGCGCATCCAGTCGGGCGAACCCAAGAAGAGTTTGGGATGTCCGCCGTTGCCGAAGTACCACACCCGGGCATGTTCGAGGAAGGTGTCCACAATGCGTGTCACACGGATGTTGCGGCTGAACTCTCGCCCCGGTATCAGGCAGCAGATGCCGCGTACAATCAAGTCAATCTGTACGCCAGCCTCCGAGGCCTCGTACAGTTTCTCTATCATGGTGGAATCCTGCAGAGCATTCATCTTCAGTATGATGCGTCCTTGCTTGCCACTCTGTGCCAGTGCAATCTCATGGTCTATCAGGCGGTTCAGTTCGGGTATCAGGTTGAACTGCGCCACCAGCAGTTGTTTGAAGGTGGTATTTTTCTTCTTCCCTTTCAGTGTACGGAACAGGTTGTGCAGGTCCTTCACAAGGGTGCGGTTGCAGGTGAACAGACCGCAGTCGGCATAGAGAGTGGCCGTCTTTTCGTTGAAGTTGCCCGTACTGATGTAGGCATATCCGATATTTCTCTCTCCTTTCTCGTGGCTGCGCAGGACGAGGGCAACCTTGGCATGTACCTTCAGCTTGGGCAGGGAGTAGATGATGTTGATGCCGGCAGCCTTCATCATCTCGGCAGTGGCCAGGTTGTTCTCTTCGTCAAAGCGTGCCTTCAGCTCTACAAATACGGTTACCTTCTTCCCGTTCTGTGCGGCGGCAATCAGGTTGTTGATGACACTGGAGTTCTCGGCAACACGGTATTGTGTGACCATGATTTCCGTGACCGACTTGTCGTGTACGGCCTCGTACAGGAAATGGATGAAGTGCTCGAAGCTGTGATAGGGGTAGTGCAGCAGCAGGTCTTTCTGCTCTACGTAACGGAAGATGGACTCCTGCTTGTCCAGACAGGTCAGCTTCATGGGCTGCGGCTTGCGGATGGGGCGTACCGTATGGTTGGGGTTGGGCAGGTGACGCAGGTCCTCCAGGTTAAGGTGTTTGTCACCAGGCACCAGTTCCTGTCGGTTGATACTGAAGGCATCGACCAGGAAGTTGAGGAAGTCCTGAGGCATGGCTCGGTCGTAGACAAAACGGCATACGGCTCCCGTCTTGCGTTTCTTCACCTTGCTCTTGACCTGTTCGATTATTTCGTTCGTATTGGCGGTGTCGTCTATCAGGATGTCGGCATCGCGTGAAATCTTGATGCAATAGCTGCTCTCAATCTCATAGCCGGGGAAGATGACGTCAAGGTTGGCTTTGATGATGTCCTCAATGAACATCAGGTAGTACTCCTTGCCCTCTTTCGGCAGTTCGATGAAACGGGGTACTTTACTATATGGTAATTTCATGACGAAGTATTCCGCTTCCCTTTTGCTCGAATGCTTGGGATAGAGTTTGGTGGCCAGATAGAGGCGGTTGTCGCGCAGGAAAGCCACTACCTTGTCCTTGCTGACGGGGACGGGAGCCAGATAGGGCAGTATCTCTTCGCGGAAGAAGCGGCGGACAAACTCCTTGTGAAAGGGGGCTACGTTGCGACTCTGGTAAAAAATGATGTGATGCTTCTGTAAGGCGGGCAGAATCTTCTGCTCGTAGATGCGGACACGGTCTTCCAACTGGCGGGTCACCTCGTCGTTGATGTCCTGTACCAGCCGGATGGCCGACTGTACACTCTCCTCGCTGTCGCGGGTGGCTCCGCTGGCTATGGCCTTGTGGTCGGCTACCCGAATCTTGTAGAACTCTTCCAGATTGGATGAATAGATGGAAATGAAGTTGAGCCGCTCGTATAGGGGTAACGAGTCGTCATCGGCCTCCAACAGTACGCGGTAGTTGAAAGAGAGCCAACTGATGTCACGTTTGAAATATCTATTTTCCATAGTAAAGCTGCATTAGCAGGTTTTTCTGCAAAAATAAGTATCTTTGCAGAGATAAACAAAAGAAAGAATGACAAAAATCGGATTATTATCGGATACGCACGCTTATTGGGACGAAAAATATCTGCACTATTTCGAACCGTGTGATGAAATCTGGCATGCCGGAGATATCGGTTCGCTGGAAGTGGCACAGAAATTGGCGGAGTTCCGCTTTTTCAGAGCTGTATATGGTAACATTGACGGACAGGACCTCCGCCGTTTCTATCCGCAGACGCTCCGCTTCGTGACGGATGGGGCAGAGGTGTTGATGAAACATATAGGAGGCTATCCCGGTCGGTACGACCCTTCAATACAGGGTTCCCTACTGGTGCATCCGCCCAAGCTTTTCGTCAGCGGCCATTCGCACATCCTGAAGGTGAAGTATGACAAGACGCTCGGTATGCTGCACATCAATCCCGGTGCGGCCGGCAAGTATGGCTTCCACAAGGTGCGTACCATGGTGCGTTTTGTCATCGACAACGGTACTTTCCGCGATTTGGAGGTGATAGAATTGGCCGGCTGACAGACATCGTTGCTGAAAAAATGTCTCATAAATTTTGCACTCCGTCAGCTTTGTAGTATATTTGCACACTCTGAATAGCAACGAGAGCCGTGGGGCATGGTCCTCCTTCTTATTCTTATTCAACGTGAACTGTAATTCGTAGCTTGTGGCTCGCAACGTGTAGCTTGAAGCGCGTAATTCGTAACTAATAAGAAAAATATGAAAGGAATTATTCTTGCCGGTGGCAGTGCTACCCGTCTTTACCCGTTGTCAAAGGCTATCTCCAAGCAGATAATGCCCGTCTATGACAAACCCATGATTTATTATCCGCTATCCACGCTGATGCTGGCTGGCATCCGCGAAGTCCTGATCATCTCTACACCGCGCGACCTCCCCATGTTCCGCGAACTGTTGGGCACCGGTGAGGAACTGGGTATGTCCTTCTCCTATAAGATTCAAGACCAACCCAACGGCTTGGCACAGGCTTTTGTGTTGGGAGCCGAGTTCCTGGAAGGAGGACCTGGATGCCTCATTCTGGGCGACAACCTATTCTATGGGCAGGGCTTCTCGGCCATGCTGAAGCGGGCAGCTTCCATCGAAAAGGGAGCATGCATCTTCGGCTATTATGTGAAAGACCCCCGTGCCTATGGAGTGGTAGAGTTTGACGAGAGCGGCAAGGTGATGTCACTGGAGGAGAAACCGGAGCATCCTAAAAGTAACTATGCGGTGCCGGGACTCTACTTCTATGATGCCACCGTGACGGCCAAGGCCGCTGCACTGAAGCCTTCGGCGCGGGGTGAATATGAGATTACCGACCTCAACCGCCTCTATCTGGACGAAGGAACACTGAAGGTAGAACTCTTCGGACGCGGATTTGCCTGGCTGGATACAGGTAATTGTGACAGTCTGCTGGAGGCAGGCAACTTTGTAGCAACCATCCAAAACCGCCAGGGATTCAGGGTCAGTTGCATCGAAGAGATTGCCTGGCGGAAGGGCTGGATAGATATCGACCAACTGTACCGTCTGGGTGAGCAGCTGGGCAAGACGGAGTATGGCCGTTATCTGATGGAGTTGGCCGATTCGCGCCGTTAATCCGAATGTTATTGTTGTTTATTATACTCACGCTGTATGAAGACTTATTTAGTGACAGGCGCTGCCGGATTTATCGGCGCCAATTATATCAAATACATACTGGCCAAGCACGACGACGTGAAGGTGGTGGTGCTGGATGCCTTGACGTATGCCGGTAACTTGGGTACCATTGCCAAGGACATTGACAACGAACGCTGCTTCTTTGTGAAGGGAGACATCTGCGACCGCACGTTGGCCGACGAGCTGTTTGCCCGATACAAGTTTGATTATGTGGTCAATTTTGCTGCCGAGAGTCATGTGGACCGTAGTATCGAGAATCCGCAACTTTTCCTGATTACCAACATCTTGGGTACGCAGAATCTGTTGGATGCAGCCCGCCGTGCTTGGGTGACGGGCAAGGATGCTTCCGGCTATCCTACATGGCGCAAGGGAGTGCGTTATCATCAGGTCTCTACCGACGAGGTGTATGGCTCGCTGGGTGCAGAAGGCTACTTCACTGAAAACACTCCGCTCTGTCCGCACAGTCCCTATAGTGCCAGTAAGACCAGTGCCGATATGGTGGTGATGGCCTATCACGATACCTACAAGATGCCTGTCAGCATCACCCGCTGCTCCAACAATTACGGGCCTTATCACTTCCCCGAGAAACTGATACCGCTGATTATCAAGAATATTCTGGAAGGTAAGAAGCTCCCCGTCTATGGAGATGGAAGTAACGTGCGCGATTGGCTCTATGTGGAAGACCACTGCAAGGCCATCGACTTGGTGGTACGTCAGGGCGAAGAGGGCGAGGTGTACAATGTAGGAGGTCACAACGAAAAGACCAATCTGGAGATTGTGAAGCTTACCATCGCTACCATCCGTAGGCTGATGGAAGAGCAGCCTGCCTATCGTGCCGTGCTGAAGAAGCAAGTGAAGGGGGATGACGGACAGATTGATATCAGCTGGATAAACGAAGAGCTGATAACCTTTGTCAAGGACCGTCTGGGACACGACCAGCGGTATGCTATCGATCCCACAAAGATTACGCAGGCATTGGGATGGTATCCCGAAACCAAGTTTGAAGTGGGCATCGTGAAGACCATCGAATGGTATCTCAATAACCAGGCATGGGTGGAAGAGGTCACCAGCGGAGACTACCAGAATTATTACGAGCGGATGTATGGGGCCAGATGATGGCAGAGTGACGAGCTACAAGATAGCAGCAGGGGCGGAAATTCCGCCCCTGCTGTTATCTTGTATGTCCTTTCTCGTTACTCTTCGATAGTCATTTCGTCAATCAGGTGCTTGGCACCGGCATATTTCTCGATGATGAAGAGGGTGTAGCGGATATCAACGCAGGCGGCACGTTGCGAGGAGGGACGGAACGCAATGTCGCCCGTCAGGCCTTCGTAGTTGCGGTCGAAGCCTGTACCTATCAGTTGCCCTTTGGCATTGAAGACCGGTGAGCCTGAGTTGCCGCCTGTATTGTCGGTGTTGACAATGAAGCAGACGGGCATCTCGCCGTCGGGCAGGGCATAGCGTCCGAAGTCTTTGGTCTGGTAAAGCTGCTTCAGCTTGTCGGGCACTACAAATTCCCAGTTCGTGGGATCCTCTTTCTGCATGACACCCCGCAAGGTTGTATGGCTGGCATACTCCACACCATCGGCTGGCGCATAAGGCAGTACCTGTCCGTAGGTGAGGCGCAGGGTAGAGTTGGCATCGGGATAGATAGGCTGTCCGGCTGCCTGTTTCATCTCCATCATTCCCTTTACCCATACCTTGTGTGCAGCGTTGTAGTCCCGGTTGGCTTCCATCATGTCGATGCCGGTCTTCAACAGACCGTCGGTGATGGAGTGCTTGAAGAGTACCATCCAGTCGCACGTCAGCTTGTAGAGGCTGGGCTTGCTGATGAACTTTTCAAAATGTTCGCGGCTTCCGAAGATGGAGTGCTCGAAGCAGGCATCGATAAAGGCATCGGTGCTGCCCTTGAACCGACGGTCGATGACCTGGAAAATGCCGATGCGCTGCTCGGCAGGAATGTATCGGGCATACGTGCGAAGCATCTCCTTGCCTACCTTGCGTTCCACCTCGGGGTAGGGAACCGAGGCAAAGTAGCGTTCGGCATCGCGACGTAGGGTGTCAATGGCAGAGGCTATCTGGGCCTTGTCCTTGTTCTTCAGCGCGGTGGCCAGTGCGGCGGTATTAGGCAGACGCATGAAGTCGAGTGCCGTTATGAGCGCTTCCTGAATGGCTTGCTGATGATAGAGGGCCGGCCGACGTTGGGCCACGATGGCGCGTATCTGCTCAAATGCCTGCTGAAAGGAAGGATCGCCCAACTCACGTCCGCGTTGCAGCAACGCTTCCTGCTGGGCGCGTTTGGTGTCCAGCACCTTCAGACGTACCAACCCTTCGTTCATGCCGATGGCGTTCTTCCAGTAGTTGGCACTGGAGGCATACTTGCTGGCATAGTGGATGCGCACGGCATCGTCCTTCAGCATCTCCTCCATCAGCACTTTCTGGCGAGCGTCGCGTACATGGTGACGCATGAAGTTGGTGGTCTGCATCCGTTCCTCCACTTCATCGCTGATCATGTAGCGCCAGTTGCGGCCGGGGAATCCCATGATGAAGGTGAAGTCGCCTTCGCGGTATCCGCTCAAGCTGATGGTCAGATGTTTTTTTACCCGAAGGGGTACGTTCTGCGGACTGTATGGGGCAGGCTTGCCCTCGCTGTCGGCATAGATGCGGAAGAGGGAGAAGTCGCCTGTGTGACGCGGCCACATCCAGTTGTCTGTGTCGGCACCAAACTTGCCGATGCTGCTGGGAGGAGCTCCCACCATGCGGATATCGCTGTAGGTAGTCTTCACAAACAGGTAGTAACGGTTGCCGCCATAGAAAGCCTTCAGCTCCAGTTTGCGGCCTGCGCTCATCTCGATGTTCTCCTCTTTGGCAAAGCGTTGGGCTACTTTAGACAGGTAGTTGGGCGAGAGGTAGTTGGTGCCTTGTGGGTCGGGATCTTTCTTAAGCTGCTCCTCTACATACGACGTGACGTCAAGTATCTGGTCGATGTAAGTGATAGTCAGTCCTTTGCAGGGAAGTTCTTCGCTACGGTTCATGGCCCAGAATCCGTTGGTCAGGTAGTCGTGCTCTACGCTGGAGTGCTGCTGTATAGAGCCGTAGCCGCAATGGTGGTTGGTCAGCACCAGTCCTTCGGCTGATATGACTTCACCGGTACAGCCGCCTCCGAAGTGTACTACAGCATCCTTGAGCGATACCCCTTCCGGATTGTATATCTCGTTGACAGGAATCAGCAGACCCAGCTCTTGCATGGCCACCTCGTTCTGTTTCTGCAAGTCGGTCAGCATCCACATTCCCTCGTCGGCGTATGCGGCGAGGGAACAGAGTGTGGTAATCAATAATGCAATGCGTTTCATAAGGTAGTGGCGTTTGACGGATTACTCAACAATGGTCATTTCGTTGATCAAGTGCTGGCAACCGCCCAGTTTCTCCAGAATGAAGAGGACGTAGCGGATGTCAACCACGATGCAGCGTTGCAGTTCGTTGTCAAAGTTGATGTCGCCGCTCAGACTCTCCCAGTTGCCGTCGAAGGCGGCACCGATGAGTTGGCCTTCACCGTTGATGACGGGGCTTCCCGAGTTGCCGCCGGTGATGTCGTTGGTGGTGAGGAAGCATACAGGCATGGTGCCGTCGGCCATGGCATAGCGACCGAAATCTTTCTTCTGAATCAGTTCCTTCAGCTTGGCGGGTACTACGAATTCGGCATCGTCGGGGTTCTCTTTTTCCAGAATACCGTCGGTTGTGGTGTACCACTTGTAGTGAACACCGTCTTTCGGGTCGTATGACTTCACGTTGCCATAGGTCAGACGTATGGTAAAGTTGGCATCGGGATAGGAGGGAACCGGCTGCTTCATTTCACCCAAACCGCGGATGTAGGCTTTGTGCAGCAGCGGCAGTTCCTTGCTGCCTATACCCTCTTGTGCATGCATCAGGGCATCGAATGTCTGGTTGTAGAAGAGGGCGGCGGGGTCGTTCTCCAGTACCTTCAGCGAGGGCTTCTTCAGGAACTTGTCCAGATTCTCGCGGGTAGCCAGGATGGAGTTGTCAAACCAGCTGTCCACGTAGGCATCGTAGTCGCCTTTGAACTTCTTTTCGATTACTTCGTAGTAGGCGGGCAGGTTGGCGGCGTCTACATATTGCGGGACGGCGGGCAGCATGGCTTTGGCCACGGCACGCTCTACTTCGTGGTCGTAGTCTTTGTTGTGGATGCGTTCAAACTCTTTCTCCAGTTGCGCTTTACCAGCTTCCAGCAGCGAGTCGTTTTTCTCTTTCAGTGCCTTGGTCAGTGTCTCTGCAGCCCGGGGACTATAGAGGTTGATGGTGCTTAGCAGGCCTTCCACCAGATACATCACCTGGCGAAGCGGTTCACTCTGCTGGTTGATGATGGCATCAATCTTCTCTACCACACCTTCGTATTCGGGTTTGCCCTTTGCCCACTCGGCGTAGCGGCGCTCTATTTCGGCCTTCGCGCCCAATACATCGTTGTCCATGATGGCTTTGTTCATACCGATGGAGTTCTTCCAGTAGTTGCTGCTGCCGGCAAATTTGTTGGCATATTGGATGCGGATTTTGTCACTCTGAGACATGTATTGGCGCAATACGTCCAGATAGATGGTACGCATGTCAATCTTCGACTGGTTGTCGGCGGTCATGCGCTGTTTTACCTCGCTCTGTGTCAGGTAGCGGCTGGTGCTGCCGGGGAATCCCATCACCATGGCATAATCGCCTTCGTCCAGTCCCTTGATGGAGATGGGCAGGTACTTGGGTGTCTGCAGGGGGACATTGTCGGCACTGTATTCGGCAGGTTCGCCGTTCTTGTCGGCATAGATGCGGAACATCGAGAAGTCGCCCGTATGGCGTGGCCACATCCAGTTGTCCGTCTCACCGCCAAACTTGCCTACGCTGCTGGGGGGAGCGGCTACCATACGTACGTCACTATAGACTTTGTAGTAGATGAGGTAGAACATGTTGCCGGCATAGAAGGGAAGTGCCTGTGCCACGATGCCCGGTTTGCCTTTTAGGTCGCTCTTGGCCAGTTCTTCTTCGGCCAGCTTGCTGAGGAAGGGGCGCGTCTGTGCCGTGTATTCATCTACTTCTCCTGCCTTTACCTTGCTGTTTACCAGCTCCGTGATGTCCACGATGCGGTGTACAAAGCGGAATTTCAGTCCTGGAGTGGGCAGTTCTTCGCTGCGGTTCATGGCCCAGAAGCCATCAGTCAGGTAGTCATGCTCCACGCTGGAGTGTCTCTGGATGGAGGAGTATCCGCAGTGGTGATTGGTCAGGATGAGGCCTTCGGGTGAGATGATTTCACCGGTACATCCGCCGCCAAAGATGCCGACAGCATCCTTCAGACTAACACCATTCGGGTTGTACAGGGCATCGGCTTCCAACTTCAGTCCCTGCTTCTTCATCAGTTCGATGGAGTTCTGTTGTTTGATCAGTTGCAGTAACCACATACCTTCATCCGCCCGTGCGGTGCAGAAGGCGATTGCTGCCAAAGCGGCAATCAGGCTTTTACGTAAAATCTGTTTCATATCATATAGTTTTAGAAATGTATTCACTTGTAGCTCGTAACTTGTAGCTCGTAACTCATCTATTGTGCAAAAATACGTAAACCAATTGAAAATATCTTTTTTCCGTCTCAGTTTATAAGGATTATTAATACCTTTGTCACAACTAATTCATAAATCTTGCTCGCATGATACGAACGAATGTGTCTCTTTGGGGGACTTTTACGATGTTGTTGGCCTTGCTCGCCTCTTGTAGCCGTACCTATAAGGTGGAAGGCAGTTCGTCTGTCACCAGCCTGGACGGAAAAATGCTCTACCTCAAACTGATGCAGGGCGACGAGTGGCAGACGGTGGATTCAGCAGAAGTGATTCATGGATTCTTCAAGATGAAAGGACCTGCAGACTCGGTGCGGATGGTCATGTTGTACATGGGGCAGGAGGGCATCATGCCCTTGGTGCTGGAGAGCGGTAAGGTGGAGGTCTCCATCTCCAACGGACAACTGCAGGCCAAAGGCACTCCACTGAACGACAAGTTGTATGAATTCATTGTCAAACGTAACGAGATGGAGGTGCAGATAGAGGAGCTGGACCGCAAGGAAGCCCGTCTGGTATTGGAAGGTGCCAATCTGGAAGAGGTGCGTCCCCAACTGCAGGCAGAGGGCGAGAAGCTGCTCAAGGAGATGAACGACTATGTGGAGAGTTTTATTACCGAAAATGCCGACAATGTGCTGGGTCCCAGTGTCTTTCTGATGATGTGTGCCACGTTGCCCTATCCCATGATGACTCCTCAGATAGAAGCCATCATGCGAGTGGTGCCAACCTCGTTCAAAGATCATCCTTCCGTCAAAGACTTCTTGTCGAAGGCCAAAGAAAACATGCAACTGATTGAAGAGCACCAACGTCTGCAGGAGAATGCCGCTGTGGCAGCCAAGCAACGTTGACGGTGACTCCCGACATCAATTTCTCATTTCAAGAACCGTTTAATTCCATATCGTAAAGAATGCGTCTTCCACAGCCCTTTACCGATCAGCTTTCCCACCTGTTGGGAGCGGATGAATATGCCCGTTTCGTGGCGGCGCTGGATGCGGAACAGCCTGTCAGTATTCGTCTGAACGAGGGGAAATGGCAGACTCTTTTCCCCGATGCGACCTTGCCTGCGCTGGCAGTTGCTGTCCCTTGGTGCCGGTCGGGACGCTATCTGGACCGTCGTCCCTCGTTTACGTTCGACCCCCTTTTCCATGCCGGATGCTACTATGTGCAGGAGGCTTCGTCTATGTTCCTTGAGCAGGCGTTGCGGCAGTGTCTTACTACTGAGCCGATAGTGATGCTTGACCTCTGTGCCGCACCTGGAGGAAAATCCACTCATGCCCGCAGCCTGTTGCCGGAAGGCAGTCTGCTGGTGGCCAATGAAGTGATGCGTGCCCGTTCGCAGGTGTTGGCAGAGAATCTGACAAAGTGGGGGCACCCGGACGTTGTGGTGACCAATAGTGACCCGGCCGACTTCACCTCGCTGCACGGCTTGTTTGATGTGATACTGACTGATGTACCCTGTTCAGGAGAAGGCATGTTCCGTAAAGACCCTGTGGCGGTAGCGGAGTGGAGTCTGGAGAATGTGACAACCTGTTGGCAACGCCAGCGGCGTATCCTGACAGCCATCTGGCCATCGCTGAAGCCGGGAGGATACCTGATATATAGTACATGTACATACAATACGCAGGAGGACGAGGAGAATGTGCGGTGGCTCAGCGAGGAGTTTGGAGCTGAGGTTTGCCCCATTCCGCTCTCCCCCGACTGGGGTGTCACAGGCAATCTCTTGTCCGGCGAATCGTTTCCTGTCTATCGTTTTCTCCCTCACCGCACCGCCGGCGAAGGCTTCTTTCTGGCCTTGTTGCGCAAACCTCTGGAGGAGGGCGAGGCAGACACTTTCTCTTTTTCCTCCCGAGGAAAAAACAATTCCCTGCGGGAGAAAAAGAAAATGCAGGGAAAAGGGGGAAAACCGATGGGGCCTACACGAGAGCAGATGAACCAGTTGCGTAGTTGGTTGAAGATGGATGCAGCGGAGTATGACCTGCTGGCAGAAGGCGAAGCTGTGACCGTTTTTCCTCACCGATGGCTGTCGGTATGGGAGGCACTGCGTGCTTCGGTGCGGGTATGTCAGGCCGGCTTGTCTTTAGCTGAACTGAAGGGGCGCGAGTGGCAACCTGCTCATGCGTTGGCTATGAGCCGTCTGCTGAATCCCGATGCTTTTGTTTCGGCAGAGGTGTCCTCTCCTCAGGCATGGGCCTATCTGCGTAAGGAGGCTGTCACCTTGTCGCCGTCGTTGCCTCGGGGCATCCTGCTGCTTACCTATCGGGGAGTGCCTTTGGGCTTTGTGAAGAATGTAGGCAATCGGGCCAATAACCTCTATCCACAGGAGTGGCGTATCCGTAGCGGTTATCAGCCCGATGATGCCGTTGAACTCTTTGCGTTCTAAAGTCTGCTTTTGTAGAGTCTGGCCATCGCCTTCTGGTACTGGTTCTCCAGTTCCAGCAGGTTATCGTGACTTTGGTAGATGACAGATACCTCTACAAAATACTCTATCAGACTGATTTCACCGCCGGTCAGAGCCTGTTTCAGCAACGACAGATTCTGTTGTTGGGCAAAGGTCGTGCTGTATTCGTCGATAGAGGTCTGCAGATTACGTGCCTCTTCGTAGGCTTGCCACAGGTTGGCACGCCTCTTCGTCCATTCATTCTCCCGCTGGAAGTCAATGCTGGTAGCTTGTGCTTTGGCTATCTTTACCTTGCTTCGGTTCTCGAACAGGGGGAAAGAGAAACCTACTACTACACCATTCAGCGGATGTCCCGATTCAGTATTCCGTCTGTATCCCAACTCCAGGCGTGGCAACCATCCTTGCCGACTGGCGACAATCTGTTTGCGGGCAGCATCGCTCTCTCCTTGCAACGATAGCAAGGCCGGGTCTGACGATAGCAGTTCGTCCATCAACGGAGCGATAGAGGCCGGAAGGGGTATAGTGGGATAGTCGGTCAGTCCCAATGCCTGCGGGGTAGGCAGCGGGTCGCCCGGTAGCGGACGGCCGGCAGTCAGCGGTTGGTTGTCGTTCAGTGCCAGCAGCTCTTTCAGTTTGCTCTTCAGGCTGTTCAGGTTCAGTCGGGTCTCCGTACGTACGTTCAGCAGTTCCAACTTGATTTTATTGGTCTCCAGGATGTTGGCATCTCCGCTTTCCAGTCGTTGCGTATAGAGAACTGAAAGCTCCTCGGCATTTTTCTGCCGTTCGTCCAGCATCTGTTGCCGACGTTGCAGCAGAATGATGTCCAGACAGAGCTCTTTGGCCTGTAGCAACACCTCTTGGCGCAGAGCCTCGGATTGTGCGTCCAGTGCATTGTTCCTCAGTCGGTTCCGGCTGCCTCGAACCCCATACAGCGTGGGGAATTCGAAGCTTTGGGAAACAATCAGTTCGCCTGCCGTCTCGCCGCTGTTGGTCGAGTCCCATACGTGCGAGTAGGATAGGGTTGGGTCGGATAGGTTGTTCTCTACCTTGTTCTCCAGTTTTTGTGAGGAGATCAGGTGGTTTTGTGCCTTCAGTTCTTTGTTGTTGGCGGCTATCTGTTGCAGGATGGCGTCGATGCCGTTGTTCTGTGCGTGGGTAGGACCGGTCAGCATCAGTAGGACGGTGCATCCTATCAGCGTTTGTTTATTTATCATAATCTTATTCATTAGTGCTCATTATATATTTTTCGCAAGCCTAATACTTGCTTATAGTAAACAAGTGAACGAGTCAACAAATGTAGGGGTGCAATATCTTGCGTCCTGAGCCCGCTGTCGTGTGGTTTGGGGCTGAAAATGTTAGCTACGCTCAAAACAACTTTTATTGTTACATTGAGGTATAGTCCGCCCCTACAAAATCGGTCAATTCACTTACTTCATTCACTGATTGGTCGTTGTTTCATCATCAGGTAGACAATCGGGATGATGAAGCCGTTGAGGCAGGTCGAAGTCAACAATCCTCCCAATATGACTTTTGCCATCGGACTCTGAATCTCGTTGCCCGGCAGGTCGCCTCCCAAAGCTAAGGGAATCAGTGCCAGTGCCGAAGAGAGTGCGGTCATCAGAATCGGGTTCAGACGGTCCAGCGAGCCTCGTACCACACTGTCGTACACCGTATATCCCTCCTCGCGTTGCAGGTAGTTGTAGTGGCTGATGAGCAGCATGCCGTTGCGGGTAGCGATACCGAAGAGTGAGATGAATCCGATGATGGCCGGAATACTCACCTCTCCGGTAGTCAGCAGCAGGGCAAACACACCGCCTATCAGCGCCAGCGGCAGGTTGAGCAGGATGATGGCACTCTCTTTGGTGCTACGGAACTCGTGGTAGAGCAGCAGGAAGATGACGACAATGGACATGAATGAGGTGAGCAGCAGGGTACGGCTGGCCGCTTGTTCACTCTCAAATTGTCCACCATACTCTACGTGATATCCCTCGGGCAGCTGGATTTGTGCATCAATGCGTGCCTGGATGTCGTTGACTACACTGCGCAGGTCACGGTCGGCCACATTGGCCGAGATGACAATCTTGCGCTTCACGTTCTCGCGGCTGATGGTGTTGGGACCCATGGTGGAGCGTACTTCCGCTACCTGGCTCAGGGGAATCTTCTCGCCATCGGCGGTGTCTATCATCAGGTCGCGTATCTTCTCGGCCGCATCGCGCAGGTCGTCCGCCACACGAACTGTCAGGTCAAAGCTCTTTCCCTGTTCGTAGACCTGCGATACCACCTCGCCGGCCAGGCAGACATTGACGAACTCGGCAAATTGAGGCAGCGTGATGCCATGGCGTGCCAGCAGTTCCCGTCGCGGATGGATGGTCAGCTGCGGGCGTTCTATCTGCTGTTCCACATTCAGGTCGGCAATGCCCGGTATCTCTTGGATGGCCTTCTTGATGTCGTTCCCCAAGGTGAACATACGGTTCAGGTCGTCGCCGAATAACTTGATGGCGATATTGGCTTTCGTTCCGCTCAGCATCGCGTCAATGCGGTGACTGATGGGTTGGCCTATCTCTACGTTGGCTCCTACGATGGTGCCCAGCTTCTCGCGAACCTCGGCTACCAGTTCTTTGCGCGAGTGTTTGCTTAGGGTAAAGGGAGCCTCTAACTCCGATACATTCACGCCCAGTGCATGTTCGTCCAGTTCGGCACGTCCCGTCTTGCGGGCCACCGTCTCAATCTCTGGTATGGTCAGCAGCAGCTCTTCGGCCCGTTGTCCCATGCGGTTGCTCTCTTCCAGCGAGATGCCCGGCAGCGAGGAGATGTTGATGGTGAATGATCCCTCGTTGAAGGGGGGCAGGAAGGAACGTCCCAGCGTGAAGAAGAGTCCCAATGCTATCAGGAAGAGGAATACCGTGCCTCCCAGTACACTCCGTTTGTGCTGCAGTACAAAGGTCAGTGCCGATGCATACCACTGTTTCAGGATATAGGCGATGGCAGAGTCGCCTTCCTCTCCTTTTTTCAGTTTTCCGTCCGACGCTCTCTTCAGCAGGTACGAACAGAGCACAGGCGTTACTGTCAGTGCCACCAGGGTAGAGGCGGCCAGCGCCGTGATGAAGGCGATACCAAGCGGCACCAGCATACGTCCCTCCATACCACTCAAGAAGAAGAGGGGGACAAAGCTCACCACAATGATGAGGGTCGAGTTGAGAATGGGCATACGCACCTCTTTGGAGGCGTTGAACACCACTTCAAGTAGGGGCCGTTGCTCCTCTTTCGGTCGGAGACGGTTCTCGTGCAGCCGTTTGTACACATTCTCTACGTCGACAATGGCATCATCCACCAGCGATCCGATGGCAATGGCCATGCCTCCAAGGCTCATGGTGTTGATGGTGAATCCCATGTAGTGCAATGCCAGCAGAGAGGCTATCAGTGCGAGCGGCAGCGTGACCAGCGAGATGACGGTGGTTCGTACGTTGGCCAGAAAGAGGAACAGGACGATGACCACGAAGAGACCGCCTTCTACCAGTGACTTCTGCACGTTGCCTATGGAACTCTCGATGAAGCGGCTCTGGCGGAAGATGTCTGTTGACACATGTACATCGGCGGGCAGGTTCTTCTGTAGCTCTTTCAGTGCGTTCTCCAACTTTTCGGTCAGTTCCAACGTGCTGGTAGAGGGCTGTTTGGTGACGGTCATCAGCACGGCTTGCCGGCCCCGTTCGGAGGCGGTACCCAGTTTGGGTGTCTTTCCGCCCCGCCGGATGTGGGCAATGTCCTCCAACAGAATGGGATAGGAACCGCCCTCTTGCCGTTTGACCACCGCCTTGCCTATCTCATCCGTGCGGTCGGTGGCCAGCATACCGCGCACAATGTATTCGTTGCCATACTCGTAGAGCACACCTCCGTTGGCATTGAGGTTCATGTTGCGGGTAGCGCTCATCACTTCGTCCAGCGAGAGTCCGTAGTGGCGCATCCGTTCGGGATCCAGCACAATCTGATACTCCTGGATGTCACCTCCCAGTACGGCTACCTGCGCCACACCACCTGTCGAGAGCAGGCGTGGGCGGATAGTCCAGTCGGCTATCGTACGCAGATCCAGCATCGAGGTAGAGTCGGCCGTCAGTCCGATAATCAGCATCTCGCCCAGAATGGATGACTGGGGACCCAACGTGGGTCTCCCTACATTGGATGGCAGCGATTCGCTCACCACGGCCAGCTTCTCGCTGACGATTTGTCGGGCTCGATATATTTCCGTGCCCCAATCAAACTCCACCCATACAACGGAAAATCCGTTGGTGGAGGAGGAGCGTACCCGGCGCACACCGGTAGCTCCGTTGACGGCGGTCTCTACCGGGAAGGTGACCAACTGTTCCACCTCTTCGGCAGCCATGCCGTTGGCTTCGGTCATAATCACTACCGTAGGGGCGTTCAGATCGGGAAACACATCGACTTCGGTATGCAAGGCCGTATAGGTTCCCCCTATCAGCAACAGCACCGATGCCACCAGCACCAGGATGCGGTTGTGCAATGAAAAGTGTATAATCTTGTTCAGCATGATTCCTTGCCTCCTCCTTCATTAGTGCTCATGACTGTGTGCAGGCAGCACGTTGGTGGCCGAGGCCAGCTTCACTTGATAGGCTCCTTGAGTTACCACGCGGTCGCCGGCGTGGAGGCCCGAGCAGATTTGTACCCGCTGGCCGTCGTCGGCTCCCAGAGTGACTCGTTGCTTCTTGTATCCCTCTTCATCCAACTGCAGATAGACAAAGAAGCTGCCTTGCTCCTCGGTCAGTGCAGTGCGGGGGACGGATATCACCTGTTCCATGGGGGTGGAGAGCAAGAAGATTTCGACAAAAGAGCCGGGGAGGATATCTCCCTTGTTGTCAAACTCAAAGGTGACAGGCACGTAGTAGCCGTTGCCGTCCGACGACTTGCCGTAGGAGAGCAGACGGCCGTTCAGCTCGTCCAGCGCATATACCTGCTCGTCATAGGGGGTACGGAAGTGGGCGGATCCGATGGTACGCAAGGCTCCGTAGTATCTTTCGGAGACGTCGGCACGCAGGAAGAGGCGTCTGTTCTGTGTGATGCTGACCAGCGGCTGCCCCACCGTCACATAGTCGCCCTCTTTGACCAGCAGGTTCTTGACGTAGCCTCCGATGGGTGATACGACCGACTGTCCGCGTTCCGAGTGGTGCTTGGCCACAGCCTCGTAGCTGATGCGGGCGTTCTCATAGGTCTGTTTCACCTCTGCAAACGCCTTTTGTGATACGATGCGGCTCTCTAATAGCGGCTTCATGCGTTCGTACTCCTTTTGGGCGGTCTCGTAGGCCACCCGTGCCTTCTGTACGGGGTCTCCATCAGCAATGTTTTGCGAGGAGAGGGTCAGCAGCACGCTCCCCTTGCTCACATTCATCCCTTCGATTACATTTCTTTGTAAAGATACCACACCGGCCACAGGGGCAACGGCCATGCTTTCGTCTCCTTGGGCGGCCAATACCTGACCACTGCAGCGGATGACCTGATGGAAGGTGCCCGCCTCGATGATGCTGACCTTCACGCCGGCTGCTTCAGCCTTGGCCGGAGGCAGGATGATTTCGTCACCTCCTTCCTGTCCGTGGCTGTGTCCTTCGTGTTCGTGGTCATGCCCTTCGTGGTCATGGTCATGTCCCTCATGTCCGTGGGAGTGTTCGGTCGTTTCGTGTGCATGTTGTTCTGCCGAATGACCGTTGCAGGCGCCGAATAGGAAGAGTCCTATGGCACCTATATAGATAGATGTTCTGAATGTCATGATAGTTGTTGTTTCCTTGGTTGTTGATTTTGAATACGTGTCACGCTATGTTCAAAACAACAACAGGAGGAGCCCGCAACCCACCGGTGCAGGCTATCGGCGTGTCATGCAGGCGTTCGCGGTAGGGGCAGATCGCATGTCGGGCGGTCTGTTCCGGTGCAGACAACCGTTGGCCCATTAAGAGTTCCACCAGATAAAGGGGCATCATCCATGGCAACAGCGGTGTCACGGAGGGCCCGTCCGGCGAGGGAAGGGTGGGGGTACGTTGGAAAAAGTGAGTGGTCAGGCATCCGGTGTCGCAGCAGCAGTGACGTGCCTCGCCGTCGTGATGCGCAGCATGATGAGGTTGGTCGCACGCCGCTTCATGCAGGTCGTTCTTCAGGCAGATATGGCCGTCGGCATGATGGTGGTGAGGCATGACGGGTACTATCGGCATGAGTATGCTGACAAACAACAGAAGGATGACGATGTACCTGTTTCTCTTCATGGATTCCACTCGAATTAAAAACCGGACAAAAATAAGCTTTCGGCATCGAAAAAGCAAATCATACTGTTCGATTTATCGTTATTTATCGCTTTTCAGTATCTGTTTTCACCCCCATTTCCCCCGAATATGCGCGGGAAATGCAAAACGAAGGCCTATTTTTTCATTTATATCCACTCTTTTTATATCTTTGCCGCTACGTAAACAAAACAAAATGATCTCTGAATTATGAATGATATGACAAATGAATATCGCCCCTTGATATTGGTAGCAGAGGACGATGACAGCAACTTCAAGCTCATCAAAGCCATTATCGGCAAGAAGTGTGATATCGTGTGGGCAAAGAACGGTGAAGAGGCCGTCCGCCTGTTTAACGAAAAGAAAGAATCCATTGAAGCCATCCTCATGGACATCAAGATGCCTCTGATGAACGGTCTGGATGCTACGGTCCTCATCCGTAAGGAGACCCCCGATATGCCCATCATCATGCAGACGGCGTATGCCTTCTCCTCCGACCGCGAGCGGGCCATGCAGTGTGGTGCCTCCGATGTGCTGGTCAAGCCCATCACGCTGAATATTCTGCGTACTACACTGAGCCGCTATCTGCCCCGCTTGCAGTGGTAACGGCTACTTACCTGCGCCCTACCAGCTCCCTACCAACGCCCTACCTGCTCCCTGCAGATACCGCATCGCCCCCGTTCCTTATACACGGAGGTGATACGGAGATTGTAGGGAGGTGCTACGGGGCAGAGTAGGAGAGTTTGCTGTTAATCGGCCTACTCCTCTTTGATGATTTTGTAGAGTAGGGTGTGTTGCAGCGTCAGGGGCTTGTCGTGGGCAAAGAATATCGCTCCGCTTACCGGTGCTTTGACTTCCTGTTGCAAGCTTCCGTCGTACGGATCCAGTATTTGTGCCAATATCTCTCCCGCTTTCACCTCCTCCCGGGCTCCTTTCATCCGATAGAAGACACCCGCTTTTTCTGCCTTTACACTTGTCAAGTCGTCGTCGGTGATGATGGTGGAGTGGAATCCCGCTTTCACCGGTTGCCGTATCAGTTCCATCCGGTTCATAAACCTCAGGATGGAGCGGCACGCTTCCCGAGTACACGTTTCCGAGATGGTATCGTTCTTCCCGGCATACAGCGAGAAGGCCTTCGTGTCCCAAATCTGCCAGTTGTAGTTCAGGATGGTCGTGTCGTAGGGGTGCGGTTTCTTCACAAATACGTAGGGCAGTCCGAAGTAGGCTGCTTCCCGTTCCGGCTGATAGCCCGTCTCCATCATGCGCACATGGGGGATGAAGTCGCCGGGGATGTAGAAGCTGGCCAGCTGGATGCCTAGGCTGTATACCTTAATCTTCTCGAATAGGGCCGCTGCAATGCGTTGGGTGGTTCTCCCAGATTATATCCTGGGAACATCCGGTTGATGTCGGTGTTGTCCATCGCCCAGAACCGTTTACCTATGTTCATGGAGAATGGGTTGGCATTGGGGATGACCAGCACTTCGTTGCCGGCCGTCAGGTTGCCTTCCCGTTCTATCTTGGCCAGCTGCTGTACCATTTGTGAGCAGATGTACTGCTGCTGTATCTCGTCTCCACGCATGGCACCTACGATGGCCAGCGCGGGTACGCCGCTTCCGAAGCGGAAGCCTTCTATTCGGAACTCGTCACGGAAGGGTGACGGCATACGGAACAATGTTTCTCTTTTCATAACTTGTGAATGCGTGCAATCAATGAACCTTCATATACTACAGGGTAGGCGCGGATGGTGAAGAGATAGCCGTGTACCGGTGCCACGATGCGGTGCAGTACCTGGCCTGTCAGTGGACTGACGATGTTGCCTATCTCCTCTCCCTCGTCCACCACAATGCCGTTTTTGATGTCTGTCAGGAAGATGCCTGAAGCCTCTGCGTTAACAAAGCTCACCTCCTGCCCGATGAAGATACCCCGGTTGACGGGGCAGTCGGCAGCATCTCGGCCATGGGCTATTTTGATGTATCCTTCAGTTATCAGTTGGTTGTTGGTGGGGTCTGCTCCTATCCAGGCTCCATCCAGATAGACCTCTGCCCAGGCATGGGTAAAGCCGATGCCGGGCATGAATCCGTTGGCATAGCGTGCGGCGAATCCCTGCTGACGGCAGAGGGCGATGAATATGTGTGCAAAGTCCTGACACACCCCGGCTGCCTGTCCGAATGCCTCGACGGCAGTTGTCCCGTTGCCCGTACTCCCCGGCCGGTAGGCCATCTGTTGATAGACGGCCTCACTCAGCCGGATGATGCGTTCGCGCGGCGAAGCAATGCGGTTCAGGGCAAGCCTGTCAGCAAAGGCTCTCATCTCCGGTGAAGCGTATGCCAACCGGCTCTCTTCCCTGTACATCGGATGGGGTTCCTCCTCCGGCAGCCGATAAGGTGCCAGCTCCACTTCGCCGTAGCTGGTGAAGACGAAGGCATCGTGCGCCTCCAGCGTATGCCCGTACTGTATCCGGTTGCCAAAGGTATCCTTGTCGTGATGCAGGCTTACCACCGGGTGGAGTTGCAGCTCTTCGCGCACCAGCCGCTGGCAGGTGTTCTCGCAGGGCAGGCAGCGCAACTTGAAGTAGTGACGTTCTACCGGCGCACTCAATCGGATGATGCTTTGGTAGTGGTATGTGTATCGTTTCATGCAGCGTATTGAGGTTGCAGCGTTGCGTGTATTACAACAATACCAAGTGGTTCAGGTACTTCAGCAGCCGGTTCTTGTAGTCGGCATCGCGGGCCGTGTACAGCTCCTCTTGAACCAGCTCGTCCAACCGTTGCAGGATGATGGCATCAAAAATACCGTCTTCCACTTCCGAGCAATGTTTCAATGATTCGTATGCCTCTTCGATGTCCTTGAAGTCTATCACTTCCTGGGCTATCCAGCGGCGGGGTTGCGCCACGATGAGTGCTTTCAGTTCGGCCAGCCGTTCGGGTGTAAGGTCTCGTCCGAACATCACGCCGTAGCCGCCGGCCTCGCTCACATCCTTGATGACCAGCTTCTCCAGATGGCTCAGTATGTAGTCGTAGTCTTCCGGGTAATAGGGCAGGTAGGTGGGTGCATTGTGCAGGATGGGTTCTTCGTGCAGGTAATATTTTATCATCTTGGGTACAAAGTAGTAGATACCTTTGTCATCGGTCACCCCATTTCCCAGAGCGTTGATTAGTGCCACGTTGCCTTTTTTGTAGGCTTGCATCAGATTGGGTACGCCCAGTAGGGAAGAGGGTTCAAAAGCCAGCGGATCCAGGTATTCGTCGCTCACCCGCCGGTAGATGAATAGCAGGAGCCTTCTCTCGAAGGCTCCTGCTCCTATTTCCTCTTGCTTGTTAGAGTGAGGAAACAATTTTGTAAATTAAACTTTTTGAGAGAATTGTAGTTGTTGTAGGAGAGAAACGGGTGTTTCCCTCCCACAGCATACTCGGATATTCCTTTCTCATTCCGGAATGAAGAAATCGTAACCGTAGCCGATGTTGCCGGCAGATACAAAGTACTGCACGTATACAAAGCAGCTGTAGTCAGCGTACATACCGCTCTCGTAACCATTGTCTGTCACAAAGGCATCGTTACCTTGCCAGTAACCTACGTCACGTACACCTACTGCACCGTGGCTGCCATAGGTGTAGGGGGTCTCTGCTCTCGGCACGCGGAAGAAGGTGTACTCGCCGTCGGCATCGGTAGCCTTGTAGTCGGGCAGGAGGACAATCTTCATGGAGTAGCCTGCACCGAACACGTCCTTGAAGCGGTACAGGTTGGCGTCGGTCGTACATACCTGCAACGTGGTGGGGTTGGCTGTCAAACCGGCGGCAGCAATCAGGTTCTTCGATGCACCGAAGTAGTACATACCCTTCACTACGTCGTTCCAGTCCAGACCGGTGAAGGTGATAGAGGCACCGGCCTTCTGGTTGCCACCCACAGCCACGGCTGTGATGGTGTAGGCACCGTAGAGGTCGGTTACTGTCAAGTCAGTAGTCGATGCGCCCGACAGGCCGTCTACCTTTGTACCGTTGGATACTACGTAATCCCAATACCCCTCTTCGCCCATGGAGCTGACGTGAGACTCCTGCTCACTGCTCTTTTCCATCAGATAGTACACCGATTCGGTTTTGCTGTTGGCGGCAAAACGAAGTGCCACGTCGTTGTCGGCGTTGTAGGGACGACTAACCTCATACTTGTAGAGGACGACCGAAGGCTTGGAGTCGTTGCCCGGCTCGGTGCCTGCTTCTTCCGTACATGAGGTGGTTGTTGCAGCTGCCATCAGCAGCGCGAACAAACTGTATATATACTTTTTCATTCTCTTTCCTTATTTAATAATGTGTTATAAACTACTGGTTTACCAAACATGCGGAGTGGAGTCGGCCGAAGGTTTCAACGGGGTGGGGTTGTTGGTACAAGCCGTGTTGTAGTTGCCCTCCGTCTGCACGATGCAGAGGTCCATCCAGTTGGGGTGGATGCTGCCGCCATTCGTGCCGTAGTCACCGAAGTTCCAGCAATAACCCTCTACGTGGTTGGTGCCTTCGTAGCTGCGGATGATGCCCTTGTCCAGACGCTTGATGTCAAAGGTAGCGAATCCCTCGCCCCACAGCTCGACGCGGCGTTGCCACCACACTTCGTTCTGGAAGTTGCTGGCGTAGCTGCTGCCGTAGCCTTCGAAGTGGCTGCCGTATTCGTACTGCGGGTCGCGTGTCTGTGCGAATGCGGTCAACAGCTGGATGCCGCGTGCCTCGCTCTGCATACCGGCAGCTTCAGCCTCTATCAGCATCATCTCTTCCACACGCATCAGGGGCACTGCTACGGTGAAGGCAAGGTATTGGTTGGCATGTTCGCCATCCTTCGGACGGAACTTCAACTCGATACCTCCCAGTTTGCCAGAGCTGGCTACTTCCAGACCGGTAGCCAACACGCCTTCGGGATCGTCGGTGTAGTCAGACAGAGCCAGAATCATCTCTTCCTCACTTGGCAGGTCATCCAAGGCAAAGTCTACGAAGCATTTGCGGCGGAAGTCGGTAGCGGGGATGGTTTCAAACAGGTGTTTGTCGATGCGCTTCGGTCCTACGTAGTTGGCTGCGTAGCCGCAACCCGAGGCTGCTACCTCTACAATCATCTGCGAGCCCCAGCTGGAGTCGGCATCGTTCTGCAGGATGTTGGCATCGGAGCTGCGGAAGGTCAGACCGAACATCCACGAGTGATTGGGTGTGTTGAAGCCCGTCTTGCGGTCGTTCCATTCGCTGTCGCTCAGTACGCTGTAGCCGCTCTGGGCCATCTTGGCATACTTCTCGGCGTTGGCCCAGTCCTCCATGGTCAGGTAGGCGCGAGCCTTCAGGCCGTATACCACGCTCAGGTCGGGGGTATATACGTCGCTGCGCTTGTAGTCGGCCAAATAGCCTTCTGCCTTGTCCAGGTCGGAGAGGATGAAGGCCCACATCGTCTCGTTGGTGGCACGTGCGTTTGTGGCCAAGTCGCCCAACGAGGTCTGTTCGGTTACCAAGGGGACGGTTTCGCTGCTCTTGTCCATGGCGTAGCTCTTCTGTGCATACATACGTGCCAGGTCCATGTAGAACATGGCTCGCATGGCGTAGGCGATACCGGCACCGCTCACTTTGTCTTCAGCGGGCTCTTCGCCGGCCAGAGAGATGACGGTGTTGCAGCTCTTAATCCAACCGTAGTAGTAGGTCCAGGGTACCTGACAGACGGCATACTGAGGTCCCAGACCGCTATCGCATGCATACCAGGTGGTGTACCACTCGCTACCGCCCGATTCGCACACGATGTCGTGTCCCATCACGTCGCGCTGCAGGAAGAACGAGGGATAACCATAGTCGTACGGATACTGGTTGCTGCCACTGTAGGTGAAGGCACCATTCAGCGAGCTGGTGATGGTAGCCACAAAGTTGTTGAACGAACCCGGAGCCTCGGCTGCCTGACCGGCAGTCACCGTAGAACTTTGCGGGTCAATCTCTTTGATGCAACCCGTCAGGGTGGTCAGTGCCAAGCCTACGGTTGCGACGGAGAATATTTTCACTATATTTTTCATTTTCTTATCCTTTCACTTGTTTAAGTTTAGAATGAAACCTGGATACCGCCCATGATGGTGCGTACCGGTGAATAGACGTTCACAGAGGCGTTGTCGGAGAATGAGTAGCGGGGATCAAGCCCCTTGCGGGCCGACCAGAATCCCAGGTTCTCACCCGTAGCGTAGAGACGCAGGTTGCTCAGACCCATCTTCTTGGTCAGTTCCTTCGGCACGGTGTAGCCCAGCGTTACCGACTGGAAGTTCAGGTAGCTGGCGCTGGTGAGCCAGCGGTCGGAAGCGGCTGTGGTGTATTGGTCGCCATACTGGAAGCGGGGAATGTCGCTCGACGTGTTGTTCGGACTCCACGACTTCAGTACGTCTACGTGTACGGCACTGCCCGCATTGGCTGAAGAGGCGTTGTTGCCCATCAACGTAGCGTAGTTGTTGTCGTAGATTTCACCGCCTAACTGGTAGTCGAAGGTGATGGAGAGGTCGAAACCGTAGGCATTCAGTGTGGTACCGAAACCACCGTAAGCCTTCGGCAGGGAGCTGCCCTTCTCGTACTTGGTAGCCTCGTTCGGGTTGGTTGTGGTGTACGAGTGGTTCTTGCCGGGACGGTTCGTCGCACCTTTCAGTTCGGCATCTACCCAGTAGGTAGCCTCACCTTGCTCGTTGGGGCCGGCATATTCGCGCAGGAAGTTGTTGTAGAGTGCACCGCCCTCTTTGTACCAGCGGCTGTTCTCGGTAAATCCGCCCAGTTCGGCCGTCTTCGATTCGGGCAGCTTCAGGATTTTGTCCTTGTTGTGTGAGATGTTGAACATCAAGTCCCACTGCAGGTCGCGTGTCTTGATGACGGTACCTTGCAGGCTCAGTTCGATACCGGTGTTGCGGATGTCGCCCACGTTGCCGTAGTAGCCGCGCGAACCGGCTGACTCGGGAACGGAGAGCCAGAAGAGCAGGTCGGTGGTCTTCTTGCTGTACCAGTCGATGCTACCGTTCAAGCGGCTCTTGAAGAGGCTGAATTCTACACCGATGTTCAGGTTGGTCGTTGTTTCCCACGTGATGTCGGGGTTACCGATGCGGTAGAAGCTGGCAGACATCTGCGTGTCGGATGCAGGCGACAGGGTGTACAGGTCGGTGTAGGCCCAGCTACCGATGTTGTCATTACCTTGCTGTCCGATAGAGGCTTTTACCTTCAGTTGGTCAACCCAGTCAGCCTTGAACCACTCCTCCTTGTTCATCAGCCAGGCACCGCCCACCGACCAGAAGTTACCCCAGCGGTTGTCCTTGTGGAAGCGTGAGGAGGCATCGCGACGGTAAGAAGCCGATGCGAAGTAGCGGTCGTCGAAGTTGTATTGCAGGCTGCCGAAGAAGCCTTCTACGTTGTACTCGCTGGTGTACGAGTTGGAGTCGGCCTTGTTGGCTGCGCCGTTGATTTCAGGAATAGAGGGAGAGAAGACACCCTGTGCATAGGCATAGAGGTAAGTGGTCTTCGTGTCGTACCACTCGTGACCTACCATCAGGTTCACGTTGTGCTTGCCGAACGAGTCGAAGTAGCTTAACGACTGTACGTGGTTCTGACGGAGCACGTCGGTCTGGCTCTTGTCAATCTGGCCGTTTACGCTCACCTTCGGACCATACAGCTGGCTCTCGTAGTCAGAGTAGTTGGTGTGTCCCCAAATCAAGGTGCTGGTGGCGTTGAACTTCAGGAAGTCCGTGAAGTTGATGTCCATGGTGAAGGTACCGTTCAGCTGGCTGCCCTTGCTCCATACGTCGTTGTAGCGGTTGGAACCGAAGGGGTTACCGGTAGCAAGGAACGGACGGGACAGGCCCGGATAGTTGTACGAAGCCACACCGTAGTCATACTGCGGATTGCCGTTGGCATCGGTACGGATGGTGGGATTGCCGTTGGCATCGAGCACGCGCACATAGATAGGATAGATGGGGGCAATGTGCGAGGTGTAGTACATCAGGTTGGTGGAGTTCCAGCTGGTACCGAAGCCGGGGTTCGACTCCGTCTTCGAATTGGTATAACCGATGTTGGTGGTCACCTTCATCCATTTGCGAGCCTGGTAGTCGGCCTTGAAGCGGGCGGTGAAGCGTTTGTAGCCCGAGTACTCGATGATACCGTCTTCGTCCAGATAACCCATGCTGGCATAGTACGAACCCTTGTCCATGGCACCGTTGATGGTGACGTTGTACTCCTGGCGGAGGGCAGTGCTGTAGGCCTGGTCACGCCAGTTGTCGGCAGTCAGGTAGTACGTTTCGCCGTTGGCCTCGTAGCTGCGACCCAGTTTGGCGTTCGGGTTCAGCTTGCCGTTGGTGCCAATCAGTTGTTCGCCTTCGGGTAGTGTGTAGATGTTGTAAGCCAGATGGCTCATCATCAGCTTGTTGGCATTCATATTGGCATTTTCCAGACTCTGTCCCTGACCGTAGAAGTAGTAGTTGTAGTACTGCGAGTACATTGTTTCGTAGTACTGGCCGGGGTCGGTAATGGTTTCGTAGTCCTGCACAGAGCGGCTGTTGGCACCCCACTTGGCATCTACGGTAATCTGAGCCGTCTTGTTCTTGCCGTTCTTGGTCGTTACCAGGATGACACCACCCGCACCACGGGCACCGTACAGAGCGGCACTGGCTGCGTCCTTCAATACGGTGACGCTCTCGATGTCGTTCTGCGGAATGTTGCTCAACGATGCGCTGTAGGGAGCACCGTCCACGATAATCAGCGGGTCTGTATCGGCATACAGAGAGGCGATACCGCGAATCTTGATGCTACCTTGTCCGGCACCCGGGGCACCCGAACCGCCGCGAATCTGCAGACCCGGCGTGCTACCTACCAGTGCGTTGGCCACGTTGGTAGTGACGTGCTTCGAAAGTTGTTCGCTGTTCACCACCGATGCCGCACCGGTGAACGAACTCTTCTTCTGTGTACCGAACGCAACCACCATCACTTCGTCCAGCAACTCTGCATCGGCTCTCAGTGCCACGTGCATCACCTTGCCGCGCAGGATAGGCAGGCTCTGCGACTGCATACCTACATACGTCACGCGCAGTGTCTTGGCGGAATTGGGTACGTTGGTAATCGAAAATTTACCATCAATATCAGTCGTGCTACCCAACGAGGTGCCTTCCACCAATACTGATGCTCCTACAACAGGCTCTCCATCTTCCGTGGAGGTAACGATACCTCTGACGGTGGATGTCTGAGCTGTTACCAGACCTATCCCTACTAAGAGACAAGTCAACAACAACATTACTTTTCTTTTCATAAGTTCTCTCTTAAAATTAACCTAATAAAACTTGTTTTTAATATTTTGTGATGCAAATCTATAAAAACCCGTTGGCGGAATTAAGTCTTGGCGGAACTTGGTACATTATTAATTGTAAACTTTCCATCAATACCGGTTGTTCCACCCAACGTGGTACCTTCAACCAATACTGATGCTCCTACAACAGGCTCACCGTCGTCCGACGAGATTACAATACCCGTAACGGTTGACGTTTGAGCTGTTACGAGACCTATCCCTACTAAGAGACAAGTCAACAACAACATTACTTTTCTTTTCATAAGCTTCTCAAAATTTAACCTACAAAAAATGATTTTATTTTCTTAACGGTGCGAAATTATGAAACATATTTTAAATATCCAAATCATTTCTGTTAAAAAGCGAAATTAACATGCAAATTGACACTTGTACGTATTATTATGCGTCATTTATACACTTATTTCTATTTTAACCAACATATTTATATTATTCAGGCGATTATCCGATTACTTAATAACACCAGTTTACTGCCTAAAGTAAACAAAAAGAAAGCATGAAAGTTCAATTATTATCACGATGACAAAAACAGGCAATCATTACCTTGAGAGAAAACAAAGCAATTTTAAGAAAACCCATTGGCGGAATTAATCTTAGTATGAATACCAGTGTAATCATAGTAAGAGTACTGTAGTCATCTTAGTAAAAGTACTGCATCCATGTCTTTCCTGT
>CALZEQ010000031.1 GCA_945641355.1 uncultured Mediterranea sp. | reverse complement strand
TTTTTTGCCGTTATCGGCAAAAACACGTATATTTATACGTGAATTTGAATAAAAGCTTGCCGATAACAAAAGTATTTGAATCATGGAATATATATCAGTCGTTCAGTTTGCTGACAAATACGGTATCAGCGAGCGTACCGTCCGTCATTATTGTGCAGAGGGGAAAATAGAAGAAGCGTTCAGTACAGGAAAGACATGGATGCAGTACTCTTACTAAGATTACACTGGTACTCATACTAAGATTAATTCCGCCAATGGGTTTATTCTTATTATTGATATTATATCAATAGAAGACAGAATATGTTCGAGTCTTCCTTTGTCTTTAATCTTTTCTCTCATATATAAGCTGTTTATCCTTTTCTACACTCATTTTAGCAAATGGGAGGAGACAACCCTCCTCCACTATATCAATCTTGCGGTTGAGTTTTTTGCTCAATGAGGTGATGATTTTTGAAATGGTCATCAGTGATATGGAATTGGAATCATTATATTCGACAAGTATATCAATATCACTATCTGCCCTATCCTCACCTCTTGAGCAAGAACCGAATAGCCATGTTTTTTTTTATTGGCTGTGTTGCAAGGTATTGCCTTATAACATTTAATGTACTTATCTCCATAATAATGCTTTATTTGATTGCAACTACACATCATTCCTTTGCTGCAAAGATATGAATTTTTCTTATACAAGCATCAAAAATACGTTGATTTTTATCCGTATCTTCAACAGCTAAAGTAGTTTACACATTTTTGTAGAATCCGCATTCTTATTCCCCAACACCAAACCATTGTTAACAACCACCATTGTTCTCTCACTTTGACATACAATCGGCTGCAGCTCGGAACAACTACAGACAGAAAAAAGAGGGGCGGAAAAATTTCCGCCCCTACCAGTAACTCGTAGCTTGTAGCTTCTGTCTGAAAAATGAGCATCAGTTGTTTTCAGGACGCAGCTTGCGCACTGTAACAGCCGTCTGCCACATCTCGCTCTCGCGCAGCGCCTTCAGCTCTGCATTCAGCTTCTCGCGATAGTTGGGCTGCGAGTTGCTGTCAATAGAGATCTGAGCTTCGTTGCCGCACTTCACGCTGGCATACAGCTTCTGTACCACGGGCTTGATGGCATCGTGGAACGGGCCCATCCAGTCGAGGGCACCACGCTGTGCCGTGGTAGAGCAGTTGGCATACATCCAATCCATACCGTTCTTGGCAAAGAGCGGCATCAGCGACTGCGTCAGCTCTTCTACCGTTTCGTTGAAGGCCTCAGAGGGTGTATGGCCATTCTCGCGCAGCACCTCGTACTGAGCCAGCAACAATCCCTGAATAGCACCCATCAGCGAACCACGCTCACCTGTAAGGTCGGATGTAGCCTCGCGCTGGAAGGTAGTCTCGAACAGGTAGCCAGAACCGATGCCGATACCCAAAGCCAGCGTACGGTCCATAGCCTTGCCGGTAGCATCCTGATAGATGGCATACGATGAGTTCAAGCCGCGGCCTTCGAGGAACATGGTACGCAGTGACGTGCCGGAACCCTTGGGAGCAACCATGATGACATCGATATCGGCAGGAGGAACCACACCCGTACGGTCGCTCCACGTAATAGCAAATCCATGTGAGAAATAGAGTGCCTTGCCTGCGGTGAGATGCGGCTTCAGCGAAGGCCATACAGACATCACGGCGGCATCAGAGAGCAGACACATCACGATGCTGCCCTTCTCGGCTGCCTCTTCGATGCTGAAAAGTGTTTCACCGGGTACCCATCCGTCGGCAACAGCCTTCTCGAATGTCTTGCCCTGACGCTGGCCTACAATCACATTGAAACCGTTGTCACGCAGGTTGCAAGCCTGGCCGGGACCCTGTACACCATAGCCGATGACGGCAATGGTTTCGTCTTTCAAAATCTCACGTGCTTTTTCCAAAGGAAACTCTTCGCGGGTCATCACATTCTCGACAACACCGCCAAAATTCATTTGTGCCATTTTCTTTCTTTGTTTTTTAATGGTTATATAACTGTAAATTCTATTTTCGATCGGCAAACCACCTCGTCCTCCTGCTTGCGAACCTCTACCTCGTAGTGGGCATCATCGTGCCTGTCCAGATAGAAATCCAGCCGGTCGCCATAGTAGCCTTCGGCCACATAGGCCATTTCGAAGCGGCGGATGCGTTTCTCCTGATACATAGACAGGGGAAAGAGGTCAAGGATATGCTCGATGTAACGGATGCTGTTGACATGTCCGTTGATGTCTATATCACTGTATCGGGCTGTCAGCGAAGCCGCAGGCTCGGAGGCTGCCACCTTGATGCGCGAGGGCTTCGGAATGGGGCACGGACGGTCGCAGACATAGTCTGTAATGCTGCCCCCATGCAGCGTCAGTAAGTCGGCCGGACGACGTGTCTGCATGCTGATCATCGCCCACACGGAGCGAGCATAGCCCAGCACACGTCCCTCCTGCGAGAGCAGGGCGAAGTTGCGGTCGGTAAAGAGGCGATAGACATTCTCTACCCACGTCTGTATGGAGAACTTCTCGTACTGACGGGGCATCTCCTCCAGCTCGATGGCCAGACGGGAGAGCACCCACGTATAGTCGTTCTCGTTGAGCGTCATCATGCCGAATCCGCGTTCGGCGGCATGAAATCCGGCACAATTCAGCAGGTGATTGCCCAAGACCCCCATTGTCAGCCGCCCCGTGAAGTCCACATGAAACGGTTCGGCCACAAAGTCGTATTGCCCTATTTTATTGCTGTCGTCTGCCATCCTCTCTTATTATTGTTTACGCTGCAGGTATTTCGCCTCGCGGTCGGCCAGATACTCGTTCACCCGCTCGAAACAGCTGGTGGTGATGGCCACCCTACCCGAACGCACAAACTGCAACACGCACTCCTGCGCCCGCAACTCTTCGTAGAGGCTGGTAATCTCTTCGCTCATGCCGTTCTTCTCTACGATGGAGAAGACTTCGTTCACCTCCACGATACGGGCCGTGTGCTTCCGTATGATTTTCGATACCTCGGGACGGCTCTCCAAGATGGGAGTGGTAATCTTATAGAGCGCAATCTCGTGCTGGTAGATTTCATCATCCGTAAAGTAGTGCGCCTGTAGCACATCTATCTTCTTGGTAATCTGCTTGGTCACCTTCTCGATGGTATCGGGGTCGGTCCATGCGGTGATGGTGTATTTATGCACCCCCTTGATGGACGAAGCCGAGACATTGAGGCTCTCAATGTTGATCTGCCTGCGTGTGAAGACCGCTGTCACCTGATTCAGCAAACCGGCAAAGTTCTCTGAATGGACGATGATGGTATATAGTTTCTTTTCCATAAGTCAATTAAATTCTATCTGTTAGCATTCCAGCAACATTTGGTTCACAGCACCGCCCGGAGGCGTCATGGGCAGTACGTTGCCCTCCTCGACCACGCACGCCTCCAACAGATAGGCTCCCTCCGTGGCCAGCATCTCGTCAATGGCCTCGTGCAGCTCCTCGCGCGTGAAGACACGGCGGGCCGGGATGTCGTAGGCCGAAGCAATCTTCATATAATCGGGATTGAGCATCGGGGTGAACGAGTAGCGGTGGTGGAAGAACATGGCCTGCCACTGGCGTACGTTGCCCAGGAAATTGTTGTTCAGCAGGATAATCTTCACCGGTGCCTTCTGCTCCATGATGGTGCCCAGCTCCTGCAGATTCATCTGCAGACCGCCGTCACCCATGAAGGCACATACCGTCCGGTCGGGACGGCCGAAGGTGGCACCGATAGCAGCCGGAAGGCCGAAGCCCATGGTACCCAAACCGCCTGAGGTGACGATGCTGCGCTCCTTGGTATACTGGAAGTAGCGGGCGGCCATCATCTGGTTCTGGCCGACATCGGTCACCAGAATGGCTTCGTGGTGTGTGGCCTCACTGACGGCACGCACCACCTCGCCCATGCTCAGTTCCTTCGTGGTGGGATGCAGCTCCAGGTTGATGACTTTCTCCTGCTCTATCTCTTCATATGGGCGGAAGCTCGCTATCCATTCGGTATGCTTGGCGGGGTTCAGCAGGCGGGTCACAGCGGCCAGCGTCTCCTTGCAATCGCCCAGCACGGCCAGGTCTGTCTTCACATTCTTGTCAATCTCGGCAGGGTCGATGTCGAAATGAATGATTTTGGCCTGCTTGGCATAGGTAGCCAGATTGCCTGTCACGCGGTCGTCGAAACGCATACCTACGGCAATCAGCACATCACACTTGTTGGTATTGATATTGGGACCCAGGTTGCCATGCATACCCAGCATACCCATGTTGAGCGGATGGTCAGAGGGCAGTGCCGAAAGGCCGAGCAAGGTACGTCCGGCCGGCATGTCGGCCTTCTCGATGAAGGCTTTCAGCTCCTGCTGTGCATTGCCCAGTTCCACACCCTGTCCTACCAACACGAGCGGACGTTCGGAGGCGTTAATCAGGTCGGCTGCCTGTCGGATGGCCTCTTCATCCATCTCAGGTACAGGCAGGTAGCTACGTACATAGTCCACCGTAGTAGGCTGGTATTCGGTCAGCTCCACCTGTGCATTCTTGGCAAAGTCGAGCACCACCGGACCCGGCCGGCCGCTCTGCGCGATGTAGAAGGCACGCGCCACTGCCCAAGGCACATCTTCAGCCCTGCGAATCTGATAGCTCCACTTGGTGATGGGCTGTGTGATACCTACCAAATCGACCTCCTGGAAGGCATCCGTGCCCAAGAAACCGGTACCTACCTGACCGGCAATCACCACGATAGGGGTACTGTCAATCATGGCATCGGCAATGCCGGTGATGGTATTGGTGGCACCCGGCCCGCTGGTAACGAGGCAGACGCCCACCTGCCCGGACACCCTGGCAAAGCCCTGTGCCGCATGGGCTGCTCCCTGTTCGTGACGAACCAGGATGTGATGTAATGTATTCCGATGGTCGTACAGCGCATCAAACACCGGCATGATGCTGCCGCCCGGATAGCCGAACAGCGTCTTCACACCCTGATGCTCCAACGAACGCATCAGCGCTTCCGCGCCTGAAATCTGATTGTTATTCGATTTATGATTGTTTTCCATAATCTCTGGATACTAAAGATTTATCACGTTCATCCTTACTCGCTGATGATTCTTACGCCACCCTTATCGGCCGAGCTGACACTCTGTGCATAGGCACGCAGCGACTTGCTGACCACCCGATGGCGCTTCAGCGGCTGTTGCGGGCGTGCAGCCAGCTCCTCGTCAGAGAGACGCACGTTGATGGTACGAGCGGGAATATCTATCTCGATGATGTCGCCATCCACCAGTTTGCCAATGTTACCTCCGGCTGCCGCTTCGGGACTGATGTGTCCGATGCTCAAGCCCGACGTACCGCCCGAGAAACGTCCGTCCGTGATGAGGGCACACTCCTTACCCATGTGCATGCTCTTGATATAGGAGGTGGGATAGAGCATCTCCTGCATACCGGGGCCTCCCTTGGGGCCTTCGTGGGTGATGACTACCACGTCGCCTTTGCTGACCTTGCCTCCCAAAATGCCTTCGCAAGCATCCTCCTGCGAGTCGAACACGCGGGCTGGACCGCTGAAGTGCCAGATGCTCTCGTCAACACCCGCCGTCTTCACCACGCAGCCGTCTTGGGCGATGTTGCCGAAGAGCACAGCCAGACCGCCATCCTTGGTGTAGGCATGTTCCAAATCGCGGATGCAACCCGTGGCACGGTCGGTGTCCAGACTCTCCCAACGAGTGTCCTGTACGCCCAACTGATTGCAGAACTTACCAGCCGGTGCACTGCCGTAGATGCGGGCCGCCTCTGCATCGACCTCCTCCTTCAGGATGCTGTAGCGTTCGATGTCTTCGCCCAACGTGGCACCATCTACCCGCTTGCAATCCAGGTGCAGCAAGCCTCCCTTGGCCAGTTCGCCCAGAATGCCCAGGATGCCGCCGGCACGGCCGCACTCCTGTACGCTATACTTCTGTGTGTTCGGAGCCAGCTTGCAAAGGCAAGGCACCTTGCGGCTCAACGCATCAATATCCTTCATCGTAAAGTCGGCCTCGGCCTCCTGAGCCACCGCCAACAGGTGCAGGATGGTATTGGTGCTGCCACCCATCGCGATGTCCAGCGACATGGCGTTCAAGAAGGCTTCACGGGTAGCGATGCTGCGCGGCAACACGCTCTCATCCCCCTCTTCATAGTAAGCCAATGCGTTCTTCACAATCTGGCGGGCAGCCTGCTTCATCAGTTCACGACGATTGACATGCGTAGCCAGAATGGTACCGTTGCCCGGCAGCGAGAGTCCGATGGCCTCGGTCAGCGAGTTCATGGAGTTGGCAGTGAACATGCCCGAGCAGCATCCGCAACCTGGGCAGGCGCGATTTTCCACTTCGGCCAGTTCGTCATCGCTGACGGTAGGGTCAGCCCCCTTCACCATCGCAGCAATCAAGTCCAGGTTCTCTCCCTTCCACTTGCCGGCCTCCATCGGTCCGCCCGACACGAAGACAGCAGGGATGTTCAACCGCATGGCCGCCATCAGCATACCCGGCGTAATCTTGTCGCAGTTGGAGATGCAAATCATGGCATCGGCCTTGTGCGCATTGCACATATACTCAACCGAGTCGGCAATGATGTCACGGCTGGGCAGGGAGTAGAGCATACCGTCGTGCCCCATGGCGATGCCGTCGTCAATGGCGATGGTATTGAATTCGGCTGCATAACAGCCCAGCTTTTCAATCTCGGCCTTTACTATCTGTCCCGCTTCATGCAAGTGGGTATGACCTGGCACAAACTGTGTAAAGGAGTTGACAACGGCTATGATAGGCTTTCCGAACTGTTCCCGTTTCATGCCGTTGGCTACCCAAAGGGCTCTGGCGCCTGCCATGCGGCGTCCCTCCGTGCATACTGCACTGCGTAACTGATGTTTCATATCGTCATTCTTTTAAATTCGTTGTTTCCGTAAGGGTGTCGTTCCCGCCCCGTCCCCTTCTCATTATATATATGTATCAAAAAAGCCTCTCCCACTCTGTGAGAAAGGCTGATATAACGTTATCTTTCAAGTACGGACATACATACACAAACCTTTCTCACGCTCTCGGTTCCACGACCACGACGCGAATAATATGCAGGACTGCCAGGTTGAATGTAGAGGTATGTAGAATCATAACTTAAAAGTGCTTCTCTTTTTAAAACGGTGCAAAGGTAAGGCCTTTTTTATAATCTCCAAACAAATCAAAGAGTTTTTTCTCTTTTTTCTGAGCATTTGAAAGAAAAAGCGGCGTAATAACGTCAAATTAACGAGCAGAACTCGTTCGGCTTCCTGCGATTGATTCGCTGCAATCTGTTCAAAGCTTACTTCTGTCGTATCATCAGGTTGTTTCAGCCGTATGGTTAAGTATACGACTGAAATAAGCTCAGTATACGACTGAAACAACCTAACCATACGACTGAATCGATTTCCCCATAGGGTGTGGAGCGAGCGTCACTTTTCTTTTGCCTGTACTGTAGGGGCGCAACATCTTGCGCCCTAACCAACAGAAAAGACCCCGTCTGCACCTACGGAGCTACTACGAGGGGAGTCGGGCTAAGCAAAAAGAACTCGCTCTTCGGGCTCAAACAGCTTTTTGCTCTTTACGCCCTCCGTACCCCTCTCCGCTTTACGCTCCTACGGTGAGGACGGAGAAGTCCGCATTGCAAGCTACTAGCTACGAGCTACAAGTAGGGGCGGACTATACCTCAATGTAACAATAAAAGTTGTTTTGAGCGTAGCTAACATTTTCCGCCCTCACCCCGCCAATAGTGCCACTTTAAATTTTAAATTGTTAATTTTAAATTGAACGTAAGGAGCGGCTGTCTGAGCGAAGCGAGTTCCGCGACGACCCCTTCAGGCAATGTCGGAGTAGCGACGGAGACGAAACTACAGCTTGACTTTACGGACAACCGACTTCGACTCATTGTGCAATCGGTCGAGCGCAGTCACGACGTAGCGGTAGCGCCTCTTCCCATCCTGATACGGCAACGGATAGAACGTATTCCTCGTAACAGCTACGATGTGGGAAGCATCTTCCAGATTGATTTCCTCCTTATCATCAAAACGATAGACCACATATTGCACCGCCCGATCCATCTCTTCATGATAACGGGGAGCCGTCCAGAAAAGCAGATAGCCGTCAGCGGTCCAGACGGGCTTCACCTTGCGCACCTTGCCGGGAGCCTTGCTATCCATGAACGTGAAGACGGGAGGCAATGCCGGATATTTGTGATACTCGGCCACCAAGGCATCGCGGTAGTTGCCGGCATTCTGTACCACAGCAGCCGCATACCACTGACAGCTTCCCCCTATCGTCTGAAAAGCACGCTGCAGCTGCATCTTGCGAGGCAGTTGGTGCTGGTTGGGATTGGCCGGATCGGCATGTTGCACGGTGCGCATCACATCCTGTCCGATGAAGAGCGGACGGTCTTCGGCATGTCGTGCCCACCAGCGTACCAGCGTATCATAATCGGCAGCCGGATGGCCTATCTGCCAGTAGATTTGCGGGATGTTATAGTCAATCCATCCTTCACGTGCCCACAACAGCACATCGGCATACAGGTCGTCATAATTCTGCAAGCCACGTGTTTTGCTGCCCAGCGGATCGGTTGCCTCGTTGCGATAGATGCCAAAAGGAGACACACCGAACTTCACCCACGGCTTGATGCCGCGAATCGTCTCGTGCAGTTTCTTGATAAGCACATTCACATTGCTGCGACGCCAATCCGCCTTGTTGCTGAAGCCTCCGCCATAGCGGGCAAAGCTCTGGTCGTCGGGGAAGTCAAGGCCCTGCACCGGATAGGGATAGAAGTAGTCGTCCATGTGGATGGCATCTACATCGTAGCGGGCCACGATGTCGCTGACCACCATACAGATGTGCCGGCGGCTCTCGGGCAGTGCCGGATCAAAATAGAGCTGGTTGCCATACTGGACGAACCATTCGGGATGGATATGATAGACATGTTCGGGAGCCAGCTGGGTGGTGGTACTCGTCTTTACGCGATAGGGATTGATCCAAGCGTGGAACTCCATACCCCGTTTGTGGCACTCGTCAATCATAAACTGCATCGGGTCCCAATAGGGGTCGGGTGCTTTGCCCTGCACACCGGTGAGGAAACGGCTCCAAGGCTCCAAGCGGGAGGCATAGAGTGCATCGGCTTCGGGACGGACCTGGAAGAGGATGGCATTGATGCCTGCTCCCTGCAACGAGTTGAGCTGTTGAATCAGCGTCTGCTTCAACTGTTCGGTAGGTACACCTTGAAACTGACCGTTGACAGCCTGTATCCAAGCTCCACGGAATTCGCGTTTGGGGTAACGGGCAGCGGCGGTCTGTGCCTTCATACCGGTGGCCAGCATGAAGAGAGCACAACAGAGCAAAAGTAGTTTTTTCAAATTCATGAGTCTTATTCCTATTTATATATATACTGTTAATGTTTTGAGAAGTCGGTGATAAATCCTTCCATCAACCACTTGGCCAATGCCTGACGGTTGGAACTGAGGACAAAACGTTTCTGGTCGAAGCTGTTCTGTATGTTGCCCAACTCCACAAACAGGCCGACCGGTCGGGTATTGCGCAGCACATAGAGGTTGCGCTCGCTCACCGTGCCCCGAAATCCGCGATTGGGCTGATGCTGTCCATACTTCGACTCAAAGGTGCGCATCATCGTCTGAGCCAGTTGCTTGCCGTTTGCGCTGCCTGGAGCGTGATAGAAGAAGACATCCGTCTGAGTTCCTTTGCTGCGGCTGTCCACATGCAGGAAGATGGCACGACAATAGCGATACCGCTTCTGCTCCTTTCGATAGAGCTTGTCAATCGCCGTACAACGCTGCTGCAGACGCTCCACCTGATTCAGCGGGATGGGTTGTCCCATACAGGTCTCACGCTTGCTGTTCGAGAGGTAAGCTTCGTCGCGTATGCCATCCTTGCTATCCTGTATGATGATGTGTACTTCGGCCCCCTCCTGCATCAGCTGGCGTGCCAAGCGAAGGGCCACATCGTAGGCATACTCATCCTCGTGCAGTTCATGCTTTCCTACCTTTCCGATGGCACCGGGGTCGGGTCCTCCATGTCCGCTGACAATGTAGAAACAGGCACCCTTCAGCCGTTTCCCATTGATTGTCACCTTGGCCAGCCGCTTGCCGAACAACGGTTCGTCGCACGACTTCTGCGCCCCCACACAGAGGGCGGCAGACAAACACAGGAGAAAGGACAACAGACGATGACGGATATTCATTCAGCTCTTTTTTTTTGCAAAATTAGGCTCTTTTTTCTCGCCATGCAAGGTTTGCATGAGAAGAAAGTCTAAAAAAGTAACGCATTGTGTGGAAAATGAATAGAAAACCGTAATTTTGCGACAAATATATCATCCTTATGAAAAAAGCCATAGCATACTCGTTACTCGGTTTGTTCTGCCTCATCCCCCTGCTGACTTGGGGAGACGAAACGGCTCGCGACTCTTGCGACCATTTCAGATACAAGAACTCCATCCGCGACTCGGTCAGCGTACAAAGTTACGTTGCCGAAGTCAACCTGCAACGTGCCCGCTATCAAGTAGATGAACTGACCCTGACCAATCAACAGCAACGCACCCGATTTCTCTACTACCTGACCGTCTGCGGCATCATCCTACTCACCTCCACCGGTGCAGGTACGCTCTACCTCCGCTGGAAGAACCGGCAACTGAAGAGTGCCCAAACCCAATTGAAGCAGGCCCAACAAGCCGCCGAACGATCCATTCGCACGAAGAACCTCTTCCTGTCCAACATGAGCCACGAGATACGCACACCGCTCAACGCCCTTTCGGGCTTCTCCTCCATCCTGACGGACAGCAACATAGACGGAGACATCCGTATGCAGTGCAACGACATCATCCAGCAGAACTCCGACCTGCTCATCAAGCTGATAGACGATGTGGTTGACCTCTCCAATCTGGAGAAAGGCACCATGCAGTTCCACATGGCCGACCAAGAGTGTGTATCGCTCTGCCAACGGGTCATAGACACTGTAGAGCGCATCAAGCAGACTGCCGCCGCCGTCCTATTCGAAACCGAACTGACGGAGCTGACCCTCCATACCGATGAGGCACGCTTGCAACAACTCCTTATCAACCTACTGATTAATGCCACCAAATTCACACCGGAAGGAAGCATCACCCTGCGACTGGAGACACAGGGAGAGATGGCCCTCTTCAGCGTGACCGATACCGGATGCGGCATCGCCCCCGAACAGCGCGAGAAGGTGTTCAACCGCTTTGAGAAACTCGACGAGAACGCCCAAGGCAGCGGTTTGGGCCTCTCCATCTGCCAACTCATCATCCAACGCTTCGGCGGACGCATCTGGATAGACCCCGATTATAGCGGAGGCACCCGCTTCTGCTTCACCCATCCCCTGTCCACCCCTCAAAGAAAGGAGGAACACGTATGAAAAAGCTACAGCATCTCGCCACCATACTGTTTCTACTCTACCTGACAGGCCTTTGCACTCCCCTACACGCCCAACACATGGCCGACAGCCTGCGCCACATGGCCGAACGACTGCCCCACAATGCCGAGCGGCTGAATCTGCTCTTTGAAGTGGCCCGTCTGACGCAGGTCGCCCCCGAAGGCATCCGCGATGCAAGTGCCCTCTACCACGAAGCCGACCTCCAGCAGAACGACTCCATGCGCTGCACCGGTGCCGCCTACATAACCAACCACTACTATGTCTTCGGCGACAATGCGATAGACAGCATCCGCAAGTGGGCCGAGATTACCTTGCCCTGCGCCAAGCGGGTCGCCCACTGGATTCCCTATTTCGAGGTACAAAAGACATTAATCAGCGCCTACATCTATGCCGACCGCTACGAGTATGCCCTCGACGAGGCACGAAAGATGGAGCGAGAGGCACTGAAGATTGACAACGCCGACGGCCTGCTCAACGCCTACCTCTGCCAGGGAATGGCCTACCAGGGCAGCAACCAGTGGCGCGAAGCCATGCAGAGCTACCAAAAGGGATACCACCTTCCTGCCCACAGGGTCTCCCCCATCCTGCGGATGAACCTGACCATGCAAATGCTGACGATGCTCCTCGAAAACGACCACTATGCAGACATGAAGCCCTACATCGACGTGGCAAGAGAATCCATCGAACGCATCATCGAAATGCGCCCCCAACTCAAAGAAGCCTTTAACGACTTCCATTTCCTGCTGGAGGGCTTTTCCACTTACTACTGCCTTAGTACCAACCAGTCGGAAAAGGCCGAGAAGCACATCCGCACGATGGAGCATCAGCTGGCCACGCTGGGCAATCCCACCTACCGCAAGCTCTACGTGGATGCGGTGACCTACTACCACCTGCAACGGGCGGAATACAACCAAGCACTGGCCCTCAACGACACGTCGCGTGTGATTTGCGAGACACTCCACCTGCCCGTCAACGACCAACTGAAGGTAGTGGAGCACCGCGGCGACATCTTCTATGCCATGGGCGACTACGACCAAGCACTCCGACTCTACACCACAGCCGATACCCGGCGCGACTCGCTGAACCAAGCCATCTCCGACCGCCAGATGAGGGAAATCAGGGAGATGTATGAATTGGACAAACTGCAATATGAGAAGACCCGATTAGAAAACCGCAACCAGCTGCTCATCAACATCTTCATCGGTCTGCTGATGATTGGTCTCCTCTACCTCTTCCTACGGTTGCGGCACATCTACCGCGCGCTTCGCCACTCTGCCAGAGAGACTCGCACCGCCGTGGAGATTACCGAAGAGGCCAACGAAGCCAAACGTCGTTTCCTAGCCACCATGAGCCATGCCATCCGGGTGCCCCTGGACAGTGTGGTAGGCTTCTCCCAGATTCTGGCTCTGGAAGAAGACCTTACCGACGAGGAACGCCAGGAGTTCGGTGAAATCATCCACTCCAATACGGACAAACTGATGTTCCTTGTCAACAGCGTACTCGACCTCTCACGTCTGGAGGCCGGCATGACCAAGTGGCAAATGTCCGACTACGACCTCATACAGCTATGCCACGATGCCATAGGCAATGCCCGGATACAGAATCCGCAACTGCACATCACCTTCGACTGCGCCACGGAGCAATGCCCCATCCACACCGACACCAGCCGTATGATGCAGCTGTTCGTCAGCCTGCTGGCCGGCACGGTCACCTTGCCCAAAGAAGAACGGGAGATAGACTTCACTCTCCGCCTGCAGGGTGCGATGGCCGAAGGCACCATCAAGGGCAGCCCCCTGGCCGACGTTCGTAACTGCAATCAGGAGACCGACCTGCGCCATAGCATCAACCGCCTGACCCTGGAGTATTTCGGCGGTTCCTATCGGGTGGAGGAAGAACAGCAAACCATACATTTTGCATTAAGAGTGAATAAACTAAAAAACTCATAAACTTAAAAACTCACAAAATTAAAATGAATCAATTGAAACCCGAAACCCTCTGCGTCCAAGCAGGATGGAGCCCCAAGAAAGGAGAACCCCGCGTACTACCCATTTACCAGAGTACAACATTCAAATACGAGACCAGTGAACAGATGGCCCGCCTTTTCGACCTGGAAGACAGCGGCTATTTCTACACACGGTTGCAAAACCCCACCAACGATGCCGTGGCCAGCAAGATAGCAGCCCTGGAGGGAGGCGTAGGAGCCATGCTGACCAGCAGCGGCCAGGCTGCCAACTTCTATGCCATCTTCAACATCTGCCAGGCCGGAGACCACTTTGTAAGCTCTTCGTGCATCTATGGAGGTACGTACAACCTTTTTGGGGTAACGATGAAAAAGCTGGGCATCGAATGCACCTTTGTCAACCCCAATGCCTCGGAAGAGGAGATAGCCAAGGCATTCCGCCCCAACACCAAAGCCCTGTTTGGAGAGACCATCTCCAATCCGACGCTCGAAGTGCTTGACATCGAAAAGTTTGCCCGCATAGCCCATCAACATGGAGTGCCCCTCATCGTAGACAACACCTTCCCGACACCCATCAACTGCCGTCCCTTCCAATGGGGGGCAGACATCGTGGTTCACTCTACCACGAAGTACATGGACGGACACGCCACCAGCGTAGGAGGGGCCGTCGTAGACAGCGGCAACTTCGACTGGGAAGCTCATGCCGACAAATTCCCCGGACTCTGCACTCCCGACGAATCGTATCACGGCCTGACCTACACCAAGTCGTTCGGACGAATGGCCTATATGACCAAGGCAACCGTACAGTTGATGCGCGACCTGGGCAGCATTCAGTCGCCCGAGAACGCCTTCCTGCTGAATCTGGGACTGGAAACGCTGCATCTGCGTATGCCGCAGCATTGCCGCAATGCACAGGCTGTAGCCGAATATCTGTCGAAGAACGACAAAGTGGCCTGGGTGAACTACAGTGGACTGCCTCAAGACAAATATTACGATCTGGCACAGAAATACATGCCCAACGGCTCGTGCGGTGTAGTCACCTTCGGTCTGAAAGGTGGACGCGATGTAGCCATCCAATTCATGGACTCACTGAGGCTGGCCGCCATCGTCACCCATGTGGCTGATGCCCGTACCTGCGTGCTCCATCCCGCCAGCCACACGCACCGGCAACTGAGCGACGAGCAACTGCTGGCTGCCGGCGTACGGCCCGACCTCATACGTTTCTCTGTAGGCATTGAGAATGCCGACGACATCATTGCCGACATAGAGCAAGCTTTGCAACGATGAGACGGATTGTAGGGCTGTTGACACTACTGATTCTGACGGTAGGAGTCCGGGCAGAAGCCAAGGACTCCATCCGTCTGAGCCTGCTGACATGCGACGCGGGCGAAGAGATCTATACCCTCTTCGGACACAGTGCCATCCGCTACCAGCACCGCGGCAAAGGCATCGACATGGTATTCAACTACGGTCTGTTCAACTTTGGGGCTCCCAACTTCATCTTGCGCTTCGCATTGGGAGAGACCGACTACCAGCTGGGCATGACCACGTATGACCGCTTTGCCGCAGAATATGCCTGGTATGGGCGTGATGTAGTGGAACAGGAACTGAATCTGAACCCAGAAGAGAAGGAAAGGTTGGTGGCCGCCTTAGAAGAGAACTACCTGCCGCAAAACAGGGTATATCGTTACAACTTCTTTTACGACAACTGTGCAACCCGCCCGCGCGACCAGATAGAACGGGCCGTGACGGGCGACATCCGCTATGCCCAGCCCATGGAAAGCCTCTTGGCCAATGTCACCTACCGCACCCTACTCCATCGCTACAGCGAAGGACACCCATGGTCGCGATTCGGCATGGATCTGTGCATGGGCAGCGAAGCCGACCGCCCCATTACCCGACGGGCCATGATGTTTGTCCCTTTTCTGCTACACGATGCGTTGGCACAAGCTGTCATTCTCGGTAATGACAGCACGGAACGGCCCTTGGTATGTAGTGAGAGACGACTCGTACAGACCGGACTGACCGCTGCCGACCATCGTTCGGATGACATCCTGACTCCCGATGTCTGTGCCTGGTTGCTTCTGGTCGTAGTGATAGGCTGCACTTGGTACGGATTCTCCAAACGACGTCCGCTATGGGGAATCGACCTCGTACTCTTTCTGGCAGCAGGAACGGCCGGCTGCATTCTGGCCTTTTTGGTCCTCTTTTCACAGCATCCTGCCGTCAGCCCCAATTACCTGCTGTGGGTGTTCCATCCACTCCATCTGTTTTGCCTTCCCTGCCTGCTCCGAAGGGTTGCAAAGGGGAAGATAAGCCGCTATTTAGTGGCAAATATCGTTATTTTAACACTTTTTATTATACTAAAAGGAGTAATACCGCAAGAAATTCCGCCGACTGTCGTACCTTTGGCAGGCTGTTTGCTACTTCGCTCTGCATACCAGGTGATTTTAGCCAAACAAAAAGCCTCTAAATAGAGATATGAAGAAAGGACTGATAACATCCATACTGGCACTGACTTTTACCGGCTTGCAGGCACAGCCTCAGCCCGTGTTGCCGCGTTTGGTGGTGATGCTCACCATCGACCAGCTACGCACGGATTATCTGGAGACCTTTGCTCCCCTTTATGGAGAGAAGGGCTTCAAACGTCTGTTGCGGGAGGGATGCGTCTTCCCCCAAAGCGAGTACCCATTTACCGGTACCGACAGAGCTTCGGCCATCGCTGCGCTCTATACAGGCACCACTCCCTCGGTGAACGGCATCATTGCCGAGAATTGGATGGATGCCGCTACCCTACGGCCTGTCAACTGCGTAGATGACCCCTCCTTCATGGGCAACTTTACCGACGAGAGCAGTTCGCCTACACGCCTGCTGACCTCTACGATTGCCGATGAACTGAAGATTGGCACCCGCAACAAAGGGCTGGTCTATTCCATCGCCCCCTTCCGCGATGCCGCCATACTGAGTGCAGGACATGCGGGAAACGGTGCCTTCTGGCTGAACGAGAACAGCGGCAAGTGGTGCAGTACCACTTATTACAGCGACTTCCCTTGGTGGATGAGCCTCTACAACGAACGCAAATCGCCCGACTGGCGCATCCGCGAACTGACCTGGAGCCCGTTGCTGCCCTTTACCAGCTATACCTTCTTGCCCGAATGGCGTACGGACGCTTTCAAATACAAGTTTGAAAGTGAACGAACCAATAAATACCGCCGGCTGATAACCAGCCCGCTTATCAACGATGAAGTGAACCTGCTGGCTGAAGAGCTGCTGGCAAAAAGCACCATCGGACAAGATGAGACCCCCGACCTGCTGGCCCTCACCTACTATGCAGGCAACTACAACCACAGAGGAGTACAGGAGTGCGCCATGGAGATGCAAGATACCTATGTACGCATCGACCGAAGCATCGCAGCCCTGCTGGACCTGCTGCATCAGAAAGTGGGTCTGCAACACGTACTGCTCTGCATCACTTCCACCGGCTATACCGACCCCGAACCAGCCGATCCAGGCCTCTATCGCATCCCTGGCGGTGAATTCCATTTGAACCGTTGTGCCACCCTGCTCAACATGTACCTGATGGCGACATACGGTGAAGGACAGTATGTAGAGGCGTACTACGACCAGCAGATTTATCTGAATCACAAACTGATAGAGAAGAAGCAGTTGAATCTGACGGAAATTCAGGAGAAGGCTGCCGACTTTCTGGTACAGTTCAGCGGCGTCAACGAAGTCTATTCAGCCCACCGTCTGCTGCTAGGAGCCTGGTCACCCCAGATAGACCGTATCCGCAACAGTTACCATCGCCAACGGTCGGGCGACCTGCTGATTGACGTACTGCCGGGATGGACACTGATGCAAGAAAACAGTACCGACAACCGGGTGGTACGGACAGCTGCCATCCCTGCTCCCCTGATACTGATGGGGAACGGCATAAAGGCAGAGACCATCGAGACACCTTATAACCTCACGCACCTGGCTCCTTATCTGACGGGAGCCCTTCGCATCCGTGCCCCCAACGGATGCAGCAACAGATAAAAATAATCTGTATAAGCCTGCATTATCTGTAGGAAAATCAGTAACTTTGCACACTGAAATCCGACGGGCGACTGCTGTCGGGTACATGTCCGACCTCTCACACCCCGGTGTAGAGAGAAGAGACAACACCATTGAATTAATAATAAAACAAATCATACACATGGGATTTAATGAATTTTTAAGCTCGATTTTCGGCAACAAATCCTCTCGCGATATGAAGGAGATACAGCCGTGGGTGAACAAGGTGAAAGCCGCCTATCCGGAGATAACCAAGCTCGACAACGACGGTCTGCGTGCCAAGACGGAAGAGTTGAAAGCATACATCCGCAACTCGGCAGCCGAACAACGGGCCAAAGTGGACCAACTGAAAGCCACTGTTGAAGAGACCGAACTGGAAAAGCGCGAAGAGCTCTTCAACCAGATAGACAAGCTGGAAAAGGAGATTCTGGAGATTTACGAAAAAGCATTGGACGAGGTATTGCCCGTAGCGTTTGCCATCGTCAAAGATACCGCACGCCGTTTCACGGAGAACGAAGAGATTGTGGTAACGGCTACTGACTTTGACCGCCAGCTGGCTACGACAAAGGATTTCGTACGCATTGAAGGCGACAAAGCCATCTATCAGAATCACTGGGTGGCCGGAGGCAACGAAGTGACCTGGAACATGGTACACTACGACGTACAGCTCTTTGGTGGCGTGGTACTGCACAAAGGCAAGATTGCTGAAATGGCCACCGGTGAAGGTAAGACGCTGGTTGCCACGCTGCCCGTCTTCCTGAATGCGTTGACAGGCAACGGTGTACATGTGGTGACCGTGAACGACTACCTTTCCAAACGTGACTCCGAGTGGATGGGCCCGCTCTATATGTTCCACGGACTGAGTGTGGACTGCATCGACAAGCACCAGCCCAACAGCGATGCACGTCGCAAGGCCTATCTGGCCGACATCACCTTCGGTACCAACAATGAGTTCGGCTTTGACTACCTGCGTGACAACATGGCCATCAGTCCCAAGGATCTGGTACAACGTCAGCACAACTATGCGATTGTGGACGAGGTCGACTCGGTGCTCATCGACGATGCCCGTACACCGCTGATCATTTCAGGTCCCGTTCCCAAGGGCGACGACCAGTTGTTCGAGCAGTTGCGTCCCTTGGTAGAACGGTTGGTAGAAGCACAGAAACGTCTGGCCACCCAATACCTGGCAGATGCCAAACGACTGATTGCTTCGGACGACAAGAAAGAGGTGGAAGAGGGCTTCCTGGCACTCTACCGCAGCCACAAATGTCTGCCCAAGAACAAAGCCCTCATCAAGTTCCTGAGCGAACAAGGCATCAAGGCCGGTATGCTGAAGACCGAAGAAATCTACATGGAGCAGAACAACAAACGCATGCACGAGGTAACCGATCCGCTCTACTTCGTCATCGACGAGAAGCTGAACAGTGTAGACCTGACCGACAAGGGTGTAGACCTGATCAGCGGGAATTCATCAGACCCCACTTTCTTCGTATTGCCTGACATCGCAGCCCAACTCTCGGAACTGGAGAACGAGAAGGACCTCACCGACGAGCAACGGTTGGAGAAGAAGGATGCCCTGCTGACCAATTACGCCATCAAGAGCGAACGTGTACATACCATCAACCAGCTGCTGAAAGCCTATACCATGTTTGAGAAGGATGACGAATACGTCGTCATCGACGGACAGGTGAAGATTGTGGACGAGCAGACGGGACGTATCATGGAAGGACGACGCTACAGCGACGGTCTGCATCAAGCCATCGAAGCCAAGGAAGGCGTGAAGGTAGAAGCTGCCACGCAGACCTTTGCCACCATCACCTTGCAGAACTACTTCCGTATGTACCACAAGCTGTCGGGTATGACAGGTACAGCCGAGACGGAAGCCGGCGAATTCTGGGACATCTACAAGCTGGATGTGGTAGTTATCCCTACCAACCGTCCCATTGCCCGTAAAGATATGAACGACCGCGTCTACAAGACCAAGCGCGAGAAGTACAAAGCTGTCATCGAAGAGATTGAGGCCATGGTACAAGCCGGACGACCTGTACTGGTGGGTACCACCTCGGTAGAAATCTCCGAAATGCTGAGCAAGATGCTGAACATGCGTAAGATTCCGCATAACGTACTGAATGCCAAGCTGCACCAAAAGGAGGCCGACATTGTGGCACTGGCCGGACAGAGCAGTACGGTAACCATTGCCACCAACATGGCCGGACGTGGTACCGACATCAAGCTGAGCCCCGAAGTGAAGGCTGCCGGCGGTCTGGCCATTATCGGTACCGAACGTCACGAAAGCCGTCGTGTAGACCGCCAGTTGCGCGGACGTGCCGGCCGTCAAGGTGACCCGGGTTCATCCGTCTTCTTCGTCTCGCTGGAAGATGACCTGATGCGACTCTTCTCGTCCGACCGCATTGCCAGCGTCATGGACAAGCTGGGCTTCAAGGAGGGTGAGATGATTGAGCACAGCATGATATCCAAGTCCATCGAACGGGCACAGAAGAAGGTGGAGGAGAACAACTTCGGTATCCGTAAACGTCTGTTGGAATACGACGACGTGATGAACAAGCAGCGTACCGTAGTCTACACCAAGCGCCGCCACGCACTGATGGGTGAGCGCATCGGTATGGATATCGTGAATATGATATGGGACCGTTGCGTCAACGCCATAGAGGCTCCCGACTACGAGAACTGCAAGATGGACATCCTGCAGACACTGGCCATGGAGGTACCGTTCAACGAAGACGAATTCCGCAACGAGAAGAAGGAGACACTGGCCGACCGTACGTTCGATGCAGCCATGGAGCAGTTCAAGCGCAAAACGGAACGCATGGCACAGATTGCCTACCCCGTCATCAAGCAGGTTTACGAACTGCAGGGCCACATGTATGAGAACATCCTGATTCCCATTACCGACGGCAAGCGCATGTACAACATCTCTTGCAGCCTGAAGAAAGCGTACGAGACGGAATGCAAGGAGGTGGTCAAGAGCTTTGAAAAGAGCATCCTGCTGCACGTCATCGACGAGGCATGGAAAGAGAATCTGCGCGAACTGGACGAACTGAAGCACTCCGTACAGAATGCCAGCTACGAACAGAAAGACCCGTTGCTTATCTACAAACTGGAATCGGTCAACCTGTTTGATGCGATGGTAGACAAGATAAATAACCAGACGGTGTCCATCCTGATGCGTGGCCAGATACCGGTACAAGAGGCACCAGCCGAAGCACCACAGCCGTCGGCTCCCCAGCAGCCACAAGCACCGCAGCAGCCTCAACGTCGCGTTGAGGTACGTCAGGCTGCACCTGAACGCCGTCAGGACATGAGCCGTTATCATGAGCAGAAAGCGGACCTGAACGACCCGAACCAGCAGGCAGCTGCCGCACATGACACGCGCGAACAGCCACGCAGAGAACCCATCCGCGTGCAGAAGACCGTAGGTAGAAACGATCCTTGCCCATGCGGTAGTGGCAAGAAGTACAAGAACTGCCACGGCAGAAACGTATAATCAACTTTGTGGAGATGTATCAGCAGGAACAAAACCGTTCTGTTCCTGCCTGATACATCTCCATTTTATATCTCCATGTCCCATGTCTAAATATTCCATTTTCCTCTGTAGCCTGTTGCTTCTATCCGCCTGTCAAAGTGTAGAACAGCTCACCATCGATTACATGATTCCGGCCGATGTCAGCTTTCCCAATAGCCTGAGACGTGTGGCCGTAGTCAACAACATGCCTGTTGAGTACAACAACCAGAATCTGGGAACCAAGAAGGAACCGCAAGGAGACAACCTGCCGGAACGGATTGTACACTACTATGAAGGTGACGGGAAGCGTACAGCCGAAGCACTGGCCGATGCACTGGCCGATGCAGAATACTTTGACGAAGTGGTCATCTGCGACTCAGCCCTGCGGGAGAAAGCCGCTGAGACACCGTCCGAAGCCATCCTCTCTACCGAGCAGGTCAATGAGCTGACAGAAGCGTTGGATGTAGACTTCCTGGTTTCATTGGAGAACATCCAAGTGAATGCGATATGGAAAACCAGCCTGAGGCCGGAATGGGGTCTCTACCTGGGTACCGTCGATGTAAAAGTATTCCCTACCGTCAGAGTCTACCTGCCCAACCGTCGGGGAGCAATGGTCACCCTGATAGGCAACGACAGCATCTATTGGGAGGAGGCCGGACAGACCGAAGCGCAGGCACACGCCCGTCTCATCAGCGAGAAGGATATGCTACAGGAAGCCTCCGATTTTGCCGGCAGCGTACCTGTCAGACAGATGCTGCCCTATTGGCAACATGCCGAGCGATACCTCTTTACCGGAGGTTCCGTCAACATGCGCGATGCGGCAGTCTATGCCAAAGAAGGAGACTGGGACGAAGCCGGCAAGCTGTGGAAACAGGTGTACGACACGAAGAAGGGGAAGCAGCAGATGTATGCAGCCTACAACCTGGCCTTGAGCTACGAGATGCGCGACAGCATCTCCACCGCCAAGGAGTGGGTCACACGGGCAGAACAGCTGGCCCTCCCGGTTGGGAAGACACCTCAACAGGAACTGGAAGAGGCCATGAAGGAGGGCCGACGCTCTTACTACCTGCTATTCACACTCTATAAGGAGGAATTGAAGAAACGGGAAGAGGGCCTGAGCCGGCTGGATATGCAAATGCAACGTTTCAACGAATAATTTTCAGCCATTCATAGCCGTGTTTTAATTTTTTTCTCTACCTTTGAACTTGCAAAGAAAAAAAGAACAGTATGAAACTCAGCCAAACGTCATTAGCCCTCCTGGAGGAGAGTGTGAAAAAGGCCATCGGCAGATACAACTGCGGAGGCGAACAAACCATCGTTACCGACATCCATCTGCAACCCAAGCAGGCATCGGGTGACTTTACCATCTTCAACGATGAGGATGAAAAGTTGGCTCATGCCTACATTGAAGAGTGGACAGCCTACGAAGGTGACGACTTCTATGAGAGCCTTGAACAAGACCTGACCTCCCTGCTCAACAAGCTGAAGAATGCCGGTGCCTTCGACAAGCTCAACATCATGAAGCCCTACTCTTTCGTTCTGGTGGATGAAGAGAAGGAGACCATAGCCGACCTCCTGCTGATGGACGATGACACCCTGATGGTCAACGACGGATTGCTGAAGGGACTGGACGAGGAGCTGGATACCTTCCTGAAAGATTTGTTAGAGAAATAAACACATACATTCCGACTATGAGCATCAAGTTTAGACTCACGGCCATGCAGTTCCTACAATTCTTTGTATGGGGCGCATGGCTTATTTCGTTAGGGGGCTACATGGGTGGTACCCTGCATTTTGAAGGTGGACAAATCGGTGCCATCTTTGCTACCATGGGCATCGCCTCACTCATCATGCCGGGTCTGACCGGTATCGTTGCCGACAAATGGGTCAATGCCGAACGACTCTACGGCGTACTCCACCTGATTGGTGCCGCAGCACTGATTTATGCCTCCACAGCCACTAGCTACGACCAGATGTATCGGGCCATGCTGCTCAACATGCTGGTATACATGCCTACGCTGTCTCTGGCCAACACCGTATCATACAACGCATTGGAACGTTACAAGCTGGATTTGGTGAAGGACTTTCCCCCCATCCGCGTATGGGGCACCGTAGGGTTCATCTGTGCCATGTGGGCCGTTGACCTGACAGGCTTCAAGGCCGATGCCACCCAACTGAAAGTGTCAGCGACGGCCGCATGTCTGCTGGGGCTCTACGCCTTTTCGTTACCGGCCTGCATCCCTGCCCGCAGCGAGAAGAAGAGTCTGCTCTCCGCCTTCGGGTTGGATGCATTAGTGCTGTTCAAACGGAAGAAGATGGCTATATTCTTCCTCTTCTCTATGCTGTTAGGTGCCGCCCTGCAGATTACAAACACCTATGGCGACCTCTTCCTGAGTTCGTTTGCCTCCATACCCGAGTTTGCCGACTCCTTCGGAGTAAAGCACTCGGTCATCCTGCTCTCCATCTCGCAGATGAGCGAGACACTGTTTATTCTGGCCATTCCCTTCTTCCTGAAGCACTTCGGCATCAAGCGGGTCATGCTCATCAGTATGTTTGCCTGGGTATTCCGTTTTGCCCTGTTCGGATGGGGCGACCCCGGTAACGGACTCTGGATGCTCATCCTCTCCATGATTGTGTATGGCATGGCGTTCGACTTCTTCAACGTCTCTGGCTCGCTGTTTACCGAGATGGAGGCCGACTCCAGCATACGCGCCAGTGCACAAGGCCTCTTCTTCATGATGACCAACGGACTGGGTGCCATCATCGGAGGCTATGCCAGTGGTGCCGTGGTCGATGCCTTTTCGGTCTATGCCGAGGGAGGCGGACTGGTCAGCCGCGACTGGACACCCATCTGGCTGATTTTTGCAGCCTACGCTCTGGTCATTGGTTTGCTCTTCGGTGCAGTATTCCGCTACAAGCATTCGCCTGAACAATTACAAAAGAACCGGTAATGCACGTTTTCTATACCCCCGAGATACAAACCCGGCCCGAGCTGCCCGAAGAGGAGGCGGCACATGCAGTCCGCGTCCTGCGGTTGCAGGCCGGCGACGAGGTGACACTGGCTGACGGCCAAGGCAATTTTTACCGTGCCGAACTAACAACCGCAACAAACAAGCGATGTCTGGTACGCATCATAGAGACCCTCCCACAGGCACCGCTCTGGTCGGGCCACCTGCACATTGCCATGGCTCCTACCAAGAACATGGACCGCACGGAGTGGTTTGCCGAGAAAGCTACCGAAATAGGCATGGACGAACTGACTTTCCTGAACTGCCGCTTCTCCGAACGGAAGGTCATCAAGACGGAACGCATCTCCAAAATCCTGGTATCGGCCATCAAGCAATCGCTCAAGGCCCGCTTGCCCCGACTGAACGAGATGACCGACTTCAATCGCTTCATTGCGCAACCATTCAAAGGACAGAAATTCATCGCCCACTGTCACGAAGGGGAGAAGCCGCTACTCAAAGAGGTACTCCGACGGGGAGAGGACGCACTGGTTCTCATCGGACCGGAAGGGGACTTCAGCGAAGAAGAGGTGCAACAGGCCGTGGCACAGGGATTCCAACCCATCAGTCTGGGTCCCTCCCGCCTACGCACAGAGACGGCAGCCTTGGTAGCCTGCCATCTGATGAACCTTGCCAATCAACGCTAACTTAACTCTAACTTATTTGCATACACTCATGAACGTATCTACCACTCTGCACTACAGCTGCCGTTTTCTTCTGACACTCTCGCTGCTGATCGTCCTGGCAGCTTGCAGCAGCCAGCGTGAAAAAACAAATTATTTGCACGTGATACCCTCCAATGTTACCGAAGTGGCCATGATGCAACTGAACGAGCTGGTCAACAAAGCCGGCCTAAGCGGTAATGAGAACAGTGAGACGGCACAGAAACTGATGACCTTACTCACTGAAGGAGCGTCGCCTGCACTGGCCTCGCAACTGGAGACTCTGTTGAAAGAGCCGACCGAAAGCGGTATCGACTGGAATGCACCGGTCTACCTCTTCCAGTCCCCTACCCTGCACAAACCGGCCCTGGCCCTCAAGGTAATCGACTTGAAGAAGCTGGAATCCACCCTGCGCAACTTAGGGAAAGAGGGACTCTGCACACCGCCCGCCAAGGCAAACGGCTATCAGACAACTGACATTCCAGAGGCAGGCATCCGCCTCTCCTTCAATGACGGAACACTGTTAGTCCTCTATGCCGGCAGTCAGGCAGAAGTCGAGAAACTATCGCCAGCCATCGCTGCACTGATGAGCCAGAAGGCTGAACAGAGCCTGACGGCACATCCTCACTATCAAGCCCTGACGCAGCAGAAGGGCGATGTCCGTCTGCTATTGACTCCCGACTCCCTGCCTTTCGACCTTCGCGGTATCTTGAACTGGCCTCACGGAACCCAACTGTTAAGCTATCTGTTGTTTGAGCAAGGACGCATCTATGCAAGCATCCAGCAGGCAGGATTTGAAGGGATAACGGGCGAAAGCAACCAGCCCTTCCACCCGCAGAATGCACGCGAACTGCAACAGGCCTTCCTGCGGATGATGCAAGGAATTCCCTTCAACATCGAACTGACCCGAGACGAACTGCTGACAGTGACCAACCTGCACGTACTGATGGAGTTTGCTCCCGACGAGCCCGAGATAAAAGCTTTCTACCAACTGATATCCCAAGTGGAAAGTATGAATCTGCGGGGTGACAGCCATCGGACCAACTTCACCGTAGTACTCACGCAGAAGAATCAGAATGCACTGAAACAGCTGGTTGACTTCGGAAAACAAATGATTGGTCTTTAAGCATGAACAGCATCCATCTACAGCATACGCTACCCCAAGTGTTTGCCGACCGCAACACCGTTACCTCTGAGGTATGGCATCAGGACCTCACTCTCCGGAAGGGAGAACACTACCTGCTGGAAGCGGCTTCCGGCACCGGCAAGTCCTCGTTCTGCAGTTATCTGTACGGCTACAGACAAGACTATCAAGGCATCATCTGCTTTGATGAGAAGAACATTCGGGGATTCTCCACCGACGAATGGGTAGAAGTTCGACGCCGTTCCCTCAGCATCCTGTTTCAGGAACTGCGCATCTTCCCCGAACTGACTGCCTTAGAGAATATCCGGTTGAAGAACCAGTTGACAGGCTGGAAAAAGAAGAAAGAGATTCTGACACTTCTGGAGAGGCTGGGCATTGCGGACAAGAAAGACGAGAAAGCCGGCAAACTATCCTTCGGACAGCAGCAGCGGGTGGCGTTTATCCGCAGCCTTTGCCAACCTTTCGACTTCATTCTGCTGGACGAACCCATCAGCCATCTGGACGATGAGAATGCAGCCATCATGGCGCAACTGCTTACCGAAGAGGCCGATAGTCAAGGTGCGGGCATCATCGTCACCTCCATCGGGAAGCATCTGCCGATGCACTACGACCGGGTGTGGAATCTGTGATTAGCTACGAGCTACAAGCTACGAGTTACGAGTACAAGTTACAAGTATAATAGATTTAGGAGTATGAACAGACTTGTCTGGAAACTATTACGTCAACACATCAGTGTTGGGCAGTTGGGAGGATTCTTCCTTGCCAACCTATTCGGAATGACCATTGTACTGCTGAGCATCCAGTTCTATCGCGATGTCATTCCTCTCTTTACCGAAGGCGACAGCTTCTTGAAGAAAGAGTATATCATCACCACCAAGAAAATCAGCGCGTTGGGAGGCCTTACCGGCAAGAGCAACACCTTTACAGAGGCGGAGGTAGATGACCTGAAGGCACAAGGATTCACCCGCCACGTGGGGTCCTTTACACCTTCACTTTTTAAGGTATCGGCCGGCATGGGGATGCAGCAGGCCGGTATCCAGTTCTCCACAGAGATGTTTTTTGAAGCCGTCCCCGACGAGTTTGTCGATGTCAGCCTACAGAAGTGGGCCTTCGATGAGTCAAGCCACACCATTCCCATTATCATCCCCCGCAACTACCTCAATCTCTACAACTTCGGGTTCGCCCAAAGTCGCGGCCTTCCCAAGCTGTCGGAAGGGGTAATGAGCCTGATACAGATGAATATACGGATACGAGGCAACGGGCAGGCAGATGAATTCAAGGGACACATCGTCGGATTTTCCAACCGCCTGAACACCATTCTGGTACCTTTGTCGTTCATCGAATGGGCCAATGCCACCTATGCACCCGGCCAGACGGCACGTCCCTCACGCCTGATTGTCGAGGTGAAGAACCCTACCGATACGGCCATCCACGACTACTACACCTCACACAGCTACGAAACCGAAGGCAACAACCTGGATGCCGGAAAGACCACCTACTTCCTGCGCCTCCTCATCGGCATTGTCATCGGCGTGGGACTCTTCATCAGCCTGCTTTCGTTCTACATCCTGATGCTCAGCATCTTCCTGCTCCTGCAGAAAAACAGTGTGAAGTTAGAGAACCTGCTGTTGACGGGATACAGTCCCCGTCAGGTGGCCCTGCCCTACTGGTTGCTGACGTTAGGACTGAACAGCTGTGTGTTGTTGCTCTCTCTATGCGGTGTCGTTTGGGTACGTGGCAGTTACCAGGGAAGCCTCAAACAACTATTCCCGCAACTGGAGAGCAGTTCTATCCTGCTCACCCTCGTTGCGGGAATCGTGTTGTGCCTGTTCGTATCGCTACTCAACGTAGTGGCCATCCGGCGCAAAGTAAATCAAATCTGGAGGAAACGTTGACGCTCATTCCAGCACGTTCCTGCCCTCATTCAGCCGTTTCAGGCGCAGCAATGCTTCAATGTAGTAGTAGTCGGCATAGATGATGGAAGCATCAATCTCAGAACCGGCAGGATGGTGTCCGGTGGAGTGCATCAGGAAGGCCGGCTTACGATTGCCGCACGCATAGGCATCCGAAGAGAGCGAAGCCAGCATCCGTACCGCCTCCTTCCGATAACCTTCACCCTTCTCCCCGGGCAGATAGGTAGAGAGTTCCAGCAGTGCGGAGGCCACGACAGCTGCCGCCGAAGCATCACGAGGGGCATTCGGTATGCGCGGATCGTTGTAGTCCCAGTAAGGTACTCCGTCCTCGGGCAAGTCCTTCAAGAAGGCATCAGCTACCTGCTGCACGAAGTCGAGATAACGGTGGTCGCCGGTCTCCCGATAGGCCACGGTATAGCCATAGACACCCCACGCCTGTCCGCGTGCCCACATCGACTCGTCGGCATAGCCTTGGTGCGTGCATCCGCGTACAAAGTCGCCCGTCAGCGTGTCATAGACTGCCACATGATATGATGTGTAGTCCGGACGGAACTGGTTCGCCATCGTCTTGTCGGCATGGGACACGGCGATTTCCTTCAGATAAGGCTTATTACCATTCTTGGCTGCCCAGAAGAGCATCTCCAAGTTGATGAGGTTATCCATAATGGTATTGTGTCCGCCGAAGGTCGGTACCTCTCTGGGCCAGGAGAGAATAGTGCCTACACGCGGATTGAAGAGGGTGGCCAGTGAATCGGCCGTGTCCAGAATCACCTGTTTGTACTTCTCCTCGTGTGTCAGCCGATAGGCATTCCCATAACTACAGAACACCAGGAAACCCAAATCATGGTCGTAAGCGGGCATGTGCGACAGGAACTCCAGCGACTCGGTGTACTTCGCCGCCTCTTCCTTCAGCTTGGCATCGCCCATAAACTCATAGTCGTACCACAGGATGCCCGGCCAAAATCCGCTGCACCACTCCGTCTTGTCCACCTTGCGGCAATGCCACACATTCAGGCTATCCATGATGTTGCGCGGCATCAGGGTATAGTCGAGCACCCCTTCGGCCGTCCTCAGTTCAGACAAGGTACGGTGTACCTGCCGGTCACAATACTTCAGAGCATTCTCTGCATCAAACTCTCCCTTGGAGGGAGCACACGCGGCAAGCAGACTGAGTCCAACACTTGCCCATAACACAAATCGTTTCATAATGTATACTGTCAACTGATTATTTTGTTTTTCTGATATATACGCTGGAGAGTAAACGTACACTCAACTAATTATAATCTATTAACAATTACAAGTAGGGGCGCAACATCGTGCGCCCCTACAATATCAAGACGGGGAGACTTCTCGCGAAGTCTCCCCGTCACCTATATACGTCTACTTCAGATGTTCACCAGTTCTGAAGTTAAACTTTAAGAAGAGAGTTAATCAATCATCCGATGTCAGACCGGTATAGCGATAACCGGAAACTTTGTACTTGGCATAGCCATAATCGGCAGGATAGGAATCGTCACTGAACGACACATAGAATACGATGCTGTCAGCCGGCGTGCCGTGAGGCGTTGTGGCAGCACCCAGCAGAATCTTACCGCCTTCCAGCGTCACGTCGCAATCTTCGTACGACTGGTTGGGCACAGCTCCGCTACTCTGGAAGGTCATCGCATTGATGTCTACGTTCACCTTCAGGCTGAATTCCCAGAAGTTACCATTATCGTTCACCCACATCTCCGTAGGCACATTGGCTGCCGTATTGTAGGTATTCAACAGGAAGTGACCTAAACCGAACACGTCCTCGAACACCAGGTTGCCGCTCTCGTCTACGGCATCGGCCGTAACATACCACTCACCCGCCATCGACTCGGTGGCGGTGGCACCGATTTCATCTTTCTCGCAGGAGGTCATCATCCAGAGACCCACCAGCATATATGCAAAATAAATCAGTTTCTTCATATCAATCAGTTCTTATACATGGTTACATAGAAATTAAACGGATAGTCGGTGTACTCCAGGTTGTAAGATATAGCACCTGTAGCCGCATCCCAGCTGCTTTCGGTCAGGCTGGTAGCCGAGTCACCCCATCCGGGTACATAGCTGTCGAGCATCGTGATGGTACCGTCGGCCTCGAACACTACCACACCCTGCATGGCATAGTCGGTTCCGTAACCGGCACGTTGGCAATACCAGCCGCCCAACAGGTCGTCCACCGAATAGGTTCCGTCACCACGGTTGATGACCAGAATCATGAAGCTACTTCCGTAAGCCAAAGCTGCACCGTTGTAGAAGCGATAGCTGGTCGGATCCACATAGTAGGCACCTTCCACAGGATCGTTGGCATCCAGCACAATCACCCTACGCGAAGCGTTGCTGGCAAATCCGTCTTCGTTGACGATGGAATAGCTGACTGAATATACACCCGATTTGGAAGTGTTGACATTCGAAGATACCTGCACCTGGTCGGTCACGTCCTCGCCATTCAGCAAGGCCGTATAGCCGGGTTCTACAAAAGCGGAACCTTTGTCCACAAAAACGGTGGTAGCACCCTCCAACGTCAGTTCAGGATAATAGGTGATGCGCGTCATGCCTGCCGTACTGTCGTCGTCGCAACTCCAAAAAGCAGTGACGGCCAACAGAGAGAGCACGAAATATAATAATTTGCTTTTCATTGTTCTATTCTTGTTAAATCGTTAAACGAATGGAATTACTTGCCCCAGAATATCGGTGTGGTATAGCCGGGGAACGACGGCGCATTGCTGTTGCGTGACGTTGAGCTCTCCGGATAGGGATAACGCTCCAACAGCTTGCCGGCACCTACCTGAGCGAAACACATGATCGGTGCATAGAGCGTACCGGGCACGTAGGACGATACGTTGTAGTTATCGTTGGCATCGCTGTAGAACTGATCGCCGGTAGCCGTGCCGAAGGCAGGATAGTTCAGACGACGTACCTCGCAATAGGCCTCGAACGGGTTGGTTCCGGCCAGTGCAATCCACTTGGCCACACCGATGCTCTTCTTCCAGTTGCTGTTGTCATACGGATAGACAGCCAGGAAACCGTCGGCACCGCTTACACCGGCCGAGTTGAAGGAGGCTTCTGCCGCAGCGGCATAGCATTCGGCTGCCTTTGCCGCATTGTTTGTACGGGCATAGTACTCAGCCTTCAGGTATTCCACCTCAGCCACCGTAATCAGATAGACCGGCATGTCGTAGCTGGCTACCGGACGACAGAGCTTGCCGGCCTTGATGCTGCCGGAGGTACTGAAGTTGGTGCCGGAGATACCACCGAAGTATTCACCGCTTTCGTTGGTCTCAAAGAAGGCAGCCAGACGGGGATCCTGATATTCGATGTTGCCATCGCTGTCCAGCACCTGCATGGTACCGATGATGGCCTGGTTGGCTACCAGATTCTTCTGCATACCGGGAGCAAAGTCCTCGGCAAAGAGCGGACTTCTGTGGCTGGCCTCGTCGGCCCAGCAGTTGGCAAACTTCACATCCGAGGTCGGGAAGTTGTTCTCGGCAATCAGTGCACCTACGGCTGAAGTCACATCCTTCACATCGGCCATACGCATCAGCATACGCAGCTTCAGCGCATTGGCAAACTGAATCCAGCTGGCAGCCGTCTTGCCGGGATAGAGGAAGTTGGTACATACTGTGCTGGAGGAAGAGGCGTGCGACAAGGCTTCGTCCAGCTCGGCCAACACTCCTTCATATACTACCTGACCGTCGTCGTAGTGCGGAGCCAGATTATCGGGATCCAAGGCTTCGGTATAAGGAATCTCACCGTAGCAGTCGATGAGTGCCTGGTAGGAGAAGGCGCGGTAGATGGTGGCAGCCAGATAGGTGCCCCACTGCTCGTCTTCAGCAGACATCTCCATCACGGTCTTCAAGTTGTACAACGCACGCTGCATAAACTGTGTATAGGTACCGCTACTGCGGGTAGCCGACATCTCGAAGCGTGAATAGTCGAGGTAGTTGCTGGTACCGAAGTAGTGAGAATAAATCTGCGAGAAATAGCCGCCTGTGATGCGCAGGAAGTCACCGTAGCTTGAGGCGATGTTCATCTCGATAGCTGGCATCAACATACCGGTCTCGATATTCTCCGCCGAAGGTGAGTTCGGCGATTCGTTGATGTCCAGATAACTGTCGCAAGAGGCAAATCCTACCCCTAATGCGAGGGCTGATATAAGTAAAATCTTTTTCATTTCTGTTTCCTTTCTTTAGAATTTGACACTCAGGTTGCAACCGAAGATTCGACAAGAGGGATTGGTGTAGAGTTCACCGAACTGGGTAGCCAAGTCACCGTAAGAGGCCTGAGAAACTGTGGTCGATTCAGGATCCACATAGCGGTTGTCCGAAGCTGTCCAGGTAAACACGTTGTTGCAGAAGGCTGTTACAGAGAGTCCGCTCAGCGACATGGCCTTCACCCACTTCTGCGGTACATTCCAAGTCAAGCTGATGTTGCGCAGCTTCACGAACGAGCGATCCAGCAGATAAGCCTCACCGCCGTCACCGTAACCGTAATCATTGAAATACGTCTGATAACTACTATTAGTCAGATAGAGCGGAGTGGTATTCTCTACGTAGCCACCGTTTCCATCGGATACCACCGAATTGGGGATGATGAAGGGGCGACGGCTGTTGTAGGTAGTCACGGCACCGGTACCGGTGAACTGCATCAGGTTCTTCGTACGCGAGAACATGTAGCCACCCTTGCGGATATCGAGTGCGGCACTCAGCGAGAAGCCTTTGTATGTCAATGCAGTCGTCACGCCACCCGTCCAGTCGTTGTTCATGTTCTTGCCGGTATCTTCTACGGCTGTGCCCAGCACAGGTTGTCCGTTGGCATCAACGATAGGCCGTCCGTCGGCTGTGTATTGCGGCAGATAGGTGTAGAACTGACCCAGAGGCTTGCCCTCTTCGGCATACATATAGACGGCATCGTTACCTGCCGAAAAGCTGTAGATGGAGACCTTACCACCTTCCAGGCTTTCGGGCAACGAAAGCACCTTGTTGTTGTTCTTGGCAAAGTTGAAGTCCAGTTCCCAACGGAAGTCCTTGGTCTGCACGGGAACGGTGTTCACTACCAATTCCACACCCTGGTTGCGAACCTTACCGAAGTTGGTCACCATGTAGTAGAAACCTGTAGAGGGGTCAACCGGCAGCGTGAAGATCTGGTCGCTGGTAGTACGGTTGTAGTAAGCCACGTCAAATCCGAAGCGTCCCTTGAAGAACTGCATGTTCACACCGGCCTCGAACTCGGAGGTCATCTCCGGCTTCAGCGTAGAGCTACCCTTGGTGGCAGAGGCCATGAAGGCATTGGTTCCGTTCATCGGGAACTCGGTAGTCGTCGTATAGTAACCGCTGGCGTAGGCCTGACCGTAGGTAACGCCTGTCAGGTACGGACTGGCATCGTTACCGGTCTTACCGTATGCCAAGCGCAGCTTACCGAAACTCAATACATTGTTTTCAGGAATCAGCTTCGTGAAAATCCAGCTCAGTGTAGCACCGGGATAGAAGAAGCTGTTGTTATCGATAGGCAGGGTGGACGACCAGTCGTTACGGGCAGTCAAATCCAAGTAGACCATATCATCCCAACCGATGGTCACGTCACCGAAGAGACCTACCAGACGGCGCTTGCTCTGCGACTCGGCGAGCGTCGATTTCGTGGCACCGTTGCTCAGATTCCAGAAGCCGGTATGGAAAGTCAGGTTATCTGTTTGACCAGACATGCTGGTAGCATACCGTTCGTTCATGTTCACACCCACGTTCACATTCAAGTCCAGTTTCTCGTTCAGGAACTTGCGGGCATAGTTGGCCAGGAAGTCGTGGTTCAGCTCGTAGCTGCGACGATAGCTGGCATATACATAACCATCCTGGTTCATGTTGGAGGGAGCGTACCCATAGTCCTCGTCAATCAGCGCGTCATCCAGTTCAATCTGCGGATAACCCCACTTCACGTCGTAGTCCGTATAGTCGAAACCCATACGGTAGGTCAGTGTCAAATCCTTGATAGGCTTGATGTCCAACTGCACCTTACCGTAAATCTGCTTGGCTGCAGTGTGGTTGTAGTTGTTCTCCAACGACCAATAGGGATTGGTGATGCCGTAAGGAGTGAAGTAAGCCTCCGGCTGGTTGAAGGGAGAGCTGGTATCTTTCATGTCGACGATGGAGATATCGCGCGGCATTTCATACAAACCGTCGATAACGGATGTTCCCTGATAGGTACCTACCGCGTCGGTGCTAGTGCGTGCGAAGTTGACCGAAGAGGAGACCTTCAGCCAGTTGGTGGCATCGTACGAGCTGCGGAAAGCGATGGTGTTACGTTCGTACTTGTCGTGGTCGCTCGGCATGATACCGTCATCGCCCGTATACGAGTAAGAGATGTAGTACGACATCTTGTTGTCGCTGGAAAGTCCGTTCAGCGAAATGGTGTGGCTCTGTGAGAGACCCGGTTCAAAGAAGTCCTTCACATTGTCTTTCTTGGCCGAATATTCGTGAATCAGCTGTTGGTGGTTCCAGATAGGGCCATACACCTGCATGGAGCCGTCGAGAGCAGGACCCCACGAACCGTTTTCGATATAGGTCTGCATACCGTTCCAACCATGACCGAACTCGTTCTGAAACTCAGGCAGGTAGGATACCAAACGGGTCTGCACGCTACCGCTGTAGCTGACGTTGAAGTTGCGATGGTCACCCTTCTTACCACTCTTGGTCGTGATGACCACCACGCCGTTGGCGGCGCGGCTACCATACAGAGCGGTAGCGGCGGCACCCTTCAGCACGGTCATGCTCTCGATATCTTCCGAAGCGATGTTGGAGACACCACCGGCAGCCACGTTCTTACCCTGGCCGGAGAAGTAGTTGGTAGCCAAAGGCACACCGTCTACTACATAGAGCGGCTGGTTGCTACCGTTGATGGAGCCAAAACCACGGATAGTGATATTGCTGACGGCACCCGGATCGCCCGAAGTGGAGCTGACCTGTACACCGGCCACCTTACCGGAGAGGGCATCGGCCACGTTCGTGGTACGTGCCTTGATAATCTCGTCGCTCTTCACCGTGGTGGCCGAGTAACCCAGCGTCTTCTCGGAACGCGAGATACCCATCGCCGTAACGACCACCTCGTCCAGCAACTCGGCATCGGTCTTCAGCGCGATGCGCATCACCTTGCCGCGTATAATCGGCAGACTCTGCGACTGCATACCTACGTACGTCACGCGCAGAGTCTTGGCGGAACTTGGTATTGTCAGTCTGCCAATGAAGCAAATTGCCCCTCCAGATGGCTCACAGACGCTATCAATGTATTGAATTTAGACGTGAGGAACAGGGGACGAGAGCAAATGGGTAACACAAATTGCCATATTCAAGTTTCGCAGGTCTGAAACTATCGAAACTTGAGCTGATAATATTAAAAACTACCTATGCCCTATAAAAAACTATATAAAAAGCGATCTTAAACTATATATTTTGCATAACTTTGCATAGTAATTTATAATCGAATAACTGCAGAAACAATGTTTAACAAAATCGAAATAGAGCGATTCAGAGGTATAAAGTATGCTTCTATAGAGGGTTTTAAGCAGATTAATCTTTTCTTTGGAAAGAATAATTGTGGAAAGTCTTCGTTGTTGGAGTCATTGTTTTTAGCCAGTGGGTTGTCAAATCCATTGCTACCTATCCATGTAAACTTTATGCGTGGTTATAGCAAAGCTCGTTTGAATGACCTTAAACTAGAATTTTACAGTTTAGATTCAAGTCACCCAATTCATATCCGAATGGAGAATGAGGAAAAACGTGACTTGAAGATAAATCTCTTTGAACAGACACAAAACAGTGTATCTTTAAATGCTGACGATACAAATATCCTTTCAAATGTAGAAGAGGGTGAATATGGATTAAGATTTGATTTTAAAATCAATGACAAACATTTTGAGTCACAGTTACGTTTTGATTCAGCAAACTCAACAGATGCAACCCGCATTGTATCGAAACAATATGTCGAATCACTAAGATGTACATATCTAAGTCCTAAGTATGATTTCAGTGCATCCATACAAGGCCTTAAAAATATTCTTCAGAATAAAGATGAACACTTTATTGTTGAAGGTCTTAAATTAATAGAACCTCGTGTAAGAGACTTTATCTTTACTGATAAGGAGATGCTTGTTGATGTAGGTTTGGCGAAACGTATTCCTGTTAATATGATGGGAGATGGTGCAAGAAAGATTGTTTCTCTCCTAACCGCTGTATATGATTGTAAGGATGGCGCTTTACTTATTGATGAGATTAGTAATGGTTTTCATTACTCCGTAATGTGCAGTTTGTGGGAAGTCCTTATAAATGCAGCCATCAGGAACAATACACAATTGTTTATAACGACTCATGATGTCGATTCCATAAAAGGATTGCGTGATGCTGCTCTTGGTACATATAGTGATATTGTTGCGACCTTTAAATTATTGAAAACTAACGATGATGAATTAAAGGCATATCATTATTCGTTAGAAAGTCTAGACTATTCTATTAACCAAGAAATTGAAGTAAGGTAATATGACTAAGATTTTCATAGAAGCAGAGGATAAGACAACGCCTGAATACAACTTCCTTAAAGCACTCATAAATCTACATTTTCCTACAAAGGATGTTGATTTTACATGCATTGGAGGAATTGGTAACCTTTTCAACGAAACCAACAAAAATCAGATTTCTCAAGCTCAAGAAGTTGGAGAACAAGTGCTTATTTTGATAGATGCAGATACCGTTACAAAGGGGTATGGATTTGAAAAGCGTAAAGCAGAAATAGATAGCAATATGCAGGCGTTGAAACTATCTGTCCCTTATTTTATCTATCCAAACAACAAGGATGATGGAGATGTTGAAACTTTAATGGAATCTGCAGCTCGCCGTGATTTGCATCAAGTATTCTTTGATTGTTTTGAGGATTATGAGAGATGTGTCTCAGGTGTAAAGGACAAATCTGGAGAACCATTATACAATACTCCTAATTTAAAAGGTAAATTGCATACCTATATGAATGCCCAAAAGTTGAGTAATAAATTGAGAAGAAAATTGGGAACTGGAGATTGGCTATTTGACAATACTAATTATTGGAATTTGAATGCGGTAGCTTTACAACCTTTAAAGGATTTCTTGACATCTCACCTGATATAATGAACGAGTAGAAGAGTCAAACTACGATTTCGATAATTCAGACCATCGAATAATGGGCTTTTTTACACATTTCTGTAAATAATTATTGAAATCTGTCAGGTGAGTTCGAATGCGAAAATCGGCTTTTGTAACTCATTGTAAACCAAATGGTTAAGATGCCCAACATTCAGTCGTATTCTGAATGTGTTTCATGATACGACTGAATGTAGCTCTCTCCTGACCGCCAGTTTTCTGTCGTCTATTTGCCCGGATATTTTATAATCTGTATACATGGCGTTCGGGGATGTCATAATTGTCAGCGCGACATGGCTGGCAATCAACCCTACTCGTCAGGGCGGGACCACCCGTCCCGACGAGCGAAGCCTTTAGCACTATGCAAACATAGTAACTACAATTACCAACCCTAAATTAAAGCTTTTCGCGCACGCGCGTGTGTTACGCGCGAATCCATATAAATAAGTGCCATTACCCGTTGGCGGAATTAAGTGCGCACTAACTTAATTCCGCCAACGGGTAGTATCCAATTTGTTGTACCAACTATCTCTTCTGTTATTGAAACATACTTTCTGCAGGAGGCATTGCGGATAAATATACGTGTCAAGCTTGTATATTCGACGGACACCCTATTGTGTAAAGAGAATCGAATCCGAAAGCGGAACGCAAAAAGCCTGCACCCTACATCGGTTGATTGTATCTTATTGATAAATAGAATTTTAGTAGGGTGAATGCACGGCGTAACCCTACACCTCCCTACACCTGCAATGACGCACAGCAGCCTTCAAAACAGCTATTTACCCTGCAGAAGAACGTTCGTGTAGGGTGGTGCAGGATGGTGTAGGCTTATATGCCTCCTTTATTACTTTATTATTCTCATTTTCAACGTATTGTAGCTATTTTGTGTAGGGTGTAGGGTGA
>CALZEQ010000030.1 GCA_945641355.1 uncultured Mediterranea sp. | reverse complement strand
GTATGGGTAAGAAGGATTTTGAGAAAGCACCGTCAATCGGATACTGTGCATCACATTCATTATCTGAAGGATGTGAAGGTGGACTATAGTAATTGTACAGTCATAGGGGACAGAGGATATATAAGTGCTCAGGTGCAATTGGATTTGTTTGAAACGGCCAATATCAGACTGGAAGTACCATATAGGTGTAATCAGAAAGAGTGGAAACCAACATTCCCGGTTTTTGCTAAAGCGAGAAAGAGAATTGAAACCCTATTCTCGCAATTGTGTGACCAGTTTATGATTATAAGGAATTATGCGAAAGATACAGACGGATTGTTTGCCCGGATTGTCGGGAAGATTAGTGCACTTACAATCCTGCAATATATTAACTATAAAAATGAGAGGCCCATTGGCATAGTCAAATATGCGCTAATTTAATTCCGCCAACGGGTTAAAAAAGTGTCTATTCTCAGCGGAAACTATCCTAAAAATGTATATTTCCGCTGCGAATAGATACTTTTGATAGTATTCAATGACACTGGTGATGGTATTGTAAATGGACGGATAGCGTGGTTGGATAACAGATGGTCCATAACTTAATTTTTGCAAAATTGTTTCATTGTTACAAATATAGTCTATATCTTTACATTTTGATAAGTGAAAACAGACTAAAGCAACCTTTTTAATAGTATGAAACAACTTCTTTTAGGAGACGAAGCAATCGCGTTGGGAGCCATACATGCCGGACTATCAGGTGTGTATGCGTATCCGGGGACACCGTCCACCGAAATTACGGAATATATCCAGCATTCGCCCTTGGCGAAAGAGAGAAAGATACATTCCCGCTGGTGTACGAATGAAAAGACGGCCATGGAGGCCGCCCTTGGTATGTCGTATGCCGGGAAGCGGGCATTGGTGTGTATGAAGCACGTGGGCATGAATGTGTGTGCCGATGCATTTGTCAACAGTGCCATCACGGGAGTGAACGGCGGATTGGTGGTGCTGGCTGCCGATGACCCCTCCATGCACTCCAGTCAGAACGAGCAGGACAGCCGTTTTTATGGAAAGTTTGCTCTGATACCCATCTTTGAACCCTCCAACCAACAGGAGGCGTATGACATGATGGGGCAAGCGTTCGACTTGAGTGAACGGCTGAAGGAACCGGTGCTGCTGCGCATTGTCACTCGTCTGGCGCATAGCCGTGCTGCAGTGGTGACCGGTGAGGCGCGAGGGGAGAACAGCATGAATCCTTCTACCGACCAATGGGTATTGTTGCCGGGTATCGCCCGAAAGAAATATGCAGCCCTTTTACAGAAACAGTCGTTGATGGCTGAAGCGGCTGCCGCATCGCCTTTCAACCGCAGAGAGGGACGGGGCGGAACGATGGGTATCATTGCCTGCGGTATCGGTTATAATTACGTGAAAGAGGTGATGGGGGATGAAGCCCATCTGCTCAAGATAAGTCAATATCCGTTGCCGGAAACGGCCATCCGCGAACTGGCTGCCGAGGTTGATACCATTCTGGTGGTTGAGGACGGACAACCGGTTGTAGAGCAGGAGGTGAAGGCATTGTTAGGAGCCGGCTATCCTATCCAGGGAAGGCTGACGGGGGCGTTGCCACGTACCGGCGAACTGCGCCCCGATGATGTGGCCGCAGCCGTAGGAAAACCTTCGGCACGGGTATATGATGAGGCAAGGAATCTGGCTAACCGTCCTCCACAGCTTTGTCAGGGGTGTGGGCACAGGGATGTATATGGCGCTTTGGTGAAGATTATCGAGGAGTATCCGGATGCCCGTGTCTTTGGTGATATCGGATGCTATACCTTGGGTGCATTACCTCCCTTCAAGGCACTGGCCAGCTGTGTGGACATGGGTGCCTCCATCACGATGGCTAAGGGTGCTGCTGATGCAGGCTTGCGGCCTTCGATTGCTGTGATAGGTGACTCTACCTTTACGCATAGCGGCATGACGGGTCTGCTTGATGCCATCAACGAGAATGCACCGATTACCGTCATCATCAGTGACAACCTGACCACTGGTATGACAGGCGGGCAGGATAGTGCGGGCTTGAACAAGTACGAAGCCATCTGCCTGGGACTGGGTATGGATCCGGCGCATCTGCATGTGGTGACGCCTCTGCCTAAGAATATCCCCGCCATTGCCCAGCTGATTCGCGATGAACTGGCCTATGAGGGTGTCAGCGTCATCATACCCCGAAGAGAATGTATTCAAACAGCCGCACGTCATGCGCGTGAGGCAAAGAAAGCACAGGAGGAACGGAAATGAAAAAAGACATTATACTATGTGGAGTAGGCGGTCAGGGCATCCTGTCGATTGCTACCATTATCGGTGAGGCGGCAACCAAGGCCGACGTAAACCTGAAGCAGGCCGAAGTACACGGTATGTCGCAGCGAGGCGGCGATGTGCAGTCCAATCTTCGCCTCTCTACCGAACCCATCTACAGCGACCTTATCCCGCTGGGTGAATGCGATCTGATTATCTCTATGGAACCGATGGAGGCGTTGCGCTATCTGCCTTACCTGAGTAAGGATGGGGTGGTGGTGACCAGCAACAAGCCTCTGGTCAACATCCCCAACTATCCCGACGAACAGGCTCTGTTTGCCGAACTGAATGCGTTGCCGAATGTGGTGCAGCTGGACATTGAACAGATAGCCAAGGAGGCCGGCAATCCGCGTGGAGCCAATGTAGTGCTGTTGGGTATGGCAGCCAAGTACCTGCAGATACTGTCGCCGGAGCAGTTGAGGCAAGCCATTGTCACCATCTTTGCCCGTAAGGGAGAGGCAGTGGTAGAGGCCAATCTGAAGGCGTTTGATGCAGCGAGAATTTAAAATTTAAAATTAACAATTTAAAACTACAGAACTCAGACAACACCACAGCTTATAACTCGTAACTAAAAACATGACTCTGATAGAAAAACTAAATAATGAAGACCGCTTTGCCAAAGGTATCGGTGTACAGCTGACGGAACTTCGCGAAGGATATGCCCGTGCAGAACTGACTGTGGAAGAACGCCACCTCAATGGGGCAGGCGTATGTCAGGGCGGTGTGTTCTACACCTTGGCCGACCTCGCCTTTGCTGGTGTGGCCAATAGTAGGGGCATCCTGACATTAGGCATCAGCAATACCATCACGTTCATCCAATCGGCACAGCTGGGCGACCATCTGATAGCAGAATGTAGAGAGGTGGTAGACCACCACCGGTTGCCCTATTGTGACGTCCACATCCGAAAGGAGGACGGAAGCATCCTGGCCGTCATGACAGGGCTGGGCTACCGGCTTCATAAACCACTGAATGTAAACTCATAATTTATAACCCAAATTTACAATTAATCCATGATTCACAATCCTGCCATTGAATGTATGTCTCGTGAAGACATGCGCAGATTACAGACTGAGAGACTGATTCAGACAGTAAAAACCTGTTATGAAAAAGTACCTTTCTACAAGAAAAAGTTCGACGAGATGGGCTTGAAGCCGGAGGATATCCGCTCGCTGGACGACATCACGAAACTTCCGTTCACTACCAAATATGACCTGCGTGACGAGTATCCCTTCGGACTCAATGCCGTGCCTATGGATCAGATTGTGCGCATCCATGCTTCGTCGGGAACCACAGGAAAGCCGGTAGTGGGAACATATACCCAGAAGGATATTGACAACTGGGCCGAAGGAGTGGCCCGCGTCATGGCTGTGGGCGATGTAGGTCCAGGCGACGTGGTACAGGTGTCCTATGGCTACGGACTCTTTACAGGAGGTTTGGGTGCTCATGACGGTGCCGGTAAGTTGGGTGCCGTGCAGTTGCCTACCTCGTCGGGTAATTCTGAAAAGCAGATTATGCTGATGAAGGACTTCGGTACGACCGCCCTCTGCTGTACGCCCTCGTATGCCCTTCACCTGACGGAGGTGATGGCCAAGATGGGTGTGACGAAGGACGACCTGAAACTGCGTGTCGGATTCTTCGGCGCAGAACCTTGGACCTGGGGTATCCGCCGCGAACTGGAAGAGAAGATGGGCATCAAGGCCATTGATATATACGGACTGACGGAGATGTCGGGACCCGGTGTGGGTGGCGAATGCGAATATCAGGACGGTACGCACATCTGGGAGGATATGTTCTATCCGGAAATCATCAATCCTGAAACACTCGAACCGGTGGCTCCGGGTGAGGAGGGTGAACTGGTATTCACCTCGCTGACCAAGGAGGCAATGCCCATCCTACGCTATCGTACGCGCGACTTGACGCACCTCATCTATGAGAAGTGCCGCTGTGGCCGTACGGCTGTACGTATCGGCAAGATTTTGGGACGCTCGGACGACATGCTTATCATCCGTGGTGTCAATGTCTTCCCGTCGCAGATAGAATCGGTACTCTCCGAGTTTACGGTCTACTCGCCTCAATACTTCATTACAGTGGATCGTCGGGACAACGAAGATACTTTTGACCTCGATGTGGAATTGCGCGACGAATACTTCTCGCCCAATCCGGCCAAGCAGATGCCGTTTATCAAGCCGCTGTACGACCGTCTGGTGTCTGTCTGCGGTATCAAACCAAACATACACATCTTGCCTCCGGGTACCATCGAACGTTCCAACGGAAAGGCCAAGCATGTGAACGACAAGCGTACGCACTTGATAAACTGGAAATGATAGGACATGAAGATATTCAGTGACGAATTAGTGGCAGAGGCGGCCCGTGTCAATCACGTGGCTGACCTCTCGCACGCTACCATCGGTGAAACCTTGCTGGTGGCGCAATATCTGGAACAGAAGACGGGTATCCCCTTCATCCGTATGGATCAGGGATCACCCGGACTGCCTGCCAACCGCTATGGTATAGAGGCTGAGAAAAGGGCACTTGATGCGGGCATCGGCTCGCAATATCCGGCAGCGGCAGGCATCCGGGAACTGAAGGAGGCTGCCAGTCAGTTTGTCAAGGCCTTTCTCAATATCGACATTTCGCCCCGTGCCTGCATTCCCACGGTGGGTAGTGTGGCCGGTTCGTTTGGCGGATTCATTGCTTGTTGCCAGCGTCAGGCCTATCCACAGTTGGGCAAGGTACTCTTTATAGACCCCGGCTTCCCGATTCAGAAGTCACAGCTACGGGTATTGGGCATCGGATGGAGAGAGTTTGATATCTATCCTTATCGGGGCGAGGCGTTGCGAGGCAAGCTGGAAGAGGAACTGCAACAGGGTGATATTGCAGCCATCGTCTATAGCAATCCCAACAATCCGGCCTGGATATCGCTGGAAGAGGAAGAACTGGCCATCATAGGCGAGCTGGCTACGAAGTACGATGTCATTGTGATGGAAGATTTGGCCTACTTTGCCATGGACAATCGGCGTGACCTGAGCCATCCCTTCGAGGAACCTTATGTACGCACTGTGGCCCGCTATACGGACAACTATCTGTTGATGCTCTCCTCTTCTAAAATCTTCTCGTATGCCGGTCAGCGTATGGCGTTGGTCTGCATCTCCGACAAGCTGTTCGACCGCCACTTCCCGGCTTTTGTAGAGCGATACAACGACGAAGGACTGTTCGGACCTACCTTCATTGCCAGCATTCAGTATATGATTACGTCCGGATGCACGGCCACCACACAGATGGGATATGCCGAGATGCTGCGCTTGAGTTGCGAAGGGAAAATCAACTTTGTGGAAGATACCAAGGAGTATGCCGTCAGAGCACAGAAGATGAAGAAGATTTTCTGTGACAACGGCTTTACCATCACCTATCCGCGCGATGTACACGAAGCTATCGGCGACGGTTTCTTCTTCTCTCTTTCCTATCCGGGCATGAGCGGCTCCCAGCTGGTCAGAGAACTGATACATTACGGAGTGTCCAGTATCAATCTCGACACGACCGGCTCCCTTCAGCAAGGGGTAAGGGCATGCACGTCGCGGATGCGGGACGAACTCTATCCGGTACTTGACGAACGTATGAAACAATTTAAGGAGGATCATCCATGACAATTACATTATTGCAACAAGACATTGTATGGGCCTCTCCGTCGGCCAATCAGGAGGCGGCAGAGCGGGCTATCTTGGCCGCACCAAAGAGTGATTTGTATGTACTGCCCGAGATGTGGAGTACGGGTTTTGCCACCGAGCCCGAGGGAATTGCCGAGACCGACGGCTCGTCCTTGCACTGGATGGAGCGGATGGCCATCCGTATGGATGCTGCCATTGCTGGCAGTGTAGCCACCCGGGTGGATGACAGCTATTACAACCGTTTCTATTTTGTCAAACCTACAGGTGAGGTAAGCTGGTACGACAAGCACCATCTCTTTACCTACGGTGGGGAGCATCGCCGATATACTGCCGGCCGGCAACGGGTGGTGGTGGAATGGCGGGGAGTGCGTTTCCTGTTGCAGGTATGTTACGACCTCCGTTTCCCCTGTTTCTCCCGCAACCGCGTACAGGGGGACGAGGCTTACGACGTGGCTCTCTATGTGGCCTCCTGGCCTACTTCCCGCCGCCTGCCGTGGGATACGCTGCTGCGTGCCCGTGCCATCGAGAACCAATGCTACGTGTGTGGTGTTGACCGGGTAGGTACTGACCCGGCTTGTGCCTACAACGGGGGAACTGCCCTGATTGATGCTTATGGCCGTACGGTAGCTGCCTGTCCCGATGGGGAGGTGGCTGCCTTGACTGCCTCGATTGACTTGGAGGGTTTACGTGCTTTCCGTCAGAAGTTCCCTGTGTTGGACGACCGGGATTGCTGACACTCCGTCGCCATGCTCTCCCGCACTATCGCGGTACTTTTTGGGTGACATACCTGTCATTTATGTATGCGTAAGGGGCGGTAGAGCTGTGATTCGAAGGTTGTAACGAAAATTTAATAATTGAAGAATAGTGTTTATATTTGCGCCAACTATCAAACAAGACACGCAAATTTGTTCACGCCATGTCCTGCTCTGCTCATCTTCGCTTGCTGCTCTGCTGCCTTCTTTGTGCAGTGATGGCCCTTCCTTTGCCGGGTCAGGATAATCCGTACAAAATAAAGAATTCGCTTTATACGCTTTATATGGAAGGACACACCAATCTGCTGCGCCCCATATCCTTGATGTGGGCCGACAGTCTCAGCCGGCAGGCGGTGCGCGAAGGCGACCAGAAGGCCGAATGTCTGGGAGCCGTACTGCGGTTGAGGCACTTTACGCGAGGTTCCGACCGGCAGGATATGGAGCGTGAAGCGGAAAACCTGCGCCGGGTGTCGCGACGCAATGACTTCCCCCGCTACTACTACTATGCCTATCAACTGGAGATAGTGTGGCTGATAAACCACGGTATGCTTGTGTCGGCTCTGCATCGGTGCGAACAGATGCGTAAGGAGGCTTATGCCGAAAACGACCCTTACGGCATCTTCAACTGTCTGCGCATCATGGGGCAGATATACTTTTCGCGTATGAGCAATGTGCAGGCTCTCGACTACTTCCAGCAGGCACTCGACTATCAGCTGAATTACCTGCCGCTTGAGTCACCGGCCGATTCCTACTTCTCGCTGGCCAGAGCCTATAGCATCGGAACTCATCCGAATCCGGCAAAGGGTCTCGAATATGCCATCCTGGCAGAAAAGACTTCCAAGGTGATGCAGATGAAGATACAGGCTGTGGAATTGCAGGCCGAATTACTCTATCAGTTGAAGCGGTATCAGGAATTCCGCGACACGCACAATCGCATGATGCAGCTCCACCGGGAGAACAAGACGCTGCCTTCAGCCCACTACTATTTCGCACAGGTGGAAAAGGCTATCCTGGATCAGGACTATCAGCAAGCCTACGCTTATGTCGACTCTATCGGGCATCCTATAGATATGATGCTGTACAAAGTCCGAATTCTGGAGAAAATGGGACGCTACAAGGAGGCTTTCGAGTTGGAACGCAGAAGAGAATCTATGAGGGACTCGGTGCAGCAACAGTTGCAGACCATGGACTTGGCCGAGTTTAATGCGCAGTTGGAGTCGGAACAGCTGAAGCACGAGAACATGTTGCTCGACTTGCAAAACTCCGAACTGCAACTGAAACAGATGCAGCAACAGATTGAATTGGAGCGAAGCATCTCGGAAAACAAGGAACTGGCCTTGCAGAACCGCGACCTGGAACTGCAGCAGCTGAAGGCGGAAACCAGTCTGCAGCAGGCGGAGAGCGAACGGGAGAAGTTGGAGCACCAACAGCAGAAAAACGAGCTGGAGCGGCAGATTATGCACAACCGCTATCGCACTACCAACGTCATTGTACTGGTAGGCGTGCTGACGCTGCTGATGCTTCTTTTGATTGTATATGTACACAAGCGTAGCCGGACTGCCCGGATGCTGAAGGCACAGAATCAGGAGCTGCACCAAGCCCGCGGACAGATGGAGAATGCTCTGCATGAAGCCGAAGAACAGAAACGGCGGGCCGAGCAGGCTAACACCATGAAGACCATGTTCATACAGAACATGAGCCACGAAATACGTACCCCGCTGAACTCCATAGTAGGTTTCACTCAGATTCTGGCCGACCAGCAGATGGATTTGGAAGAGACCGAACGGAAGGAGTTCAGCCAGATTATCCTTCACAACTCAGAGCTGCTTACCACCTTGGTAGACGACCTGCTGGCCCTCTCCGAACTGGAGAGCGGCAAGTACGAAATCATCAACCAGCAGGTACATTGCAACGTGCTGTGTCGCGAAACATTGGCTACAGTCGATCATCGTTGTCCGCCCCATGTGAGGCTCTGCTTCACCTCCGAGGTCGGCGATGATTTTACCGTCACCACCGACAGCCGTCGTGTCAGAGAGGTGCTGGTCAATCTGCTGGTCAATGCCGAGAAGTTTACCGAGAAGGGTGAAATCCGCCTGCACCTTTCACTCACCGAGCATCCGGGCCGTCTTACCTTCTCAGTCACCGACACCGGCAGGGGCATTCCGGCAGGACAGGCCGAGGAGATTTTCAAACGCTTTACGAAGCTCGACACCTTTGTGCAGGGCAACGGGTTAGGACTCAGCATCTGCCGTCTGATTGCCGACTGCCTCCATGCCGAAATCAAGGTTGATACCGCCTATACCGAAGGAGCCCGCTTTGTCTTCATCCTGCCGTTGTAAGCATCACTTTTTTTATCCATCTGTTCGCTGAAGCCACTCTCGTGCTTCTTTCAGTCGTATACTTATATACCGTACAACGGATGTTGTACGCTCGTACACCGAATGTCGGACGGTATCTAAGTATACGACTGAAATAAACTCACTATACGACTGAACACATCTCCCTGTAGGAGTGAGTGAACGTCAGCCCTTAAGAGCTTTCATCATCTCTCTCCTTCGTCCGTATTTTCCGAGCGCGAAAAGAAATATGTTTTGGAACGGAATTTCAGTCAAAACAGAGGGAAAAAAAACGATTTCTTCTCTAATATCCAATTTATTTGTAAATTTGCACCCCTAATTGGGGACGGTAGGTTGCAGGCCGTGTGCCGCTCCCGGCTGAAAGAGGATAAAGATAGAGAAAATAAAACATATATGAGTAAGAAATTTGCTGAATACCAGAGTTTTAATCTTTCGGACATCAACAAGGAAGTGTTGAAGAAATGGGACGAAGAGAATGTCTTCGCCAAAAGTATGACAGAACGTGAAGGCTCTCCTTCATTCGTGTTTTACGAAGGGCCTCCCTCGGCCAACGGTATGCCGGGCATCCACCACGTGATGGCCCGCTCCATCAAGGACATCTTCTGCCGCTACAAGACCATGAAGGGATATCAGGTAAAGCGGAAGGCCGGATGGGACACCCACGGACTGCCGGTGGAACTGGGCGTGGAGAAGGCATTGGGCATCACGAAGGAGGATATCGGTAAGTCTATCTCCGTGGCCGACTACAATGCGGCCTGCCGCAAGGACGTGATGAAGTTTACGAAGGAGTGGACCGACCTGACCCACAAGATGGGCTATTGGGTGGACTTGGAACACCCCTACATCACATACGACAACCGCTACATCGAAACGCTGTGGTGGCTGCTGAAGCAACTCTACAAGAAGGGGCTCCTCTACAAGGGCTATACCATCCAGCCCTATTCGCCCGCTGCAGGCACCGGATTGAGCTCGCACGAGCTGAATCAGCCCGGGTGCTACCGCGACGTGAAGGACCTGACCGTAGTGGGACAGTTCCGCATCAAGCAGCCCAAGCCCGAAATGGCGGCCTGGGGCACACCCTACTTCCTGGCATGGACCACCACACCCTGGACATTGCCCAGCAACACGGCTCTCTGTGTGGGACCGAAGATTGACTACGTGGCCGTGCAGACCTACAACGCCTACACCGGCGAGAAGATGACGGTTGTCCTGGCCAAGCCCCTGCTGTATATACACTTCAACAAGAAGGCTGAAGGCATTGCGCTGGAGGACTATAAGCCGGGCGACAAGCTGATACCCTTCAAGGTGGTAGGCGAGTATAAGGGTCCCGAACTGGTGGGCATGGAGTACGAGCAGCTGATGCCTTGGGTGAAACCCGTAGAGGTAGATGCTGATGGCAACTGGAAGGACGCATCGGCTAAGGCGTTCCGCGTCATCCCCGGAGATTATGTGACTACCGAAGATGGTACGGGTATCGTACATATCGCACCTACCTTCGGTGCCGACGATGCCAACGTGGCCCGTGCTGCCGGCATACCTTCGCTCTTCATGATTAATAAGCGGGGTGAAACCAGACCTATGGTGGACCTGACCGGCAAGTTCTATCTGCTGGACGAACTTGACGAACGCTTCGTCAGCGAATGTGTGGACGTAGAGGCATACAAAGAGTATGAAGGGCGCTGGGTGAAGAATGCCTACGACCCGCAGTTTACCGTAGACGGCAAGTACGATGAAAAGGCTGCCCAGGCAGCCGAAAGTCTGGATGTCTACATCTGCATGAAGATGAAGGCAGCCCACCAGGCCTTCAAGATGGAGAAGCATGTACACAACTATCCGCACTGCTGGCGTACGGACAAGCCGGTGCTGTACTATCCGCTGGACAGCTGGTTTATCCGCTCTACAGCCTGCAAGGAACGTATGATGGAGCTCAACAAGACCATCAACTGGAAGCCCGAATCTACTGGCACAGGCCGCTTCGGCAAATGGCTGGAAAACTTGAACGACTGGAACCTGAGCCGCTCGCGCTACTGGGGTACGCCGCTTCCTATCTGGCGCACCGAGGACGGAAGCGAGGAGAAGTGCATTGAGTCGGTGGAAGAGCTGTACAATGAAGTGGAGAAGGCTGTGGCCGCCGGTGTGATGCAGAGCAATCCCTACAAGGAACGCGGCTTCCAGCCCGGCGTATATACGCAAGAGAATTATGACAAGATAGACCTGCACCGCCCATATGTGGACGAGATTGTGCTGGTCAGCGCCGACGGTCAGCCGATGAAGCGCGAGTCTGACTTGATTGACGTATGGTTTGACTCCGGTGCCATGCCCTATGCACAGATTCACTATCCATTTGAAAACAAGGAACTGCTGGACAACCATCAGGTATATCCCGCCGACTTCATCGCCGAGGGCGTTGATCAGACACGTGGCTGGTTCTTTACGCTCCATGCCATCGCCACCATGGTGTTTGACAGTGTCAGCTACAAGGCGGTCATCTCCAACGGACTGGTGCTCGACAAGAACGGAAACAAGATGTCGAAACGCTTGGGCAATGCGGTAGACCCCTTCTCCACCATCGAGAAGTATGGCTCTGACCCCTTGCGCTGGTATATGATTACCAACTCGTCGCCGTGGGACAACCTGAAGTTTGACGTGGACGGTGTGGAGGAGGTGCGCCGCAAGTTCTTCGGAACGCTGTACAACACCTACTCCTTCTTCGCTCTCTATGCCAATGTGGACGGATTTACCTATACTAAATCCGACGTGCCGATGGACGAACGTCCGGAGATTGACCGCTGGATTCTGTCGGTACTGAACACGTTGGTGAAGGAGGTAGATGCCTGCTACAACGACTACGAGCCTACGAAGGCCGGCCGATTGATACAGGATTTCGTGAACGACAACCTTTCCAACTGGTATGTCCGTCTGAACCGCAAACGCTTCTGGGGCGGCGGCATGACTGCTGACAAGCTCTCGGCCTATCAGACACTCTACACCTGTCTGGAGACGGTAGCCAAGCTGATGGCTCCCATCGCCCCCTTCTATGCAGATATGCTCTACATGGATCTGATAGGCGTGACGGGTCGCGACCAGGTCGTGTCGGTGCATCTGGCACACTTCCCCGCCTGTCATGAAGAGATGATCAATGACGAACTGGAGGCCCGTATGCAGGTGGCTCAGGACATCACATCCATGGTGCTGGCTTTGCGTCGCAAGGTGAACATCAAAGTGCGCCAACCGCTGCAGTGCATCATGATACCTGTTGTAGACGACCAGCAGCGTGCCCACATCGAGGCTGTGAAGACATTGATTATGAACGAGGTGAATGTAAAGGAAATCCGTTTCGTAGAAGGTGCCGCCGGCGTGCTGGTGAAGCGCGTGAAGTGTGACTTCAAGAAGCTGGGACCGAAGTTCGGCAAGCAGATGAAGGCCGTGGCCGCTGCCGTGGCCGGACTGTCGCAAGAGTCTATCGCCGCTTTGGAGAAGGAGGGACGCTTCGCTCTGACGCTGGCCGATGGGGCAGAGGCGGTGATAGAGACTGCCGATGTGGAAATCATTAGCGAGGATATCCCCGGCTGGCTGGTGGCCAACGAAGGTCGGCTCACCGTAGCTTTGGAGGTAACTGTGACGGAAGAACTGCGCCGCGAAGGTGTAGCCCGCGAGCTGGTGAACCGCATACAGAACATCCGCAAGTCGAGCGGTTTTGAGATAACTGACAAAATTAATATTACCTTATCTAAAAATCCGCAAACGGATGATGCCGTAACGGAATATAAGGAGTATATTTGCAACCAGGTTCTTGGAATCTCGCTCACGCTGGCCGATCAGGTGGAAAATGGTACCGAACTGGAGTTTGACGACTTCTCGCTTCAGATTGCGGTATGCAAGCAATGAAAACAAGAAACGATAAATAACAGAACCTATAGTTTGTAATGGAAGGGCGGAAGTTATTCCGCCCCTACAAATATGTAATTTAATAAAACTAAAAAACAGTATGGGAGAAAAGACAAGATATTCAGATGCAGAACTGGAAGAATTCCGGGCTATCATTATGGAGAAGCTGGAGCTGGCCCAACGTGACTATGACTTGCTGAAGGCCAGTCTGACAGGTGCCGACGGCAACGATACCGACGATACATCTCCTACCTATAAAGTGCTGGAAGAGGGTGCCAATACGCTCTCCAAGGAGGAAACAACCCGTCTGGCACAGCGTCAGCTCAAGTTCATCCAAGGCCTGCAGGCTGCCCTGGTACGTATCGAGAACAAGACGTATGGCATCTGCCGTGAGACGGGCAAGCTGATTCCGGCAGAACGTCTGCGTGCCGTACCTCATGCCACATTGAGCATCGAAGCCAAGAATAGCGGGAAGAAGTGATGAGTGGCGTATTTACCAAGGGACGGATTGCACTGCTCGTCATCTTTTCAGGGCTGATTATCGACCAGATTATCAAAATCTGGGTAAAGACGCACATGTTCTGGCATGAAAGTATCCGCATCACGGACTGGTTCTACATCTACTTTACGGAGAACAGAGGCATGGCATTCGGCATGGAGGTCATCGGGAAGTTGTTCCTGACCTCGTTCCGTATCGTGGCGGTGACGTTCATTGCCTGGTATCTGTACCGCATCGTCAAGATGGGGCTGAAGACAGGATATATCGTCTGCATTTCGCTTATCCTGACGGGGGCATTGGGTAATATCATTGACAGTGTGTTCTATGGAGTGCTTTTTAACGACAGCACCCATTCCCAGATTGCTTCTTTCCTGCCGGCTGAGGGTGGATATGCGCCCTTGCTCTACGGTAAGGTGGTGGATATGTTCTATTTCCCCATCATCGACACCCACTGGCCCTTATGGATGCCTTTTGTCGGTGGTGAGCATTTTGTCTTCTTCAGCCCGATATTCAACTTTGCCGATGCAGCCATCAGCTGTGGCATCATTGCCCTGCTGCTGTTCTATGGCAAGTATCTGAACGAAACCTATCACGAGCTGAAGAAGTCATGAACAGTAGAAAGCGGATTTCTTGGGGAGCCCTCTTGCTGCTGGTATGGGGACTGACAGCCTGCGAGGTGAAGCGGCCGAGCGAAGTGCTGCCCGACAGCAAGATGGAGGCCGTGCTCTACGACTATCACCTGGCCAAAGCGGTGGGTGAGGAGTACTCGCGGGGCGAAAACTACAAGAAGGCACTCTACATCGAGTCGGTGTACAGGAAGCATGGCATCACCGAAGCCGACTTTGATACCACCATGGTGTGGTATGCCCGCCATCCCGATGCACTGGCCAAGGTGTATGAACGGGTAAACAAACGGCTGAGGAGCGAACGCGACGGTATCAACCATCTGATAGCCTTGCGCGACAACAAGCCGCAGGCAACGAAGGGAGGCGACAGCGTGGACGTATGGATGCAGGAACGCATCTGTCGCCTGAGTGGTACACCGATGGACAATCGGCTGGCGTTCTCCATGGCGGTAGATACGAACTTCTATCCCTGCGATACGGTGCGCTGGAGTGTTGGCTTCCGTTTTTTGGGTGAACAGCCCGATTCCGCTCATGCCCCTTTGATGGCCTTGCAGATGGTGTATGAAAAGAATGATACAACAGTTAGTGCCTCTCTGCGGATTCCGGTTTCGGGCAGGTATCAGCTCAATGTATGGGCCGATACGTTGGGAAGCATACAGACCGTTCGTGGGTTCATCTATTATCCGGCTCCCCTCTCGGAGTCGCATCCGCTGCTGCTCGAAGACATCTCGCTGATGCGCTATCATGCACAGGGTGCATTGGAAACACCTGCAGCAAAGGATTCCGTCGCCGTTACCGAAGAACCTGTCCGCCGACAAGAGGTCAGACAGCCTGCCTTACATGCCGATAAGCCTCGCAGACTGGTTGCCGACAGTGTGGATAGCCAGTCCCGTCCGTTGCCAGTACGTCCTCGTCCTACGCATAAGAAATGATGGAATCACATACCCGATACGCTTCGCATTTTCTCCTGTTGCCCGGATATGGATATCTGAAGCAGATGGCTGTGGAGCTGGCCGGAGGAAGGGTGAAGCGTATCTTTCCTTTGATGCACGAATGCGAAGATACGGTATGGCTGCCCGGGCTGATTGCGTTGCCCGATGCCGATGAATGGTACCGTATGTCGGAGGAGCCATGCACTATACAGCCTCTTTTTCAGGTACCGCTGCTACCGTGGTTGGGAGACCTTCCTTCGTCGGTGGCCTCCACCTTGATTCATCGCATGGCTTGTCATGTGACCCCTTTCGACCTTATCCTCCTGCAGCCTGTCGACGGAACTCGGCACAGACTACTGCCGTAGCAACGGCTACGTTCAGCGATTCTGAAGTCGGTCGGTCGGTCGGGTAGTTCGGTATGTACAGTCTTCGGTTGACCAGCTGTTCCACTTCCCGTCCGATGCCGTTTCCTTCGTTTCCCATCACAATCAGTCCGTTTCTCGTCAAGGGTCGGGCATACATATCCTCTCCATTCAGAAAGGTGCCATATACAGGCATCTCCGATCCCAGCGAGCGAATCAGTTCGGGCAGGGGAGTGTAGTGCAGTTTCACTCGGGCAATGGCACCCATGGTGGCTTGGACGGTTTTGGGGTTGTAGACATCCACCGTACCCGGTGAGCAGAAGATATGTTCGATACCGAACCAGTCGGCCAGACGGATGATGGTGCCCAGATTGCCCGGATCCTGTATGTCGTCCAGTGCCAGAGAGAGTGACCGGCGTATCTCCTCCATCTTGTACATCTCTTCCGGTTGCCGGAAGATGGCCAGTACCTGCTGGGGAGCCTTCTGCAGGCTGGCACGCGCCAGTTCCGTTTCGTCCACCTCCGTCACTTCCTCGGCTTGGGGATGGGGATGCTGTGCCAGCCATCCGGCTGTGGCAGCCAGAAAGAGGCAGGGTACGTGTCCCAGCAGGTCGCCCACCAGTTTGGGCCCTTCAGCCAGAAACACGCGGTCGGCCTTCCGGGTCTTCTTCATCTCCAGGGCGTGGATATACTTGATTCGGTTTTTGCTCAGTGTCATGTCGCTCTTCTTTTTAGGTTCATCGAGTTGCTAAGGTAGGGGACAGGTAAGCATCCCTTTACAGCGTTGCAAAAGTACGCGATTATTTCTACATAATCAAAGCCTCTTACCAACTCTTGCATGGAATTTATTTCGGTAAAGAAAAAATTAGGAGTATATTTGTAGCGGTTTTATGAGATGATATGAGAAAGTTACTTCGTTACACGATATATCTACTGCTGCTTATTCTGTCGGCTGCCTGCTCTTCCACCAAGTATGTGCCCGATGGTGCTTATCTGCTGGACGAGGTACACATCCGCACAGACAACAAGGAGGTGAAACCCTCTAACCTCTCACTCTATCTGCGGCAGACTCCCAATTCAAAGTGGTTCAGTTTGATAAAAACGCAGCTCTACGTCTACAACTGGTCGGGGAGTGACTCTACGAAATGGGTGAACCGTGTGCTGCGCCGCATGGGTGACGCTCCCGTCATCTATAACGAGAAGGAGATGGAGCGTACTCGTGAGGAGATTACCAAGGCGGTGCAGAATATGGGCTATATGCGGGCCACCGTGACCCCTCTGCATGAGGTGAACAAGAAGAAGATGAAGCTGACCTATAAGGTCGCTACGGGACAGCCCTACAAGGTGCGCAGCCTGCACTATGATATACCCGATGAACAGATTCGTACCTATTTGGAGCGGGACACGGCGGCCACGCTGCTGTCCGAAGGCATGTACTTTGACGTCAATGTGCTCGATGCAGAGCGTCAGCGTATAGTCTCCACCCTGCTGCAACAGGGATATTACCGGTTCAACAAAGACTATATCTCGTATACAGCCGATACGGTGCGCAACACTTTTCAGGTCGATTTGACCCTCCATCTGTCACTTGTCAAGCAGCCCAATGAAGAGGCCTCCCTTCCTCACCGCCAATATACGGTGAATAAGGTCAACTTTGTCACCGACTACAACATGCTGCAGTCTTCGGCCCTGAGCAACAGCATTGAGGTGGATGACTCGTTGCACTACAAGGGCATACCCATCTACTTCAAGGACAAGCTCTATCTGCGGCCGAAGGTGCTGACGGATAATCTGCGCATTACACCCGGTGCCCTGTACAATGCCGAAGAGGTACAGCAAACCTATTCCAACTTCGGACGCCTGCAAGCACTCAAGTACACCAACATCCGCTTTTACGAAGTGCAGCAGAACGACTCGTCGTTGCTGAATGCCTATGTCTTGCTGACCCGCGGCAAGCAACAGTCTATATCGTTCGAGGTCGAGGGCACCAACTCGGCCGGCGACTTGGGAGCCGCAGCCTCCGTTGCCTTTAACCATCGCAATCTGTTCAAGGGCTCCGAGGCCTTCATGGTGAAGCTGCGCGGAGCCTACGAGGCCGTCTCCGGTTTGCAGAGCGGGTTGAACCAGAACTATACTGAGTTGGGTGCCGAGGCCACGGTCAACTTTCCTCGCTTCCTCTTCCCCTTCCTCTCCAATGACTTCAAGCGGAAGATACGGGCCACAACGGAATTCGGTCTGCAATACAACTATCAGATGCGTCCCGAGTTTACCCGCATCGTGGCTTCGGGCAGCTGGAGCTACAAGTGGGGCGTGCATCGCCAGCGTGCCCAACATCGCATCGACTTGCTGGACGTCAACTACCTCTACATGCCGTGGATTGACGCGCAGTTCAAGGAGCTCTATCTGGATCAGGACCAGAACTATATCCTGAAGTATAATTACGAGGACCGTCTGATAGTACGTGCGGGCTATAGTTTTACTTATAACAGTTCGGGGCGTTCGCTGATGAACAACACTACGGTAGGCAACTCCTATACCGTGCGATTCAATCTGGAGTCAGCCGGCAATCTGCTCTATGCCTTCTCCAAGATGACTCATCAGCAGACAAACGAGAACGGTGAATACACCTTGCTCAACATTCCCTATGCCCAATACGTCAAGATGGACTTGGACTATGCCCGTAATCTGCAGATAGATGCCCGCAACTCGCTGGTATTCCATTGCGGTTTGGGAGTAGCCATTCCTTATGGCAATGCCACCATGCTGCCCTTTGAGAAACGTTACTTCTCCGGTGGTGCCAACAGTGTGCGTGGCTGGTCGGTACGTGACTTAGGTCCCGGTACATTTCCCGGTGACAATAACTTCATGAATCAGTCGGGCGATATCAAGCTGGATGCGAATGTGGAGTATCGTACCCGCCTCTTCTGGAAGTTCCGGGGCGCACTCTTTGTGGATGCCGGCAATATTTGGACGCTTCGCGACTATAAGGACCAGCCTGGCGGCCAGTTCAAGTTCAATAAGTTCTACAAGCAGCTGGCTGTGGCTTACGGACTGGGTCTGCGTCTTGACCTCGACTTTTTCATCCTGCGCTTCGATGGCGGTATGAAGGCTGTCAATCCTGCCTACACCACCCAGCGCGAGCATTATCCGCTGATTCATCCCAAGTTCAGTCGTGATTTTGCCTTTCACTTTGCAGTAGGTTATCCCTTCTGATGCCGTGAGCGGGCAGAAATGACAAGGGGCGTATCATCCGAAAATGATGCGCCCCTTTTGTAATGGTTGGGAGTCTGTACTTATCTGCAAGCCATGTAGGTAGCCCGGCAAGCCTGACGGGCGGCAGCTACGCCTTGGGCATCCAGTGAAACGGTCATCTCTTCACCGTTCAGATTCAACTGGACAGTACCGTCTTCATTCATCTGCAGCAGTTCCTGGCTGGTGCCGTCGGCCACAACATTCCATGTATTCAGTTCCTTGTCATAAATCAGCGACATAGACAATGCTTCGCCCTCTTTGGTGATGGTATATCCGTTTTCCAGCGTCTCAACCAGGTAATTGCCGTCGGAACCTTGAACCTTCTTCACATCACCGATGCTGGCCATGGGGTTACTTCCACTCCAGAATTCGATAGAGTTGATTACCAAAGCATCTGCCAGATAGCATACCGGATAGATGGGGATGATGTTACATGCCAAATACACCAGTTCGTTGACAAACTTGCTGCCGATGGTTTGGTTCCAGGAAGCAATGCGGCTGTGCAAGCCAAATGAACCGACACACGAGGTGAGAAAAAATGAGCCACAAATCATGATTGTAGCCATCATCTTTAAGCTGTTTTTCTTCATAATCATTCTCTTGTTTACGATTTATTGATCATTGTTTCGGGTCGGAATCACCGATTCGCGACCACCGCAAATATAACCACTTTTTTCAGAAGCCCGTCTGATTTTTCCATAAAAGTGCAAATATAGCTACATATATAACATTCTTTTTGTTACAGTGTCTCCTGTTTCAGCTTCTCTACAAACTCGTCAATGCGTCTCAACTCGCGTGGAATCTTGATGCGTTGCGGACAGTGAGATACACATTGGGAGCATCCGATGCAGTGATCGGCTTGTCGCAAGCGGGGTACGCTACGGTCGTATCCTACAAGGAAGGCCTGACGTGCGCGACGATAGTTGGGGTCTTGCCGGCTTTCGGGCACGTTGCCTTCGTTGACGCACTTGTTGTAGTGCAACAGGATGGACGGAATGTCGATACCATAAGGGCAGGGCATACAATACTTGCAGTCGTTACAAGGGATGGTAGGATATTGGGCCATCAGGTCGGCTGTGTCGTAGAGGAACTCTTTTTCTTCATCAGTCAGCGGTACCAACGGTGAGTAGCTCAGCAGGTTGTCTTTCAGATGTTCCATATAGGTCATGCCGCTCAGTACGGTCAGTACTCCCTGAGGCGATCCTGCAAAACGGAAGGCCCATGAGGCCACGCTCTTCTCGGGCTCACGCTGTTTCAGGCGGCCTACGATGTGGTCGGGCACCTTCGAGAGACGTCCGCCCAGCAACGGTTCCATGATGATGGCGGGGATGCCTCTGCGTTCCAGCTCTTCATACTGATGCTTGGCCGAGGGGCCTCCGGCGTGTTCCCAATCCAGATAGTTCAGCTGGATTTGTACAAAGTCCCATTTCACCTGTCCGCTGTCGTGGAAGGAGAGATAGTAATCGAATGAATCGGAGTCTCCGTGGAACGACCATCCCAAACGGCGGATGCGTCCCGCTTCCCTCTCTTTTACCAGAAAATCCAGTATACCATTATCTATATAGCGGCGGCGGAAATTCTCGGTGTCGGCATTCAGTGCATGAAGCAGATAGTAGTCGATGTAGTCTACCTGCAGCTTCTTGAACGAGTCCCGATACATGGTTATTGCTCCTTCGCGGCTTTGATAGTCCGGGTGGAAGTTCGACAGTTTGGTAGCCACGAAGAATGACTCGCGCGGATGGCGTTTGAGGGCGATACCGGTAGCCGTTTCGCTCATACCCTGCAGATAGACGGGTGCTGTATCGAAGTAGTTCACGCCGTGCTCGATGGCATAGTCCACCAGTTCGTTTACAGTCTCCTGGTCGATGATGTCTCCTTTCCCCTCCGGATTGGGGATGGTAGGCCAGCGCATACATCCGTAACCAAGCAGTGATACCTTGTCGTCGCCGGTAGCAGGGAATGAACGGTAGGTCATTTTCCCTATAGGCGCATCTGCCGGTGAGCCGTTACCCGATACGACTCCATTCTTTGTTGAAGAGGGTGTACAGCCATATAGCGTAGCGGCTGTAGCCAGTCCGGCCATCTTCAGGAAGTCCCGACGGCCGATATTTTCGTTGTGATTCTTCTCTATATCCATAGTTCCTTGATTTGACGTTGATTGATGGGTGAAATCTTTCATAGGCGGACTATACCGTTCTATGGCGTTCATGGCCTTCTACATAGATGGCACTGAAGGGACGTGCGGGACAGAGGTTCTCGCAGGCACCACATCCGATGCATCGCTCTGTATCGACTACTGGTATGCGGATGGATTGCTCATCCTCCGGGTCGCTGGGTACCATCTGGATGGCTCCTGACGGGCAGTGGCGGGCACAGTTGCCGCACGTCACGCCGTCAGTCAGCGGTATACAATTCTTCTTTACCCATACGGCATGTCCTATCTGTACGGACGATTTTTCTTCCTTTGTCACGCGGCGGATGGCACCAGTGGGGCATACCTCCGAGCAGCGTGTACATTCCGGTCGGCAATATCCCCGTTCGTACGACATCTCGGGTTGCATCAGCTTTGTCCAATCGGTTGAGGGGCGGAGCACCTCGTTAGGACATGCAGACACGCAGAGTTGACAAGCGGTGCAATGTTGTGCCAGATGGCGGGCACTCCACGAGCCGGCAGGAGTCAGCGGAGTAGCCCTCTCAGGTTTCTGTTTCTGCGTGATGGCAGCCAATCCGCCGTCCACTTTCTTCTCCTGTGCTTTCATCCAGGCCGTGCCGGTCAGCAGCAGGGAGGCTGAGAGAAATCCGCGACGGCTTGCCGATGCCGTGCCGTTCGCCTCTTCTGGGGTAGGCTTTCTTCTCATCCGATAGCTGATGGCACCATGCTTGCATTCACCGATGCAATCCATGCAGGCTACGCATCGGCTGTAATCAATCCGATGCTCTTTGGCATTGATGCAGGCCGCTTTGCAATGGCGCGAACAGAGTGTGCAATTGTTGCATTTTTGGGTATCGATGACGATATGGAACAGCGAGAAGCGCGAGAGGAATCCCAGTACCGTACCTACCGGACAGATGGTGTTGCAGTAGGTGCGTCCGTTGCGCCATGCCAATACGAACAGAATCACCAGGGTGACGATAGCCACCACCAAGGTAGGAAGCCCCTTCAACCAGACATCTACTTCGTAAAAGGCATAGCTCTCGGCCCGTTCGGCCATCTGTGCCAGTGCGTTGTTTCCCCATATCCAAAGCGGCTGCAGCAAGTTGGAGGCCATGCGTCCGTAGGCACTATAGGGAGCTATCAGGGCTGCCAATGAACCGAATCCGGCCAGAAGCACGACGACAAACAGACCCAGGGCACCGTACCGCAGCCATGACAGGGCAGGGGAGTAGGCATAGGGAAGTTTGCGGCGTTTTCTGGGATGCCGGCCTATCCAGGCTATGATGTCCTGAAAAACGCCCAACGGGCAGATGATGGAACAATAGATGCGACCGAACAAAAGGGTAAGTACGACCAGAGCCAACACGACCCCTACATTGAGCGCCAGCACAGCCGGCAGAAATTGGATTTTGGCCAGCCATCCGAACCACGCATGGATGCTTCCCGTAAAGTCGAGAAACAGCAGGGTGATAAGCACGAAGCAGACGGAGGCAAAAACGAGCCTGATTTTACGTAACATATTCGTTGTTTTTAAGTTATTATCTTCCTGTTCTGCAAATGTAGGTAAAAAGTGGATAAAACCAAAGAGAAAGCATTGAAAATGAGCAGGGGTATGGGCTACAGATCCTTCAATAGTACCTGCTGCGTACTTTGGTAATAGGCTTGGCGGGCTTTCAGCAGCACATTCCACTCTTCGTTATAGGTATGTTCGCGGTCAATCTTGAACTCTTCCGAGCCGTGTGAATCCAACTTGTCCAGCAGCATGGCCACGTTGATGCGGTTGATGTCCATCGAGGGCAGGTAGGCAATGTCCTCGCTCTTTGTGTCTGTAGCCACCTCGTGTAGCAGCCCTATCTCTTGCAGCTGGTAGATGACCTGATTCGTCAGACGGATAGGAATCTGACACTCTTCCGATATCTCCTCTGCGGTGTAGGCCGGTTCGTTCTGTTCAAAGCGCTTGGTGATGCGTGACAAGATGAGTACAGCCACAAAGTCGTGGTAGCGTCGGCTCACGTTGCGCGTATCCTTGTCGAAGCTGAAGTTGCGTATGTTTTGTCCGGCATAGGTCAGTTCGGCACCGAACAGGCAGATGGTCCACGATATTTGAAGCCATAGCAGCAACATGGGCAGGGCAGCAAAGCTGCCGTAGATAGCATTGTAGCGCGACACCCATAATTGGCTGCCGATGTAGAGAAACTGGAAAGCCTGATAGGCCGTACCGGCCAGGATGCCCGAGATGAGTGCGTGCCGAAGCCTGACCTTCGTGTTGGGCATGAAGATGTACAGCCCCGTAAACATCAGCCAAGTCAGTACGAAGGGAATAAGACGTATCATGAACTTGGCGATGGGAGCCAGCAGGGTGAAGTCTTCGGTATTCTTCAGCACCGTGCTCATGAAGAGTGACAGACCACCGCTCAATACCAGCAGGATAGGCAGCAGCAGCAACATGGAGAAGTAGTCTGTTATCTTTCGATACATGCTTCGTGCTTTCTTTACCTGCCAGATGCGGTTGAAGGTAATCTCCATGTTGTTCACCAGATTCAGCACGGTCCATAGCAACATCACCAGGCCGATGCCGATAAACACGCCACTTTTGGACTGTGACAGGTAGGAGTCGACAAACTGCAGGATGACTTCGGTCGTCTCCGTCGGTCCGCCGAAACCGCTGATAATCTGGCTCTCCATAAGGTTGTCAAACCCGAAGCCCCGTGCGATGGCAAAGAGGATGGCCAGAATCGGTACAATGGCCAGCAACGTGCTGTAGGTCAGTGCCGAAGCTTTGTTTACCAGTCGGTCGTTGGTAAAGCGGTTGATGCACAGGTAGATAGTCTTGATAATGGTATAGAGGGAGAAGGTAGTGCGATTGACTTCATCTTCCGTGATACGCCAGATGTCGTAAGTCAGGAATTTCCAGAGGGCGGCAAATCTTCTGTTCATGTTCAAAAAGGTGGTGTGTACACATATAAGATAAAGAAAACAGTCGGCCTGTAAGCCGGGTTCTGTACCTTCTTGCGAAGGTGTCTGCCATTTATCTACGTCGTATGTCACCATATCAACTGTAGCGGTCTACCCTCCGACATGGAGCGGGCAGCTCTCTTAACGTCGGTTTACATGACCTTACAACTCCTAAGACGCACAGCCCTTGTGTCGCCACAAGGCTGGTAGGCTCTTACCCCACCTTCTCACCCTTGCTCCGGCCGAAGTCGGGGCGGTTATTTTCTTCTGCGTTACTCTACCCTTGCGGACAGCTTTCTGTTAGGAAGTAGGATACCCTATGTTGCCCGGACTTTCCTCATACGTCACTGGGGACGCAAGCGGCAGACCGGCCGGCTGTTTTCGGGGGACAAAGATAGTGCAAAAAAACGAGTAAGCGAGAGGAAAGGAAATTTATTTGCTTTTCCGAGCGTGAGGTTTTTATTGAAATTGAGCGAAGAACTTTCATGCTTGCATGAAAAAGTTATTCCGAAATGAGGTGTGAAAAGAGAAAGAGGGTTGTACCTATGCGATACAACCCTCTACCATAGGGTATCAAGTCTGTCTTATCCGCTGCAATCAGATGATGTATTGCGAGCTGATGGACTCGTTGTTCATCACCCTGCGGATGGTTTCAGCAAACATATCGGCAATGCTCAGCTGCTTCACCTTTGCGCACTTCTTGGAGTAGGGGATGCTATCGGTGAATACCATCTCAGTCAGTGCCGACTCTTGTACACGGAATGAGGCGGGATCGGACATCACACAGTGGCTGGCAATGGCACGTACCGACTTGGCTCCGGCTTCCATCATGATGTTGGCAGCCTTGGTAATGGTTCCGGCCGTATCTACGATATCGTCTACCAGCACTACATTCTTGTCTTTCACATCACCGATAATCTGCATACTGGCCACCACATTGGCTTTCTCGCGTGTCTTGTTGCAGAGTACCAAGGGCACGCCCAGATATTTGGAGAAGGTGCTGGCACGCTTGGAACCACCCACGTCGGGTGTAGCGATTACCAAATCTTCCAGTTGCAACGATTCGATATAAGGCAGGAATACGGCTGAGGCGTAGAGGTGGTCTACCGGTATGTCAAAGAAGCCTTGAATCTGGTCGGCGTGCAGGTCCATGGTAATCAGACGGTCGATGCCTGCAACCGACAGGAGGTCGGCCACCAACTTGGCACCTATAGACACGCGCGGCTTGTCCTTGCGGTCCTGCCGTGCCCATCCGAAGTAGGGGATGACGGCAACAATGCTTTTGGCCGATGCACGTTTGGCTGCATCAATCATCAGCAGCAACTCCATCAGGTTGTCCGAGTTGGGGAAGGTGGATTGAACCAGAAATACGTGCGAGCCGCGTATAGACTCTTCATAGGAAACGGCAAACTCTCCATCTGCGAAGTGGGTGATGTTCATCTTTCCCAAAGGGCAGTTTAGGCTGGCGCAGATTTTCTCTGCCAGGTATCTCGAATTTGTTCCCGAGAATACCATAAAAGGTGCTTTTTCGCTCATTGTATAATAGATGTTACCTTTTTGTTAATTTGAAGGCAAAGGTATGAATTTCTGTCTACATAAAACAATAGTTGTTGCATAAAAATTATTTTTCGGCTTCTCATTACCGAATTTATTCGTAGCTTTGCTCTATGAAACGGTTTGCTCTGCTATACTTGGGATGTGTTACGGGTCTGTTGCTGCTGGCTTCGTGCATGGGGACAGCTCCCGACAGGGAGGTGCGCCTCATTGATTCGTTGAATCAAGTAGCCTATGCCCTGCGCTATAAGGAACTGGAGGCTTCCAGACAAGCGGCCGAGCAGGCCTACCGTTCGGTACATCTGTATAAGTCGGGCAAGGCAGAGGCCTGCAACCATCTGGGTTTCTGTGCCTTCATGCGTATGGACTTCGAACGGGCGGTGAAGTGGCATAAGGCGGTTTATCGCCTCACCAAAAATGAACTGGAACTGCTGGTGGCCGATATCGGACTGATGAAGGTGTGTCAGCGGACTGCTATGAACAAGGAATTCTACGACTATCGCAACAGTGCCCTGCGCCGCATGAAGCGCATCGGCGAGGATGACGGACTTTTTGTGGACAGGCATGAGCGGCAACGCTTGGAATATGCACGTTCGGAGTTCTATATCGTGTCGGCCATCTACTATTACTACCTGCAACAGCAACCGGAGGCGGTAGCTTGTATGCATTCGCTCTCCGATGCAGCCTGGCAAGCCGATACCGCCCAATGGCTCTATGCCCATTACGTGCGTGGTTCGGCAGATCTGATGGAGGGGGGGCATACCGACGACCGCCTGTTGAGCCGGTTTGACGAACTGTATGATACGTGGCGTCTGGCACGGCGGAAGGGATTGCTCTATTTCGAGGGGAACAGCGTGCAGGGGTTGGCCAACTTGATGACGATGCCGGCTGCCTACCAGTATTTGGCAGATGGCCGTCCACACCTGATGGCCCAGTTAGGTTATCCGGTCGATTCTCTGCTTCCCTTGCGCTTAGGACAGCTTGCATTGCAGAAGTTCCGTGCCTACGACGACCTGTATCAGATAGCAGGTACTTACGTGACCATCGGGAAATACTTGAACATGCACGGTCGCTATGCCGAGGCCTTGGACACGTTGCAGCAGGCGTTGGCTTGTGTGAACACGCATCATAGCCGCTACTACCAGTGCCTTGATACGCTGGACAGACTGAAGCCGTTCGGACGTTCCGATACGTTGTCGACGGAACGACGATGGATGGAACAGAAACTGATGACGGTACCCGAATGGATTTCGCGTATACGCGAGCAGTTGAGCGTATCGTATGCCGGTTTGGGAATGAAGGAACCATCGGATTACAACCGTAATATCTACCTGGATATCTTGGATGATACCCGTCAGGACAAGGAACTGGAGAGCCGCTATCAGGCCTTGGAACTGGAGTCGAGACAACTCAACTGGCTGCTTGCTCTGGTGTTGCTGGGCATTGTGTTGGTGGTGGGTTTGTTCGGCTTCTTCAACCGCCGCTCCAAGTTGAGGCATCGCCAGCACTTGCGTCGGTTGAAGTTGCTTCTGGATGTCTGCCAGCAGATAACATCCTCCATACCCTCGGAGGCGCAGTCGGAAGAGGATATCATCGAAGCCATCCGTCAGGCGGTGGCCAATGGGTTGGAGCAACTCTTCGGAGTGGGCAGGGTGTTGTTGGACGAGAAGGGTCGCCTGTACTTTCCTCACGGTGCCAACAAGGAGGAACGGGCTATGGAGCAGGTGATATCCCCCTACCTGCAATGGGCGTTGGAGAATGGAATGACCTCTGTCTCGCTGGCCGATGAGCGTCGCCGTCTGGAGAAGCTGCGCTATGTGTACGAGCAGCACATTGCCGGCAACAAGCGGCAGAACCTGCTGAAGAAAGCTTGTCTGGCCATTGTCAACGGTATCACTCCCTACATAGACCGCATACTGAACGAGGTGCGGAAGCTGACCGCCAAAGGGTATTTGAACAATGCGGTCATCAAGCAAGAGAAGTATCAGTACATTGACGAACTGGTGTCTACCATCAACGACTACAACGACATATTAGCCCGCTGGATTAAGATGAAGCAAGGCACACTGAGCCTGCATGTGGAGACTTTCGCGCTGAACGAACTGTTCGACTTGATACGCAAGGGAAGTCGTGCTTTTGAGATGAAGCAGCAGTGTTTGGAGGTGGAACCGACCGATGCCTGTGTGAAGGCAGATAGGGCACTGACCCTCTTTATGATTAATACTTTGGCGGAGAATGCCCGCAAGTACACCCCTCAGGGAGGGACGGTACGTATCTATGCCCGCTCTACGGAACAGTATGTGGAAGTGTCGGTGGAGGACAACGGACGCGGTCTCTCGCCCGAGGACATTGCCTGTCTACTGGGCGAGAAGGTGTACGACTCGCAGCGCATCGGGCTGAAGGATGCTGCCGATTCTGAAGAGCTGCTGGGCAACAAGGGAAGCGGATTCGGCCTGATGAACTGCAAGGGTATCATCGAAAAATATAGGAAGAGCAATTCCTTGTTTCAGGTCTGCCTTTTCAGTGTGGAGAGCCGTTTGGGTGAGGGTAGCCGCTTCTTCTTCCGTCTGCCGCAGGGGATGCGGAAGGTGATGACGGGATTGCTCCTGCTGTTGACGGTGTTCATCTCGTCGTGCGGTTCAGGGGGGGAGGCAGCTCCGCTCCGTGGGGAGGCTGCAGCCGATACGTTGCTTTCAGCTGACTTCGAACAGTGGTTGGACATCGCGTCCGACTATGCCAATGCGGCCTATTATGCCAATGTGGAGGGCGACTACGAGGCTACCATTCTCTATGCCGACTCGGCCATCGCTTATCTGAACGAACACTACGCACGCTTCTCCCTCTCCCCTCGCCGTTACATGTCGCTGTGGAATGAAGAAGAGGGTAGGCCGGCCGAACTGGAGTGGTGGGACGAACCTTTCAACTCCGATTTTCATGTCATCTTGGACATCCGCAATGAGGCGGCGGTAGCCTTCCTTGCGTTGAAGCAATGGGAAGCTTACGCCTATAACAACGATGCTTATACCACACTCTATAAACTGTTGGGCGAGGATCAGTCGCTCGAAGAGTACTGTTTCCGATTGGAACGTTCTACCAACAACAAAATGGTGGGCATTCTGCTGGCTTTGTTTCTGCTGGTGGCATTGGTCATGGGCTTCTACCTGCTTTACTTCCGCAAACGGTTGGTTTACCGTTGGAATCTGGAGCAGGTGCTGGAAATCAACCGGCAGGTGTCAGCCGCTTCGTGGCCCGAGGTTAGTGACCATACCGATGCCTTGCTGCTCGAAGAGGCTACCTGGAGGGGTATTCCCCGACGCATTGTCAGTGAAGTTTTCGGTGCCGTGGACGAGTTGTGGAGCATTGAACGGCTGGGCATAGCCGTCAGCAACGATGCTGACCATCGGCTGGAGTTCAGTTTCTATCCACCGCTGACATCTGACGACGAACAGAGGTGGTGGAGCGAGCGGGGGGGCTGTTGTTACGAAGAGCATACACAGCTTACGGAGGGTGAGCGCTTGCTTCATCCTCTGGTGGTAGAGGCCGGAGGTGACTCGCGTTGTGTAGGCATCCTCTGCATAGAGAGCCGCTATCCGCGTCAGCAAGAAGGTGACCGCCTGCTGCTGGAACTGATAGCCAACTATATGGCTATTGTGGTGTACAATGCCGTGGTGAAGTTGGCTACCAAGTATCGCGACATTGAGACGGCGCAGGACGAGGCACGACGTGCTTCATGGGAAGAGAGCCAGTTGCATGTGCAGAACATGGTGCTGGACAACTGCCTCTCTACCATCAAGCACGAAACCGTCTATTATCCCAATCGTATCAAACAGTTGATAGGCAGGGTACGTGCGGGTCGTCTGACGGAGCTGGAGGAGCGCGAGACGGTGGGAGCCATCGGTGAACTGATAGAGTATTACAAGGGGGTCTTCACCATTCTGAGTTCGTGTGCCGCCCGCCAGTTGGAGGAAGTGACCTTTCGTCGTACCACCGTGGCCGTGACGCATCTCACCGACTATGCCTGCAAGTACCTGCAGAAGGCCGGTCGGGGGAAGATGAAGGTGCCCTGCTTGCAGGTGCATCCCGTTGATGCCCGCGTCATTGGCGACCTTAATCTGCTGCAATTTTTGTTGGAGAACCTGCTGGATGAGGCTCTGGCTGTGGAGCAGGAGGGAACACTGCTGCTGGATGCAGTGGCTGACAACGGCTTTGTGCGTTTCCGCTTCACAGACAGAAGGCGTTCCAAAAGCCAGGAGGAGCTGAACAGGCTCTTCTATCCCGACCGCGAACGGATGACGACTGACGGGGAAGATGCTTTGGCGGGAGCGGAGTATCTGGTGTGCAAGCAGATTATCCGCGACCACGACGAATTTGCAGGGCGCAGAGGATGCCGCATCAATGCTGAGGAGGGAGAAGGGGGCGGATTTACTGTGTACTTTACCTTGCCTGCAGGTTAGGGCTTTAGCTGCAAGTAGAGGCAGAGTGATGTTGTCCGTCTGCAAGTGATGTGCGGCTGACAACGACAGTTTACGTTTTCATTGAACAACACAAATTTATATTTTATATTTGCATTTACTTTTTACATATTTATTTGCTCTACATGGAAGAAAAAAAATTTAAAGTCATCATCGTAGAAGATGTGAAGTTGGAACTGAAAGGCACGGAAGAGATATTCCGACACGAGATACCCGATGCGGAGGTAATAGGCACCGCCATGACCGAACAGGAGTTCTGGCCCCTGATAGAGTCTGGCCGCCCAGACATGGTATTGCTCGACCTGGGATTGGGAGGATCCACCACCATCGGAGTGGAGATATGCCGCCGCCTCTCTAAAGAATATCCCGATGTACATGTGCTGATATTCACCGGCGAAATACTCAACGAAAAGTTGTGGGTGGACGTGCTGGATGCAGGTGCCGACGGTATCATCCTGAAGACCGGTGAACTGCTCACCCAAACCGACGTGCAAGCTGTGATGGATGGTAAGAGGTTGGTGTTCAACTATCCCATTCTGGAGAAGATAGTAGCCCGTTTCCGTCGTGCGGTGCTCAACGATGCCAAGCGTCAGGAGGCCATCATCAGCTACGACATCGACGAGTATGATGAACGCTTTCTGCGCCATCTGGCCTTGGGGTATACCAAGGATATGATTGCCAATCTCAAGGGAATGCCCTTTGGCGTGAAGTCGCTTGAGAAGCGACAGAACGACCTCGTGGGTCGCCTTTTTGCACCAGCCGAGCGAAGCGGAGTCAATGCAACCCGGCTGGTAGTACGTGCGCTGGAGTTACGCATCCTCGATGTAGACAATCTGGAACCAGATGACGAATAAAGTGCGCAAAAAGTGCATAAAAATGAATCTTTTTCCTTCTTCGGAATCTGTTTTTGCGTATATTTGCGCTCCAAAATACAAATAAGCAATGAAGAATAAAGTATCTATGGCTCTACGTCTCAATCCGATGCGTGAGCTGCGTGATTACGTGATGATTGCCTTGGGCATGGTGTTCTATGCAGTGGGATGGACTGTGTTCCTGCTGCCCAACAACATCACCACGGGCGGAGTACCGGGTATCGCCTCCATCGTCTATTTTGCCACAGGGTTGCCTGTGCAGTATACCTATTTTGGCATCAACTTCTTCCTGTTGCTGTTGGCCATCTACATTCTGGGTTGGAAGTTCAGCATCAAGACCATCTATGCCGTCTTCATGCTCACCTTCCTCACTTCGTTGATTCAGCGGCTCACGGCAGGTCTCCATCTGTTGCAGGACCAGCCCTTTATGGCCTGTGTCATTGGAGCCTCGTTTTGTGGAGGTGGAGTGGGTCTTGCTTTCTCCAACAACGGGAGTACGGGTGGAACGGATATCATTGCAGCCATTATCAACAAGTATCGCGACATCACCTTCGGACGGGTCATACTGATGTGTGACCTCGTCATCATCTCCTCCAGCTATTTTGTGCTGCAGGATTGGGAAAAGGTGGTGTACGGATATGCCACCCTCTATATTTGCAGTTTTGTGGTAGATCAGGTGGTCAACAGTGCCCGCCAGTCGGTACAGTTCTTCATCATCAGTGAGAAGTTCGAGGAGATAGGGCGGCTCATCAACGAGCACCCGCACCGTGGAGTCACTGTCATCCACGCATCCGGCTTCTACACAGGGCATGAGGTCAGTATGCTGTTCGTACTGGCCAAGAAGCGCGAATCTACCATCATCTTCCGTCTCATCAAAGATATCGACCCCGATGCGTTCGTCTCACAGAGTGCCGTCATCGGTGTCTATGGCAAGGGATTCGACCACATCAAGTAAACAGAGTGAGGGGAGGGCTGCTTCTCCTTATGGCTGGAACCGCCCCTCTCTCCACATCAGTGTCAGCGGTTGCTTCAGATAGGGTGTCAGGGTTTCGCGTGCCTCGACCGCCATGTAGTCGGGTGTGCTGAAGGTCAGCGTCAACAGGGGTTCCTTCGGATTCAGTTCTGCCTTCAGCAGTGTGATGTCAGCTTGCCGACGTGCCTCTTGATAGCGGTAGAAGGAGGTGGTGTCTGCTGCCTCGGCAATGAAGTCATCTGCTACGGGCCAGCTTTCCGGCAGGAAGCAGTCGGCGGGCAGCGGTTCCCATCGGGGTGTATAGAAGGCAATGTGGCTGTCGCAGGCAGCAGCACAGGCCGTTGATACGGTGCATATCACCTGTGTGCTGTCAGGTAGTGTCAGCATCTTCATCTGCCAAAAGGTCTGCGTGCTCATCTTTAGAGCCAGATAGTCGGGTGTCAGCACGGTCATCTCTGTCTTTCCGCCCAGGTTGTTGGTCACTTCGGCTTTCATGCCGCTCTCCATAAAGTCGATGCAGTCAGCTCGGTTAATGGCAGAAAGTAGCGGGCAGAGTGAATCGGGCATTTCTCGGAAACACTCTTTCAGGTTTTGTGCCTGTATGCAGATGCTGCCCGTTAGCAGTAGGGCTGCCAGGGCGGTTCGTTTCAGTTTTATATGCATGTCTGTTCTTTTTCTTCGTTTTTTTGTTACGACTTACAAGTGGCGAAACGTTCTTCTGTTTGAAAACATGAAGTCCGTCACTCTTTGATGGCCTGGCGGATGCGCACTAGTTTCTCCAGTAGTTCCTCCAGCAGATCAAGCCGAAGCATGTTGGCACCGTCACTCTTGGCTACGGCCGGATTCTCGTGTGTCTCGATGAAGAGTCCGTCAGCTCCTACGGCTACGCCCGCCTTGGCGACCGTCTCTATCAGTTGGGGCATACCTCCCGTCACGCCGCTCGTCTGGTTGGGTTGTTGCAGCGAATGGGTTACATCCAAAATCACGGGATAGCCGAAGGACTTCATTTCAGGAATACCCCGGTAGTCGATTACCAGATCCTGATAGCCGAAAGTGGTGCCCCGTTCGGTCAGCATCACCTCCTTGTTGCCTGCCTCAGCCACCTTTTCGGCAGCAAAGCGCATGGCCAGCGGTGAGAGGAACTGTCCCTTCTTGATGTTCACACACTTTCCTGTCCGGGCGGCTGCTACCAGCAGGTCCGTCTGCCGGCACAGGAAGGCGGGAATCTGTAGGATATCCACATACTCTGCTGCCATGGCCGCTTCGTCGGCGGCATGGATGTCGGTCACTGTAGGGATGCCGAAGGTGTCGTGTACCTTCTTCAATATCTGCAGTGCCTTTTCGTCGCCGATGCCCATGAACGAATCCAGGCGTGAGCGGTTAGCCTTGCGGTACGATCCCTTGAAAACATAGGGTATCTGCAGCCGTTCGGTGATGGCAGTGATACGTTCGGCAATGCGCAGTGCCATCTCTTCTCCCTCGATGACACAGGGCCCTGCCAGCAGGAAAAAGTTGTCGGCAGCATTGTTTTTCAGTTGGTCTATCATGATGCTTGTTCTTTTTTTAGTCAGTTACTTGGTCACATTCGTTTTCCGTTTCAGGGTATAATCAGGGTGATGGCCTCGTGTAGGATGCCTATTTCCAGCGGGAAATGGCGGTCGAGGATGCGTCCATCCAAATCCACAGAAGCATTCTGGGCGCGCAGCACTTTCACCTTTTGTGTGCGATAGGGCTTTACTACCTTGTGGTTAAGGATGCGGCCTTGAATCAGCATCCACAGTCCCGACCATAGCTGCAGCAGTTCGGGCCGGTAGATAACCGATACGTCCAGCCATCCGTTGTAGGGTACGGCACTGGGCGATTGTCCGTATCCCCAGGCACTGCCAATGCACACCGTCATGATGCGTCCGCGTACATGTTCGCCGTTTACTTTCAGGTGCATGCGGTAGAACTTGCGTTCGAAGATGATGGAGAGCAATGCCATGAAGTAGGAGAGGTATTTCACGCCCCAGAAGCGTTTGCACTGGTCGGTAATCTTCACGATGCGTGCTCCTAGTCCTATGTTGATGGCATTCAGAAAGTAGCGTGTGAGGTGCCGCTGGCCGTCGTAGTAGTAGCAGGTGCCCACATCAATGCGGCGGCGGCGTCCCTTGATGATGCAATCTACCGCCTCCTTGTATTCCGAGCTCATCTCCCAGTACTTGGCGAAGTCGTTGCCGATGCCGTTAGGGATGATGCCGATGGCAATCGACTCCTTCTCCTTGGCATCGGACAGCATGATGCCGTTGATGGCATCGTTCAGTGCTCCGTCGCCTCCCACCACCACGATGGTACGGTAGCCGTTGTTGGCCAGGATGCCTGCCAGACGTTCCACCGATCCGAAGCCTTCGGACTGCACGTAGTCGTAGTTTACGCCCTTGCTGTCCATGTAGGCTTTTATCTCCTTCCATCGTTTTTGTACTTTTCGGGTACCGGCTTTGGGGTTGTAGATGATTCCCCACTTTTCGGATGCTACGCTCATGATGATGCTGGTTTTACATGTTATCTCAAAATCCTTTCCTCCCTCATCGGTGCAGAGGCTGTGCAGCTCGCTCCGTTCGGATGGATGCTGCAAACTTACTAAAAATCTCTGGAATAACCTCGAAAAACAGGAGAAATGACGTTAAATGACTTAATATCAGAGTCGTTACGGTATCAAATGATGACAAGCCGAAAAATCGGAAAACGCAAGGAAAAGCGGATTTAAGAAGAAGAATGGTTTGCAAATCATTACCCGTGGAAGAGTAAGATTTAACATATGAGAGATGCTATTGCACCGTTTGTCACCGATTTGCGTATCAAGGTATAACTCGTTGATATTTAACTTTGCAAACAAAAAAAACGAGTATGGCAAGAAGTACATTCAAAGTGCTGTTCTACGTGAACGGCAGTAAGGAGAAAACCGGTATTGTCCCTATCATGGGACGAGTGACAATCAACGGTACTGTGGCGCAGTTCAGTTGCAAGCAGACCATCCCAAAAAACCTTTGGGATGCGAAAGGCAACCGAGCCAAAGGCAAGAGTGCCGAAGCACGGAACATCAATCTGGCATTGGACAACATCAAGGCGCAAATCATCAAGCACTATCAGCGCATATCCGACCGAGAGGCATACGTAACGGCTGAAATGGTGCGCAATGCCTACCAAGGGGTAGGAAGCGAGTATGAGACACTGATAAAGGCTTTTGACAAGGATTGCGCCAACTTCCTGAAACGTGTCGGCAAAGACCGCAGCATCGGCACATACAAAGTAATGGTAAGGGCAAGGAACTATGTCGCAGCCTTTATCAAGTCATTCTACAGACGGACGGACATGTCCATGCTGGAACTTACGCCCGACTTCATCAAGGAGTTTGCGGCTTATCTTACGGCTGAACGGGGACTGAAAAACGCCACCATCTGGCTGAACTGCATGTGGCTGAAAGGCGTGGTCATGCGTGCGCACTATAACGGACTGATACCGAGAAATCCGTTTGCGCAGTTCCATATCAGCCCGAATGTTAAGGAACGGGAATATCTGACAGAAGACGAAATCAAAAGAATCATGGCGCACGAGTTTAACAACCCCACCCTCGCATTGGTGCGAGACCTGTTCATTTTCGCCTGCTTCACCGCCTTGTCTTTCGTGGATATGAAAGAACTCACAACGGACGAAATAGTGGAGGTAAACGGTGAGAAATGGATATTGTCGAAACGGCACAAGACAAATGTCCCGTTCCAAGTGAAGCTGCTTGATATTCCCTTGCAGATAATCGAACGGTACAAGTATCTGTCGGAAGACAAGCTGGTTTTCGGGAAAATCTACTATTGGACGATGTGCAAACAGTTGAAAAAGGTAATGGCGGAATGCGGAATAGAGAAGCAAATCTCCTACCATTGCGCACGTCATACGTTTGGAACACTGGCTCTTAGCAAGGGGATGCCCATTGAAAGCGTGAGCCGTATTCTGGGACACACGAACATTGTCACGACTCAAATCTATGCGAAGATAACCACGCAGAAACTTGACAATGACCTAACGATGTTCGGCAACAAGCTGAACGCATCGTTCGGAAGTGTAACCCCATAACCAAGCATAGCCATGAAACGAAGCATCATCACAACGGACGGCAACGGCAACATCACCTTGCCGACCGACATTAGCGCAACCGCCATGAGCGAATGGGAACTTTGCGACCTGTTCGGAGTAACCGCCCCGACATTCCGTGCAGGGATAAATACTCTTTGCAAGAGCGGAGTTTTAAGGGAATACGGGATAAGGCGAAACATACGGGTATCCGATAATTGCTGTATGGAGGTTTACGACCTTGAAGTGATAGTTGCCCTCGCTTTCCATATCGGCACATTCGGAGCGGAAAGGGTACGCAATGCCGTTCTTGAAAGACTGTACCTGCGAAAAGAGAAAACAAGCATCTTCTTCTCGCTGAATAACAACGGTATATCCAAATCCGAATACTTCTCGTAGCTGAATGCCTGACATTATTCACTCGGTAAGTCAGTAATTCATTAAGTCAGTACGACAGAACGACAGATGCTCTGATTTTTTCTCCCAAAAAGCGTAATCCGACATTCGCTTTTCGGGAGTTTTTCCGTTTGCACAACCCGTTTCCTGCCCAAACCATTAAAAGTTTTTGTTTCGGGGGCTATTTGTCATCATTCTGCCGTGTTTTGCATAACAGCCTATCCGATAATTGATTATAATTTTGCAGCTAGTAATTTTCAAACTTAAAACCATTTGATTATGTCAGCTATCGAACAACAGGACAGCCACAGATCGCCATCGGATGGCGGCATGGCAAAGGAAGAATTTATCCGTGTCGGGACAACGCTCTACAAGATTGTGGAGCAACCGAGACTGAACGGAGGGTATATGAAGAAACGCATCGCATGGAACAACGAGACCCTGCGACAGGATTACGGCAAGGATTACATCGGCAGCGTTCCCAAGTATGACGGCTTCTGCACCGTACCCGAACACATCGGCTACCGTTCCGTGGTCGGCAAGTTCCTTAACCTTTACGAACCGATAGACCACCGACCGCAGGAGGGCGATTTATCGCATATCCAATCTTTGGTACGGCACATCTTCGGGGAACAATACGAGTTGGGGATGGACTATCTGCAACTGCTCTACCTGCAACCGATTCAGAAGTTGCCTATCCTGCTGTTGGTATCGGAAGAACAATCCGCAACACCAGCGATTGGACACGCAGGACTATGTCATACTGAACTCCGTTTCCAATCTTGCAAAAGCGGAAAGCATATTGGAGACCTACACCCAAGTCGGCTGTTTCCTTGACAACGACACGGCAGGACGGAACACCTGCAAGAAGCTGAAAGAGAAGTTCGGGGAACGGCTGCTTGACAAGTCAATGTACTATCGTGAGTATAAGGACTTGAACGACTGCCTGTGCGGTAAGCCCTTGTCCCAATCGGCAGAGCCGATAAAGGAGAAGAAGCAAGTCCAATCCGCAAGGCGGATGATGCAGCCACCGAAAAAGAAAGGGGGATTTCATCTGTAATATGCTCGTCTGCTTTCCGAAAGGTATTTAGACAGAAATACCATAGCTTAATAGGGCGTTTTCTTAACGCATTACACGGTAACGCTAAAAACTCCCTAACGAGCCAAAGGGAAATCCCTTTGGAAACCCTGTGCAAACGAGAGTAGCAAAGGTTCATTTACATAATAAACCCTGCGAGCCGATGCCACAGGCAGAGAAGACAATCATAACAATAACCGTTAAAATCAAAACAATATGGGATATTTTTCATTGGACATAAAGAAAGCAAAAGGTTCATCGGACACCGTACAGTCCGACCATATAGAGAGAAGAATAATACCTAAGAATGCCGACCCGACAAGGACACATCTCAACAAGGTACTAATCGGATACCCCGATGGTGTTCACGGCAGGGATGAAGCGATTGCCCACAGGCTGAAGACGGCAGGCATCAGACGGAAAATCACACACGACCAAGTCCGTGTCGTTCGGGTAGTCTTGTCGGGTACGCACGAGGACATGATGAACATACAGGAAAAAGGAAAACTCGATGAATGGTGCAACGACAGCATCCAATGGCTACAAGCCACATTCGGCAAAGACAATGTGGTTGCCGCACATCTGCACATGGACGAGAAGACTCCGCACATCCACGCAGCCGTTGTTCCCATCGTGACGGGTGAAAGGCGCAAAGCCAAGAAAGAACAGGCTGATGGCAAGCGCAAGTACCGCAAGAAAACAAATTCCGTCCGTTTGTGTGCCGATGACCTGTTCAACCGCCAGACCCTGATTGCCTACCACGACAATTACGCAAGGGTGATGAAGAAATACGGATTGCAACGTGGGGTACGGGGCTCGGAAGCACGGCACACTACCACCATGCAGTATTATCGGGACTTGAAAAAGAAAAATGAAACCCTTGAAACCGAAACCAGACTGTTACGGGAAAAGAAGACCGAAGCGCAGGAGGAATTAAGACAGGTAAAAGCGGAAATCCGCACCGACAAGCTCAAAAGCGCAGCCACCGATACGGCAACCGCCCTTGCAAGCAGTGTGGGTTCTCTTTTCGGAAGTGGAAGAATGAAATCGTTGGAACGCAGGAACGAGGACTTGCAAGACCGCATCCTTGAACTTGAAGACGAAGCCCGACAACGGGAACGACAACAAGCCGAACAGATACAGGAGATAAGAAACGCTTACGAGCAACAGCACCGCAAGTTGTTCGAATTTGTGGATTTTGTCAAACACTACTTCCCTTATGTGGAAAAACTGATGCCGACCATTAAATTCTTGCGTGATACGCTGAACTTTGGCGATGCCGTTATTAGGAAACTATGCACATTCAAAGATGTCTCCATTAAAGGCGAACTGTATTCTCGTGAGTTTAACCAACATTTTAGGGCAGACAAAACGATATGTTCACTAAAAAAGGATAAGGATGGCAATTTCAATCTCAACATAGACGGTGTTTCACACATCAGTTGGTTCAGACGAAAGAAAGACGAGTTTATGCAAGCATTGGGAGCACCTACAAGGAAACAAAATCGAGATATTAGATTGTAAATCAAAATAAAGTCCTTGATATAAATTAAATTATCACGGATTTTTTGTACTTTTGTGTTGCTTATAAAAGTATCGGTAATATAATCCTCAAATCCGCAACTACGCGCCTAATATGATACAGAAGCGAAAAGAATCTGCATCGTTAGTAAAAAGGGGGCACAGTGCATCGAATGTCACCATAAAGACATATAAATGCCCCTTACCCCACCATGCGACTTGAGGCAATACGCAAAATCACGACCATAAGTTGTCGGTGTTATCCAAAGTCATTCTGGAACACATCAGCATAAGCGTTGTTGCATGAATAGATATTCAGCACATACTGCCTTGATGTCCTGACCCATTTGGCTGGCACAGAGATGAACTTGAAGACAAACGCCTTGATGCGGCTTGTTGCTTTGAGTCCGAACCTCTTCACGTCAAGCCTCGCCATGATGAATTTATAGAAGTTGCGTATGAGTGCCGTAAGCAGAAGAAACACCGTGTTTTCTCCCATGAAGGATTTTGGAAGCCTGTTCCAGCCGAATCCGTTGTTCATGTCATCGAAGATGCGCTCCTTCCCTCCGCGGAGGTTGTAGAATTCGACAATCTCTTTCGCGGAAGACTCGTAGTCATTTGTAAGGATGCAGCGGTAGGTGTATTCGCCTTCCCA
>CALZEQ010000029.1 GCA_945641355.1 uncultured Mediterranea sp. | reverse complement strand
CTTTTACTAAGATTACACTGGTACTCATACTAAGATTAATTCCGCCAATGGGTATGAATATGTATGAATCTACTTAAAGGGAGATATAGACAGCTGTAGTTGTGTCATATAGGTATATAAAAAAAGAAGGGTATCTATCCCAGACACCCAATCTTTATTAACCTTAAATCTAATACCATGAAAAACACAGTGCAAAGGTATGGGTTTTATGTTATACAACATAATAATTCGCCGATTTTCTTTTTGTATTTAACTCTATTTAAAGATTAGCGCTCTTTTAGCCACGGATTGCAGGTTGCAAACTACCTGTTTTTAAGAGAAGTTGGGGCGAAACAGCATGGAGCGTGAGCGGTCATTCGCAGAAAAAGGAAGGAGGCGAACGGCTGTTGTAGCGTCCATCTCCTTCTTGATGTAACCAATTAATAATAACTACCGCGTTCGATGAGGTTTTAAGTCACGGTAGTGTGCCTTTATTCACCAGACTCTGTTGTTACCTTTATAAGGTAATAGTTTGTATCTGGAGTAAACTGATACTCGGTATCTGTGATGTATCCATTCAGTATAGCTACAACGTCTTTGTCTGGTACTCTCTGACCATCAAAGTAATCAAACTGCGCACATTCGGTAATCGATTCTTCATTCGTTGCATTGCCTACGATACTCTCTTCGTATTGGCTGTTCCAGAAACTGTGTGTCAATGTCGCATTTCCTGCCAGTCCGCCTACGATACCTCCGTTGTAGAAGGTACCTCCATCTCCCTCTATGACGTATTCTTTTGCGCGTATGTCTACACCGCCTACCATAGAAAGTGTATAAAAACTCCAGCAGGCATCAATGGTTGTATCATCGGTTGCGTAGCCCACAATACCACCTACGTAAGCTGTTCCGTTGTCCAATATGCCCGTGGTACCTTGAGGATTGCCATAATTATGGCTCATCCTCTCAGATTCAGCGAAACAGGGAGATTGAATGCAATGCGTGCGGCTTGGGCGCAAAATGTTGCGCCCCTACATGTAAGCAACCCCGAAACTTTAGCGACACCTGTAGGGGCAGACCTGTGTGTTTGCCCTGAACACCGTTCGCAAATAGAATGCGAGCGGTTTTGAAACGGATAAAAATAAGGACGTTGTTTTGTTGTGGTAAATACAGAAAATATCTATCTTTGCACAAATAAGTGCGGAAAAATGTGTATTTGCTACACAAATCTGCACTTAATAGTGTAATGATATGGAAATACAGCGAAGAATTATTCTTCATCTTCAAGAATCCTTTCGGTCTATAACGAGAAGTTCCACCCACGCCACCGCATCCGCTTCTCGCTCCTCAATCTCCAGCAGAACGAAGGACTGCTCAGTTGTCCCTCTCCTTTGGCGGAATGGTACTGCCGATGGATAGATGGTGTGTGATGCTTGTGTAGGTTTGTGAATTTTGAAATATCCGGACAAATAGAGGGCGAAAAAATAGCGTCGTAGAGGGTGCTACACTCAGTCGTATTCTGAATGGCATTCATGATACGACTGAATGTTGGCTTTCTTAACGTATTGATATATACAGTGTTTTACAAAATCTCATTTTGACGTGCTGCTGAAAAAAAAGCCGACAGTAATAATGGTTTACAAAATTGCACCGTCAGCTATGCGGTTTTAGCCGCCTGTCCATTCATCCGGGAGCCACCGTCGTGTGGCTTTACTCGACGTAGAGTACCAGTCCCTTCAGGTATTCGCCCTCGGGATGGTAGATGCTGACCGGGTGGTCGGCCGGCTGGGTGAGCTGGTGCAGGATGCGCACGCTGCGGCCCGACATGGCGGCTGCCGTGAAGACGGCCGTGCGGAAGTTCTCCTTGCTGACTGCCTGCGAGCAGGAGAAGGTGAACAAGATACCTCCGGGTTTGATTTTCTCGAATGCCTTGACGTTGAGCTTGCGATAGCCTTGTAGGGCATTGCGCAGGGCGTCGCGGTGCTTGGCAAAGGCGGGAGGGTCCAGGATGATGAGGTCGTACTGGTCGCCCATGCGGTCCAGGTACTTGAAGGCATCTTCGGCGTAGGCGGCATGGCGGGTATCGTCGGCAAAGTTGAGGCGGACGTTCTGGTTGGTCAGCTCGATGGCTTTGGCCGAGCTGTCCACCGAGTGTACCAGGGTGGCACCGCCGCGCATGGCATAGACCGAGAATCCGCCTGTGTAGCAAAACATGTTTAGTACCGAGCGGCCGGCGGCATAGCGTTCCAGCAGCGAGCGGTTTTCGCGTTGGTCTACAAAGAAGCCGGTCTTCTGTCCCTTCAGCCAGTCGATGTGGAACTTCAGGCCATATTCCAGAGCCACGTTGTCCGTGCTGCCCCCCTTCAGGAATCCGTTCTCCGGATAGAGGTCGGCTTTGAAGGGCAGGGTGGTCTCTGACTTGTAGTAGATGTTGTCGATGCAGTGGCCCATCACCTCCAGCAGTGCTTCGGCAATGGTCATGCGTACCAGGTGCATACCGGCCGAGTGGGCCTGCATCACGGCCGTACGTCCGTAGATGTCGATGACCAGGCCGGGCAGGTTGTCGCCCTCGCCGTGTACCAGGCGGTAGGTGTTGTTGTCCGGTCGCTGGCAGATGCCGATGCTCCGGCGCATGTCGTAGGCGGTCTGCAGCCTCCGTCTCCAGAAGTCGGCATCAATCGCTTCGTCCTGCCGGAACGTCAGTACGCGCACGGCGATGCTGCCTATCTGCCAATGGCCTTTGGCAATGAATTCACGTTGGGATGTATAGATTTCCACGACTTCGCCCTCTTCCGGATTGCCGTTGATGCGGGCAATGGCTCCCGAGAAGACCCATGGGTGGAACCGCTTCAACGATTCCTCTTTGCCTGATTTGAGTTGTACACAGTTCATATTTTTTAGTTACAAGTTACAAGCTACGAGCTACAAGTAGGGGCGGAATATCTTCCGCCCGTGGCTGTTCGCTCACCTCTCATTTTAAATTTTTAATTTTAAATTAATTCAGCTTTCCATTTCGTAGTTGCCGCTTTCCTTCAGTTGCTGCAGCTTCCGGTAGATGTTGAGGCAGGCCCAGGCATCGGTGGCGGCATAGAGCTGCTGCGGTTGTGTCAGGACGTCGGCCTCCCAGTTGGAGAGGCGTTGCGTCTTGGATATCTTCTCGCCAAAGAGGATGGCGTAAATCTTCTGCAGGCTCTGCTCTTCGATGCCGAAGGGGCGGACAAACTCCTGTAGCTCGATGATGCCGCGCGGTTCAAAGGGAGCCCGCTTGTGCAGCATCATGAAGTCGTCCTTCAGCGACAGGCCCACCTTGGTGATGTGTGGCATCTCCAGCAAGGTGATGAGGGGAAGCGTCAGTCCCATCACATTCAGGCGGAACAGGAAGCAATGCTCCTCTGAGGCCACCTGCAGCAGGGCTACTTTGTGCGTATGTCCCTTGGCGAAGGAGGGACGGGTTTCGCTGTCAATGCCCAGCAGAGGGCATCCTCTCAGGTAGGCCACGGCCCGCTCTGCCTCCCACGGAGTATTCACTACGTGTATTTCGCCCGTGAAGGCTGCCTTGGGCATGGCATTCACTACTTCTTTATTAATGGTTCGTTTGATCAGCATGTTCTATGGGCGGTTGTTTATTCCTCCTCTTCCGGCTCGTCGTTGTCGCCGGAAGCATATCTCACTTCGTGCAGGGCACGCAGGGTGTTCACTAACTTCTGCCCCCAGTAGAGGCGGAAGTTCTCCTGACAGATGGCCAGTGCATCGTGCATGGTTTCGTTCAGTCCCAGCTGGAAGACGAAGATGAAGTCGCGTACGTCCTGATAGATGTCTGCCAGCTCCTCGGAGATGTATCGGGTGATGGGTTGGTCGCTGTACTTCATGTCGCTGACAAAGACATCCAGGTAGTCGTCGCGGTCGGCCAGGATGGCGGCCAGGTTCATCCGCAGCACTTCGTACGTCTCCTCGGTGACGTAGTTCTCCGGCTCCTCCTCGCCCATGGTTTCGCAGGGCGGCAGCAGGATGGCTTTCAGGTAGAGCAGGGGCAGCATCTTCAGGATGGTGTCGACAAAGTCGGTCCGCTTCATCCCTTCGGCCTGTTCCAGCAAGCGGCAGAACTCGGCGGCTACGGTGACGAACTCAACGACGTTGCGGTCGAAAATCACTTGGCTTTCTTCTTTTTTCATATCACTCTTCTTGTTTATTCAAGTTTTTCGGTTTTACATCAACAGATTGATGGTGTATACCTGTAGGGGCGCAATATTTTGCGCCCTGAATCCGCTGTCGTGTGGCTTTGGGCGGACACATAGGTCCGCCCCTACACAATCTATTGATTCTTCGCTTCCCATTCGGCCTTCTTGCGGGTGACGAACTCCTTCTTCAGCCGGGCTTCCTCCTGCTCCTTCCGAATCTGGCTCATGGAGGAGAGCAGCTGCGACAATTCGTAGACCGCTGCCACGGCCTGACGGTCGGCAGCACTCATCCGGAAGGAGTAGGGGCGTTCGCCCAGGTAGTCTACCCGGATTTCCTTGTCCCGGTTCAGGTAGAGGAACCCCATCACGTTGCCGTCGTTGCCCATCTTGAAGTCGGCCTTCTCAATCTGTTCGCCCAGGTCGCTGGTCTCGTAGCAATCCTTGGCGGTAGGTGTCTCGGCAAAGCTGCCGTCGGGGGCCGTCACCTTGACGGCGGTGTGGTGGATGTTGCGCGGTCCGCAGTAGATGGAGGTCATGTTCATGACGCCCTGTTCGTTGACCATGAACCGCAGGAAGGAGCGGTGCAGGTTCTTCTCGATGACCTGCGACGGGTGCAGGTAGTTGCCTATCTGCTGATACTCCTCGTCCTTCTCGAAGGTGTAGCGGGGGCGCAGCTGGTCCAGCTCCTGTTCCTTCTGCTGCATCAGGCTGTCTAGATAGGTGAGTGTCTTCTCCTGTTCGGCCAGTTCGACGTCCTGCATCAGGGCAATGCCGGCACGGCGGGTATCAAACGCTTTGGGATAGAGCACCTTGATGCTGTCTATCTGCCTCTTTGCTTCGTTATAGTCGCCTCGTTCAAAGGCTTCGCGGGCGGCCTGCAGCTTCGCCTCCGCTTTCTTTTCAACCTCCCCGCAGGCCATCAATGCACCGCACAGGCAGGTCAGAAGGATGATTCTCTTCATGGGTTCTTGTTTTGTGGGTTTCGGACGGTGCCGGAACCTGAATAATTGTTTCGGGCAGCAAAAATAAGAATAATATCTGTATCTTTAAATAAAATAGGCTACATCTTGGCATAACTTTTTCATGCGGGCATGAAAGTTATGCTCTCGATTTAGATAAAAACCTCACGCTCGGGAGAGCAAATAAATTTTCTCTCCTCTCGCATACTCGGTATTTTGCACTATCTTTGCACGCGCAAATCGGGAAAATGTGTGAAATCGCATGATTCCATTAGTTTATGAACTGATATGATAGAACTGACAACCGAAGAACTGAAACAACATTTTGAAGACTCGATATTCAAACGTATCTCCGAAACGGCCGACCAACTGGGAGTGGAGTGCTATGTGGTAGGCGGGTACGTGCGCGACATCTTTCTGCAACGTCCCTCCAAAGATATAGATGTGGTGGTGGTAGGAAGCGGCATCGGAGTGGCCGAGGCACTGGCCAAACGGCTGGGACGGGGTGCCCACCTCGCCGTCTTCAAGAACTTCGGTACGGCACAGTTGAAGTACCGGGGCACGGAAGTGGAGTTTGTAGGAGCACGCAGGGAGTCGTACAGCCATGACAGCCGGAAGCCGGTGGTGGAGGACGGAACGCTGGAGGACGACCAGAACCGACGCGACTTTACCATCAATGCCATGGCCGTCTGCCTGAACGCGGCACGCTACGGCGAACTGGTGGACCCCTTCAACGGCATGGACGATCTGCGCGAACGTACCGTACGGACACCGCTCGACCCGGACATCACCTTCAGCGACGACCCGCTGCGCATGATGCGCTGTGTGCGCTTTGCCACCCAACTGGGCTTCTACATCGAGGACGAGACCTTCGAGGCACTGGAGCGCAACCGCGAGCGTATCGGCATCATCAGCCGCGAGCGCATTGCCGACGAGCTGAACAAAATTCTGCTCTCGCCCGTCCCCTCCAGGGGACTGATAGATCTGGACCGCTGCGGACTGCTGGAGCTGATATTCCCCGAACTGACAGCCCTGCAGGGCGTAGAGACCCGCAACGGACGGGCCCACAAGGACAACTTCTACCATACGCTGGAGGTGCTGGACAATGTGGCGCGTGCCACCCAGGAGTGGAAAGACGCTCCGAAGGGAGAGGAGGACGCACAGCCTGTCCCCATGCTGGACGTGACGGAACGGCGGCTGTGGCTCCGCTGGGCCGCGCTGCTGCACGATATCGGCAAACCGACCACCAAGCGGTGGGAACCGAAGATAGGATGGACCTTCCACAACCACAACTTTATCGGCGAGAAGATGATACCCGGCATCTTCCGCAAGATGAAGCTGCCCATGAACGAGAAGATGAAATACGTGCAGAAGCTGGTGGGGCTGCACATGCGCCCCATCGTGATAGCCGACGAAGAGGTGACCGACTCGGCCGTGCGGCGGCTGCTCTTCGAGGCGGGCGACGACATTGACGACCTGATGACCCTCTGCGAAGCCGACATCACCTCCAAGAACTCCGTCCGCAAGCAACGCTTCCTGGACAACTTCCAGCTGGTGCGCCAGAAACTGAAGGATCTGGAGGAGCGTGACCGCATCCGCAACTTCCAGCCTCCCGTCAGCGGCGAGGAGATTATGCAGACCTTCGGCCTCTCGCCCTGCCGGCAGGTGGGTGCCCTGAAGAGTGCCATCAAGGATGCCATTCTGGACGGGGTGATACCCAACGAGTATCAGGCCGCGCGCGACTATATGCTGCAGCGGGCCGCAAAGATGGGGCTGCATCCGGTAGCCAATCCCTGAATGTAACATATCTGTAATATGTATGACACGCCCCTGCAACACTAAAAACGTTACTTTGCAGGCAGAAACAACAATACATATTCAGTATATGGAAACAATCTATCTTTGTATCGTCATCTTCCTGTTCGTACTCGCCATCTTCGACCTGGTGGTGGGCGTCAGCAACGATGCGGTCAACTTCCTGCAATCGGCTGTCGGTGCCAAGGCAGCCTCGTTCAAGACCATCCTGTTCATTGCCGGTGTCGGCGTGTTTATCGGTGCTTCCCTATCCAACGGCATGATGGATATCGCCCGACACGGCATTTACCAGCCCGAGCACTTCTATTTTGCTGAAATCATGAGCATCCTGTTAGCCGTGATGCTGACGGACGTGGTGCTGCTGGATGTATTCAATACCATGGGTATGCCTACCTCTACTACCGTGTCAATGGTGTTCGAGCTGCTGGGCGGTACGTTTGCCCTCTCCCTCATCAAGGTGCAGGGCAGCGATGCGCTGGGGCTGGGCGACCTCATCAATACCGACAAGGCCCTGTCGGTCATCATGGCTATCTTTGTCTCGGTGGCCATCGCCTTCTTCTTCGGTATGCTGGTGCAGTGGCTGGCACGCATCGTCTTTACCTTCAACTACAAGCGACACATCAAGTACAGCATCGCGCTGTTTGGCGGCATTGCGGCTACCAGCATCTTCTACTTCCTGCTTTTTAAGGGACTGAAGGACAGCTCCTTCATGACACCCGAGAACAAACAGTGGCTGCACGAGAACACCCTGTCGCTGCTAGGCATCATCTTTGTGACGTGTACAGTCATCATGCAGATACTCCACTGGTGCCGGGTCAACATCTTCCGCGTGGTGGTGCTGCTGGGTACCTTCGCCTTGGCGCTGGCTTTTGCCGGTAACGACCTGGTCAATTTCATCGGCGTACCGCTGGCCGGCTACTCATCGTTCATGGACTATGTACAGAACGGTACGTCCAGCGGCCCCGACAGCTTCCTGATGACCTCCTTGCAGGGGTCGGCCAAGACACCTTGGTATTTCCTGATAGGCGCCGGAGCCATCATGGTGTATTCGCTCTGCACCTCCAAGAAGGCCCATAACGTCATCAAGACCTCTGTAGACCTGGCCCGTCAGGACGAAGGAGAGGAGAGCTTCGGCAGCACACCGATAGCCCGTACGCTGGTGCGCTTCAGCATGGCGCTGGGCAGCGGACTGAGCAAGACGATGCCCGAGGGTGCCAAGCAGTGGATAGAGACCCGCTTCCGCAAGGACGAAGCCATCATTGCCGACGGCGCTGCCTTCGACATGGTGCGTGCCTCCATCAATCTGGTGCTGGCCAGTCTGCTCATTGCCTTGGGTACCTCGCTGAAGTTGCCCCTCTCTACGACCTATGTCACCTTCATGGTAGCGATGGGTACTTCGCTGGCCGACCGCGCCTGGGGACGCGACTCGGCTGTGTTCCGCATCACGGGTGTGCTCAGTGTCATCGGTGGCTGGTTCATTACCGCCGGTGCCGCCTTCACCATCTGCTTCCTGGTCGTAATGGTCGTGTACTTCGGTGGCAGCATTGCCATTGTCCTGCTGATAGCGGCTGCCATCTTCTCGCTGGTGCGCAGCCAGGTGATGTACAAGAAGCGGAAAGAGAAGGAGAAGGGCAATGTCACCCTGAAGCAGCTGATGAAGAGCAACGACAACCGCGAGATGCTGGAGCTGATGCGTCGGCATACACGCGAGGAGCTGACCAAGATACTGGAGTTTACTGAGGAGAACTTCGAGCGTACCGTCACCGCCTTCCTGCACGAGAACCTGCGTGGCTTGCGCCGCTCCATGGGAGCCGTGAAGTTTGAGAAGCAGCTGATAAAGCAGATGAAACGTACCGGCACGCTGGCCATGTGCCGCCTGGACAACCATACCGTACTGGAGAAGGGACTCTACTACTATCAGGGTAATGATTTCGCCAGCGAACTGGTGTTCAGCATCGGCCGTCTCTGCGAGCCCTGTCTGGAGCATATAGACAACAACTTCAAACCGCTGGATGCCATTCAGAAGGGTGAGTTTGGCGACGTGACCGAGGACATCACCGGTCTGCTGCAGGTATGCCGTCACCGCATGGAGAACAACGATTTTGACGGACTGGAGAACGAGGTGCGCAAGGCCAATGACCTGAACGGACAGCTCTCTCACCTGAAACGGGAAGAGCTGGGCCGCATCCAGAGCCAGAGGGGTAGCATCAAGGTCAGCATGGTCTATCTTACCATGATTCAGGAAGCGCAGGACATCGTGACCTACACCATCAACCTGATGAAGGTCAGCCGCAAGTTCCAGGCCACGGACAACGAAGGAGCGGATTTTGCAGTCCGGTCATCGTATACAGGCAGCTAACCCCGTTGCAGACATGTTTTTTGGTGATTTCCCCGCAACCCATGCGGGGAATATCGAACTTTATTCCTACATTTGCCTCATGAATCAATGATTAACCGAAAACATATTCATGAAACAAATCAATCTTCTCATTCTGCTCTGTCTGTTGGCACTGACCGGAGCAGCACAGGGCGGCAAGCCGCTTGACCTGAAAGAGGTGGTAGGCGGCAAGTTCTATCCGAAAAACATCTATGGCGTGATTCCTATTCCCGAGGACGGCGAACACTACTCGCAGATGAACGCCGAGCGGACCCAAATCATCAAGTATTCATTCCGGACAGGAAAGGCGGTGGAGGTGCTGTTCGATGCCGCTACGGCACGCGAATGCCCCTTCAAGACGTTCGACAGCTACAGCTTTTCGCCCGACGGCAGCAAGGTGCTCATCGCTACCCAAACCGCTCCCATCTACCGGCACTCGTACACGGCTGTACACTACATCTACAGCCTGAAGCGCAACCTGGAAGGCAAGATAAACAATGTGGTGGAGAAACTCTCCGATGGCGGACCGCAGCAGGTACCCGTCTTCTCGCCCGACGGAAACATGGTGGCCTTTGTGCGCGACAACAACATCTACCTGGTCAAACTGCTCTACGGCAACAGCGAGAGTCAGGTGACGGAGGACGGAAAACGCAACGAGGTGCTGAACGGCATCCCCGACTGGGTCTATGAGGAGGAGTTCGCTTTCGACCGTGCGTTGGAGTTCAGTGCCGACAGCAAGATGCTGGCCTTCATCCGCTGGGACGAGAAAGAGGTGCCCTCTTACACCTTCCCGCTGTTTGCCGGACAGGCTCCGCATTACAACGCCTTGGAGAAATATCCCGGTGAATATACCTATAAATATCCGAAGACAGGCGAACCCAACTCAAAGGTCTCTGTCCATACGTTCGACATCAAGTCGCGTGTGACACGCCGCATCCAAGTGCCGCTCGACGAAGACGGCTACATCCCCCGCATCCGCTTTACCAAGGATCCCAACAAACTGGCTGTGGTGACGATGAACCGGCATCAGGATCGGCTGGAACTCTATTTCGCCGACCCGCGCAGTACGGTGGCCAAACTGGCGTTGCGTGACGAGAGCGATACCTATATCCACGAAGATGTGCTGGACAACATCGTGTTCTATCCTGATAATTTCAGTTTCGTCAGCGAGAAGAGCGGTTACAACCACCTCTACTGGTACAGCATGAACGGCAACCTGGTGAAGCAGGTCACCTCCGGCAACTACGAGGTGAAGAGTTTTTTGGGTTACGATGCTGCAGAGGGCACCTTCTACTTCAGCAGCAACGAGGAGAGCCCTATGCGCACGGCCATCTATAAGGTAGACCGTAAGGGGAAGAAGAGCAAGCTCTCTGCACAGAGCGGTACCAACTCTGCACAGTTCAGTGCCAACATGAAGTACTATATGAACCGATACTCCAGCCTGAGCATACCCACGCAGATTACCCTGAACGACAATACGGGCAAGGTGCTGGTGGTGCTGGAGGACAATGCGGCCTTGAGGCAGCGGCTGGCTGAATATGCCCTGCCGCAGAAGGAGTTCTTCAGCTTTGAGACATCGGAGGGCGTGCGGCTGAACGGTTGGATGATGAAGCCGGCCGACTTCTCGGCAAGCAAGCGATACCCTGCCCTGATGTATCAGTATAGCGGCCCTGCCTCGCAGCAGGTACTGGATAACTTCAGCATCAGCTGGGAGACCTATATGGCTTCGCAGGGATACGTGGTGGTGTGTGTGGACGGACGCGGAACGGGCGGTCGGGGAGCTGACTTTGCCAAGTGTACCTATCTGAATCTGGGTATCAAGGAAGCTAAGGACCAGGTGGAAACTGCCATCTATCTGGGCGGATTGCCCTATATCGACAAGAACCGTATCGGCATCTGGGGATGGAGCTTCGGAGGCTATATGACCCTGATGAGCATGAGCGAGGGACGACCGGTGTTTAAGGCGGGTGTGGCCGTGGCGGCTGTGACCGACTGGAACTACTACGATACCGTATATGGCGAGCGTTTTATGCGCACACCCAAGGAGAATGCCGAAGGCTATCGGGCTACGTCGGCCATTGCACGGGCTGACAAACTGCACGGACAGCTGCTGCTGGTACACGGTATGGCCGATGACAACGTCCACTTCCAGAACTGTGCCGAGTATGCCGAACAGCTGGTTCAGCTGGGCAAGCAGTTTGATATGCAGGTGTATACCAACCGGAACCACAGCATCTATGGAGGTAACACGCGCCTGCACCTCTACACACGTCTGACCAACTTCTTCAAGAACAACTTGTAATGTCTAAAGAATCTACTATGAGAGTACGTAAACCCGAATGGCTCAAAATCAGCATCGGAGCCAACGAACGATATACCGAGACCAAACGCATTGTAGAGTCGCACTGCCTGCACACGATATGCAGCAGCGGCCGTTGCCCCAATATGGGTGAATGTTGGAGTAGGGGAACCGCCACCCTGATGATTGGGGGCAATGTGTGTACCCGCTGTTGCAAGTTCTGCAACACGCAGAGCGGAAAGCCATTACCGCTTGATGCCGACGAGCCGTTGCATGTGGCCGAGTCGGTGGCCTTGATGAAGTTGTCGCACGCCGTCATCACCTCGGTAGACCGTGACGATCTGCCCGACCTGGGTGCGGCGCACTGGGCACGTACCATCCGTGAGATACGTCGGCTGAATCCGGAGACGACCATCGAAGTGCTGACACCCGACTTCCAGGGACGTGAAGAGCTGGTGGCACAGGTCATTGAGGCGCGGCCTGACATCATGGCACACAACATGGAGACGGTGCGTCGCATCACACCGCTGGTGCGCAGCGCCGCCCGCTACGATACAAGCCTCAGCGTACTGCGCCAGATAGCCCGAAGCGGCATCACCACCAAGACGGGCATCATGGTGGGACTGGGTGAAACACCGGAGGAAGTGGAAGAGTTGATGGACGACGTACGTGCGGCGGGCTGTCACATCCTGACCATCGGCCAGTATCTGCAGCCCAGTCACAGACACTATCCGGTGCAGGCCTATATCACGCCCCAGCAGTTTGCCTGCTACAAGGAGATAGGCTTGCAGAAAGGTTTTCAGCAGGTAGAGAGTGCCCCCTTGGTGCGCTCTTCGTATCATGCCGACAAGCTGGTCCGCCGCCCTTCCTCTTCCAATTAGTACGGTCGGTCGGCAAAGTACTTCCACAGTGGTGCGGCCATGAGTGACTGACGTACCTCGTCCGTATCGAGCAGGCACTTCACCTCGTCGGCTGTGAGCAGGTGTACCGTCAGGTCTTCGCTCTCCTCCAGGTGCTGGGTGGATATGGGGCTCACGCCGGTGGCCAGGAAGCAGTGCGTGTGGTTGTTCATGGTGCTGGCGTTGGCCGACAGAGTCATCCACGGTTGCCAGTTGCCGCCTCCGTAGCCTGTCTCCTCGTAGAGTTCGCGTTGGGCGGAGAGCAACGGCGCTTCACCCGCCTCGCAGACTCCGGCACACAGCTCGTAGCGTGTTTCGCCCAGTCCATGTCTGTATTGACGTACCATCACGAAACGTCCGTCGGTGGTGATAGCGATGACATTCACCCAGTCAGGATATTCCAGTACATAGTATTCCGGTATGACGGCTCCTGTGGGCAGCTGTACCTTGTCGCGGCGGGCGGTGAGCCAAGGCCGCCGGATGAGGTATTCGCTCTCCAGTACCGTCCAGGCGCGGTCGTGCAGCGAGGGAGCAGGATGGTCGGTCTGTTCGGGTTGCGGGGTGCCGCTATCTGCTGGTTGCGGCTGGTCGGCAGATTCCTTCCGTCGGCTGCTCTGTATCATGGATGCCGACACGATGCCGGTGGGTACGGCAATGATGGTGTAGCCCATCAGCATGACGATGGCCGATAGAAAGCGGCCGAAGGGTGTCTCCGGCGTGATGTCGCCGTAGCCTACGGTGGTCAGGGTGACGATGGCCCAGTAGATGCTGTTGGGTATGTTGTTGAAGGCCGTACCGGGGCGTTGCCCCTCAATCATGTACATCAGTGTGCCGATGGAGATGACCAGCGTCAGCACGAAGAGGAAGAATACGGCTATCTTGCGGCTGCTGATGTAGAGCGAGGAGAGCAGCAGGTTGCCTTCGTTGAGGAAATTGAATAGCTTGAATACACGGAACACCCGGATGAGCCGGAAGGTACGTACTATCAGCAGGTAGCGGGCCGGTCCGAACAGCCAGGTAATGTAGAAGGGCAGCGTGGCCAGCAGGTCGATGATGCCAAAGAAGCTCAGGACGTACCGCCGGGGCTCGGGCGAACAGTAAATGCGCAGCAGATACTCGGCTGTGAAGAAGAAGGTGAAGAGGTATTCCAGACCGCGCAGATAGGGACCCATGGTGTCGGTCCAGCTCTGTATGCTCTCGGCTACCACTACCAGAATGCTGAGCACGATGAAGAGCATCAGGGCTACATCGAACAGCTTGCCCAGTGGGGTGTCGCTCTCGAAGATGATGATGTAGATTTTCTTCTTCAAGGCCTCGTCATGCATCAGGCGTTTCCAGCCTTCGGTTAGTTTCTTGAAAGGGTTCATGGGGCGTTTTTGTTATGGTGGTTTATGGATGTTGCTCCGGTTCACAGTCAAGCCGGTTCTCCAGCCAGGCATCTATCAGCTTGCGGGCAATGCTGAGTTTGCGGGGAATCTCCGGCAGATTGTCGCGCCGATAGAAGGCACCGGCCGTCAGCTCTTCGTCCTGCAGCTTGATGGTTCCGCTCTCGTAGTCGGCCGTGAAGCCTACCATCAGGCCGCTGGGATAGGGCCAGGGTTGGCTTTGGAAGTAGTGGATGTTCTTGATGCGTAGTCCTGTCTCCTCCATCACCTCCCGCTCTACGCACTGCTCCAGCGTCTCGCCCGCCTCCAGGAATCCGGCTACCAGTCCGTGGAAGGTTCCGCGGAAGTTGCGGGCATGTACCAGCAGGATTTCGTCGCCCTTGCGTACCAGCACGATGATGGCAGTGGCTATGGGGGGATAGAGCTCGTGACCGCATCGGGGGCACTTCTTCATGATGTCGGTCTGCTGTTCGGTACGACTGCCGCAGACGGGACAGTAGCGGCTGTGTGTGTCCCAGTACAATATCTGCGCTGCCTTGCCGGCAGCCAGGTAGTCAGCCAGCGGAAGGTATTCGTACGAGGCACGCAGTCCCGTCATCAGATACCGCTCCGTTGCGGGCACCGGTTCTGCCAAGGCACATGCCTTCACCTGTCTGCCGTCCGGCAGGGTGACGGTGTGTACGGGTTGTCCGGCGGATGCGGGGATGAAGTGGATTGTCTCTGTTTCGGTGGGAAGCCGATATGCCTCTCCCTCTCCTTTCACTATCAGCAGCTGGTCGTTATAGAAGAGGCACCAGCGTAGCTCTTCTTCAGGGTTTCTATGCTCTGTCATGGAAATATACATATTAAAGTCGGGACAAATTTAGGCAAATCTGATGAGAGTAGGATGCAAATCAGCTGAAAACTCGTTGTCTCCTGTAGTTACCGCGTAGATTTCCTCGTGTCCTGCGTCGGACGAAAAAAGCTTCGACAGATTTCTCTCAGAGTCGATTCTTTCCACTATATTTGCATCATGATGTTCGATTGGAGCTTTCTTATCCCTCAGATAGCCGCCTGGGCATTCAAGTTGGTATACTTGGCTGTAGTGGTGGGTACGATTGTGGTGGTGATTCTGGACAACCGCAATCCGGTGAAGACGTTGGCTTGGGTACTGGTGCTGATGTTCCTGCCGGTGGTGGGACTGGTACTCTACTTCTTTCTGGGTCGAAGCGGTCGCCGCGAACATATCATCAGCCGTAAAGGATACAACCATCTGATGAAGAAGCCTATGGCGGAGTATTTGGCACAAGAGGCCACATCGGGTCCCGTAGCCTACGAACGACTGATATCTTTCTTCCGTAAGACTGTGCAAGCACTTCCGTTTGGAGGGAACAGGGTGGAAACCTTCACCGCTGGACAGCAGTGGATGGAGGCGCTGCTCCGTGAACTGCGCCTGGCCCGCCATCATATCCATATTGAATCGTATATCTTTGAAGACGATGCCGTGGGAAGGGCTGTGCTGGAGGTGCTAAAGGAGTGTGTGCGTGCCGGAGTAGAAGTGCGTGTCATCTACGACGATGTAGGATGCTGGCATGTGCCAGACCGCTTCTTCGAGGAGATGCGTGAGGCAGGCATAGAGGTGCGCAGTTTCCTGAAGGTACGTTTCCCGCTATTTACCAGCAAAGTGAACTACCGCAACCACCGGAAGGTGGTGGTGGTGGACGGGCGTGTCGGTTTTGTAGGTGGCATGAACCTGGCGCAACGCTATATGGAGGGATATACGTGGGGCATCTGGCGTGATACGCATCTGCTGATAGAGGGCGGTGCGGTACATGGCTTGCAGACCACCTTCTTGCTGGACTGGTATCTGGTAGACCGTTCGCTCATCACGTCGTCGGTCTATTATCCCAAGTTAGAGGGGAAGGGAAATGCCTTGATACAGGTGGTGACCAGCGAACCGGTGGGGCCGTGGAAGGAGATCATGCAGGGGCTGGTGATGGCCATCGGACAGGCACGCAGATACTTCTACATACAGACCCCCTACTTCCTGCCGACCGAGACGGTGCTGATAGCGTTGCAGACGGCTGCACTCTCTGGTGTGGATGTGCGTCTGATGTTGCCTTTCAGGGCCGACAACCGTCTGACCCACTGGGGCTCCTGCTCTTATCTGGCCGATGTGTTGCAGGCTGGCGTGAAGGTCTATTTCTATAAAAAGGGGTTTCTGCACTCCAAGCTGATGGTCTCTGACGACACGCTGTCTACCGTGGGATCGACCAATGTGGACTTCCGCAGCTTTGAACATAACTTTGAAGTGAATGCTTTCATCTACGATGACAAGACGGCCCTGCAGATGCGTGACATCTTTCTGCAAGACCAACGTGACTGCCAGCAGGTCTTGTTGAAGAGCTGGGTGAAGCGCCCTTGGTATCGGAAGGCTGTGGAGAGTGTGGTACGGCTATTGGCTCCCCTGTTGTGACATCATCGTTTAGGGGCGGAATAGCGAGAAGTTGACGCTGCCATACACCCGCCGCTCCATGAAGTGAGGATTCGCTTCAAAGTCGTTTTTCTTTCCGTGTTCCAATACGAAGAGACCATCCGGCTTCAGCAACTGTTGCTCGAAGATGAGGTCAGGCAGGGTCTCCAGACCGGCCAGCTCATAGGGAGGGTCGGCAAAGATGAAGTCGAACTGTTCGTGACAGCTGCGGACAAACTTGAATACGTCGCCTCGGATGGGCAGACACTTGTCTGTCTTTACTTCCTGCATGATTTTGCAGATGAAGGCATAATGGTCGCGGTCCTTCTCTACACTGATTACTTGTTCGCACCCTCTGGATACCAGTTCGATGCTGATGCTCCCTGTTCCGGCAAAGAGGTCGAGGGCATGCACTCCCTCTTCAAAGTCGATGAGGTTAGAGAGTACGTTGAACAGATTCTCTTTGGCAAAATCTGTAGTGGGACGTGCCTTGAACGTATGTGGTACGTCAAATCGTCTACGCTTATATATTCCGCTGATTACTCGCATGAGGTGATGGCTTGAAAGTCTGGATGGGCAGCAGGATTCATTATGAAAACCTGCCGGATGTATTTTCGCAATTCGGCTAACAGCCGCTCTTTCTCTGTCAGTTCGCCCGACAGGTGCAGTTCATCCCGTTCTTGGTCAAACTCCAGTTGTTTCCATATATATAATAGGTGATACAGGCGGTCGGCTGTGGTAGCCGTCGGAAAGGTGTTGGCCAACAACAAGCGGCTCCGTTCGAACGAATAGACATCGGTAGCACCTTTTCGTAGGTGGGCATAGAGTTTCCGGTTGTTTCCTAACCTGCTTTTCGAACCGAAGAATTCGATGAGCGGACTGGCTTGCGCAAAGAAGCGGGCGGCAGGGCATAGTTCGCTCAGATAGGTGTGGGCACTCCGATCCATGCCGTAGACCACAACGACGTTGTGCCGTTGCAGGATGTTGTACAGCACCAGTTCGTTCTCCCGTTTCGGATGGTTGTGGTAAAAAATCTCCTCGGCCTGTTCGTCCTCAAAGAATTCCAGAGGAAGGGTGGTGAAACGTCGCCCGGCTATCAGGATGTTGACCCGACGATAGGTATGATTCAGCCACTCGGTCTCACGGAAACACTGCTTCAGGTTGGCAGTTAGCGAGCGTGCCTCGTCCACCTGATAGGGGGTAATGTGATGTCCGCCTTCAGACACTGGGCTGAATAGAGAAAAAGAAAATCCATCCGCACTGAGGCGGATGGATAATGTTTGTTGTTCAGTTTTAATAGAATCCACAGATTATTCCCAGTTACCTGCGTTGTTGTTGGCTGTCTCCAAGTCACCAATCTTCAGACCGCAGTACTTACCCAGCTTGGTCTGTACGTCCTTGATGTTGGCGATTTCCTGTGCATCCAGACCGTTGAGGTATACCTCATACGGAGTCTTGACTTCGAGCAGGCAGAAGGGAGCACCCGACTTGGCTGTATCGTTGCGGATAGCCATTTCAAACTGAGCACCGTTTCCGAAGGGAACGTATCTCATCGAATCGGGGTTGAAGCCCTTCGGGAAGATGGTATCCAGTACGGCTACCCACATCGTATCACGCTTGAAGTTGGTCAGACCCTCTTTCTGAACTTCAGAGTAGTTGCCCGTCTTCTTGGCCTTTTCGATAATCTTCATGGCCTTCTTTTCGGTCATACCCTTTTCCAACTGGTCATCGGTCAATTCACCTTGCTTGAAGATAAACGGCAACTTCTGATTCTTCACGAAGTCAATCAGCGTGTCGAAGTTCGCGGTGTACTGCTGGTTGTGCAGTGTACGGTACTCCAGCTGCGCACGACGGATGTCAATCAAACGTGCGATGACGGCTGCATCTCTGTGTTTCTTCTCCTTTTCAAAGTTTATAGGTCCCATGATGCTGGCATAGCAAATGTAGATTAATGCCAAGGCGCACAAGCCTAAAACGATATTAAATACTGTTTTCATGATAAAAATATGTTTTTAGTTGTTATATTCGCACCGCAAAAATAAAAGAAATAAATTTAAAAACGATGATTCCTCTTACTTTTTTCTGCTACAAAAATGATAAATAACTATTTAGAAAGGCAAATTAAGGAAAATTTCCCTTATCAACCAACTTCTGAGCAAGAAAAAACGATAAAAATGTTGGCTGACTTTCTCGTTTCTGCTCAAGAGGACCGTATTTTTGTGTTGCGTGGCTATGCGGGTACGGGCAAGACTTCGTTGGTGGGGGCGCTGGTCCGTACCTTGGATGCCTTGCATCAGAAGTCGGTATTGCTGGCACCGACGGGAAGGGCAGCGAAGGTGTTTGCCGGGTATGCGGGGCATCCGGCCTTTACCATTCACAAGCGTATTTATCGTCAGCGGGCTTTCTCCAACGAGACGGGCAACTTCACCGTCAATGACAACCTGACTACACATACTTTATATATAGTAGACGAAGCTTCGATGATTGCCAACGACGGACTCTCGGGAGCGCTCTTCGGTACAGGACGTCTGCTGGACGACCTGGTTCACTATGTCTATGCGGGCGCGGGTTGCCGTCTGCTGCTGATGGGTGACACGGCACAGCTTCCGCCTGTAGGAGAGGAGCAGAGTCCGGCCTTGGTGACGGATGCCTTGCGTGGGTATGGACTGGAAGTGGTGGAAGTAGACTTGACACAGGTGGTCAGGCAGGAAGAGGAGTCGGGAGTACTATGGAATGCCACGAGGCTGCGTCGGCTGATTGCCGATAGTCAGTGCTGGACATTACCAAAAATACGGGTATCAGGATTTCCCGATATTCGGGTCGTGCCCGGTACGGAGCTGATAGAGACATTGGAACAGTGCTACAGCCGCGACGGACAGGAAGAGACCATCGTCATCTGCCGAAGTAACAAGCGTGCTAACTTATATAATAATGGTATACGTGCGCAGATACTGTGGCGTGAAGAGGAACTGACATCGGGCGACCTGGTGATGGTGGCCAAGAACAACTACTATTGGACGGAGCAGCTGCGCGAGGCGGCTGTGCGAAACAAGGAGAGCCGGGAAGCCTTGCAACAGATACCCGACTTTATTGCCAACGGAGAGACTGCCCTGGTACGGCGCGTCAGGCGGGAGCGTGAACTGTATGGTTTCCGCTTTGTCGATGTCACCCTCGCCTTTCCGGATCACGACGATTTTGAGATGGAACTTAACCTGCTGTTAGACACCCTTCGGAGTGATGCACCGGCCCTGTCGCGTACGGATGCTGACCGCCTCTTTTCAGCTGTATTGGAGGACTATGCGGACATTCCCTTGCAGCGCGAGCGCATGAAGCGGATGAAAGCCGATCCTTACTATAATGCCCTGCAGGTGAAATATGCCTACGCAGTGACCTGTCACAAGGCGCAAGGCGGTCAGTGGCGCAACGTCTTTTTGGATCAGGGATATATGAGCGACGACTATCTGACTCCCGACTACTTCCGTTGGCTCTATACAGCCTTTACCCGTACTACCGGTACGCTCTATCTGGTCAATTATCCGGCGGAACAGGTCGAATAGACGGTTCGGAATCAATTTTCTGTTGGAACGCATCCGTGGCACAGAAAAAATCCGTAAGTTTGTATCGGTAAACCAATAGATGAATCCTTATGGAATTACAGGCTAATTATATCCGTCGCATTGAAATACATGGATTGTGGAACCGTTACGATGTGGCGTGGGACTTGCGACCTGATGTCAATGTGCTCTCCGGTATCAATGGAGTGGGGAAGACAACCATTCTGAACAGTTCGGTCAGCTACTTAGAGCAGACCTCCGGGGAGGTGAAGAGTGACCCGAGGAATGGGGTCCATCTTTTCTTCGACAATCCGCAGGCTACTTTCATCCCTTATGATGTCATCCGCAGTTACGATCGCCCCTTGGTGATGGGCGACTTCACGGCCCGTATGGCCGATCCCCATGTGAAGTCGGAACTGGACTGGCAACTCTATCTGCTGCAACGCCGCTATCTGGATTATCAGGTGAATGTGGGCAACCGGATGATAGAGCTGCTGAGCAGCAGCGATGAGACCGAGCGGGCACGTGCTGCCTCTCTCTCTCTGCCCAAGCGCAAGTTTCAGGATCTCATAGACAATCTGTTCAGCTATACACGCAAGACCATTGACCGACGGAGCAATGACATCGTCTTCATTCAGGACGGCGAACGTCTGCTGCCCTATCATCTCTCCTCGGGCGAGAAGCAGATGCTGGTCATCCTACTCACGGTACTGGTGCGCGACGGCGACCGTTGTGTACTTTTCATGGACGAACCGGAGGCTTCCCTTCACATTGACTGGCAGCAGAAACTGATAGGTATGATACGGCAGTTGAACCCAAACCTGCAGCTGATACTGACTACCCATTCTCCCGCCGTCATTATGGACGGATGGATGGACACCGTGACCGAGGTGAGCGAAATCGTCACTTCTACTCGTGAGGAACCGAAGCAGGACCAGTCATGAAAGAGTTGCGTAACAATCTGACTTCGGCCTACCTGGAGGCAGCTCGTCGGCTTTCGCCCAAGAAAGCGCGCAAACGCATTGTGGCTTATGTAGAGAGTTACGACGATATCGCTTTTTGGCGTACACTGCTGTCTGAGTTCGAGACAGATGAATACTACTTTCAGGTGATGCTGCCTTCGCAGAAGTCGCTGGCCAAGGGAAAAAAGATGGTGCTGACGAACCTCTTTAAGGTGGAGCAGTTCGGTACCGGAATGATTGCCTGTGTGGACAGTGATTACGATTTCCTGCTGCAAGGGGCTACCAGCCTTTCACACAGCATCAATAGCAGTCCCTATATCATACAGACGTATGCCTATGCCATAGAGAACTTTCAGTGCTATGCGGAGTCGTTGCACGAAGTGTGTGTGCAGGCCACGCTGAATGACCGCCTGCTGATCGACTTCCCTGATTTTATGCGTCGCTACTCGTGCTTGGCCTATCCGCTCTTCTTGTGGAATGTATGGTTCTATCGGAAAAGGGACACCCGCACCTTCCCCATGTATGAGTTTCATGAGTGTGTACGCCTGCAGGAGTTCAATATCCGTCGGCCGGAGCAGTCGCTGGAGCATGTCCGTCAAGAGGTTGAAAAGAAGTTGCGCCAGCTGGAGAACCGCTTTCCGCAGTATGTGAAGCCGGTAGAGGAACTGGGGCGTGAATTGCAACGACTGGCCTTGAAACCGGAGACCACCTATTTATATATGCAGGGTCATCATGTGATGGAGAATGTAGTGCTGAAACTGCTGGTGCCAATCTGTACACAATTGCGACGGGAACGGGAGGCGGAAATCAAGCGGTTGGCCGAGCACGAAACCCAGTTTCGCAACGAACTGACCTGCTATGCCAACAGCGTGGTGAATGTAGCCGTGATGTTGCGGAAGAACGATGGGTATAAAGACCTTTACCTCTATCAGTGGATGCGTGAGGAGGTACAGGAGTTCCTACATACATTGCAGATGGGAGGGGCTGCGGGAGAAACCGTTGACTGTCAGCCTGTCGCAGACATGTGAAACTTGAATAACCGAATCTGAATGAAATTAGTAGAGCAAATCAATCAATGGCTGATAGAGTGGGGAATGACCTCCTCGGTGGCTGATGTGATGGATCAGTATGTGGCATTTGCGGGTGTCCTGTTGTTGGCTTATCTGGCCGATGCGGTCTGTCGAAAAATACTGCTTCGGGTAGTGGCCCGTCTGGTGCAGCGTACCAAAGCGACGTGGGACGACATTGTTTTCGACCACAAGGTAATGGTGCGCTTAAGCCGTATCGTGGCTCCGTTAATCATCACGACCTTGGTGCCGGTAGCCTTCTCACAAACAGACTCCTTGACCCTTAACCTCATTCTTCGTGTCTGCGAGATCTATATTTTGCTGGCTTTCCTCAACTTTCTGAATTCGCTGCTGAAGGCTGTCTACACAGTCTACAGTGAGAAAGACCAGTTCCGCAACCGTCCGCTGAAGGGATTGTTGCAGACGTTTCAGGTCATTCTCTGGTTTGTCGGTGCTGTTGTGGCCATCTCCATCTTGTTCAACAAGTCACCCCTGACGCTGTTGGCCGGTCTGGGTGCTTCGGCCGCTGTGCTGATGCTGGTCTTCAAAGACAGCATCATGGGTTTCGTGAGTGGTGTGCAGCTATCGGCCAACGATATGCTGAAGGTGGGTGACTGGATTGCGATGCCCAAATACGGAGCTGACGGTACCGTTGTCGAGGTGACGCTGAACACGGTGAAGGTACGCAACTGGGACAATACCATCACGACCATACCACCCTATCTGCTGGTGAGTGAATCGTTCCAGAACTGGCGGGGTATGCAGGAAAGCGGTGGCCGACGTGTGAAACGCAGTGTGAACATTGACATGACCAGTGTCCGTTTCTGCACTCCGGAGATGTTGGATAGATACCGGAAGATACAGTTGCTGAGCGACTACATTGAGCAGACAGAGCAGGTGCTCCGCAGTTATAACGAGGAGCGTGGCATTGACAATTCGATATTGGTCAACGGACGTCGGCAAACCAATTTGGGTGTGTTCCGTGCCTACCTGACCGCCTATCTGCGGAGTCTGCCGGCTGTCAACCAGTCGCTGACGGTAATGGTGCGTCAGTTGCAACCTACCGAACATGGACTACCTATGGAACTCTATTTCTTTTCGTCGCTCAAGGACTGGGTCTCCTATGAAAAGGTGCAGGCCGATGTCTTCGACCACGTATTGGCTATCGTGCCCGAGTTCGGCCTGCGTGTATTCCAGTCACCTCAAGGAGCTGATTTCCGTTCGTGACGGCTTCTCCTTTGCAGGTTACAGACGTCGTCTGGCTTCCTGCCCGGCTCCGCTTCCTTTGTATTTGCTTCGCGATGCGTTGAAGCTGTAACGCAGGGAGACATCGATGCGTTGGTTGCAGTAGTGATAAGGTTGGTATGTTATTTGGTAGTACCCATAGTCTTGGATGACGTCTTCTTGGGTACGTCGCAGTATGTCTTGGATTGAAAGGCGCAGTGTGAGGGCATCCTCTTTCAGCCAGCACTTCTGTATGGCAGTGGACAGATTCCAGGTGTCATTGCAGATACGAGTGCTGACATAGTCGCCTTTGGAGGTATATCTCAGACCTGCTTCCAGTTGCCACCTGCTTTTCAGACGTATTGTATTGTTCAGGTTCGCCGTATAGACAGGCCTGTTGTACCGGACGGTTCGGCTTCCTGATGCTTCGCGTGGGTCGGCTAAATCTAATCGGGTGTCGTATTGCATTCAGCCGATAGTCAGGTTGGGCGACCACACACCGATGGTCGGACAGAGGTTGACGAAAGCCGACAGACAGTTGATGGGGCGATTCAGGTTGGTATAGGTAATCAGGATAATGCCTTGGTCGTTGTAGATTCTGGACCATTGGGTTATCTGGTCGACATAGTGGGTCCAGTTGCCGGACAGATTGAGCCACCGGTAGTGCAGGTTCAGTGTCAGGTCGTGGTTCTTCTGGTTTCTCAAGGTCGGGTCTCCCTGCTGGATAGTGTTGCTGTTGTAGTAGTTCACGGCATCACTTAGTTGCCAGTAGCTGGGACGGACTGTTTTCAACTGATAACTGACAGAGGTCTGAACAGATCCGAAAGCACGTGTCAGTGTCATGCTCGGGAAAAGCTCACTGCTGTGGCGCTTCAGGTTGTTGTTCGCATTGGTGAAGTCGTTGTAGCTGAATGCTATGTACTCATGCCGTATTCCGATACTGCTGTGAATGCCCCATCCTATGTTGAATCCGTAGTCGATGAAGGTAGCGATGTTCTGCTCGTTGGTCTCAGACGAGGAAGCCGGAATATGTTCGTTGCTGATTGTGTAGGAAGAGGTGCGGCGTATAAACGTCGTTTCTGAGCCGGCATGGAGCGTACCTCCCCACAGTGGATAGGAGAGCACCAGCTTGCTCGCCGTCATGCGGTTGCCTGTTTCGCTGACCTGATTCATTTCGTTCAACGCTCCGCCCCGATAAGCCTCGGTGATGATACCGTTTTTCTCCGATTTGTTTGTCAAGAAATCGAGATTCAACTCGATGTCCAGTTTGCCCCACTTCCCGTTATAATACACATTTCCTTGCCAGCTATAGGGCTTTTTCTCTCGTATTTCGTTTCGGTTGATGACATAGTCGGCTGGAACATTGTTATAGAAGAATTGGGTAGCGGTATTTTCTTGGTCTTTTCCTTTTATCTGGTCGTTGTATTCCATCCGTATCCCTGCCGAGTGATGCTCCGATATCTGCCAGTTGACTCCCCAAGTATAGTTCATTCCCCGTCCCGACCAGATGGACTTAAAGTCGCACTCTTGTCTAATGTCGGTGATGCGTTCTCCGCTCTTCAGATAGGTGTGCTGTTCGATGTCATGGGCGATACCTATTTGATGCCATTGCCAGAAGTTTGCCTGCCCAAAGAGGTCGATGTTCCGGTAACGGTAGTTCATCTGGAGGGTGGCATTCGGGTCGCCATAGGCTTGTTGCAATTTCTGGTTATGACTGGTTGTGAGCGTGAAGCCGAATCCATCGCCTTGCCGTTTGATGGTTCGTATACGTACTACAGATAGCACCGTGGCATCATATTTCGCACCCGGATTCAAATCCACTTCAATGGAAGCCACCTCTTCCGAACGCAGCCGTTTCAGTTCGTCCATGTCATGCAGTTTGCGACCGTTGATGTAGATGATGGGTGCTCCTTTCCCCATCACCTCTACTCCTTCTTTGGTCATTATCAATCCCGGAATCTTGCTCATCATCTCCTCTGCGGTACCCGACCGGGCAAGTACGGAGCCTTGGATGTGTGTAATCATCGTTGAACCCTCTATATGGGTTTGGGGTAATTCGGCAGTCACCGTCACTTCGCCCAGCAGGTTGCTGTCTTCTTCCATGCATATCCGCCAACCGTTGGCCGGCTGGTTGTCAGCCGATACGGCGATAAACAGGGTCTGATATCCTATGATGGATATCTTCAGTACCCCTTCGTTGCGGGGACTGACCAGATGGAACGTGCCGTCTGCATCGGAGGTGGTTCCTTGTATGAATGTAGAGTCGGGTAGGGATAGCCATACCACATTGGCGTAGGGCAGTGCCTCTCCTTTTCCGTTCACGATTTTCCCATGTATGTCGGGATTTTGTTTCATTGCCATTGTCGTGACAACCATCAGTGACAGTATAGTCAGGATGGTGGTAATTCTTTTCTTTTCAGATTCCATCGTTTTGTTGTTTTAGTTGGTAAGTCTCAAACTGCAGTTTCCAGTTTGACGTGATGGAATCTACGAAAGTTGCAACAGGCTCTTAATTCCGCTTCCAGAATTCGGGGGTGAAGAGCAGCAGGACGGTGAAGAGTTCCAGACGCCCTAATAACATCAGCAGAGCCAACAGCCATTTGGCTATGTCGGGCAGTGCGGTCCAGGAGTAGGCAGGACCATAAGCACCCAAACCGGGGCCTGTATTGCCGATGCTAGATACGACCACACCTACCGACTCCATGAAGGGAATGTCTAATGCCAGCAGTATGAGGATGGAGGCGAATGCAATCACAACGAAAAGCACCGTGAAAGCCAGCACGGTAGACTGCAAGGTGGATGATATCACTTGCCGGTTGATGCGAATGGGAAGGACGGCATTGGGGTGTAGAAGCCGTTTGAACTCGTTCTTCGTCACCCGGATGAGCATTGCCACCCGGATGCACTTCATGCCACCCGATGTACTGCCGGCACAGGCACCAATCAGCATCAGCAATGGCATGACTCCCCAGGCTACAGCGGGCCACGTCATGTAGTCACTTGTAGCAAAGCCGGTAGAGGTCTGGATGGAAATGACCTGAAACAGCGAGGTACGGAAGGCCTCTTCCAACGGCAGGGAGCTGCGCAGGCAGAGGACGACGGTGATGAAAAGCGTGCTGGCCGTTACTGTCCAGACGTAGAAGTGCAGTTCGGCATCGCGGAATGATTTCTTGAAATGGCCGGTGGCAAATAGCAGCAGCAGGGTGAAGTTGATGCCCGAAATGAACATGAAAAGTGACAATACATACTCAATATAGGGCGACTGATAGTAGGCGATGCTGGCCGAACGGGTGGAGAAACCTCCTGTGCTGGTGGTTGTCAGTGCATGGCAGACGCTGTCAAACCAGTTCATGCCGCCAGCTGCCAGCAGCAACACGACAGCGGTAGTCAGTCCCGTATAGAGCACCCATATCCAGCGGGCCGTGATACCGATACGCGGATGTACCTTGTCATGGGTAGGTCCACTGGCTTCAGCTGCAAACACTTGTACGCCATTGATGCCGAAGATGGGGAGTACGGCAATGGTAAACAGAATGATGCCCAGTCCGCCAATCCACTGCGTCATGCTACGCCAGAAAAGGAGCCCTTGTGGTAGCTGTTCAATCTCACTCAGGATGGTGGCTCCCGTGCTGGTGACCCCCGACATGGTTTCGAAGAAGGCATCGGTGAGATTGGGGATATATCCGCTCAGGTAGTAGGGCAACATGCCGAATACCGAGAAGATAAACCATGAAAGCGACACGATGAGATAGCCGTCGCGGCGCGTCAGCTCATGCTCGGCGTGTTTTCCCATGATGGCAAAACAGATACCTGTACCGGCAGTAATGCCGGCCGAGTAGAGGAATGCCCTCAGGTCGTCACCCCGATAGAAGAGTGAGACACCGGCACACAGCAATATCATGGCTGTCTCTATCAGCAGCAGGTCACCGATGACCCTGTATATCATTCGTTTGTGTATCATCAACTAAAGAATTTTTCTATTTTCTTGATCATCATATTGAGGCAGAACACCACAACATGATCGCCAGGCAAAATCTGTGTGTTACCCATTACCACCACGCCTTCACCCTGTCGGATCAGTCCTCCGATGGTCGTCCCTTTAGGCAAGCCTAAATCCTTGACCGGGTGCCGGGTGATGCGCGATCCCTCTTTGACGGTGAATTCGGCTACCTCAGCGTTGGCAAAGGTGAGACTCTTCACATTGCTGACATCGGCATCCAGCATCATCTGGTAGATGTGGCTGGCGGCAATCATTTTTTTGTTGATGACGGTACCTATATCTAAGCTCTCGGCCATGCCGATGTAGTCGATGTTCTCCACTTCGGCCACGGTCTTGCTGACTCCCATTCGTTTGGCGGCTAGACAGGCCAGAATGTTGGTTTCAGAGTTGTCTGTCAGGGCTACAAATGCTTCGGTGTTCTTCAGTCCTTCCTCTATCAGCAGCTCCATATCACGTCCGTCTCCGTTGATAATCAGTGTTTTGTCATCCAGCAACTCCGTCAGTCGGTTGCAACGGTTCAGGTCGTTGTCCACAATCTTCAGTTGCATGTAGTCGGGCGCATATTGTGCGGTGCGCACGGCAATGCGGCTCCCCCCCATCACCATGACGTTGCGTACGTCGGCATAGTCCTCCTTGCCGGCTATCTTGCGGATGTAGGGCACGTATTTGCGTGTGGTGGTGAAGTAGACGATGTCGTGTAGCTTGATGGTGTCATCACCTCGCGGTATCAATGTCTCGTTGCCTCGTTTGATGGCTACGATGTGGTAGGGCAGGTCGGGACCGCCCAACTGGTGAAGCGGTACGTTCAGAATCTCAGCCTTCTCGCGCATCTTAGCACCTATCAGAATCAGGGCACCTCCACAGAACTCCCACCATTGGCGTACCCAACTCATGCGGATGGAGGATACAATCTCCTTGGCAGCCAGCATTTCGGGATAGATTAGTGAGTCTACACCTAACTTCTGGAAGAACTCCTTGTGTTTGGGCAGCAGGTATTCGTAATTGTCGATGCGTGCCACCGTCTTCTGTGCGCCCAGGTTGTGAGCCAGCATACAGGCGGTCATGTTGCGGCTCTCATCGGGGGTGACGGCGATGAACAGGTCGGCCTCTCCGGCTTTGACCTCCTTTAAGCCTTTGATGGAGGTGGGTGAGGCCACCACTGTCATCAGGTCGAAATTCGAACTGAGGCTGCTCAGCTTCTCTTCGCTCTCGTCCATCAGGATGATGTCCTGTTTCTCTTTGGAGAGCAGCTTGGCAAGGTGTGTGCCTACTGCGCCGGCACCGGCAATAATTATCTTCATTTGTCTTTCGGTTGCTTTGTGGTAGTGAGTTTCTCAAAAATAGCCTCTTCGTCCATGCCGCACAAATGGTAGAGCTCTTGTGGAGTGCCGTGCTCGACAAAGCTGTCGGGCAAACCTATGCGAACCATTTGCGGCGTGTAGCCGGCATCGGCCATAAACTCCAGTACGGCACTGCCCATGCCTCCTTTGACGACACCGTCTTCTACCGTCACGATGCGGTTGAACCGTTTTCCTATTTCGTGCAACATCTCCTCGTCCAGCGGCTTCAGGAAACGCAGATCGTAGTGGGCGACGCTGAGGCCGCATTCGTTGACGGCCCGTTCGACGGCACGGGCGACTGTGTTGCCGATGGGGCCTAACGTAATGACGGCAATTTCGTTGCCTTTACGCAGACAGCGTCCTTTGCCTACGGGTATCTCTTCCAGCGGACATCTCCAATCGGTCAGTACGCCGCGTCCGCGTGGATAGCGGATGACGAAGGGACCCTTGTCCGGCAACTGTGCGGTGTACATCAGGCGGCGCAGTTCGTGTTCGTCCAGTGGGGAGGCGATGGTCAGATTAGGTATGGGACGGAAATAGGCCAGGTCGAATGCACCGTGATGCGTGGGACCGTCTTCGCCCACCAGTCCGGCACGGTCGAGGCAGAGCACTACGGGCAGCCGCAGCAGGGCAATGTCGTGAATCACGTTGTCGTATGCTCGTTGCATGAAGCTGGAGTAGATGTTGCAGAAGGGTTGCAATCCCTCCTTGGCCATTCCGCCACTAAAGGTGGCGGCATGACCTTCGGCGATGCCTACGTCAAAAGCACGGTTTGGCATCGCTTCCATCAGTTTGTTCATCGAGCAGCCGGTAGGCATGGCAGGTGTCACCCCCACGATGCGCGGGTTGGCTTGTGCCAGTTCCACCAGTGTCTCTCCGAAGACATCCTGAAAGCGTGGTGGCAGTCCGCTGGTATCTGTTCTCAGCCGTTCGCCGGTCTCAGGGTTGAACTTGCCGGGTGCATGCCATACTTCCGGCCGTTTCTCGGCCGGCTCGAACCCCTTCCCTTTCACGGTGTGCAGGTGAAGTATTTTAGGTCCCCTCAGGTCTTTGATGTCATGCAGCACACGTGCCAGATTCTTGACGTCATGTCCGTCAATGGGTCCGAAGTAGCGGATGTTCATCCCTTCGAAGATGTTTTGTTGCTGGGCGGCCATCGACTTCAGGCTGTTGGCAAAGCGTATCAGTGCCTTGCGTCGTTCCTCGTTGAGCAGTCCCATCTTCATGAGCAGTTTCGAGAGCTTGAAGCGCAGCTGGTTGTAGCGGTTCGAGGTGGTCAGGTTGAAAAGATATTGTTTCATGCCTCCCACGCTTCGGTCTATCGCCATGTCATTGTCATTCAGTATGATGAGCAAGTTGTTCGGAGTAGATGACGTGTTGTTCAACCCTTCGAAAGCCAGTCCGCCGCTCATACTTCCGTCGCCGATGACAGCCACTACGTGCCGTCCTTCCTCTCCGTGCAGGTTGGCAGCAACGGCCATTCCCAAGGCGGCTGAGATGGAGTTGGAAGCATGGCCGCAGGCAAACGTGTCGTATTCACTCTCTTCCGGTGAAGGGAAGGGACGTATGCCTTTCAGTTTCCGGTTGGTAGAGAAGACATCCCTCCGGCCGGTCAGTATCTTGTGTCCATAAGCCTGATGTCCTACGTCCCACACGATGCGGTCGTACGGCGTTTGGTAAACGTAGTGCAGGGCTACTGTCAGTTCCACGGTACCCAGACTGGCGGCAAAGTGACCGGGATTGCACGATACCTCTTTGATGATGTCCTGACGCAGTTCGTGGCACACCTTCGGCAGTTGCTCTACGCTGAGTCGACGCAGGTCTTCGGGTGAGTTGATAGATTGAAGCAGGCTATATGTCTCGTTAATCTTTTCCATTCTATTCTGTTCTTCTCGTTAGTTGGTTCGTGGATGCAAACCCTCGAACTTTCGAAAGTTGAATTACAAGATGCAAATGTAATAAAAGAAAATGGATGGATGGCTTTTTCGAATGATAAATTATTTTTTTCTATTTTTGTGCCTGATATGAAATACACTAAAGCGTAGCGATATGAAGAAATATGTCGGTTTGTTTTTCAGGCTCTGTGTCTATTTGGGCTTGGTGGTGGTGTGCATCACCCTATTCTCCCTTGCGTCGTCGTTCATCCCGCATTTGGGCAGGCTGGACAGAGAGGTGGCGCAGCTGGTTGACCAGTCTCTGATGTTGATTTCTGTCGGGTTGCCGGCCTGGTGGCTGTTGCGCAGAGGGGGTGGGCGACCCTGCCTTGCGTTGGGATTGACCTGGGATGGACGTGGTGCGCTGGAGGGTACTGTGTGTGCTCTCCTGATTTACGCAGCAGGATTTGGCATCAATCTGTTGGTCGGATCGGTAGAGGTGGTCGGCTGGCAATTGTGCTTTTCGCAACTGCTGCTCAGTTGGGTGCTGATGCTCTTGGTGGCGTTTACGGAAGAGATTATGGTGCGTGGTGTCATCTTGGGGCAGATGTTGCAAGCGGGTGTGAACCGTTATGCCGCCTTGCTGTTGTCGTCGCTGCTCTTCTCGTCCCTTCATCTGTTCAACCCGAACTTCTCATGGCTCCCTTTTGTCAACATCGTGTTGGCAGGTCTGTTGTTGGGAACCACTTACCTATATACACGCAATCTCTGGTTTGCCATTTCGCTGCACCTGTTCTGGAACTGGCTGCAGGGGCCTGTATTGGGATTCCCCGTCAGCGGGAACACGCTGACCGGTTCCGTGTTGACTCTGTACCTGCCTCAGCCTGACGGTTGGAACGGAGGAGCCTTCGGTTTCGAAGGCTCCTGGCTCTGTCTCGTCATTCAGGTGGTGGCTATCCTTTCTATTCTGCGAGTAGCTTCAACCCGATGCGACCGCGCTCGGTGTCAAGCGTGATGACCTTGACCCGTACTTGCTGGTGCAGCGAGACCACCTCGGTAGGGTCTGCTACATAGCGGTCTGCCAGTTGCGAGCGGTGTATCAGTCCGTTGGGCTTGATGCCAATGTCCACAAAGACACCGAAAGCCGTGATGTTGGTGACGATGCCCGGCAGTTCCATCCCTTCGTGCAAGTCCTCCATGGAGTGTACATGCTGATTGAATTCAAATACCTGGATGGGGCCGCGCGGATCACGACCGGGCTTCTCCAGTTCCTGCATGATGTCCTGCAGGGTAGGCATTCCTACGGTGGGCGACAGGTAACGTTTCAGCTCGATACGCTGTCGTAATGTCGGGTTGGCTATCAGTTGGTCGACGGTGCAATGCAGGTCGCGTGCCATCTGTTCGACCAGCGGATAGCTCTCCGGATGAACGGCCGTATTTTCCAGCGGGTTAGATGCACCGGGTATACGAAGGAATCCGGCGCACTGTTCGAACGCCTTGGCACCCATACGAGGTACCTTCAGCAGGTCGCGACGCGAGGCAAAGGGGCCGTTGGCCGTACGGTAGTCAACAATGTTTTGTGCCAGCTGGGGACCCAATCCCGAGATATAAGTCAGCAGATGCCGGCTGGCGGTATTCAGGTTGACCCCTACCAGATTGACACAGCTTACGACGGTCTGGTCCAATGCCCGTTTCAGTTTTGTCTGGTCTACATCGTGTTGATATTGTCCCACACCGATGGACTTGGGGTCAATCTTGACCAATTCAGCCAGCGGATCCATCAGCCGGCGGGCGATGGAGACAGCCCCGCGTACCGTGACATCGTGTTCGGGAAACTCTTCGCGGGCCAGCTTGGAAGCGGAATAGATGGAGGCTCCCTGTTCGCTGACAACAAACACTTGGACGTCACGTCGAAACGTCATCTGTTTCAGCAGACGCTCTGTCTCGCGGCTGGCTGTACCGTTGCCTACAGCGATGGCATCGATACGGTATGCCTCCATCATCTTCTGGAGGGCGGCGATGGCTTCTCGGGCCTTGCAGACGGGTGGATGGGGATAGATGTTCTCGTTGTGCAGCAGGTCTCCTTGTTCGTCGAGGCACACCACCTTGCAACCTGTACGGAATCCCGGGTCGATGCCCATGACCCTCTTCTGTCCCAATGGCGATGCCAGAAGCAGCTGGCGCAGGTTCTGGGTAAAGATGCGGATGGCCTCTTCGTCGGCACGCTCTTTGCTTTGCTGGGCTGTCTCGCTTTCGATGGAGGGACGGAGCAACCGTTTGTAAGCATCGTGTACGGCTTCGCGTACCCGTTCGCCGCAAGCGTTGCGACTGTGTACAAAACGTCCTTCCAGTCGTTCGAGGCAGCTCTCGTCATCGGTGGCGATGCCTGCTTTCAACATTCCCTCCGCTTCGGCACGGCGTACGGCCAGCAGTTGGTGCGAAGAGCATCGTTTCAGGGGAATGGAGAAGTCGAAGTAGTCGCGATAGTTGGCCGCTTCCTCCTCTTTCCCTTTGACCACCCGAGCGGTGAATTGAGCCTGCCGGCTGAAGGAGTGTCTCACCTGGTTGCGTGCCTGCTCGTTTTCGTTAATCTGTTCGGCAATGATGTCACAGGCTCCCTTCAGTGCCTCCTCCACACTCTTCACGTCGCCTTTTACAAATGCCTTTGCCTCTATTTCCGGATGGAACTCGCGCTGCCGCATCAGCAGGGTGGCCAGTGGCTCCAGCCCTCGTTCGCGGGCTATTTCGGCTCGTGTACGTCGTTTGGGCTTAAAGGGAAGGTAGATGTCTTCCAGCTCCGTCAGGTTCCAACAGGCTTCGATGCGTCGGCGCAGGTCGTCCGTCAGTTTCCCTTGAGCTCCGATGGTGTTCAGCACCGTCTCTTTCCGTCGGGCTGTCTCTTTCAGCTTTTCAAATTGATTCTGTATGGATTCTATCTGTACCTCATCCAGCCCTCCGGTGGCCTCCTTGCGGTAGCGGCTAATGAAGGGTATGGTGGATCCACCTTCCAGCAGGGCGAGGGCTTGTGTCACTTGTCTGTCCGTCAGCCCTAAGGCGGTGGCTATCATCTGATGGAATGTTTCGTTCATGTCAAATCTCGGTTTTGATGGTTGATTGGGAAACAAAAATACAAAAAAAAGTATGACCGGCCTCTCTTTGCACTTGCTATTCTGAATTATTTGCTATATTTGCAAACCTTTCGTCCTATTATATATAGGTATTGAAAGGTGACAATCATATAGGCAGATATACAACGGAACAGCATGAAACGACTGACTCTTTTATTTTGTGTGCTTCTCGCTTTGGTTGCTTCGCTCGGAGCCAAGGAGAAGGTGGTGAAACTGAAAATAGTGCAGACCAGCGATATACATGGCGACTTCTACAGCCATAACTTTCTGTCGCATCAATCTACCCGGGGAGGATTGGCACGGATATCCTCTTTTGTCAAAGAGGCAAGGCTGTGCTATGGCGACCGCCTGCTGTTGTTTGACAATGGCGACCTGCTACAGGGACAGCCCGATGCCTATTACTATAATTATATGGATACGGTGGCACCTCATCTGGCTGCAGAGATGCTGAACTATATGGGCTATAACGTGGCCAATATGGGGAATCATGATGTGGAGACAGGCCGCCGTGTGTTTGAACGGTATGCCGCCGATTGCCACTTCCCGCTGTTGGGTGCCAACATCGTAGACACCCATACCGGGCAACCCTTCTTTCCGCCCTATGCCGTATTTGTGCGCCAGGGGGTCAAGGTGGTCGTGCTGGGCATGATCACACCGGCCATTCCGGTCTGGCTGCCTGAAAATCTGTGGCAGGGACTTCGGTTTGATGACATGGAAGAAACGGCCCGCAAATGGATGGAAATCATTCGCCGGAAGGAACAGCCGGATGTGGTGGTGGGACTTTTCCATGCCGGACGTAAAGCACAGATGCTGGGCGGACAGTACAGGGAGGATGCTTCTGAAGAGGTGGCCACTCGTGTGCCCGGCTTTGATGTGGTGCTGGTGGGACACGACCATCAGCGCGACTGCAAGGTGCTGACCACGGCCCAGGGTGACTCTGTCTGGTTGCTGGATCCTGCCAGCAACGGACTGGTGGTCAGTGAAGTGGATCTTACTTTGAAACTCCGTCACGGTAAGGTGACAGACAAACAGGTGGATGCTCGGTTGACATCGGTTTCCGATTATGAGCCCGATGCCGATTTCCTGAGCCGATTCGATGCGCAGCGGAAGGAGGTAGAGGGGTTTATCTCCGAAAAGATAGGCTATATGGGTACGACCATCACTACCCGCGATGCCTACTTCGGATCGTCTGCCTTTGTTGACTTGATACATAGGCTGCAGCTCGCCATTAGCGGGGCACAGATTTCGTTGGCCAGTTCATTGTCGTTCGATGTCTCCATTTGCGAAGGTGACATCCGTGTGAGCGATATGTTCAACCTCTATAAATATGAGAATCTGCTCTATGTGATGCAGCTGACAGGAAAGGAAATCCGTCAGCTGCTGGAGATGTCGTACGATTTGTGGACGGTGCAGATGCAGTCGCCGGATGATCGTTTGCTGAAACTGACCTCTTCATCGTGGGACGGTCAGAAACGTCTGAGCTTCCAGAATTACAGCTTCAATTTTGACTCTGCTGCCGGTATCATCTATACTGTGGATGTCACCAAGCCTCGGGGAGAGAAGATACATATCGAGCGGATGGCAGACGGTTCTCCCTTCAGTGAAGAGCAGACATATCGGGTAGCGTTGAATTCGTATCGGGGAAACGGAGGCGGTGACCTGCTGACGCAAGGGGCTGGAATTGCACAAGACAAATTGAAGGAGCGTATTGTCTGGTCAACGGACAAGGATCTCCGTTACTATCTGATGCAGTATATCAGGCAGAATGGCCTGTCCGATTTGTTCCCGTTGGACAATTGGAAGTTTGTTCCCGAGGAGTGGGTGCAGCCTGCCTCCAAACGTGATTATCGGTTGCTTTTTGGCGAATAACCTTCACTAACTGTCTGTTATTTGGAAGATTTCACATCTTCTTTTGTCGGTTTGCGAACGAAAAGTGTTACCTTTGCAGTCGTTATTCAAGTTCTATGCTTGTAAAACTTTAGCCATTTATCCATTGGTATCAATTGAAACGGAATTGTAAGATAATCATCGCTTTGCATCTGCTGGCTCTGTTCGTGACGTATCAGGCCGGCATCGCTGCGTTCACCCACGTGCATTATGTCAATGGGGTGATGATTCGTCACTCCCATCCGTTTCAATCTACCCATAGTCATACGCAGTCGTCGCTGCTGGTCATTGGCTTGCTGCCGGTACCGCTGCCTGCCGATGTGCAGAGTTGCGATGTGCTTCATCCGTATCGCTCGTTGGAAGCCGTTCTGGCTGTTCCCCAACTTCCTTCCGTATGTTCGGATGAGGCCGTGCGGACACGCTCCCTGCGTGCTCCCCCAGCTTGCTCTCTTCTTGTCTGATGCCGGCCCTGGATACAGGAACCGTTTTGCCGTATGGTTCCGAGGCCACAGCCATCAACCCTTTACCGGGTGGGTGAGGTGTGTCGCATAGTGACGACCCGCCTCCTCCTTAACTGTCTATATACATTACTCAAGTAGAACAAGTTGGACTTGTGATACTTCAAAACGTACATTACGTATGAAATATTATATATGGGTATGGATGCTGCTTCTGGCAGGCATCCGTGCATCCTTTGCCATAACCCCCATCAAAGAGGGGAATATGATAACAGGTCATGTGGTTGTGAAGGGGAGTGAAGAGAATATCCCGTATGCCACCATCCTGATAGTGAACAACAGTCAAGGTACAGTCTCCAACGAGGCCGGCCAGTTTGAGTTTCGTAACCTGCCCGCCGGTAAATACACGTTGAGGGTCTCCGCCGTAGGCTATCGTACCGTAGAGAAAGAGGTGGAGGTAAACCGTGCCTATACAACACTGATACATTTCCAGCTGGAAGAGGAGAGCTTCATGACCGACGAAGTGGTGGTGTCGGCCAATCGCAACGAGGTGAGCCGCAAAGAGGCTCCGGTAGTGGTCAATGTGATGAGTGCGAAACTGTTTGAAACAGTCAACTCTACCGACTTGGCCAAGAGTCTGAATTATCAGTCGGGCTTGCGCGTAGAGAACAACTGCCAGAATTGCGGCTTTCCTCAGGTGCGCATCAATGGGTTGGAAGGTCCCTATTCACAGATTCTTATCAACAGCCGGCCCATCATCAGTGCACTGAGCGGTGTCTATGGACTGGAGCAGATTCCGGTCAATATGATAGAACGTGTTGAAGTGGTACGCGGGGGTGGATCGGCCCTTTTCGGTGCCAATGCAGTAGGTGGTACCATCAACATCATCACACGCGACCCCATCAACAACTCCTTTCAGGTGTCAAGCACCCTTTCGTGTATGGATGGAGAGGCATGGGAGCAGTATATGGGCGGCAACGTTTCCTTAGTGGGCAAGGACAACTCCTATGGTATTGCCCTTTATGAAAGTTATCGCAACCGGAATCCTTACGACCGCGACGGTGACAGCTTCTCCGAGTTGGGAAAGCTGAATATGAACACCTTCGGCTTTCGTGCCTACTATCGTCCTACACACTTCAGTCGCATCAATCTGGAGTATCACACCACGAACGAGTTTCGTCGGGGAGGCAACAAGTTTGATCTGCAACCGCATGAGTCGGACATCACGGAGCAGACGCGGCATGTCATCAACAGTGGAGGGGTGGGGTATGACCTCTATTGGAAGGAGTATAAGCATAAAGTTTCGCTTTATGCCTCCCTCCAGCATACCGACCGCAATAGCTACTACGGTGCGCAGCGCGACCTGAATGCCTATGGCAAGACCAAAGACCTGACTTGGGTAGCGGGAGGCATGTATGTGGGCAATATGGAGCGTTGTCTGGTTTCGCCGGCTACCTTTACAGGCGGAGTGGAATACCAGTACAATTCGTTGCACGATGTGATGACAGGCTATGGCCGCGATATGGAGCAGCGGGTGCGCATTGCCAGTGCGTTTGTGCAGAATGAGTGGAAAGCCCGGCTGATTTCGCTGCTGGTGGGTGCGCGGTTGGACAAACACAATCTGATAGACAACGTCATCTTCAGTCCGCGTGTCAATCTGTTGTACAAGCCATCCGATGCCTTGCAGGCCCGCCTTACCTATTCCACCGGTTTCCGTGCACCGCAGGCATACGACGAAGACCTGCATGTCACGGCCGTAGGAGGCGAGGGTGTGCTCATCCAGCTGGCCGACGGACTGCGTGAGGAGCGTAGCAACAGCTACAGTGGTTCGTTGGATTGGACCACTCGTCTGGGACATTGGCAGGCCAATGTACTGGTAGAGGCTTTTTATACAGACCTAAACCATGTCTTTGTGCTGGAAGATATCGGGAAGAATGAAGCCGGTGACCTGGTGAAAGAGCGTCGCAACGGCAACGGTGCCCGTGTGTATGGTGCCAACCTCGATGCGAAGGTGGCCCACGGCAAAGAGGTGCAGTTCCAGTTTGGATTCACGGCACAGCGCAGCCGCTATACGAACGATGAAGTCTGGACAGAAGTAGATGGGGAACCGTTGGCCACCCGCCGGATGCCCCGTACTCCTGATTACTATGGTTATTTCACCTTCACTTCGGCTCCGTTGAAGCAGTTCGACTTTTCGTTATCGGGTACCTATACAGGGCCGATGATTGTGCCTCACTATGCCGGCTATGTACCGACCGACCGGATGGAGCATACGCCCGACTTCTTTGATATGAACCTGAAGCTGAACTACACCTTCGTGCTGCACGACCACATCAAGCTGCAATTGAACACCGGTGTACAGAACATCTTCAACAGTTTCCAGAAAGACCTGGACAAGGGAGAGTTTCGTGATTCAGGCTATTTCTATGGCCCTACCCAGCCACGCACCTTCTTCATCGGTTTCAAACTTATGAATTGACGGCCTTTTATCTCGCATCGGTTGGTTGCCGACAGTTTGATGGACAGGTAAGATATTTAATACTTAAATAATGTTATAGGGTGAACAACTTTAAAGTAATCTTGTTACTTTTGTAATCATTTCAATTTATAAACAATAAAGCTATGATTACAGAAAAATTACAAAACGCGATTAATGAGCAGATTACTGCTGAAATGTGGTCGGCTAACCTCTATTTGTCTATGTCTTTCTTCATGGAGAAAGAGGGATATGCAGGTATGGCTTCTTGGTTGATGAAGCAGTATCGTGAGGAGACAGAGCATGCATGTGCTATGGCTGCCTACATTATCAAGCGTGGTGGTAAGGCAAAAGTTGACAAGATTGACGTAGTACCCAACGATTTCGGTACGCCCTTGCAGATATTCGAACAGGTATACGAACACGAGTGTCGTGTATCCAAGATGATTGATGCGCTGGTAGATGTGGCCGCTGCCGAAAACGACAAGGCTACTCAGGACTTCCTGTGGGGCTTCGTTCGCGAGCAGGTAGAAGAAGAGTCTACGGCTGCCGGCATCGTGGATATGCTGAAGAAAGCCGGTGAGGCCGGTATCTTCTACGTAGATGCCAAGTTGGGCGAGCGTAAGTAATCTTATTCCCGAGATTTCATTCAAAGAGCAAGCGGGGTGTGTCTGGTTATCCGGGCACACCTCGCTCCGTTTTATACGTGAATAGATAGGGTCTGCCTATCTTCTTATCAGTCTCGTGTTCTTCCGACAAATTGAAAATACACAGGAATAATTTTCGAGTCTATTGATAGATATGGTTACAAATCTTGCTCTTATGTCATAAAAGAGTATAACCCATATTAGTATGCTATTAAATCTGAATATAATATGAGACAGAAAGCATTTTGGCTTGATTTGGCTGTATGTTCTTTATGGATGTTGGTTACATTGGCAAACTGTAGTTGGTGGTCATTCCCTGCTCATTTCCTTATGGTAGTCACAGTTGTGGTGAGAATCATTCTCTCATTCTTCCTTTACCGCAGGGAGAAACGAAGTTGGATTCCATTAATAGTCTTCTCGGCTTTATTCGTTTTGTTGTCTGTTGTGGGACAAGTCATGGTTACAACCGGTGATTTCGCTGATTTGCCATTTGTCGTTTTGGGCATAAACAATGACCACTTGACCCACAACATAATCAAATGCCTGCTGTTGGCATGGTTATTCTTGGAACCGTTGACTGTGTATATTGTCGGGCTTTGCAGGAAAACAATGAAACCATCCTCTTTGACTTGGGAGGATACTTTGGGCGCGATTTTGTGGAAGGACAAGGGAGCAAGGCTGTATTGCCTGCTGCTGCTGATAGCCATCTGTGCGTTACATGCAGGACTTGCCATGGATCATAGAATGTGTCGTTTTGCATGTATCGTCTTGTCACCTCTCAGCTTATATCTGATTGCCAGACACACGACCTCTTGCAGAGGTACATCGGAGGAGTATCCTGTTGTTGGAAAACTATGGCTGATGGTGGTGGCTATGGTGCTTTTCGTAAATGCCCAATGTTATGCCGGAATGTGGCGTATAGGGATGCTCGCCACCAGTTTGTCTATGGTTGTTTATGTTTGTTGGCGGATTTTTGCCAAGCAAGGATTGGCAGAAATACGCATGATGGCAATCCTGTACTTAGGAGTAATACTCCCGACTTTGTCTATTGGCTATAACCAATATGCATGTATAGAATATGGACGTCGAGGATTCTATACATTAGCGCCGTATCAGGGTATCATCTACATCGATGACGCTAATACGGGTAGATTAGGCTTGAGGGACAGGTATGGAATGCTTGTTGAGCCCATATATAATAACATTGTATATAGTACCGATTATCGTCCGTTCGGTGCATATGAGTTAAGGAAAAACGGAAACTATAGTTTGTATTCTGCCTATCGTAATGAGATAAGTAACGTGAGCTCGGCGAATTATAAATGCATGAAAATTTGGTGATTAGCGAAAATTGTTGTAACTTTATAGTGCTCAAATACAAAGAATTACAAACAATAATCGCCATGATCACCGAGGACAAAGTTACAGAATTATTTTGTATGGCAGATGATTTCTGCAAGTATTTTGATGCCATGATGGAGAAATATACGCTCAAATCAGATAAAAAGCGGCGTTACCACCGTGATTCAACCATGTCAAAGGCTG
>CALZEQ010000028.1 GCA_945641355.1 uncultured Mediterranea sp. | reverse complement strand
CTGAAATCTCATGTTTTTGGGATAATTATCTATTTGCGGTTGCAAAAGTACAAAACCTTTTCGTTTCTTGCTATTCAATGAGGGCAGATTGAATCAATCTCCGGGTCGCAGCATGATGCCGGAGAGAATACGGCCCGACTTGATGCCCAGACGTCGGGCCGAGAAGAACTCCTCGTGCCGACTGTATGTGCAGATGTGCGACAGCTCAATCTGTGTGTCGGGAATGCCGAAATCCAACAGTTGAATCACGTTGGCTGCTGGAAGGTCCAAGTGATACTTGTGGGTGGACGGATGCCATTCGGAGATGTATGTCATGGGAAAACCTGCGGCCGCAAAGGCTTTGTACACCTCGTCACCCGTTTCGAAGGCTTCCAGTGAGATGCCTGGGCCGATACAGGCCACACATCCGCTGCCTTCCGTACCATACAACTGTTGCATCTGTCTTAAGGTGCGGCTGACGATGCATTGGGCGGTCCCTCTCCATCCGGCATGGATAACAGCCGCGGCGCGATGCACCTTGTCATAGATGATGACAGGGATACAATCGGCTGTAGAGACGCAGAGGCAGATGCCCGTACAGCGGGTAACCAGGGCATCTACCCCTTGCAGCAGAGCCTGTTTTTGTTCGGGCGAAGCTGCCAGATAGGTGTCGTCCACCGCAAGGCAGGCGGTGCCGTGTGTCTGGTAGGGAATGACCAACTCGATGGGTTGCTGTGGCAGGATGGCGCATAGCTGCTGCTGGTTGCGTTGCACGCAAGAGGCATCGTCGCCTGTATAGGGGGTGCAGTTCATGCTGGCATAGGCTCCCGTGCTGCATCCGCCTTGCCGGGTGGTGCTGAAGGCAAAGGCATCTCCTTGTTCCGAAGGCAAATCGTATATCAACAGATGGTGGTCGTAATGCATGGTGTATAATGTTATTATGGCCCACAAAGATAACTCTTCTTTTAATAAGCTCATCTTTTGCTACTGGGTTATTTCAGTTTTCGGAGAACGAATGCATGAGTGGTACCTTCCCTTCAAGGCTGGCGCGGTAAGCGGCGATGATGCCTGCCGAGTTGCCTCCATGGATGCAGATGTCTACGCGGGTTGGAGCAGGATTTGTCTGTGTGCAGGACGCGAGTGTAACGCAGAGTAGCAGTACACTCGTCATTACGTAAAATTTATTTTTCATGGCAGTAAGAGAATATGGTTAATAATCGATTGAAATTTAGAACGAAAGTGTAGTTTTTTTTTCTGTAAACCAAAGCGGAAGGGGAAAAAAGTGAATGAATCCAAAGTTTTGCACGGCATTGTTTGGCGGTTTGTGGGACATCCTTTATCTTTGAGTGTAAGTTTGAAAACGAAAAAAGAACATGAAATTCGGTACAGGAATCTGGGTAGTGCTGGTAGCGGGCGTATGCCTCTCTTGCAGCCGGCAGCAGGAAATGAAGGAAATCCGTTCGGGCGAGATATGGCCCGATACGGAGGGCAATCACATCAATGCACACGGAGGTGGCGTGATGTATCATGAGGGTACCTATTATTGGTATGGTGAGCACAAGAGTGACACCACCTGCAATGCCATGGTGGGCGTGATGTGCTATTCGTCGACGAATCTGACAGACTGGAAGAACGAAGGGGTGGTGTTCTCTGTGGCGGACGATGACAGCAGTGACATTGCACGGGGATGCATCTTGGAGCGTCCGAAGGTGGTGTACAATTCGCGTAACGACAAGTTCGTCATGTGGTTCCACCTGGAGCTGAAGGGACAGGGCTACGCGGCGGCACGTGCCGGCGTGGCGGTGGGCGATTCGCCGGTGGGGCCGTTCCATTTCCTGCGTTCGGAGCGTGTCAATGCCGGTTGCCTGCCGTTTGACATGAGCCAGGAGGAGGTGGCCCTCTTCGACACGTTGGATGGCAGCCACTTCAAGGAGTGGTGGACCCGGCCTTGGGAACAGGCCGTGAAGGAAGGCCTCTTCTTGAAACGCGACTTGGAGGACGGCCAGATGGCACGCGACATGACGCTGTTTGTGGACGACGACGGAAAGGCATACCACATCTATGCGTCCGAAGAGAACCTGACACTGCACATTGCCGAACTCTCCAACGACTATCGCTGGCATACAGGTCGCTTTGTACGTGTGGCTGCGGGCGGAATGAACGAAGCTCCGGCCCTCTTCAAGCACGACGGTACCTACTGGATGATTGCGTCGGGCTGTACGGGCTGGGCACCCAACGAGGCCCGCCTGTTCTCTGCCAAGCGCATCTGGGGACCCTGGATACAGCATCCTACGCCCTGCGTCGGCCCCGATGCCGAGATTACCTTCAAGGGGCAAAGCACCTATATACTACCGGTCGCCGGACGGAGGGATGCCTACATCTTTATGGCAGACAGCTGGCGTCCGGAGCATCCCAGCGATGGCCGTTACATTTGGCTTCCCATCCGCTTTTCTCCTGACGGAACACCTGTCATCGAATGGATGCCTGCATGGAGCCTAAATTATTTTGATAAGCTATCTGTTGAAAAACAATGATTTATATTCCGCTGCAAATATTCGTGCAAAAAAAGTGCCGCAAATATTTGCAGATTCCCTAAAAAGCCGTACCTTTGCACCCGTTAATAAAAACAGCGGGGTGTAGCTCAGCCCGGTTAGAGTACGCGTCTGGGGGGCGTGTGGTCGCTGGTTCGAATCCAGTCACCCCGACTGGTAAAAAGCCAACTTCTTAGAAATAAGTAAGTTGGCTTTTCCTTTTCCCATCATTTGCACAACAACACATCTATTCACCCTCTTTGTTTCCTATACTTGAGGGGAGAGAATCCTGTTTGTGTGCGGAACATGCGGGTGAAGTGGTTGGGGTAGGCAAATCCCAACTCCTCCGCTATTTCGGTGATGCTCATCGAGGTACTTTCCAGCAGATTCTTGGCTGCCCGCACAATCTTCGCCTGAATGTATTCGTGCGCCGTGACGTGCAGCTCGCGCTTGACCAGGTCGCCCAGGTAGTTGGCCGACAGGTGGAGCTGGCGGGCACACCAGGCTACGGTGGGCTGCCCCTCTTGTGCCGGCATCCCGCTGGAGAGGTAGTTGTCTATCAAAATGTCCAGACGGCTCTGCAACGTGCTGTCCACCGAGGCTCGAAGGGCAAACTGACGCTCGAAAAAACGCTTGCAGTAACTCAGCAAGTGGCCGATACCCAGGCGGAGCATGTGGTTGGTCAGGTAGTCGGCAGGCGAATGCAACTCGGCATAGAGGTTGGCGAAGCAGTTCAGAATGATGCCCCGCTCGGTCTCCGAGAGTTCCAGTGCCTCGTACACATCCTGCTGGAAGAAGTTGAACATGTAGAAGTCTCGTCCCAGCCCGGAATTCTCCAGCAGCTCGGGGCGGAAAGCCAGCATCCAGCCACGGGGCTTTTGCGTATAGTCCAGGTTCATGGAGACAACCTGCCCGGGGCGGAGTGAAAAGATGGTGCCTGCGCGGTATCGCACACACTTGCCGTTGCGTACCAGTTCGCCGAAGTCGTTGTCCATCAGTACCACACAATACATGTTGAAGTCAATCGGCTCGTATAAGGTCAGGTCGGCCCGCGACAAGTCGCCTACCGACACATAGGGATGGACGGTGTCCTGATGGAAATAGCGGTTGTATTCGTCTTGGCTCTGTATAATCTTCATAGGTGATGTGATTAGCGTACGGCAAATATAGTGATTATTGGTAGATATACTGTAATAATGGTATACAAAAATGGTCTATTTCATCTGTAAAGGTAAAAATGGTAGTTTTATCTGTAATCTTGTTCGTTCTCATCCGTAGGCTTCTTGCTACTTTTGCCGCGTCCGAAAGAGATATAAAATCAATAACTATAAAACAACTATCATTTTTACGATTATGGCGGTCAAATTTTATCAACCTGAGAATCAAGTACCCTTGGAAATGCACAAGGTGCGTGTCGTACAAAAACTGAACCTGCTCCCTGTAGAGGAGCGTTTGAAACGTATTCAAGAGGCGGGCAACAATACCTTCCTGCTGCAGAATCGGGATATCTACATGGATATGCTGACAGACAGTGGTGTGAATGCCATGTCGGACAAGCAGACGGCTGCCATGCACATAGCAGACGACTCGTATGCCGGCAGTGAGACCTTCAACCGCTACAAGGCGGCTGTGAAAGAGGTGTTCGGTACAGACTATCTGCTGCCTGCACACCAAGGACGTGCTTGCGAAAACATTCTGGCCGAAGCATTTGTGAAGCCGGGTAAGGTGGCCATCATGAACTTCCACTTTACCACCACCAAGGCGCATGTGACCCGCTGCGGCGGCGAGGTGCTGGAACTGGTGGCCAAGAAGGGTCTGCTGCCCCAAAGTGACGACCCCTTCAAGGGTGACTTTGATTTGGACGAACTGAGACGGACCATCGAGAGCCGCGGACCCGAGAACGTGGCCTTTGTACGTGTGGAGGCCGGTACCAACCTGATTGGCGGACAACCCGTGTCGCTGGAGAACATGCTGGCCGTGGCCGACATCTGTCACCAATATGGCGTGCTGAGTGTGCTCGACGCTTCGCTGCTGCAGGACAACGTCTACTTCATGAAGACGCGCGAGGCACAGTGCAAGTACATGACGACGAAGCAAATCTACCACCTGCTGGCCGACAAGATGGACATCATCTACTTCTCGGCACGCAAACTGGGCTTCGCACGAGGCGGTGGCATCACCAGCCACAATGCAGCACTTATCAAGAGCATGATGGAGTATATCCCTCTGTACGAAGGATTCCTGACCTATGGAGGTATTGACGTGCGTACCATCGAGAGTATAACGGAAGGTCTGTACGAGAGTTTGGATATGGATTACCTGAGCCACGGACCCGAATTCATCGCCTATTTAGTGAAGGAACTGGACGACTACGGAGTGCCCGTCATCAAGCCGGCAGGTGGTCTGGGAGCCCACTTGAACTGTTCGGAGATTGTTCCCAATCTGCCTCATAACCAATATCCGGCTGCTGCGGTGGGTGCTGCCCTCTACATTGCCGGAGGCATCCGCGGTATGGAGCGCGGTACGATGAGCGAGCAGCGCGAACCCGACGGTACGGAGCGCTATGCCGAATTGGAACTGCTGCGTCTGGCTTTGCCACGCCGCGTCTTCACGCTGAGTCAGGTGAAGTATTGCGCCGACCGCGTGAAGTGGCTCTGGGACAACCGCGAACTCATCGGTGGACTGGAGTGGACGGAGGAACCGAAGGTGCTCCGCTTCTTCTTCGGCCGCATGAAGGAGATTGGCTATTGGCAGGAAGAGCTGGTGGCCAAGTTCCGCAAGGACTTTGGCGACAGCCTCTGATTGTGATTGATTGTCGGGAAGGTGCTCCTCGCGTGGGGGTGCCTTCTTTCCTGTTCTTCCCTCTCTCTTCCCCTTCTTGCCGAATGTCGGCCATTTATTTGTTTCCTCTATAGATTATTTCTACATTTGCCCGTCGTTTCATCGGTTGGTGAAACGGGTGCAGGTATCATGATAATGGAATAATAGAAACGAAATGGCTCGCCTCCAAACGTTGCTGATGACAGGGTTCTGCCTGATGGGGCTCTTCGCCTTCTGCCTGACGGGCAGGGCGGAGGAACATGTGCCGCTGCCGGCGGATGCCAACCGGCACCAGGCAGACTCGCTCATGCAGAAGGTCATCTTCTTTGCCCCCTTGTACGAGCACATCGTCGAGAGCTACAAGGCGGAACTCTACATCAAGGGGCGGGTGAACTTGAAGAAACGCAACCACCTGCTGCGCTTCGTCCCCTCCATGTTCCGTATGCGCAAGGGGGTGAACGAGTACCTGATGGAGACCTACAACGACCTGCACTTCACTGCTCCCGACATTTATGACCAGAAGGTGAAAGCCTCGGTGGGGACTGCCTCTGAGTTTTGGGAGATGGACGGCCATCTGCCCGAATATTTTCACATCAACGTCTACTCGCCTACGCTTTTCAACGACCAACTGCTCTCTCCCTTGGCCCCCAATGCCCGGAAGTACTATACCTATTATATAGATAGTGTGATGGGACAGCGTCACAACCTTCAGTACAAGATACGTTTCCGCCCCCGGAGCAAAAGCTTCCAGTTAGTGGCGGGCTATATGATAGTGAGCAGTGAGGTGTGGAGCATCCGCGAGATGCACTTCTTCGGCCGTTCGGAGGTAACCAGCTTCGACAATCGTGTAAAGATGGGCGAAGTGGGCGAACTGGACGAGTTCCTGCCCGTGAAGTACGATGTAGAGGCCACCTTCCGCTTTCTGGGCAGCGTGGCCGAAGGCAGCTATACGGCGGTGCTGGACTACAAGGATATCAGGCAGCAGAACCCGAGCCGCGAACAGCGGAAACGGGAAGAACGCCGACGCTATGACCTGACCGAATCGTTCACGTTGCGCAGCGATACCAATGCCTATCAGCGTGACACGGCCAGCTTCAACCGCCTGCGCCCGATACCGCTCAACGCACACGAGCAGGAGCTCTATCAAGCCTATTTCTTGCGGCGTGACACGCTGCTTCGTGCCGAGAAGCCCAAACGTTCCAATCTGGAGTTCTGGGGACAGGTGGGCGATGTACTCATCAGTCGCTATACGTTGGACCTGGCCAAGGTGGGCAGTGTGCGCTGTTCGCCCCTTATCAACCCCTTCCTACTGGACTATAGCGGGAAGAATGGCCTCTCCTACCGGCAGGAGTTCAAGTACAGCCGCCTCTTCACGGGCGATAGGCTGTTGCGCATCGTGCCCCGCATCGGATACAACTTCAAGGATAAGGAGTTCTACTGGCGGCTGCGGACCGACTTTGACTACTGGCCTGAGAAGCGGGCCGCCCTCCATCTAGAAGTAGGTAACGGTAACCGCATCTATAGCAGCGATGTGCTGGACGAACTGAAGGCGATGCCCGACAGCATCTTCGACTTCAACCAGATTCATCTGGACTACTTCAAGGACCTCTACCTAAACCTGCGCCACAGCTGGGAGATGGTGAACGGCCTGACGCTGGAGGCCGGTGTCTCTATCCACCGGCGCACGGAGGCGGAACGTTCCAACTTCACGCTGCTACCGCCCGAGTCGCAGCCCAGTCTGCCGGAGCCGTCGCTGCCGCCCGGATTCGACCTCTCTGTGCTGCAGAAGTTCCGCCATACGTACAACAGCTTCGCTCCCCGCCTGCGGCTGACGTGGACTCCCGGCCAGTATTACTACATGAGCGGCAAGCGTAAGGTGAACCTCTATTCCAAGTATCCCACCTTGTCGCTGGACTGGGAACGGGGTGTCAAGGGAGTGCTTCATGCCAGCAGCGCGTACGAACGGTTTGAGTTCGACTTCCAGCAGAACATCCCGCTGGGGCTGATGCGCGACCTCTACATCCGCTTTGGAAGCGGACTCTTTACCAAACAGGAAGAGCTCTTCTTTGTGGACTTCACCAACTTCACGCGGCGCAACCTGCCCGTAGGATGGAACGATGAGATAGGGGGTGTTTTCCAGTTGCTGGACGGACGCTGGTACAACTCGTCGCGCAAGTATGTGCGAGGACACGTCACCTACGAGGCACCTTTCCTGCTGCTGCCCCATCTGATGAAGTACACACAGCATGTGCTGAACGAGCGCCTCTATCTGAACATGCTGGCGGTGCCGCACCTGAATCCCTATCTGGAGGTGGGGTATGGCATCGGCACCCATATCTTCGATTTCGGGCTTTTCAGCAGCTTTGCCAACTGGAAGTTCAAGGAGATAGGGTGTAAGTTCACCTTTGAGTTGTTTAACAAATAACGGAATGTTTCAATCATAAACGGAGAAAGATATGGCAATTGTAATAGGAATAGATGTGGGTGGTAGTACCACCAAAATAGTGGGACTGGAAGGGGGGCTCATCAAGTCGCCCATGTTCATCACGGCTACCGACCCGGTGACCTCGCTGTTTGGGGCATTCGGCAAATATATCTACGACAACGGCATTGCGCTGGCCGACGTAGAGCAGGTGATGCTGACGGGTGTAGGCAGCGCCTTTGTCAACAGTCCGCTGTATGGGCTGCCTACACGCAAGGCCGACGAGTTTCTGGCCAACGGACTGGGAGCCCGCCATGCCACGGACATCGAACATCTGATGGTGGTCAGTATGGGGACGGGTACCTCCTTTGTACGCATCGACGGTGACCGCATCCAGCATATCGGCGGACTGGGCATCGGGGGCGGTACCCTGCAAGGCTTGTCGCGCCTGCTGCTGAAGACGCACGACATCCATCAGGTGGCCGAGCTGGCCGAGAAGGGAGATGTGACGCGCGTCAATCTGCAGATAGGCGATATCTGCAATGCGGCCTTGCCCGACCTGCCGGTCCATGCCACCGCCTCGTTGCTGGGAAAGGCGGACAGCAATGCCATGCCCGAGGACATTGCCGGAGGCATCATCTGCACCGTACTGCAGACCATCGGCGGAGCGGCGGTGCTTGCAGCCTTGAACAGTCCGATACGCGACTTTGTGCTGATAGGAAACCTGACGCAGCTGTCGCAGTGCCGGGAGGTCTTCTCGCGGCTGGAGGAGGTGTACCACGTGCATTTCCACATCCCCGCCTATGCCGAATACCGCACTGCCATCGGGGCTGCACTGGTCTATACCACAGGTGCCTGATGCCTCAGGTGTGGCATTTCAATTGACCTGAAAAAGGTTTAAAACTTTTCCTCTAAAACATTAGAACTTCCGGCGCGAAAGTTTTAAACTTCTGGCCCGGAAGTTTTAATGTGGAATCAGGCCACAAATCCTTTAATCAGGAAGAAGAGGATGGGGACGGCCAAGGCGGGCAGCAGGTTGAGCGTCTTGCAGTCTTTGATTTCCAGGATGCCCAGTCCCGATGCTGCAATCAGCGTACCGCCCACAATGGAAATCTCCGTGACCAGTGCGTCGGGGATGATGTTGCCGGCCAGACTGGCGATAAGATAGATGCTGCCTTGCCAGCAGAAGAGGACCGGTGCCGCCAGCACCATGCCGATGCCGTAGGTAGTGGCCAGCACGGCTGACGTCACCAGATCCAGCGTAGCGTTGGTAAACAGATAGGTGTTGTCGCCATAGAGCGCACTCATCATGGGACCTACGATGGAAAGTGTGCCGATGCAATAGAGCAGGATGCCGGTAGAGAGTCCTTGTGCCAGATTGGACTTGGAGTAGCGGTTCACCAGTCGCTTGAACCGTCCGTCAATGTCGAGCATGGTGCCTATCAGGCCCCCTACCGACAGGCTGACGATGAAGAGTACGGGATACTGGCTTTTGGGCAGGTGGTTGCTGACGGCATTGAATCCCAGTGCCAGCGAGGCCAGACCCATGGCCGTGAACATGACCTTCTGATACTGTTCCTTGATTCCTTTCTTGGCAACGTGTCCGAAGAGGCTGCCTGTGATGATAGTCAGGGTGTTGACAATGGTTCCCAGCATAGTGGATAGTGGTATAAGTTATTGTGATTACGAATAAAAAATCCTCCGCTTCATGCGGAGGATGTATTGAAGGTGGAGCGTATGAGACTCGAACTCATCACCTCGACACTGCCAGTGTCGCGCTCTAGCCAGATGAGCTAACGCCCCTTTTCTGCTAACGTTTGCAACGTCTTTGCGATTTTGACGGTGCAAATATAATGCATATTTCTGAAATAATTGCTATGTTTGCGAAAGATTTTGCAAAAAAGATGATTTTATGCTGATTTACAATACGACATACCAAGTGGAAGAGGGACAGGAATCGTTGTTTCTGGTCTGGTTGCAAGAGTATTATCTTCCCGAAATAGCCAAAGAGGGGACACTACAAGCACCGCGCATCACGCGCATCCTGAGTCACAGGGAGCCGGGTAGCAGTTGCTTCTCCGTACAGTTCGAGGTAGGCGACTCGGCTTCGCTGCATCGCTGGCACCGCGAACAGGGCGTGGGGTTGAATGACGAGATGCTGAAAATATTCAAGGACAAGGTGGTGGGATTTCCCACGTTGATGGAGGTGATTGAGTGATACAGCCGGTCAAGGAAAAGATTATATTGGGCATCGATCCGGGCACTACCATCATGGGATATGGGGTGCTGCGTGTAGTAGGTACGCGGGCGGAGATGATAGCGATGGGTATCATCGACTTGCGTAAGTTTGGCGACCACTATCTGAAGCTGCGTCACATCCACGAACGGGTGCTGAGCATCATTGAAAGCTATCTGCCCGACGAGCTGGCCATCGAGGCTCCCTTCTTTGGCAAGAATGTGCAGTCTATGCTGAAGCTGGGCCGTGCGCAGGGTGTGGCCATGGCGGTAGCCTTGAGCAGGGACATCCCCATTACCGAGTACGCCCCGCTGAAAATCAAGATGGCCATCACCGGCAACGGGCAGGCCTCGAAGGAGCAGGTGGCCGATATGCTGCAACGGATGCTGCACTTCGACAAGCGCGACATGCCTACCTTTATGGATGCAACGGATGCGTTGGCTGCCGCTTATTGCCACTATCTGCAGATGGGACGCCCTGTGGTGGAGAAGAGTTATCGCGGATGGAAGGACTTTGTGGCAAAGAATCCCGACAAGGTAAGCCGGTGAAGCATAGAAAGGAATAACGGATGAAGAAACAATACAAAATAAATAGGAATATGGTGAAATTGAATGAACTGGCAATTATCGGAGTGGCAGCAGCTGCCACAACGGTCATGAGCTGCTCCTCTGCAAAGCAAGAGTATGCTTCGTACGAACTCTATCCTGTCCGTTCGGGCAGTTTGACGGAGATGGAATACACCCCGGCCTCTACACGCTTTACCTTGTGGGCTCCTACGGCCGATGAGGTGCGTCTGATGCTTTATGAAGCCGGCGAGGGTGGACATGCCTACGAGACTGTAGCGATGAATGCTGCAGAAGAGGGCACCTGGATGGTGGAAGTAGACAAGGATCTGAAGGGAAAGTTCTATACCTTCAATGTGAAGGTGAACGACAAGTGGTTGGGCGATACGCCGGGTATCAATGCGCGTGCGGTGGGTGTGAACGGCAAGCGGGCCGCTGTCATCGACCTCCGTTCCACCGATCCTGAAGGATGGCAGGAAGACCGCCGTCCGCCGCTGGCATCGCCGGCCGATGTCATCTTGTACGAGATGCACCACCGCGACTTCTCCATCTCGCCCACATCGGGCATCGAGCATCGGGGTAAGTTCCTGGCACTGACCGAGCAGGGCACAAAGGGTCCCGAAGGGGTGGCTACCGGCATCGACCACCTGCGTGAACTGGGTGTGACGCACGTCCATCTGCTGCCTTCATACGATTATGCATCGGTTGACGAGAGCCGACTGGACGAGAACAAGTATAACTGGGGATATGACCCGCAGAATTACAATGTGCCCGACGGCTCCTATTCAACAGATCCCTATACGCCGGAGGTGCGCATCCGTGAATTCAAGCAGATGGTGCAGGCCTTGCATCGGGCCGGCATCCGGGTGGTGCTCGACGTGGTGTATAATCATACCTTCAACACCTCAGACAGCAACTTCGAGCGGACAGCTCCCGGCTACTTCTACCGCCACTTGTCTGACGGCTCGTTTGCCGACGCTTCGGGCTGTGGCAACGAGACGGCCAGCAACCGTCCCATGATGCGCAAGTTCATGGTAGAGAGTGTGAAATATTGGATGACGGAGTACCATCTGGATGGCTTCCGTTTCGACTTGATGGGTATTCACGACATCGAGACGATGAATGAAATCCGTAAAGCGGCCGAAGAGATTGACCCCACTGTACTTATCTATGGTGAAGGCTGGGCGGCTCAGGCACCGCAGATGCCCGAAGACTCGCTGGCCATGAAGGCGAATGTCCATCGGATGCCGGGCATCGCAGCATTTAGCGACGAACTGCGCGATGCCTTGCGCGGACCGTTCAACGACAACAAGCAGGGTGCCTTCCTGGCCGGCTTGCCCGGTAGCGAGGAAAGCATCAAGTTCGGTATAGCAGGTGCCATCCGCCATCCGCAGGTCTGCAACGATTCTGTCAATTACAGCAAGGCACCGTGGGCCGGACAGCCTACGCAGATGATCAGCTACATATCCTGTCACGACGATATGTGTCTGGTGGACCGTCTCCATGCCAGTGTGCCTGCCATCACGCCCGATGAACTGGCCCGGTTGGACAAACTGGCTCAGACGGCTGTCTTCACCTCGCAGGGCATTCCTTTCATCTATGCCGGCGAAGAGGTGATGCGTGACAAGAAGGGAGTTCACAACAGTTTTCAGAGCCCCGATTCGGTCAATGCTATCGACTGGTCGCGCAAGGCGCTTCATTCAGATGTGTTTGCCTATTACAAGAGCCTGATTCAGCTCCGCAAGAACCACCCCGCCTTCCGAATGGGGGATGCCGAGCAGGTACGCACCCATCTGGAATTCCTGCCGGTAGAAGGCACCAATGTAGTGGCCTATCGCCTGAAGGAACATGCAGGAGGCGATGCTTGGGGAAACATCGTTGTGGTGCTGAATGCACGCAAGGAGGCAGCCAAGGTGACTGTGCCTGAAGGTAAGTATACGGTGGTGTGCAAGGACGGCTTCATCAGCGAGCAAGGTCTGAGTACCCTTTACGGACCCGAACTTTCGGTTCCTGCACAGTCGGCGTTGATTGTCTATAAGTAATCCAAGTGCCAGACTTGTCATCATTTGATGAGTTAATAGGAGCAGACTAATCTAAAGATTAAAGGAAGGTGTATCAAAATTTGGGTATACCCTCCTCTTGCTTACTCGGCTTTTTGCACTATCTTTAAATAAGATAGGCTGCATCTCGGAATAACTTTTCATGCAAGCATGAAAGTTTTTCTCTCGATTTGCACTATCTTTGCAGCCTGTTTTGTGAAGAGTAATAAGTTATGCTACAACATACAATCAAGCTGTGCGATGCCTTGGCTCGCAATCCGCAGGTACGCTTGGAGGCACCTGTTACATTAGACATCCTGGATGGCGAACATATCGCTCTTGTCGGTCCTAACGGAGCTGGCAAGAGCCTTTTTGTTGATATGCTGACGGGCAAGTATCCCTTACTCAGTGGCTCGCTGACGTACGACTTCCGGCCGTCACTTTCGACAACAGCCTACGAGAATATCAAGTACATCGCCTTTCGCGACACCTACGGCTCGGCCGACGGCAACTATTACTACCAGCAGCGGTGGAATCAGACGGAGCATGATGACGTGCCTTTGGTACGCGACCTGCTGGGACGCGGCAAGGATCAGGCGTTGGAGCACCGGCTGTTCGACCTCTTCCAAATAGAGCCGATGCTGGACAAAAAGATTATCCTCCTCTCCAGCGGCGAGTTGCGCAAGTTCCAGTTGGTGAAGGCGTTGCTGACAGCTCCCCGAATCCTGATTATGGATAATCCGTTCATCGGATTGGATGCCCCCACACGCGAACTGCTGGGTGGGCTGCTGGATGAATTGTCGCGTATGAAGGCATTGCAGATTGTGCTGGTACTCTCGATGCTTGACGATATCCCTTCCTTCATCACCCATGTGGTATCTGTGGAGCAGAAGAGGGTGGGGGCGAAGCTGGAACGCGAGGCCTACCTTGCGGAATGGAACCGCCGGTATGAGGCGATGCGTAGCGGGCTTGAAGATGACTTTGCGAAGCTGCAGCAACGGGTGGAAGCATTGCCATACGACCATACGAACTATACCGGCGATGAGGTGGTGAAGCTGAATCGGGTGAGTATCCGCTACGATGAACGTACCATCCTGAAAGAGTTGGACTGGACGGTGCATCGAGGCGAAAAGTGGGCATTGAGCGGTGACAACGGTTCGGGCAAGTCTACACTGCTCAGCCTGGTGTGTGCCGACAATCCCCAATCGTATGCGTGTGACATCAGCCTGTTCGGCCGTAAGCGGGGATCTGGCGAAAGTATCTGGGAAATCAAGAAGCACATCGGCTATGTGAGTCCCGAGATGCACCGTGCCTACCTGAAGAACCTGCCGGCCATTGAAATCGTGGCCAGCGGCTTGCATGACAGCATCGGGCTTTATGTGCGCCCCCATGCGGAACAGTTGGCCATTTGTGAATGGTGGATGGACATCTTTGGCATCGCATCGCTCAAGGAGCGCCCTTTCCTGCAGCTTTCCAGCGGCGAACAGCGGTTGGCTCTGTTGGCACGTGCCTTTGTGAAAGATCCCGAGCTGTTGATTCTGGATGAACCGTTGCACGGGTTGGATACCTATAACCGGCTGCGGGTAAAGCGTATCATCGAGGCCTTTTGTCGTCGTCAGGACAAGACGATGCTGATGGTGACCCACTACGAGTGCGAATTGCCTCAGACCATCACGCATCGACTCTATCTGAAGCGTCAGCAGTGACTGTAGCCCTACGGGAGGTTGGGAAATGTACTGCTTTCTCGGTTGCCGATAAACTAAATCGGCCAAATTCAGCGAATTTTGGAACAAAAGGTGTACCTTTGTCCCCCGTAATCATCGCAGACAAACTGATATGAAGAACCGAATTCTCTTTTTTGTCAAGATATACCTGCTGTATCTCCTTTTGTTCGTGCTGCAGAAGCCCCTCTTTATGCTCTGCTACACTTCGCTGTATGCCGACCGTTCATGGGTTGACTGGTTGCAGGTGATGTATCATGGCCTGCCGCTTGACCGCTCGCTGGCCGGTTATCTTTCGGTGCTGCCCGGCCTATTGCTGGTGGTGTCGGTTTGGACCTCTGCCTCCTGGCTTCGTCGCCTCTTTCAGTTCTATTTCGGGACGGTGGCTTTGCTGCTTTCCCTTATACTGACGGTCAACATCGGGTTGTATGCCTTTTGGGGATTCCCGCTGGATGCCACTCCGCTCTTTTACTTTTTCTCTTCGCCGAAGGATGCCGTGGCCAGCGTCAGTGTGTGGATGGTGATAGGAGGGGTGCTGGCCGTGCTGTTCTATGCCCTGCTGGTTTATGCCCTTTTCCATGCTTGCCTGTTGCGTCCGTCGATGACGAGCCGTATGAAGTTGCCTTATCACCCTTTGCGGGTTTCGTTGCTTTTGTTGCTGTTCACTGGATTGCTCTTCATACCCATCCGTGGCGGACTGACCGTCTCCACGATGAATGTGGGGCAAGCCTATTTCAGTGACAATCTGCGGTTGAATCATGCGGCTGTCAATCCGGCCTTCAGTCTGATGGAGTCGTTGTCGAAGCAGAAAGACTTCAGCAAGCAGTACCGTTTCATGGAGCCTGACGAAGCCGACAGCTTGTTTGTGATGATGCAGGATGCCTCCCTCTGCCCACAGACCGACTCGGTAGCTGTGGAGCCGACGGATACACTCTTCACGACGTCGCGTCCCGATATTCTGTTTGTCATCTTGGAGAGTTTCTCTTCCCGTCTGTTGACAGCATTGGGCGGAGAGCCCAATATCGCCCCCTGTCTGGATAGCCTCTGCCACGAAGGAGTGCTTTTCACCCGCTTCTATGCCAACAGCTTCCGTACCGACCGTGGATTGGTATCGGTATTGAGTGGTTATCCGGCCCAGCCCACGACCAGCATCATGAAGTATCCCCGCAAGACGCAGCATCTGCCTTCCATCTGCGGAGCGTTGCGAAAGGCCGGCTATTCGTCGCGCTACTATTACGGCGGAGATGCCGACTTTACCAATATGCGCTCCTATCTGATGTCATCGGGTTTTGAGTCCATCGTGTCTGATGTGGACTTTCCGGTGTCTGAGCGGTTGAGCAAGTGGGGGGCCCATGACCATCTGGTGTTTGCCCGTCTGCTGGACGAACTGAAGAAGGAGGCTGACGATGATGCGACTGATGCCGGCAGAACCCGTCCGGCTTTTCGTGTCCTGCAAACATCCAGCAGTCATGAACCTTACGAGGTGCCTTACCGTCGGTTGCAGAACGATCGCCTCAATGCCTTTGCCTATGCCGACAGTTGTGTGGGCAGCTTTATCCGTGCCTTTCGTAAGTTACCTCAGTGGCAGCATACGGTGGTGGTGCTGGTACCCGACCATTTGGGCTGTTATCCCGAAGGCATCAGCAACCTGACTTTCGAACGGTATCAGATACCCTTGTTGATGGTGGGTGGTGCCATCCGAAATCCACGCCGGATTGATGTCTGCGGGTCGCAGCATGACCTCGCCGCCACCCTGTTGGCACAGTTGGGATTGCCGCACAACGAATTCCGCTTCAGCAAAGATATGCTCCATCCGGTTTCCCCCCATTTCGCTTTCTTCACGGTGCCCGATGCATTCGGCATGGTGACGGACAGCAATCGGGTGATATACGATTGCCAAGCCGGACAAACGGTGCTTGATGAGGGAACGAACCCGGGTGAGAACCTGTTGAGAGGAATGGCATACTTGCAGAAACTGTACGACGATCTGGCTGCAAGGTGATGTTTGCGACGTTTAACATGTGTATGTTTATTAGCTTAAGATAATAATGGAGTATCTTTTACAAATCGACAACGAAATCTTGTTATTCATTAACGGTATGCACGCTCCCTTCTGGGACTACTTCATGAAGACCTTTAGTGGCAAGTTGATATGGATTCCTATGTATGTGGCCATTTGGTACGTCATGTTGCGCAACTTCTCGTGGAAAGTGACCTTGCTTTGCATGATAGGTCTGGCTCTGACTATCACCTTTGCCGACCAGGTGGGGGCTACCCTCATCCGCCCGTATGCCGAACGGATGCGTCCCGCCAATCTGGATAATCCCATTTCACCACTGGTACACATCGTCGACGGCTATCGGGGCGGTCGTTTCGGCTTTCCTTCGTGCCATGCCGCCAATACCTTCGGACTGGCCTTCTTCATCCGCTACCTGTTCCGTCGCCAGTGGCTTACCCTCTTCCTCTTCGTGTGGGCCATCGTGACGTGCTACTCACGCATGTATCTGGGCGTACACTATTTAGGCGATCTGCTGGCCGGTATGCTGATAGGGTGGTTGGGTGCCTGGCTGATGTATAGGCTGTTCCAGAGACTCAGTGGCTATCGTCGCGCCGACCAGTTGACCCATATCCTTTCACCGGTGTTGGTGGGTAGCCTGACCATCGTCGGTATCCTGCTCTACTCGGCGGTGCGCGTCTGGTAGGCGTGCTGCGTCAGAACTGCCAGTCTATCTTCAGGTAGTATTCACGTGGGCGGATGCCGATGCGTGAGGTGGTGCTGTGCGTCTCGGCATAGCGCGTGTAGGTGTATTCTTTCTGGTTGAACAGGTTGTTCACACCTATCTCGAATCTTCCTTTGCGATTGCGGTAGCTGGCCGAAGCATCGGCAAAGAGGGTGTGCTTCCGGGTCTGGTTGTCCAGTTCGTTTCGGTAGTGTTCTCCGGTGAGGTGCAGTTCAAAGCCTCTCTCCTTGAAACTCAGCTTGAGTTGCTGGTTGACATGCAAGAGTGGGGCGAGCCGTTGGCCGCCGCTGATTTGCGTGCCTCCGTAGTTCAGCGTGGCACTGTACTCGGCCTCCATCCAGGTGGTGGGTAGCCAGGTCAGCTTGGGGCGGAGTGTGAGGTTGTCGAAGCGGTAGTGCTGGTTCTCTCCGTTGGTACGTTGCAGGCCGTTGCTCCGAAGCAGGTCCAGCTCCATGCCGGCACGCATCTTCCATTCGTAGATGCCTTTGGATAGCGTGCTGCGCAGGTGGTACTGTTCTGCGTTGTTTGTCAGTCGGTACAGGTTGTAGCGCAGGCTGTCCGTAGTGAGGTACAGCTCGGTCAGCGTGTTGCGCTGTTGGTGCTCATAGCTGATTTGCAATGTGACGAAGAACTCCTGGATGGTGTTCTTGTATTCACCGTAGAGTTGGATGTAGCGATGGTCACTGACCGGTATCAGCCGCGACGGGTGACTATGCCAGGTACGGTAGTCGCTACGATAGGATGCGGGATAGAGGGAGATGCCTTCGTCGGCCGAGCGTTGCAGATTGCTGAAGAGCGAATACTCCCAATGGTGGTCGGGACGCAGACGTACGTAGAGGGTGGTTTGATAGAGCAGGCGGGTGCCGTGCAGGTTGAAGTAGCGGCGCACCTTGAGGGGTGCCTGCAGGTTGACAAACCATTGGTCGTGTTCCCACTCCACTCCTGGCTTGACGTAGAGGGAACCTTGGCTGGTTGTGTGGCGTTGGGGGGCTGTATAGTGCATCTGTTCGCCTGCCAGCCCCATCGTGTAATGCTGTGTCAGTCCGTTGTATTTGTGCAGATACGTCAGGCTATTGTCTGTGTAGAACTGCTGTTGCCGATAGCGTGCGCTCCAGTCGCCTACATGCAGCGTGGCAGGCAGCAGGCTGTATTGTACGGCAGACTTTACCTCCCAGGTGGATCTGTCCCGACTGCGCAGCCAGTCAAAGTGATTGTGGACGTTCAGGGTGTGTGTATGGATGCGTTGCGACACTTCGGCAGCGCGGCTCCGTTCTTGGTTGCCCTCTATTCCAAACCGGTTCTTCAGGTAGTATTGCTCGCTGTTCACTTCGTAGAACAGTTCGGCATGGGCGGCATCGCTGATGCTGCAATGGTGATAGGACTCCTGCTGGCCAATGGTGTCGGTACCTTGATAGTAAAGAGTAGAGGTACTGCGTGTCTGCTGCCGTTCGTCGTGCGTGTAGCCGGCTTGTAGCCGCAGACTGCGGTCGCCCGGTCGTTTCACCATCCGGTTGATGTTGGCGGTGTGCGTCTCGTTCAGCAGGACGCGGTGCAGAGCCAATGGGGTGGAGATGCTCGGCTGCTTCAGCAGACATTCCGGAGTGACGTCTTCCTGCGTTCCGGCCAGTTGCTGCTGTTCGCTGTTCAGTTCGTGTCCGGTATTGTTGCCCTTGTAGCTTACAAGCGTCTGTTTGGCACGTTCCAGCAGCAGGCCGTTGAGTACCGCTTCCCAAATCGCTTCGTCTTGGGCTGTCCATCCGCCGGCTGCGGTGCCGTTCACCAGCCAATGCCCGCGACTCTTTGTATCTATTTTCAGGTTCAAGGCAACCTCTTCCGAGTTGATTCTCCCTTGTAGTGCCTTTCGGCTTTGGTAATTCTCCATAATCTCGGCCGTCTTCACAGCTTTGGCATTCAGGTTGTTGGTCAGTTGGTTGTAGCGTCCTCCCGTCAAGTCCATTCCCTCTACCAGCAGGTGGTCGATGGGCTTTCCTTTGTAGTTCACCCGGCCGTTCTCTTCTACGTCGATGCCCGGCAGGCGTTTCAATACATCCTTCAGCCGGCGGTCGCTCTCTTCGGCAAAACGGGTTAGGTCGTAGCGGATGGTGTCTTTCCGTCCGTATACACGGTTTGATTTGATTTCCACTTCATGTAACTGGATGCTTTCGCTCTTCATGCGGAAGTGTAGCGTGCCTGCCTTGCCCACCGTCTGAGTGGTGCGCCGGTAACCGAGCAGGGAGGCACTGACCTGCAACGTGTCTGTGCGCAACCAGCTGAGGGAGTAGTGCCCTTGTCCGTCGGTCAGGGTATAGTCGATGACTTTCCCGTCGCGCAGTACACTGACCAGCACACTCTCCAGAGGCTGGCCGTTCTCGGCATCGCTAACGATGCCCTGCAGACGTTGAGCGAAGCTGCCGGTGGCGGGGAGCAGAAGGAGGGCTGTCGCCAGCAACAGCCTCCATCTTATCGAGGAAACAGAGTGTCTCATGGCTGGTAGGACATTAACGTTCTATCGGATTGTGTGCCACGCCTCGGGGACGGACGGGATTGCCATGCTCATCGGTCACCTCCATGGTGGTATTGGGATTGTTACCGCTGACGAAACCTACCGGGTCGTTCCAGTACCGTTCGTGTACCTTGTCGTACTGCTTGCGGCTGACGGCTTCGTGAATGGCCAGTTTGGCGATGATGGGGCGTGGCGGTTGGCATTGCTTCAATCCTTTGGCGGTGAAGAGGTAATGCCCCTCGCTGTCTTCGGCCTTCAGGATGAGGCCGGGCAGTCCGCACAGCTTCCAGGGACCCTCTCCCACGGCAATCGCCGGTGTGTACCAGACCTTCCACCGGCGTCCCCTGTAACTGCATTCGGCACTTTGGCAGGCATAGCCCATGACGCTGTCCGTCTCCTCAGTCAGCTGCCATTGCGGCAGCTCCGTCTTCTCCTCATAACGCAGACGGGTGCTTCCGGCAACGGTTTCGAGTACCGTACACTGTCCCGAGGGATAGTTCTTGCAGACCACTTCCGTCAGGTAATAGTTGGAGTACTGGTTGAGATGCCCGAGGATGGTTTCTTGCGGAGCCTTGCGGGCCACGTCGTCGGCATAGACCGAGTCGCATACAAACTGGGCGTAGCTGTAGAACTTGCTCAAGCCGTTGCCTATCTCCAGAATGGCTTCTTCTTCTCGCGGCTTTCTCTGTTTGGATGTATCTACGTAGCTGCGCATGTCATACATGACCAGCAGTTGTGCCATCCCGAGGGTGTCGGGCGTGCATTTGGGTTCGGGCATGAATACCCTGAACTGAGCGGTTGCCGTTGTGGCTGTCAGCCACCAGAGGGCAAAGAGTAGCAGATGTCTTTTCATTGTGAGTTGTTTTTTGATTGTTTCTGTGCGGCAAAGCTATCGGCTTTTCTTCATACCATGCCCCGAAAGTTATTACTGAAATATTACTCGGCTCGTCTTTCTTCTCCTCGCGGGTACCATATATGCTTCCTTTCCCCTATCTTTGCAAGGCATTAAGGAATGGATATGGAACGAAGAATCAAAATCATCTGGATGCTGTCGCTGGTGGCGATGTTTGTCCTGACCTTGGGACAGGGCTACTGGCTGTGGAACCTCTGCCGGGACAAGAACCGGGAGCTGGGGATAGAACTGCACCATCGGTTGGAGCAGTTGTTTCTTCTGAACGACTCGGTGCGCAGTCGGCAACATCGTCCCTACTTTGGGGAGGGAACCCACTATTCCATTGCATTCAGTTCGCACAGCATCTTCCGGAAGGATTCGGTCTCCCTTCAGACTTCGCAACAGTTTGTCGACACGTACCGCTTCTCCTCCCGCGATTCATTGGGACAAGTGGTGTACGACGACTCGATTGTCATTACCACCCCCGTTCAGCAAGGGTGGATGGGGACAACGATGGATGACTATAAGCTGGAGGCGGATGTGCCCTTCACATTGCAGCGCTTTGACTCGCTGCTGGCAGTTTCTCTGCCCGCCCTCCGTTTCGCTACCCGCCTGTACACCCTGCCCTGTACCGAATGGTATCAGAATCAGGTGGACAGCGTGTCGGTTGAAGGCTCCTGCCTGCGTCCGGTGATTCGTGTCCGTCACTTCTACAGTTTGTTTCATGGACGTCTGGTAGAGGTGCGACTCTTCCCGTCACTCTCCACGTTGGTACAGCGGTTGTGGGAGCAGCTGGCCGGTAGTCTGCTGATGATATTTTTTCTGGGTATCTGCTTCTGGCTGCAGATGCGTGTCATACGCAAGCAGCGACGCATCGAAGAGTTGCGAAGCAGTTTTACGGGCACCATGATTCATGAGTTGAAGCGTCCGGTACAGACGCTGAAGATGTGTGTCGCCCTGATGGGTGACCGTGCCCTGCGTACCGATGAGCAGACCATGGACGAGGCGGTACACGACTCGGTAGTGGAACTGGACAACCTGTCGTCCTATCTGCGAAAGTTGCGCGACATGACCCGTGCCGACGACGAGCAGCTGCAGTTGACGCTCTCCACCTTCCGACTCCGTCCGGTCGTAGAGAAGATGCTTGCACAGCAATCCATTCCACCGGAGAAGCAGGTGACATTCCGGGTGGAAGTGCCTGATGCGCTGACAGTCACGGCCGATGTGATGCACCTTTCCAATATACTGGGCAATCTGTTGGAGAATGCCATCAAGTACTCCGACCACGAGGTAGAGGTAGACATTCGGGCGGAAATGAGGACGGACGGATTGCATCTGCGTGTCAATGATAACGGAATCGGCATCCCTGTGAATGAGCAGGAGCGGGTTTTTGACAAGTTCTATCGTTGCCATCGTCCGTCCGGTGAGGATGTACCCGGTATCGGCCTGGGGCTGAGCTATGTGAAACTGCTGGTAGAGGCACATCGGGGAACGGTCTCCTTGTCGGGTCGACCGAGCGAGGGAACACAGGTGGAGATAACGATTCCCCAAAATAAACAGTGATGGACGATGAAGAAGCTGAAGATACTCTTTGCCGACGACGATTTGAAGTACTCCCTGATTCTGAAACGCTTCCTGGAGCGGGAGGGATACGACGTCACCTACTGTGGCAATGGGCAGCGGGCCTGGGAGCAGTTTGCCGTCGTGGATCCGGATTTGGTGCTGCTGGACATCAATATGCCCGGACTGAACGGTTTCGAGGTGGCCGGACGCATCCGTGAGGTGGACAGCAGGGTGCTGATATTCTTCTTGTCTGACCGCAGTGACAAGGCCGACCGTCTGCAGGGCTTCCAGCTGCGTGCCAACGACTATCTGGCCAAACCTTTTTATCCCGAGGAACTGCTGGCACGCATTCGCGAACGCTTCTCCTCTCCGTTAGCTGGTGAGGGCACGGATGAACTCTATCACATCGGTCGAAGCGTATTCAACTACAGTTCGAATGAAATCCGAACAGATAGCCAGAAGGTGCTGATTACCTCGCGACAGGCCGAAATTCTGCGCCTGTTGGCCCAGCGACCGGGCAGCATGGTCAACCGTGATACCTTGCTCGAATGCGTTTGGGGCAGTAACTCGTATGCCAACTCGTTGGCATTGAATGTACAGATAACTTACCTGCGGAAGGCATTAAAAAACGACCCAACCCTGCGGATTGAGTCGTTGATGAAAAAAGGGTATGTCTTATCGGAGGGCTGACGGTACCTCGGCCGGACGTCCCGCAGAGAGCGGCTGTCGGTGGAGAGGCAGCGTGCCGGTATAGATGCGCTTGCCGTCCAGAGGCTGATGGAGGAACTCCACCTTCCGTCCGTTGTGCAGTGCGTTAGCCGGCAGTGCGCGGGTAGAAGCTCTGGGCGTGAGGTCGGTTTTGCCGGCCAGCTGCAAAGCGGCACGCAGCATGGCTTCGCGGTCATCGCCCAGTGGGTAAGGCTCGTCGAAGCAGTCCTCTACGGCCAGCTTGGGTTTGAATCCGTCAGGCATACAGGGCGTATTTCCGTTGCGGTCGGCATAGCGGTTGATCATCACGTAGATGCCCCAGTCTTTGATATAGTCCTTCCATTTGGCATATTCGGGGAACTCTTCCTTGAATGACATCTTGGCCTCTGTATAGGCCTCTTCTACGTCTTCAAACCATTCCGAGCCGGCTTTCAGCATACCGGTGCAGTACTTGCCGTGCGTCTGCTCACCGATGATGCTGATGTTCATCATGGGCAGCAGACCGGTCAGGATGCTCTCCGAGGCCGAGGCCGTGCCGCTGGCAACCAACGCATAAATCTGTTGGAGGCCGATGTTGGCATCGGCGGTATTCACGTTGTAGACGGTGCCGTTGGCATCCTTACCTTTGAACTGAGTCTGGAAGTAGGTGTTCAGTTCGATGTTGTTCTTCTGGAAGTACTCCATGTAATCGTTGTTCCAGATTTCCGTCTGATAGAGGGCACCGCTCTTCACCTCGCTCTCGGGAGCCAGCAGCGAAGCCAGCACATTCTCTGTGAAGACGTAGCCACCTCCGTTGTAACGCATGTCGAGAATCAGTTCGCTGACTCCTTCCTGCTTGAAGCGCTTGGCCACCTCCACCAACCGGTCGCACGAGGCCAGGGTGAAGCTGTTGTACATCAGGTAGCCCACCTTCTTTCCATTGCAGTTGTAGATGGAGTCAATCAGTACGGGATCCTCGTACATGGAGACAGCCGTCATGGCCACGGTCTTGCCGGTCAGCACATATTGCTTGTTTTCCACCTTTCCCAGCCCCAGCGTGACGCTGGAACTTTGGTATAACTTGGTGTAATTGGTCGTATTCATATCTTCTTCGTCTACTTGCAGGATGAGGTCGCCACGCTTCAGACCGGCCTTTTCGGCAGGACTGCCCGGATAGGTATAGAGCACGAAGGCTAAGGCGGCGGTAGAGCCGGACTCTCGCAGGTAAGGCTGAAAGTCGAAGCCATACGTTGTAGTCACCGAACCACTCATGTTGCTGATGAGGCTGCTGAACTGGTCCGTCATCATGGTCCATTTGTCTACATCGGCTCCGTTCTCTTTGTAGCGTACGCTTTTCACCTTGGTGATGGGGTCTTCCGAAAGCTGCCAGTTCCGCAGGCTGCTTTCGATTTCACTCTTCCACAGATATACATCGTCCATCATGTTGAAGGCAAAGAAGTTGGCGTAGGCGTTTTCGTCGGTATAGGCGGTCTTGTCCTTATCAGGATTTTCAGGAGTTTCGGGTGTCTCAGGCGTTTCCGGTACTTCGGGTTCTACGGCAGGGTCATCGTCTTTACAACCGGTGCAGAGGCTGAGGGCAGCCATTACGGCCCATAGGCATGCAAGTTTTTGTAATGCTCTTTTGTTCATACGACTTTATGTTTTGTCAATACAAAGTGCGAAGTAACGAAAAATATTCAATATATGATTATGAAATCTGCAAAAACAGGCAGATGGTCGCTATATCCCTCCTGGTACTTCATCCCGACATAGCTTCGCAGGGGTTGTACACCCCCGTACTTGGGGTCGTCCGTCAGCAGGAAGGAGGGGGCGAAGACATCGGCCATCGAGGGGGCGGTGTGCAGTGTAGACGACGGTTGCAGCAAGGTGCCTGATACTAGGATATGGTCCAGCAGGCCCCATGCTCCCTGATACTTGTAACTGCCGTAGCCCTTTCGGGTGGCAGCCTTGTCGGCCAGCAGATGGTAGAGTCGATGCGGTTCGATGATATCGTCTGCCGAGGAGGGGGCTTCAGCTTGAAGTACCTGGCGGATGGAGGCATTGCGAGGATAGTCGTTGAAGTCGCCCAGCACCAGAATCTGCGGATGCCGGCGGATGAGGAACAGGCTGTCGGTGGCACGGCGCAACCGGCGGGCTGCTGCCAGCCGGCGGGGCTCACTCTGCTTGGCACCGCCCGAACGGGAGGGAAAATGTACTACAAAAACATCCAGCGTATCGCTGTTGAGCAGCCTGCCACTGACGTGCAGGATGTCGCGGGTGGGGCGATGGTTGCGGGAGGCCCCTGCGACCAACAATGATTGGCAGGCGACGGGCTTGAAGAGATGACGCTGGTAGAGCAGTGCCACGTCAATGCCCCGCACGTCAGGCGAATGGGTCATCACGTAGCGGTAACCTGCCTCGCGTAGCAGGGAACGGCGGGTCAGGTCGGTGAGCACGCTGTCGTTCTCTACCTCGCACAGAGCCACCAGTGCCGGAGGCATCCGGTCACCTCCTGCCGCTACCACTACACGTCCGATGGCATCCAGCTTCTTGCGGTACTTGGTGGGTGTCCAGTGGCGTACGGCATCGGGCAGAAACTCTTCGTCGGCCTTGAGGGAATCGTCTCGGCAGTCAAACAGGTTTTCGGTGTTGTAACTTACCACCCGGAAGAGCAGCGTGTCTCCCGCTTCTGCTCCGTAGAGCATCAGATTTCTGCCAGCCAGCCACCATAGCAGCAATAGATACACCCTTCCCATACGCCAATTAATAGGTCAGTCGGATGCCCGCCTGTAGGGTGAAGTTGCACGGATTCTCCTTGCGGATGGTCTGCACGTCCGAACCGTCGTCAAAGTAGTATGAGAGGCCCGGCTCGATGTAGATGCCGGCATGGTTGCTCAGGTTGTACTGGGCACCTACGGCTCCCATGACCGACAGTTGCAGAGGATGGATGCTTGTGTGCTCCGAACCGATTTTGGCCGATACGCATTTCTCGATGCTCCCTCCGGCGGAGAGATAGAGCTGTACCTTCTGGTTCTCTATGAAGTGCCAGTTGGCCCGCAGCGGAATGCCGATGTAGTGCAGCTTCTGGGTGTCCTGTTCCTTCTCGCCTTTCCATTGGATGTCAGAAGCTAAGTAGGTATAGGTCACACCGGTCTCGACAGAAAAGCGGCTCCTCAGCTCTTTACGCACCGACAGGCCGAAACTGAGGGGTTGCTTGTGGTGGATGGATTCGATGCTGCGTTCCCGTTCCTGCAGGTAGGGCAGTCCGTTCAGGTAGACCAGCTCCATGTCTTTGGAGACAACGATGCCGTTCTGGTAGAATGGGGGTTGTTCGGTGGAGAAAACGGGGTCGTTCACAAAATCTTCCAGTTCCGGCAGACTGCCGGAGCTCAGGGTGCCGTTGCTCATGGAGACCCCGACGCTCCACTTCTTGCGCCGTTTCTCCTTCTGACGTGAGTCGGGCAGATGCAGTTTGCTCTTGTCCGAAGGCTTGTATTTGGGCTCTTTCTCTTCGGTGACAGACTGTGTGGTTGGTTGGGATGCTGTAGAGACCATCTCTGCAGGAATATCCTCCTCGGCATCGAGGTGTATGTCATCCGTCGTTGGGACAGGTTGCGTCGGTTCCTTCGGGAGGAGTTCAGGGGAGGTCTGCGGTGTTGCCGGGCGGATCTGCTGCATGGCCAGCCGCTTCTCCTCGGGGCGTGTGCGGTCGGGTATCGTCGGCAAGGGCAGCTCGTCCGGCTGCAGGGCTATAGGAGGCATCTGCCGCATTTCTTCGCCTACGGGGCTCTGCAGCAGCCAGAGGCTGATGGCAGAGATGCCGAGCAAGAGAACCGCAGCGGCAGCCATCCGTACCCATGGACGCAGCATCCACGTCTGACGGGGCTGCAGAACGGGTGTCTCCATCTCTCTCTCTATCCGTTCCCATCCTCCCTGTGGCAGAGGTTCGGAATAGTCATCCAGTCGTTTCTTTATTTGTTTCAACCACTTTTCGTCTTCCATAACTTCTCGTTTTATGCGTTATTGTCCTGCCAAGCCCGTATCTTCTCGGCCAGTACAGCTTTGGCACGTGTCAGTTGCGAAGCCGATGACTTCTCGTTGATACCCAGCAGAGCCGCTATCTCTTTATGCGATTTCTCTTCAAATACATACAGGTTAAAGACGGTACGATAGCCCGTGGGCAGTTCGGAAATGAATTGCATCAGCACTTGACGGGGAATGGTTTCTACGGCCGCCTCTTCCGGTTTGTCGTACGCTTCGGGTGCCTCCTCGATGGCAATGCGTTGGTGCATCACATCGTTCTTGCGCAGGTATTGAAGGGCCGTGTTCATCATCACCCGTTCCATCCAGGCACGCAGCGAACCGCTTTCTCTGTATGTGAACTTGTCGAACGAATGGAAGATTTGCAGGAAACCGTCGTGCAGAAGGTCCTCTGCCGTCTCTCTGTCACCGGCATAGCGCAGGCATATACCGAACATTTGTCCGGCATAATGCTCGTACAGCTTTTTGCGGGCTCGGTTGTCACCTTGCCTGCACTGTTCGGCCAGTATCTCTTCTTTCATCTGTTCTTGCGACACGTGTTTATTCTATAAATGCAGTTGCAGTGCGAATACTGCATCGGATGATGAATTTTTTTTGTGCTGGAGTGCATTTTGCGGAATGGATAATCAAAGTATGGTAAGATGCTGACAAAAGAAGAGGAACCGGCACGCCGGCTCCTCTTCCTGTCGATATCCGGTTCCTTCTATTTTTGCAGTTGTTGGTGCATGGCGGCAGCAGCTCGGCGTCCGTCGCCCATAGCCAGAATGACCGTAGCACCACCGCGCACGATGTCGCCTCCGGCATAGATGGTGGGGATGTTGCTCTGCATCTCGTCGTTCACGGCGATGGTGTTCTTGCGTCCCAGCTCCAGCCCCTTGACGGACTTGGGCACAATGGGATTGGGCGATACGCCTACGGCAACAATGGCCATGTCAATGTCCAGTGTGACAGTGGCACCGGGGATGGGTACAGGACTGCGGCGGCCGCTGGCATCAGGCTCGCCCAGTTCCATCTGTTGCAGTACCACCTGCTTCACGGCTCCTTTCTCATCGGCAATGTATTCAATGGGGTTGTGCAGGGTGAGGAACTCGATCCCTTCTTCCTTGGCATGTTTCACCTCTTCCAGACGGGCGGGCATCTCGGCTTCGCTGCGGCGGTAGACGATGCGCACACGTTCGGCACCCAGACGCTTGGCGGTGCGGCAGGAGTCCATGGCTGTGTTGCCACCACCCACTACGATGACGCTCTTGGCAGGGTTGATGGGGGTATCGGTATCGGGATTGGACGCATCCATCAGGTTGACACGGGTCAGGTATTCGTTGCTCGACAGGATGTTGACACTGTTCTCGCCGGGGATACCCATGAAGTTGGGCAGACCGGCACCGCTGGCTATGAAGATGCCTTGATAGCCCTCTTGTTGCAGGTCGTCCACACTGACTGTCTTGCCGATGATGCAGTCTTTGATGAAGTGTACTCCCATCTTCTCCAGATTGTTGATTTCTACGTCCACAATCTGGTTGGGCAGACGGAATTCGGGAATACCATACTTCAGCACACCGCCAATCTCATGCAAGGCTTCGAAAACGGTGACATCGTATCCGTTCTTTACCATGTCGCCGGCAAAGCTCAGTCCGGCCGGACCGGAACCTACCACCGCTACCTTGATGCCGTTCTTCGGAGCCAGTTCAGGCAATACGATGTTGCCGCTCTCGCGTTCGTAATCGGCTACGAAACGCTCCAAGTTGCCGATGGCGACAGCCGGTTCGTCCATTTTCAGATGGATACACTGGCTTTCGCACTGTTTCTCCTGCGGGCAGACACGGCCGCAGACAGCTGGCAATGAAGATGTGTGTTTCAGCACACGGGCAGCGGAGAGGAAGTCGCCCCGTTCTACGTTCTTGATGAAGGAGGGGATGTTGATGCTGACGGGGCAGCCTTGCATACAGGTGGGGTTGGCACAGTCCAGACAACGCTTGGCTTCGGTCATGGCTTGCTCTTTGGTATAGCCGGTATTCACCTCTTCTGTACGTGTAGTGGCACGATAAACGGGATCCAGCTCGTTCATGGGGCAACGGGCGATGGCTGTACGTTCCTTCGGTTTCAGACTCTTGCGCAGTTCCTCACGCCAGGGAGCCTTGCGGTCTAGCAACTCTTCTAAGGGAACTTGTGCACGGGTGGAGGCGCCCTCCAGTTGGCATCCGCTTTGCTCGGGGGCGGGTTCGACTGGGGTGATGCTCCTTTCCAGGTGACTCATCTCTTCGCGTTCTACATCCTTGAACGAACCCATGCGCTTGAACATCTCGTCGAAATCCACCTGATGACCATCGAACTCCGGTCCGTCTACGCAGACAAAGCGTGTTTTGCCCCCTACGGTGATGCGGCAGGCACCACACATACCCGTACCGTCTACCATGATGGTGTTCAGTGATACGTCGGTCGGTATCTCGTACTTTTTGGTCAGCAGACAGCAGAATTTCATCATGATGGCGGGACCGATGGCAAAACATTTGTCCACCTTCTCACGCTTGATGACGTTCTCTATACCCTCCGTTACCAGTCCCTTGGTACCGTACGAGCCGTCGTCAGTCATGATAATTACTTCGTCCGATGAGCGGCGTACCTGCTCTTCCAGGATAATCAGTTCCTTGGTACGTCCGGCCAATACGGAGATGACCCGGTTGCCGGCCTCCTTCAGTGCCTGGATAATGGGCAGCATGGGAGCCACACCTACACCACCTCCAGCACAGACTACCGTACCGAAGTTCTCTATATGGGTGGCTTGGCCCAGCGGACCTACTACGTCGAGAATGTAGTCGCCTTCGTTCATGCGGCAGAGTCTGGTGGATGACAGTCCTACTGCCTGTACCACCAGGGTGATAGTACCTTTCTGTACGTCCGAACCGGCAATGGTGAGCGGCATACGTTCGCCCTTCTCGTCCACGCGAATTATGACGAAGTGTCCCGCCTTGCGCGAGCGTGCGATAAGCGGTGCTTCTACTTCAAACTTGAACACCTTCTCTGAGAATTGTTCTTTGCTAATGATTTTGTTCATTATCTACTATTTTCGTTGGTATTACTACGGTTTTCCCTATCAAAATGTAATTGGGGGCAAAGATACATCTTATTTGTAAAACATACTCATTTTTACCCGTTTTTTCGTCCTTTCCATCCTGTACTTGACAAAAAAGAGAGTTCCCTTCCGTCAGAAACAGGGTGACGAAAGGGAACTCTCCAGTGTGCGTCGGTACGTATCAGTAGGTCTGTTCGCCGCTCACCAGTTTCTGCGAATCCCAGGGGGCGGGGTCGCCGCCCAGGTATTGGTGGAACCACTCTAAGTGTGCGTTGTAGTACAGCGGCAGTGAGTGGAGCGAGCTGGGCCAGTGGCCGTCGTTGTCGAAGATGATGAGCCGTGACGGTATGCCCAACGTCTGCAGTACGTTGAAGTATTGCAGGCTCTGCGTGTAGGGCACCCGGTAGTCGCGTTCGCCGGTGATGATGAGGGTAGGGGTGGCAAAGTTAGCAACCTTCTCCGAGGGACTCCACTTCTGATAAAGCGGTGAATTCCATGGCTGGCCTTCCAAATCGAAATTGGGGAACCAGAGCTCTTCCGTTGCTCCCCACATGGACCTCAGGTCATAAAGTCCCATCATGGATGCCAGACATTTGAAGCGGCGAGTGTTGCCCTGCAGCCAGTTCATGAAGTAGCCTCCGTAGCTCCATCCCATGGCACCCATACGGTCGGCGTCCACATAGTCCAGCGAGGCCAGCATGTCCGTCACTTTCATCACGTCTTCGTAAGGCCGTCCGCCCCATGAGCCCGATATGTCGCGGCAGAACTTCTGGCCTCTGCCGGTGGATCCGTGCGGGTTGGGGAAGGCCACCACGTAGCCGGCACCCGGATAGACCTGCCAGTCAGCACGGAAAGAGTCCATCCATTGCATCTGCGGACCGCCGTGTACGTTGATGACGAGCGGATACTTCTTGCCTTCGGTAAATCCGTGCGGCTTCACTACGAAGACCTCCACCGAGTCACCTTCTGCTCCCTTCACCCACATGGCTTCGGCAGGTCGGAAGTCAACCTCGGCCTCCAGTGCATCGTTGTAGTGGGTGATTTGCGTCTCGTGCCCCTTTACCATCGAGTAGATGGCACTGGGCTTGCCTACCGTTGAGTAGGTATAGTAGAAACTGTCCTTGCCGGCCAGGTCAAATGAACCGATGGCTCGCTCGCCGATGACCTTCGTTAGTTTGCCCTTGCGTACATCCACTTGGAAAAGGGGCTCATATCCCGATTCCTCTCCCAGAAAGTAGATGGATCGTGAGTCGGGAGCCCATTGGTAGCTGTCTACCCAGTTGTCAAACTCCTCGGTCAGTACACGCTTCTCGCCGGTGACGCGGTCGTAGAGGGCCAGGCGGAAACGGTCACTCTCATACCCCGGTATGCACTGCTTTCGGTAGGCTATGTAGCGGCCGTCGGGCGAGTATTGCGGGCTGCCGTCCCAAGCTTCGTTGTCAGACGTGATGTTACGTGCCTCTCCACCCTCTACGGGAACAATCCAGAGGTCGGAGTTGGTATTCTGTGCCGGATTGGGCGTGTGGTTGCTGACGAAGCAGAGCTCCTTTGAATCAGGTGAGAAGGCAAACCCTTCGGGACCGGAAGGGGAGAACGTAGGGGCGTGGAAATTGCCGGGAGTCAGGTCGGTGTAAGTCTGCCGCTCAATGTCGTAGACAATGACGTGCCAGTAGCGGCCGTCAACATACTCCGACCAGTGGCGGTAGAGCAGGGCATCGGCAATGTGAGCCTGCAACTTGTTTTCGCGTTTCAGACGGCGTGCTTCTGCATTGGCCTTTCCGTCGGCTCCCAGGTGAGGATAAACTTCGGCGGCAAAGGCGATGAGGTGGTTGTCGGGCGAGAGTACGGCTCCGTCAATGCCCAGTTCGTAACGGGTAATCTGTGTCGATGCTTTGCTCTCCAAGTCATATCGCCACAGCTGTGGCAGCCCGCTCTGGGTGGAGGTATAGTACAGTGCTTTGCCGTCGCAACTCCAGACGGGCGCGTAGCTTCGACCGTCGTTTGTGATACGTTCGTCGGCCACGTAAATGTCGCTGGCCGAGGTTTGTGCTTTCAGATTCGTGCTGGAAAGAGTATAGGCCAGGATGCCGTTGGCCGAGACCACCGGTCCGCTGGCATTCTTTATCCGATAGACATCGGAGATGGTACATGCCCTTTTTTGTGCGTGTGCGACGGTGGTCACACAGCAGGCCAGGGCGAGGCTGATAATCCAGTTCTTTTTCATAATAACTATCTGATGATTGATTGTTTGTTTCTTTCTTCTCTTTATCTGACATCTGCTCCCCACATCATCTTGTTGCGTAGGGTGTCAAAATAGCGGTGGCTGGTACGCTTCACCACCCGGATGTCGTAGTCGGCACGCGAGAGGGTGAGGACGGTCGATTCGCTGCACGATTCGCTGCGTCCGTCAATAGCCACCAGGTAGTTGTGGCTCCGGCTCTCTACCCGCAGTGTGATGCGGCAATCGTCGCAGAGCACGATGGGGCGTACATTGAGGCTGTGAGGCGCTACCGGCGTCAGTACGATGCTGTTGCTGTGCGGCACGATGATGGGGCCGCCTACGCTGAGCGAGTAAGCGGTCGAACCGGTAGGTGTAGCCACTACCAGTCCGTCGGCCTGATAGGTGGTAAGGGGTGCGCCGTTGATGGCGGTGTGTATGCTAATCATTGACGAACTGTCGCGCTTCAGTACGGCAATCTCATTGAGCGCATAGGGTGTCTTCAGCCGGCGTCCGTCGTTGCAGGTCACTTGCAGTACGCTTCGCTTCTCGATGTCATATCGTCCGTCGCGGATTTCATCAAAAGTCTCTTCCATCTCTTCCGGCGATATGTCGGCTAGAAAGCCCAACCGCCCCGTGTTGATGCCCAGAATGGGAATCTGCTTGCTGCCTACACGGTTGGCTGCCTTCAGGAACGTTCCGTCTCCTCCCAGACTGATGACCATGTCGGCTGTGAAACGATCGTCATCAAACAGTTCTGCCGGCGGCAGCTGCAGATGCAGGTCCGAAGTCAGGAAGCGGTGGAACTCGCGGCTGATAGCCAGTTCGGCCTTGTGTCGTCCGAGGATACGGAAAAGGTTCTCGGCATGAGATGATTTCTTGGCTTGATAGATGTTTCCAAAGATGGCGAATTTCATACTCTTTTCTGTTGTTCAATGTTGCAAAGATGCTAAATTTTTCTCTGATTGCTGCTATGGTATCGCTATTATTTGTACTTTTGCCGTAATTCTGCGGGAAGTAGAGAAATGAATTCAAGTTTTGATTGCTAATATATATAATAGGTATATCGTATGACAAAGTTAAGTGTGAACATCAACAAAGTGGCCACACTCCGCAATGCACGGGGTGGGGATGTGCCCAATGTGGTGAAGGTGGCGTTGGATTGCGAGTCGTTCGGAGCGGACGGCATCACGGTGCATCCGCGTCCCGACGAGCGACACATCCGCCGCCAGGATGTGTATGACCTGCGTCCGTTGCTACGTACGGAGTTTAATATAGAGGGCTATCCCTCGCCGGAGTTCGTCGATTTGGTGCTGAAAGTGAAGCCTCACCAGGTGACGCTGGTGCCTGACGCACCCTCGCAGCTTACCTCCAATGCCGGGTGGGACACCAAGGCCAACCAAGAGTTCCTGGAAGAGGTGTTAGAGGCATTCAATCAGGCCGGCATCCGTACCTCAGTCTTTGTGGCCGCCGACCCCGAGATGGTAGAGTATGCAGCCAAGGCGGGTGCCGACAGGGTAGAACTCTATACGGAACCGTATGCCTCGGGTTACATACAGAACCGCGAGGCTGCTGTTGCTCCCTTCGTCGTTGCCGCGCAGACCGCCCGTCAGTTGGGCATCGGTCTGAATGCCGGACACGATTTGAGCTTGGTGAACTTGAACTATTTCCATCAGAACATTCCTTGGCTGGACGAAGTCTCCATTGGTCATGCACTCATCAGTGATGCACTTTATTTGGGATTGGAACGTACCATTCAGGAATATAAAAACGCATTACGCTCATGAATCTGTTACTGTTTTTAGCCCAGGTGGCTCCTGCACTGGCTGATACATTGGCCGGTACCAATCCGGTGTTGACACCCGTAGCTACGGGAGATGAGATAAATCTGTGGAGCATGGCGCTCAAGGGAGGGTGGATTATGCTGGTGCTGGGACTGATGTCTCTGGTATGCTTTTACATCCTGTTCGAGCGGAACTATGTGGTGCGGAAGGCCGGTAAGGAGGATCCGCTCTTCATGTATAAGATAAAGGATTACATCCAGAGCGGCGACCGCAAGTCGGCCGTTGCCTATTGCCGCAGCATTGATACACCTGCTGCCCGTATGATAGAGAAGGGTATCAGCCGTATGGGACGGCCGGTGAGCGACGTGCAGGCCGCCATCGAGAATGCGGGAAACATAGAGGTGGCCAAGCTGGAGAAGGGCATGACCATCATGGCGACCATCTCCAGCGGAGCACCAATGCTGGGCTTTCTGGGTACGGTGACCGGTATGGTGCGTGCTTTCTGGCAGATGGCCAATGCCGGCAACAACATCGACATCTCATTGCTCTCGGGTGGTATCTACGAAGCGATGATAACGACGGTTGGCGGTCTGATTGTCGGCATCATTGCCATGTTTGCCTACAACTACCTGGTGACGCTGATTGACGGTGTAGTCAGCAAGATGGAGGGAAAGACAATGGAATTTATGGACTTGATAGAGAGTATGTGATGGCACTGAAACGTAGAGCAAAGATTTCGCCCATGTTCAGCATGGCTTCCATGACGGACCTCATCTTCCTGCTGCTTATTTTCTTCATGATTACCTCCACCATGGTGTCGCCCAATGCCATCAAGGTGCTGTTGCCGCAGGGCAAGCAGCAGACATCGGCCAAGCCGTTGACACGAGTCATCATCGACAAGGAACTGCGTTGCTACGCGGCTTTCGGCAATGAGAAGGAGCGCCCGTTGTCCATCGACGAACTGGCACCCTTCCTGCAAGAGTGTGCGGCCCGTGAGCCGGAGATGTATGTGGCACTCTATGCAGACGAGGCAGTCCCCTATCGGGAGATTGTCAAGGTGCTGAACATTGCGAACGAGAACAAGTTCAAGATGGTGTTGGCCACCCGCGGGAAGTAAATGGATATGGAGAACAAAAAGAAAGGTAAGTTTGTTGGTTGGACAGGTGCCTTGTTGGTACATGTGGTCTTGGTCGCTTTCCTGGTTCTGGCGTGCATCGAAGTGCCCGAACCGATGGAGGAGGGAGGTATGCCTGTGATGCTGGGCGAAGTGCCCGATGCAGGAGGCCGCTCCCTGCCTACGCTGACCGAGGTGGATGTGTTGCCTCAGGAGGCTCCCCAGCCGGAAGTGCCTGCCGAATCCGCCGAGCAGGAGTTGCTGACGCAGGAAGAGGAGGAAACGGTGGCCGTGAAACCCAAAAGTCAACCGGTGAAGAAGAAGACCCTTCAGCCTGTGGTGAAGCAGCCTGTGCCCAAAAAGACTGAACCGAAGAAAACCGAACCGAAGAAGCCGGAAAAGAGCGCAGCCGAGAAGGCGGAGGAGGAACGCAAGTTGGCAGAAGCCAAGGCAGAGCAGGCACGTAAGGCAGCCGAAGAGGCCGCCCGTCAGCGGGTGTCGGGAGCCTTTGGCAAGGGTGCGCAGATGGCGGGCAGAGGCGACGGTCAGGGGCAGAGCACGCAGGGCTCTCCTACAGGTAATGCATCGAGCGGAGCCGCCACAGGTGTGGGAGGATACGGATCGTTCAGTCTGGACGGACGTTCGCTGGGACCCGGAGGCTTGCCGAAGCCCGTCTACAACGTACAAGAGGAAGGCCGGGTGGTGGTGAACATCACGGTCAATCCCCAAGGCGTTGTCGTTGCTGCCACAATCAATCCGCAGACCAATACCATCAATTCCGCGTTGCGCAAGGCAGCTTTGGATGCAGCCCGCAAGGCGCGGTTCAATACCATCGAAGGATTGACCAACCAGTCGGGAACCATCACATATAATTTTAAGTTAAAATAAGGGAAGCCGTTCTACTTCGGAAGCGGCTGGCCGGATAAAGAATAACAGAGGCATCGTCCTCAAAAAAAAGTTTGAATTAGTATGGGTACAGTTTATGTGTTTTTAGCCGATGGCTTTGAAGAAGTAGAAGCCTTGACTACAGTCGATGTGTTGCGTCGGGCAGGTATGAATGTAGAGATTATCTCGGTAACTCCCGATGAGATAGTGACCGGTGCACACCAGATACAGGTGCTGTGCGACAGGAACATCGTGAATTGCGATTTCTTTGATGCCGAATTGCTTGTACTGCCGGGTGGTATGCCCGGAGCCGATACGCTGGACAAGTGTGATGACCTGCGCCGCATCCTGCTGCGCTTTGCGGCAGAGAAGAAGCCCATCGCCGCCATCTGTGCCGCTCCTATGGTATTGGGACATCTGGGCATCCTGAAGGGACGTAAGGCTACCTGCTATCCGTCGTTTGAGTCACATCTGGAGGGTGCCGAATATACCGCACGTATGGTGGAAGTTGATGGCAACATCATCACCGGTCGCGGTCCGGGGGCTGCCATGGAGTTTTCTCTGGCCATTGTAGAGCAGCTGCGGGGCGCAGACAAGGCGAAGGAACTGAGAGAGGCCATGATTGTCGCTTGAGAGGCAACCGGACATGTTCGATTTGGCCACACGCGACATCAAGTTCTTGCCGGGCGTCGGGCCGCAACGGGCGGCCGTACTTAGCAAGGAGGCGGGAATCTCTTCTCAGCAAGACCTGCTGTACTATTTCCCTTACAAGTACGTCGACCGCAGCCGCATCTACTCCATCCGCGAGGTAGACGGCTCGATGCCCTACATACAGTTGCGAGGCAAAATCCTTAGCTTCGAGTCGATAGGCGAGGGACGTCAGCGCCGGCTGGTGGCCCACTTCTCCGATGGAACGGGTGTGGTAGACCTGGTCTGGTTTCAAGGTATCAAATACCTGCTGAACAAGTACAAGTTGCAGACGGAGTACATTGTATTCGGCAAACCCACCCTCTTCAACAAGCGCATTAACATCGCCCATCCCGACATCGATCCGGCAGCGGAGCTGAAGCTCTCGGCTTTGGGAATGCAGCCCTACTACAACACGACGGAGAAGATGAAGCGTATGCTGCTCAATTCGCATGCAATTGAGAAACTGATGGCTACTTTGCTGCAGCAGCTGGACGAATCGTTGCCCGAGACTCTTTCGCCGGCATTGGTTCATGCCCATCATCTGATGCCGCTGACGGAAGCACTTCGCCAGATTCATTTCCCATCTAATGCCGAACTGTTGCGCAAGGCACAGTATCGGCTGAAGTTCGAGGAACTGTTCTATGTACAGCTCAACATCCTGCGCTATGCCCGCGACCGTCAGCACAAATACCGCGGTTATGTGTTCGAACGGGTGGGTGAGGTGTTTCACACCTTCTATGCGCAGAACCTTCCGTTCGTGCTGACCAACGCCCAGAAACGGGTACTGAAGGAGATACGGCACGATTTGGGTTCCGGTCGTCAGATGAACCGCCTGCTACAGGGAGATGTAGGAAGCGGCAAGACGTTGGTGGCCCTGATGAGTATGCTTATTGCGCTGGACAATGGTTTCCAGGCCTGCCTGATGGCTCCTACCGAAATTTTGGCCAACCAGCACTTCGACACCCTGCGCGAATTGCTCTGCGGTATGCCGGTACGGGTGGAGTTGCTGACCGGCTCCATCAAGGGAAAACGGCGGGAGGCGATACTCAACGGTCTGCTTACAGGCGATGTACAGATACTGGTGGGCACCCATGCTGTCATCGAGGACACGGTGAATTTTGCTTCGCTGGGACTTGTGGTCATCGACGAACAGCACCGCTTCGGAGTGGCACAACGTGCCCGCCTCTGGACCAAGAACGTGCAGCCTCCCCATGTGCTGGTAATGACTGCCACACCCATTCCCCGCACGCTGGCCATGACACTGTACGGCGACCTCGATGTCTCCGTCATTGACGAACTCCCCCCCGGACGCAAGCCCATTGCCACCCTGCATCAGTTCGACAACCGGCGGGTCAGCCTCAATCAGTCGGTACGCAAGCAGATAGCCGAAGGCCGGCAGGTCTATTTCGTCTACCCTCTCATCAAGGAGAGCGAGAAGATTGACTTGAAGAATCTGGAGGAGGGCTATTTGCACATCTGCGAGGATTTCCCCGATTGCAAGGTCTGCAAGGTGCATGGGAAGATGAAGCCTGCCGAGAAGGACGAACAGATGCAACGTTTCGTCTCCGGCGAGGCACAGATTATGGTGGCGACTACGGTGATAGAGGTGGGTGTGAACGTGCCCAATGCGTCGGTGATGGTGATAGAGAACGCCGAACGCTTCGGCCTCTCCCAGTTGCACCAGTTGCGTGGCCGGGTAGGGCGGGGAGCCGACCAGTCGTACTGCATCCTGGTGACCGGCTATAAGCTGACCGAAGAGACCCGTAAGCGCATCGAGATAATGGTGCGTACCAATGACGGTTTTGAGATTGCCGAAGCCGACCTAAAGCTGCGTGGCCCTGGCGATTTGGAGGGGACACAACAGAGTGGCGTGGCATTCGACTTGAAGATAGCGGACCTGGCTCGCGATGGACAACTGCTGCAGTATGTACGTGAAGTGGCACAACGCCTCATTGATGCCGATCCCGAAGGTGCGTTGCCAGAGAACGAGGTGGTGTGGCGGCAGTTGAAGTCGCTCCGCAAGACGAATGTCAACTGGGCGGCGATAAGTTGAAAAATTGTTTATATGTTCGCAATATGTTATTAAACATGTTTTTGTCTATCATTCTGTATATTAGTTGAATGAGTGTGTATTATACCTCCGTCTGACTCCCATTTCGTAAAAAATAGTTAATAGAAGACACGCTATTCCAAAGATAAACACTACCTTTGAGGGAATTTTTGAAAATGAGGCTTCGTGGATGCGACCCCTCCTTATAATGAAAGGCATACGGAATGAATTCGAATTGGATTAAAACAACATTTATATTGGTTATGGCAATGGTTGGCTTGAATGCTTTCTCGCAAGACCTCATTGCTCGCCAAGCCCCTATCGACAAAAAACTGAAGAGCGTAGATTCGCTTGCTTTGCAGAAGCAGATTCGTGCAGAGCAGTCCCTCTATCCGGGACTGGACATCTATCCCAGCTGGAGCAATGACCATGTACAAGCATACGGCGATGCCATCGTACCCGATAGTTATACATTCGACCTCACCGGTTTCTGTATGCCCACATCCAATACCCGCATTACCGATATCTTTGGTTACCGTCCGCGTCGTCGCAGAGTACACAACGGATTGGATATCAAGGTGCTGGTAGGTGATACCATCCGTGCCGCTTTCGATGGCAAGGTGCGTATCGTCAAGAATCAGGGTCGCCGTCGTGGTTACGGCCAGTACATCGTTATCCGTCACGATAATGGTTTGGAGACCGTTTACGGCCACCTGTCCAAGCAACTCGTGTCAGAGGAGCAGTTGGTGAAGGCGGGCGATGTCATCGGTTTGGGAGGTAATACAGGCCGTTCCACCGGTTCGCACCTTCATTTCGAAACCCGTTTCTTAGGCATTCCCATCGACCCGGCTCTCATGTTCGACTTCGAGAAGCAGGATATCGTGGCTGACAGCTATACCTTCCATAAGGGAAAGACCAAGGCAACCACCGCACGTGCTGTGGCTGCAGGCGAAGGACTCTTCTACAAGGTGAAGAAGGGCGATACGCTGGGCCGCATCGCTGCCCGTCAGGGAGTGTCCATCGACCAGCTTTGCAAATTGAACCGCATCACGCGCAAGACTATCTTGCGACCGGGTCAGGTATTGCGTTGCTCTTAATCAAATGTGGCATTTCATTTCAAACGTAAAACAATCTCAATAGCCAGGAGGACGCTCTGAATCTTTTTTCGGAGCGTTCTTTTTTTTGTGTGTGCTGCACTGACCATGCACATCCGTAAGGTGTTCTGTTTCGATAAGGTTAATAACCTTTCGTCTGTTAGATTATTAATCTTAAATGGGTAGGGTTAATAATCTTATCGTCCATGGAAGCTCTATCCTCTACCTAAATTAGCGATTGGCACTTTTTCTCATACATATTTGTTTTTGCCCTGCCGGCTTTGCCCTGCCGGCATGCTATCTTTGTGCTGTTCTATGGTTTTCTGAAACTCATCATCTCCCTACCATTCCCTTAGCATCCTGTTCCTATAGTAAGGGAAGCGTAAGGGGATGCAGCGGGAATGTCCCTTTGCTTTTGCTTGTCCGTACTCCTCTCCGCTATATGCTCCTGCTGTGAGGCCAGAGCGTCCGCCCTGAATGACGGTACACGATGATGGGTTGCGCGCGGATTGGGCAGACGCATAGGTCTGCCCCTACGGTGAGGCCGGCAGATAAGGGACTGCGTTGTATATTCTGTCAATAATTATTGAAATTAGATTAGTGAGCGCGAATACGAAAATCTGCTTTTGTAACTCATTGTAAAAGAAATAGTTATGATAAGCAACATTCAGTCGTATTCTGAATGTGTTTCATGATACGACTGAATGTATTTCATAATACGACTGAATGTAGCACTCCTTAATCGTATAGATTCTGCCTGTTTATTTGTCCGGATATTTTACAATTTGTTGATTGCTGTATTACGGTAAAGTTGATGGTAATCCTGTAGACATTGAACCGCCGCAAGCTGCATGAATACAGATTTCGGGGATAATTACCAATTTTACGAAAAATACATATCTGCCGTTTTAACACGTTTTATTTCCGGTTCAGCACATTCAATAATTGTCAAGAGAACAATTCTTTCTACTTTTGCGCCGAATTTCTATCAAAGCTCAAGAGTCATGAAAAAAAACTTGCTTTCGCTGCTTGCATGGTGCTGTTTCATCGGAACTCAAGCACAAGGTGTACATGCCGGCGCAAATGAATGGAAAGAGACGCCCAATAGAGTCAACCTGAATGCCTCTTTGTTAATACATGGTAGCGAACCGGGTTATGTACTTGGACTAAGCTATACCCGATTTTTAGGAAACTACATAGGAGTAACCGGAGGCCTTAACACCCAAACTTGGTACAGCATTGATTGCCGACCCCTTTGGGAAGTCACTGGTCGTGACGGAAAGGTCTATCACTTGGATGATGATGATGACAAATATGCGAATGTGAATGTGTATGTGGGGCCCAGTTTCAGGCTGCCTCTACTGACATTCGGAAGAGATGAAGACTATACCCTTTTATGGGAATGTACGCCGGCCATCACCTTCACATTCCCCAACAAGACATTCACCTATACACACATCACATCGACCGATGGGTACAAGAGCCATTATGAAACAAGGCACGCACACAATCGAGGCGGCCAATGGCACTACTGGCAACTGAGAAATGCGCTAAGCCTAAAGTGCGACGAAATCGTGCTCTCGCTGGGTTATGCGTTTTCCAATCAGAAGCCGTTCTCCCCATTTAGCAATGTACGATTCGACGGGAAAAACATCAGCGGATTTGTGCCGAATAAAAAGACAACGCACGAAGTTTATCTCTCTTTAGGTTATTGTTTCTAAACTGACACCCTATTCCAAGAAACTAGATGGCGGTGCACCGAGATATTTCTGCACGTATCGACAGAAATAGGCTTCGGAAGAGAAGCCGAACATGTCCGATATCTCTATAAAAGTCAGTCGCTTGCTGCGTAGCAGACGGGCGATGTCGAGCGAGCTGTAGCGTGTAATCCAGTAGGCAGCGGGGTAACCGCTAATCTTCTTTGACACTTCAGAAAGGTACTTCGGAGTGACACAAAGCAGGTCGGCATAATAGCCAACTTCGCGGTTCTTGCGATAGTCACTACGTTCCAGCAGAGCCAGGAATCGGTTCATCAGCGCGGCATACTGCTGGGTGATGGTGTCATTGTTGCCATAGAGTGTGGCATGGAAATCGAAGAAGTCGATAATCATAGCCTGTATAGCGTTCATCATGGCTTCGCGATGAAACTTGTAGGTTTGAGGGTAAGACGGCGGCGGATATAGTCAAAATCAAGTGCACAAACTTCCTGCATCTCAGGCGTAAGGTGCATGATGGGGTTGTTGAAAAGCGACATTCCGCGAGGATCTCACAAGACGGCTGCAGAAGAAAGCCTTGAGGGTTGACTCTGAGAGATGGAGTAAGGACGAGGAATAAAGACAAGTATGAATCTATAATAATAATAGACCTCAAATCCGCAACTTCGTTTGTTGCGGCTTAATGGGTTGGGATTTGATCAGA
>CALZEQ010000027.1 GCA_945641355.1 uncultured Mediterranea sp. | reverse complement strand
GTGAATTTTGCGACATGACAAAATCCTGAGCAACATATTGTTGCTCAGGTGCTTAGTATTATTTTTATTTTATAGTGTTGCGGATTTAAGGATTATATTTGGAGCGTTGTTCAAAATGGAAATTTATGAATATAGAAGCAAAAGCAATTCTGTACGTTTTTTCTTACCTGTTGTCGTTAGCTATTGCAATACCCGTTCTGTTTTACCTGTTCCGCAGAGAATACATAGAGCATCTATCTGACTCCTGTAAGGAGAGAAGGAATAGAGGTCGGCGTCGCGGTCAGGTACGTCGGGCTGCAAAGAGGGCCGGCATGTCCTTCCGCGAGTACAGCATCCGTCATTTCAGCTGACACCCTCTTCGTCACATCCCGGCTCTCTGCCACTTCCGGCGGCGGACTTTTTTTGATTAGTCGGCCTGTCCGTCAGCCAGATGCGATGCGAAGCGGCGTTGTCGTTTACCCTACAAAGGTATGAATATCTAAGCAAATCACATTTTGATTTGGAGGGTGAAAAAAGAGCCTCCCGATGGAGGCCCGACGTGTCTACTACATCTATATGAGTGCTACGTTCATCAGCTCGCGACCGACACATAAGAATGTAGAATATTTTCTCGTTCTCTGCTTCCCGCCAAAGCCGTTGCATCTCCGTTCGTTGTCCGTTCTATAGGAGCGAGAGAGGGGCGGGTTTGATAGGGAGTTGATAGGGCGTTGGTAGGGAGCTGGTAGGAAGCAGGTAGGGAATAGAGGAAATCCGTTTCATACGCAGACGAAACGGACGGATGAAGCAACCGGATGTTGAGATAATTCAATAAACGACAATGCGAATTAGAGCCATCATAATGGCTGTGATAATGCAACAACTTATATCCTGGTGTAATCTTAGTTAGAGTACTGAGACAATTTGGCTTTTCCCCAAAGCTGCTGTTGGACTGTCAGACAGCGGAACAGCCCTGTCGGGGAGCCACGTAGAAAAGTTTCGGCAAATCCCTTGGCCAATACGGGCGATATTCCTATCTTTGTCCCATCAAATGTTGATACCCCAATAACCAAAACAACAATATGAAAAGAGATGAACTGATTTTCGACATCATCGAAAAAGAACACCAACGCCAACTGAAAGGCATCGAACTGATTGCCTCTGAAAACTTCGTAAGCGACCAAGTGATGCAAGCCATGGGCTCGTGCCTCACCAACAAGTATGCCGAAGGCTATCCCGGCAAACGTTACTACGGAGGTTGCGAGGTGGTAGACCAAAGCGAACGCATCGCCATCGACCGCCTGAAACAAATCTTCGGTGCAGAATGGGCCAACGTACAACCCCACTCGGGTGCCCAGGCTAATGCCGCTGTCTTTCTGGCCGTATTGAATCCGGGTGACAAGTTCATGGGATTGAATCTGGCCCATGGCGGACACCTGTCGCACGGGTCACTGGTCAATACCTCCGGCATCATCTATACACCCTGCGAGTATAACCTCAACAAGGAGACCGGACGGGTAGACTATGACCAGATGGAAGAGGTTGCCCTGCGCGAACATCCCAAGATGATTATCGGAGGTGGCTCGGCCTACTCCCGCGAATGGGACTACAAACGGATGCGTGAAATTGCCGACAAGGTAGGTGCTATCTTCATGGTGGATATGGCACATCCCGCCGGCCTGATTGCAGCCGGACTGCTGGACAACCCTGTGAAGTATGCCCACATCGTCACTTCAACTACCCACAAGACCCTGCGCGGTCCGCGCGGAGGTGTCATCATGATGGGCAAGGACTTCCCCAACCCCTGGGGCAAGAAGACTCCGAAGGGCGAAATCAAGATGATGTCGCAACTGCTCGACTCGGCTGTATTCCCCGGCATCCAAGGTGGTCCGCTGGAGCACGTCATTGCCGCCAAAGCGGTAGCTTTCGGTGAAATCCTGCAACCCGAATGGAAGGAGTATGCAGCTCAGGTGAAGAAGAATGCCGCCACACTGGCACAGGCTTTGATAGACCGCGGATTCTCCATCGTAAGTGGCGGTACGGACAACCACTCGATGCTGGTAGACCTGCGCACTAAGTATCCCGACCTGACGGGTAAGGTAGCCGAAAAGGCATTGGTTTCTGCCGACATCACCGTAAACAAGAATATGGTACCGTTTGATACACGTTCGGCCTTCCAGACTTCAGGTATCCGCTTAGGAACACCTGCCATCACCACCCGTGGTGCCAAGGAAGACCTGATGCTGGAGATTGCCGAAATGATTGAAACCGTGCTCTCGAATGTAGAGAACGAAGAGGTGATTGCCAGCGTGCGTGCACGTGTCAACGAGACAATGAAGAACTATCCGCTTTTCGCCTACTAATCGGGATAGAAAAGCCGGGAATCACCCCTCATAAAGGCACAGACGTAGGAAGAGAGACTGATTGCAACCTACGTTCTGTGCCTTCATCGTATAGAAAAACCGTTAAGATAAGTGTAAAAGAAAGGCTATTTGGCAAAAGAATGTTATTAAACGCATTTTTCCTCCTGAAATATTTGCAGATAGTGTAGAAGTCCGTATCTTTGCAATGTGTTTTTCATAGTATTAGATTTAAGGTTAACAAAGGTTGGGATACGGCGGTATCCCTTTTTTTATGTCCATACATAAAGTCTCACCTCTTTAACCCTAAGGTAATCCACATTTTCAATCATTCATTCGTATGACAAACCCTACAACCCGACATACAAAGAGGCCCCGTCCGGCCGTTGTACTGACCATTGCCGGTTCCGACTGTTCGGGCGGAGCCGGCATTCAGGCCGACATCAAGACCATATCCGCCTTGGGCGGCTATGCGGCATCGATCATCACTGCCGTTACGGCCCAAAACACACAGGGTGTGCAAGCCGTCTATCCGCTCCCGGCCGAAACGGTAGGTCAGCAGCTCCGTTCTGTCATGGACGACCTGCAGCCAAAGGCCATCAAGATAGGTATGGTATACAATGCGGATATCGTACAGCGAATTTCTGAAACCCTGCATGACTACCGGCCACGCCACGTCGTCTACGATCCCGTCATGATATCGACCAGCGGACGGAGACTGATGACACCCGACACGGTAGAAGCCATCAGCCGGATGCTTATCCCCTGCTGCACCCTTATCACACCCAACCTGGCAGAAGCCAGCCTGCTGTGCGGTTCCGACATCTCCGATACCGGACAGATGGAGGAGGCTGCACATGCCCTTGCCCATCGGTATGGCACGGCTGTGCTGGTAAAGGGAGGACACCTGAGCGAAGGCGATATGTGTGACATCCTCTATGCACCTGACGAAGAAGTGAACTGCCACCATTTCCAGGCTCCGCGCATTGAAAGCAGCAACCTGCACGGTACCGGCTGTACCCTCTCCTCGGCCATCGCTACGTTCTTGGCACAGGGGCATCCGTTGGCACATGCCGTTGCAAAAGCCAAAGAGTTTACCCGTTGTGCCATCGTACACGGAAAGTCACTAAACATCGGCCACGGAAACGGCCCTCTGTGGCATACATTTGAATGCTTTCCACAGGAGTAGCCTTGAAAATTTGCAAGGATTCGGCAAAATACGTACCTTCGTACCATCAAGGGCGGACAAATGCCCGAAAAACAAAATATAACATTAACTGAGCATCACCATGGACAAAGAAAATAAAATGGTAATTTACCAAGTATTCACCCGACTTTTCGGGAACGACAACAGCCATTGCGTCAACAACGGAAGCATCAACGTGAACGGATGTGGCAAGATGGCAGACTTTACAGCCAAAGCACTGGGCGAAATCAAACGCCTGGGTGCCACTCACATCTGGTACACAGGCATCATTGAACATGCCACCCAGACCGACTACCGCCGCTACGACATACGGCCCGACCATCCCGCCGTAGTGAAAGGAAAAGCCGGGTCGCCCTACGCCATCAAGGACTATTACGATGTAGACCCCGATCTGGCCAAGGATGTGCCCGAACGAATGAAGGAGTTCGAGAATCTGGTACAACGTACCCACCGCAGCGGGTTGAAGGTCATCATTGACTTCGTACCCAACCACGTGGCCCGCCAATACCACTCTGACAGCCAACCGGACGGTACCACCCAGCTGGGTGCCAACGATGACACTAGCTACGCTTTCAGCCCATACAACAACTTCTATTACATTCCGCAGTCGGAACTGCACGCCCAGTTCGACATGAAAGGAAGCGCCCCCGAAGCATACAAAGAACGGCCGGCCAAAGCCACCGGCAACAACCGCTTTGACGCCTATCCCAACATCACCGACTGGTACGAAACCGTCAAACTGAACTATGGCGTAGACTATCAGAACGGAGGGACCTGCCATTTTGACCCCATCCCGGACACCTGGTACAAGATGCTGGACATTCTGCTGTTCTGGGCTTCCAAGAATATCGACGGTTTCCGCTGCGACATGGCCGAAATGGTACCGGTAGAGTTCTGGGAATGGGTCATCCCCCAAGTCAAAGCCCGCCATCCCAAGCTGACCTTCATTGCCGAGGTGTACAACCCGCAGGAGTATAACAACTACCTCCATCGCGGCAAGTTCGACTACCTGTACGACAAGGTAGGACTGTATGATACGTTGCGTGCCATCGTCTGCGGCAATGAGTCGGCTACAGCCATCAGCCGGTGCTGGCAAAGTCTGGGCGGCAACGAGAAACGGATGCTCAACTTCCTGGAGAATCACGACGAACAGCGCATTGCCTCGGACTATTTTGCAGGCAATCCCTACAAAGCCATCCCCGCCCTGATTGTATCTGCCTGCATGAACACCAACCCGATGATGATCTATTTCGGACAGGAATTCGGCGAACTGGGCATGGATAGTGAAGGCTTCAGCGGACGTGACGGACGTACCACCATCTTCGACTACTGGAGTGTAGACACTATCCGCCGCTGGCGCAACGGAGGCAAGTTTGACGGAGTGATGCTGACAGAAGAGCAACGCCGCCTGCACGACCTGTACCAACGCATCCTGACCCTCTGCAACGAAGAGCCGGCCATTGCCCAAGGCAGCTTTTACGACCTGACGTATGCCAACGTCAACGGATGGCGTTTCAACGAACACCGCCAATATGCCTTTTTGCGCAAACAGGAACGGGAACTGCTGCTATGTGTGGTCAACTTCGACCACTCGCCTGTAGATGTAGCCATCAACATACCGTCGCACGCATTCGATTTCCTGCAAATTCCCCAGATGGATGTGTATAAGGCAACCGACCTCATCAGCGGTGAAAGCGAAGAAATCTGCCTGCTGCCCAACAAAGCCACTGAAACGGTGGTAAACGGCTACAGCGGCAAGTTGCTCAAGATTACCCTGTAAGCTGACACCCGTGCCGACCGGAAAAAGAAAAACAGAAAAAACATCGTTTGTCTGAACAAAACGAAATTCCCCCGCGTTATGATACTGTGTTTTTCATAGTATCAGATATAAGATTAATTGAATGCTGAGGGAATATCTACTTGGGAGAAGCCGATGTTACCCCATCAGACGAAGGTGTTTGTCTGTTTATTGCCAAAAGAAGCACCGGCCATGCGAGGCCGATGCTTTTTTTGCCGTTAAATATACATTTTCTGAAAATAAATCCGTACATTTGGCATGTCATACACCAAAAAACAGTATTATGATAATAGACAGACTTGAAAACATCGAGAAATATGCTTCGCTGAACCCGCTGTTCGCACAAGCTATCCAGTTTCTGAAGGGGAATGACCTGAACGCATTGCCCCTTGGTAAAACGGAATTAATGGGAAAGGACCTGCTGGTGAACGTCAATGAGACAAAACCCAAAAGCAAAGCAGATGCCAAGTTGGAGACGCATCGCGACTTTATTGACATCCAGATACCGCTGTCGGGCACAGAAATCATGGGATATACTCCTACCGTGGATTGCCAGCCTGCCGACGCTCCCTACAATGAAGCCAAAGACATCACCTTCTACCAAGGAGAGGCACAAAGCTACATCGAGGTAAAGCCCGGCATGTTTGCCATCTTCTTCCCGCAGGACGGGCACGCCCCCGGCATCACCCCTGACGGCGTAAAGAAAATCGTTGTGAAAGTTAAAGCATAAAACAATCAAAAACTCATCTGTATGGAGACACTGAATTTGATTAAAAATGACCCTTGGCTGGAACCCTATGCCGATGCCATTGTGGGAAGATATCAACATGCCATCAATAAGGAAGCCGAACTGACCCGAAAGGGCAAACAGACCCTTGCAGACTTTGCTTCCGGCTATCTGTACTTCGGATTGCACCACACTGACAAAGGATGGACGTTCCGTGAATGGGCACCCAACGCTACCCAGATATTCATCGTCGGGACCTTCAACGGGTGGAAAGAAGAGAAGAAATACAGTCTGAAGCGCAAGAGCAACGGAGTATGGGAAATCAACCTTCCCGAAAATGCCCTGAAGCACGAAGATCTTTATAAACTTAAGATTTATTGGGAAGGTGGTGCCGGCGAGCGCATCCCCGCATGGGCCACCCGCGTTGTGCAAGACGAACAGACCAAAATATTCAGTGCACAGGTATGGGCTCCCGCCAAGCCTTATAAGATGAAAAAGCGTGCCTTCAAGCCTGCCACCGATCCGCTGCTCATTTATGAGTGCCATATCGGCATGGGACAACAGGAAGAGAAGGTGGGTTCTTACCGGGAATTCCAGGAAAAGGTGTTGCCACGTGTAGCCCGCGACGGTTACAACTGCATCCAGGTGATGGCTATCCAAGAGCATCCCTACTACGGCAGCTTCGGCTATCATGTATCCAGCTTCTTTGCCGCTTCTTCACGCTTCGGTACTCCCGACGAACTGAAGGAACTGATTGACACGGCTCACCAGATGGGCATCGCTGTCATCATGGACATTGTACACTCTCACGCCGTGAAGAACGAGCTGGAAGGTCTGGGCAACCTGGCAGGCGATCCCAACCAGTACTTCTACCCCGGTGGCCGACGCGAACATCCGGCCTGGGACTCCCTCTGCTTTGATTACGGCAAGAACGAAGTGCTCCACTTCCTCCTCTCGAACTGCAAATTCTGGATGGAAGAGTATCGTTTCGACGGATTCCGCTTCGACGGTGTCACCTCCATGCTCTACTACAGCCATGGATTGGGCGAAGCCTTCTGTAACTATGCAGATTACTTCAACGGCCATCAGGACGACAATGCCATCTGCTACCTGACGTTGGCCAACCGCCTCATCCATCAGGTCAACCCCAAAGCCATCACCATTGCCGAAGAGGTATCGGGTATGCCCGGACTGGCCGCCAAGTTTGAAGATGGCGGATATGGCTTCGACTACCGCATGGCCATGAACATTCCGGACTACTGGATCAAGACCATCAAGGAGAAGATTGACGAAGACTGGAAGCCCTCCAGCATGTTCTGGGAGGTGACCAACAGACGTGCGGATGAAAAGACCATCTCGTACGCCGAAAGCCATGACCAGGCATTGGTGGGCGACAAGACCATCATCTTCCGCCTTATCGACGCAGACATGTACTGGCACATGCAGAAGGGGGACGAGAACTATACCGTACACCGCGGCATCGCCCTGCACAAGATGATACGCCTGCTTACCGCCTCGACCATCAACGGCGGATACCTGAACTTTATGGGCAATGAGTTTGGCCATCCCGAATGGATAGACTTCCCCCGCGAAGGCAACGGATGGTCGTGCAAGTATGCACGCCGCCAATGGGACTTGGTGGACAATCCCAACCTGGCTTATCACTATCTGGGCGACTTTGATGCAGCCATGCTGAGTGTCATCAAGAGCATCAAGAATTTCCAGAAGACAGCCGTGCAGGAGATTTGGCACAACGACGGCGACCAGGTACTGGCCTATAAGCGCAAAGACCTGATTTTCGTCTTCAACTTCAATCCCAAGCAGTCGTTCACCGACTACGGATTCCTGGTACCTGCCGGTGCCTACGACGTGATTCTGAACACGGATGCGCCCCAATACGGAGGGAATGGCCTGACGGACGATACCATCCGTCACTTCACCAACTTCGACCCGCTTTACAAGAAGGATAAGAAAGAGTGGCTGAAGCTCTACATTCCGGCCCGCACAGCTATGGTACTGCGCCAAATTAAGTAAGCCGTACTGACAAAGACAAACGGGTAGGAAGAGTGTAAGACGGCACTCTTCCTACCTTTATTATATATACACATTGCTATCGAGGGAAGCAGCGGAACAGTAAACGGTTGAGCCAAGACCAGCGGAAACGGAACCAACGCCTCGTGCTGCTCTGTTTGCCACCGAAGCGAAGGACAAACTCCCGATAGCCATGTCTGCGGAAGGGAAGCCCTACATCCATGAATTCCAGATGGGCATATCCGCGTTCTTTCGCATCCGTCAATGCCTTCCAAACCGCCAAGATACCCGGATACTGCAACGCATACGTCTTGCGCATTCCGCCAGAGAACCAGAGGTATGCCGTATCGTCCGAATAGATGCAGGCACTTCCCCCGATAATCTTCCCCTTATAGGTAACGATGAAGATGCGGTTTCTTCCCCGCCCTATCAGATAATGCTCCATCTGCTGGAAGAAGTCCATGCTGGGGAAATGACGGCGGATTTTGGATGAGTAGTTGCGATGCAGCATACGGGCAAATTCACCTATTTCCTCCGAAGTATGTGCTTCGCGCACCTCTGCCCCATTCAATAGCCCTTTCTTCACCTGACGGATGCGCGAAGGACTGAAACGCTCTTCGGCCCGACCTACACTATGAAGGGAATTGTACACACGCATCCAATTGATAGAGAAATATCCCCTACTGCGAAAATACTTGTATCCGAACATTGCATTGTCCAAATTGCGGAACTCAATCATGAAACAGGCCCGCAAGGCTTCGTCGGTAAGCCGCTGCAGCATCTCCTCAAAGACGAACTCACGTGCCGACTCATCGACAAAATATTCACCGGCACCATATACCTCACAACGTTTCACAATGCCCGGAGGAAACATGCGGACACTCCGACGGATGACAGCCAGCATCTTGGCCACAGGGGTGCCGTCTACCGATGCGACAATGAGCATAGGCTGATAGCCTGGCGTCGCTTCATATACATGAAACAGTTCGGTAGAATGGAACGTATTGGTACCCGGCAGGTCGGGAATTGTGTTTCCACGATAATATGTCGTCAGTTTCAATGGCATGGTGCCTGCAAAATTAAAAATAAACTTGTATTTTTGCATCATTATTAATCCAGTTAACGTGAATTATCCGGAAGAAACCGGGAATCAGCCTTGATTTCATTCCAATAGATAAACAAATATAGATATGGAAAGTTTCAGCGAACTAATCAAAAGACGCCGTAGTATGCGAAAATTTACCGGCGAAGAACTGACGCAGGAACAAGTTGTCAGCCTGATGAAAGCAGCCTTGATGGCACCGACTTCCAAGCGCAGCAATGCGTGGCAGTTTGTAGCAGTGGATGACAAGGATACATTGAAGAAGCTCTCGCTCTGCAAGGAGCAGGCATCCCAATTCATTGCCGATGCGGCACTGGCCATCGTAGTCACTGCCGACCCCCTGGCCAGCGATGTATGGATTGAAGACGCTGCCATCGCCTCCATCTACCTGCAACTGCAGGCCGAAGACCTAGGATTGGGAAGTTGCTGGGTACAGGTGCGCGAACGCTTTGCCGTGAACGGAATCCCGTCCAACGATTACGTACACGATGTGCTGGATCTGCCCCTGCAACTGCAGGTACTCAGTATCATTGCCATCGGACATAAAGGCATGGAACGCAAGCCCTTTGACGAGTCACATCTGCAATGGGAAAAGATTCACCTGAACAAATACGGAGTGCAATGACCCTACCGTCCCTGACATCCACTTCCATCGTGCTGGTAGGAGCCGGCAATCTGGCTACCCATCTGGGCAAGGCACTGTTCCGGCAGGGCTTCCCCATCCTTCAGGTCTACAGCCGGACGGAGGCATCTGCCCGGTCATTGGCAGAAGCGGTGGAGGCATCCTCCTACACCACCTCCATTGAAGGGATTGCCACCGATGCGGCTATCTACATAGCCGCCCTCAAGGACGATGCACTGATGCAGCTGAGGCAACAGCTGACCGAAGGAAGGAGGAAAGCCTTGTGGCTGCACACGGCAGGCAGTCTTCCGATGCGTGTGTGGGAAGGGTGTGCCGACCGTTACGGTGTATTATACCCCATGCAGACCTTCAGCAAGCAGCGGGAAGTGGACTTCCGCCACATACCCATCTTTTGGGAGAGTCGTCTGCCAGAAGATGGAGCGTTGCTGCAACAGATAGCCTCTCGCCTCTCCCAAAGTGTGTATGAGACCTCATCGGAACAGCGCAAGCAGCTTCATCTGGCAGCCGTACTGTGCTGCAACTTCACCAATCATCTCTATGCCCTGGCCGCAGAGTTGCTGCAACGTCAGCAGCTGCCCTTCGAAGCCATGCTCCCGCTGATTGACGAGACAGCCCGCAAAGTGCATGAACTCTCCCCGCAAGCTGCACAGACCGGTCCGGCGGTACGATACGACCGTAGCGTCATCGATACGCACCTGCAGATGCTGCAACAACAACCTGACATTCAACAACTTTATCAGCTACTGACCGACAGCATCCATCGGAAAGCTGAGAAAAAATTATTCATCTCATGAGCACCATCAACTACGATTTAAAAGATATAAAAGCACTGCTGTTTGATGTAGACGGAGTGCTGAGTGCCAACGTCATCCCAATGAGTACGGAGGGCGAACCGATGCGTACTGTCAACATCAAGGACGGCTATTCCATTCACCTGGCTGCCAAACAAGGCGTACTGCTGGGCATCATCACAGGGGGAAAGACCGAAGCCGTGCGCAAGCGTTTCCTCTCATTAGGCATACCTGCCGAGGACATCTATCTGGGTTCATCTGTCAAAATACACGACTATCGCGACTTCCGTGACCGCCACGGACTGCGAGACGAGGAGATACTCTATGTAGGCGATGACATTCCTGATCTGGAAGTGATGCGTACCTGCGGATTGCCCTGTTGCCCCAAAGATGCAGCGGCCGAAGTAAAGGCCATTGCACGCTACATTTCACACGCTGAAGGGGGATATGGGTGCGGACGCGACATCGTAGAACAGGTGCTGAAAGTGAAAGGACTATGGCTGGCCGATGAAAAAGCCTTCGGATGGTAACTCATAACCTGTAACTCGTAGCTTGTAACTATATGCTTGACAACCTGAATAACTATCAAATCATACTGGCCAGCAACTCTCCACGCAGAAAAGAACTGCTGACAGGACTGGGCGTGGCATACGACATTCGTACCCTGCCCGATATAGACGAATCATATCCTGACACCTTGCAGAAGGGAGAAATTCCCCTATACATCGCCCGTGAAAAGGCTGAAGCCTATCGTCCAATGCTCCGTACCGACGAGCTGATGATAACTGCCGATACCATCGTCTGGTTGGAGGGACGTGTACTGGGAAAACCGAAAGATGAAGAAGAAGCCCGCCAAATGCTGCGTGACCTTTCGGGAAAGACGCACGAAGTATATACCGGTGTCTGCCTGACGACCGTATCGTGGCAACACTGTTTCTATGCACAGACGGAAGTTCGCTTCGCCAAGCTGGATGAAGAGGAGATAGCCTACTATGTGGAGACATACAGACCCATGGACAAAGCAGGAGCCTATGGCGTACAAGAGTGGATTGGATATATAGGAGTGGAAAACATCGCTGGCAGCTACTTCAACATCATGGGATTGCCTGTACAGCGGCTATACCGAGAGTTGCGGAAGGTTCCGGTCCTCTCTCCACGGCCCTGTCGCTAAGCGTTTCCTACGGGTTGTCAGGAAACATACACAGGTCGAGTATCAATGGGATATCCCGTTCGGCCACTCCCTGTTTCAACAGAATCTGCTTGTCCTGCAAAAAGAGTTCACGGAACTGTTCGCCGGATTCAAAATCGGCAGCCGCTTGGGTATAAAGTGCCACCGCCTGTTCTTGATTTCCCATGCACCAGGCCACATGAGCGGCATTCAGGTAATCAACGGAGGCCGGTTGGTTAGCCAATACCCGTTCATAGTATTTGGCTGCCTGTTCCAGTTTGCCACACAGGAAGGAACACCAGGCAATAGCACGCCCAGCCTTCAGACTCTCCTCCTCCAGATAATCCAGTTTGAAGAAATAGTTCAAGGCCTCTTCATACCGTTCCAATCCGACCAGGCAGCTGCCTATATAGAAAGCCAATTGACGGTTCTCCGTCTGCATGGCTTCCACCCGCTGATAGCACTCCAATGCCAGCGCATACTCCTTGGACAGGCGATAACAGGTAGCCAGATGACGAAGCGTCCAGCGCTGGTCGGGCATCAATATATCCGCTTTCCGATAGGCATCCACTGCTTCGGCATACCTCTTCTCCTTCTGAAAGCAGAATCCCATCTTCTGATAGAGTTCGGCATCGGCATGATTCAGATTCACCAAGCGCTGATACACCTCGATAGCCTCCCTCGTATGCTCTTTGCGGAAATGGAAGTCGGCCAAATCCGCCAGCTGTTGAGGCGAATTGAACAAAGACTGCAACGGAGCAAGGAGATGTAAGGCAATCTCTTCGCTGAAGAGGTCGGGAAACTCGTTACGCCTCGGATTGAGCTTGAAAAAGCGGTACAGGTCATGGATGTATTGGTTTGTCAAGAAGTCTGCCCACTTCTCCTTCTCATGCCATCCGGCCTTGTACTCCTTGTCCAGCAGGTCCGATGACTCCTGTTCACTCAATTGTCGCATCAGATGTGTACGCTGCTCCTCGGGCAGCTTCGTTAACATGAAGCAGAATGAATACTTGTCGCTGTTGCAGATGGTCCCGACACGCATCATCATAGAAAGTATCGTCTGACGGGAGGAGTGCTCAACATCAAACATATCAACTACCGAAGAGTGCAACTCATCAAAAGGATAAAACCAGTTGGGCAGTTCCTTAAAGAAGGGCCAGTACTTCAGTTGCGCGAAGGTTCCCATGTAGATGTCCGACCCCTCTACCTGCAAATCCGCCATCTCGCGCAGACGCTCTTCCAGTACCGAGTTGTCCAGTATCTTCTTCCATTCCGGATTGGAGTCGTTCTCTTCACCACCCGCTCCTTCATCGAGAAAAAGAGGGCCATTCTTCATCAGATTGGCATTCTTTATCATCTCCGGAATAATCTCTTCACGCATTTTCTTGTCTACTTTCTCGGTTTCCTGACTGAGCAGCAACTTGATGTAGACCCGATTCAGCTTCACGCCCAATCCGGCATCGGCCTGCAACTGGAGGAGTGCCATGAGGTCGGGATAGAGCGCAAACCTGTCAGCATAGCGCTGCAGCAACAAGGCCAGGCTGACCAGTGCCCGCTGCGACACCTCCCGGTCTGCATGGCCATACGCATCGAACAGCCAGCGCATCTTACGTGCATCGAAACAATTCAGCACACTCAACATCACGGCAGAGACCATCAGACAAAGGTCTTTTGGAGCCAACGATTCAGAGTGCAGAAAGTCGGTGGCCTCGGCCATCTCGGAGACACTCCAGCTACTATTGGTCCAAACGGACAAGAACAGCCGGCGGTTGTTCTCTTCGTGGGTCAGCAACAAAGCGTGAAGCGGTTCTCTGTTGTCTGGCATCAGGCGGCATACAGCCACGTCATCGGGGAAGGCTTCCAGCTGATGCAACAGTTCTGTCATCCGGCAAGTCTTGCATGCAGACTTGCCGGAACGACGTAACTGATGATAATAACTCTCTGAAATGGAGTCACAACGCTTCAAACGGATTTGATCCGCTATCTCCCACATTTCGGTCAGCAGCTGTTGATACAGTACAGGCCGTTGCGGGTCTTTTACTCCCATCCGCATATATTGCAGCATATAACGATAGGAGGTCTGCACCTTCTCCAAACGTTCATTCAACGTCCAGTCAAGATGTTCCGTTCCAAAGGCCTGAGTCTGCGCAATGGCCTCTTTCAGACGTTTCTGTCTCAGCAGCGACTCTATCTGTCGGTATTGTTCCAATATATCTTGTTCGTTCATGATCCATTTCAAGTTATTGATGTTTCGGATGCCCAAGCCTATCCTTGACTCAGGCCGGGCTGGTTATCACCAGACTTCCGCCAAGTTTCAGAAGCGCCAATAGAGCTGCATGTCAAACGTGTTATAATGACCGTCACCCGCTGTGCTTTTATCACGTGTATAGGTGTAGTTGGCTTGCAGCTTCAGGTTCTTGTAGAAATAATAGTTGGCAGCCAGGCAGTAGAGCGACTTCTGCGTACTCCACTCCTTACGGTCGCGGTACACATCCCACTTGGCGTACACCTTGCACTTCTTGGTTACGGGTGCTCCCACAGTCATATACCAGGCATCGGATTTGTCGCAGGCCGTACTTTTCAACGTGCCTTCGCTGTCATAGTCACTTATCTTATATCCCTTGCTGGTGGCGTATTCGGCACGGACAGTCCAGGCAGACTCATATTTCAGTCCGAAGGCCAGACGGTTGCGATCCACCGTCACCCCGTTCTTGCTATACGAACCATTCCAGCCAAACATGCCCACGGCCAGATTCTTGACAGGATATACATAAACACCTCCTATCAGGTCCTTTGCATTGTTCTGTTCCTTCTGATTGATACCTTGACCGTTGTACAACGCCAACTGATAGTGCAGAAAGTTATGACGATCCGAGCCCACCGGCAGCAAGTCACCGGCCAACTGTACACCGATGTCACGTCCACCCGAAGAGTGTTCGCCCACACGGTCACTCATACCAGCCAATTTGGTGATGAATTGTGAATAGGCACCAAAACCGATATCCCAAGGATTCATCGGATTTTCAAACGTGAAAGCACGCTTAAACTGACCGAAGCGGACAGTGAAGAACGAATACTTGGCCCACTCGCCATATGCATCGACAATACGCACACTGTTCTCGTTGGTCTGGCCTACACCGCCACCTGTCACTTCCATTTGCAGACGATATTTAAAATCGAGCACCTTTCCATTGACATATACACGTGCCATCCGCAAGTCGAAGCTGCTATGGTTGGCACCGTACTGGTCGGTTGTGGATGCTTTGCCTATCACGTATCCACCGAATGTGCTGTTCTGAATAATGTCCTTCTTGATTTGATTTCCCAATTTCTCTTGCGCATGCATACCACCTGCCATCACGGCCAGTGCCAGCAGCGCCATGTTCCTGTTCATTTTCATACAATATATATAATTACTGATTAAGTTACGAGTAACCTGTTTCGCTAACAACGCGAAAGGCAACCCTTCATCGCAAAGAGTTGCCTTTCTATGACAAAGTACAAATAGATTATTCGTTAATAGCTGCGATACCCGGCAGGATCTTGCCTTCAATAGCCTCCAACAGAGCACCACCACCGGTAGATACGTAAGATACGCCACTGGCCAGACCGAACTTGTTGACACAAGCTACAGAGTCACCGCCACCTACCAACGAGAAAGCACCGTTCTTGGTAGCTTCAACAATGGCTTCGCCTACCGCACGTGAACCGTGTGTAAAGTTGTCAAACTCAAACACACCCGTCGGGCCGTTCCACAAGATAGTCTTGCTGCCCTTGATGACATCAGCAAAGATTTTCTCTGTCTCCGGGCCAATGTCCAGACCTTCCCAACCGTCGGGTATTTCGTTTACCGGACAGAACTTCGTATTGGCATCGTTAGAGAAAGAGTCAGCTACCTTGGCGTCTACTGCCAGCACCAGATTCACACCCTTTTCCTGAGCCTTCTTCATCAGGTCAAGAGCCAGATCCAGCTTGTCATCCTCACAGATGGAGATGCCAATCTTACCGCCCTGAGCCTTTGTAAAGGTATATGTCATACCACCGGCAATAATCAGGTTGTCCACCTTGTTCAGCAGGTTCTCGATGATTTCGATTTTCGAAGAAACCTTAGAACCACCCATGATGGCAGTAAACGGACGCTGGATATCGTTCAGAACCTTATCCACAGCCTTTACTTCCTTCTCCATCAGATAACCGAACATTTTGTGGTCCTTATCGAAATATTTAGCAATCAGTGCCGTAGAAGCGTGTGCACGGTGAGCAGTACCGAATGCATCGTTCACATAGCAGTCTGCATACGAAGCCAGCTTCTTCGTAAATTCCTTCTGGCTCTCTTTCACAGCCTTCTTGGCAGCTGCCTTCTCTTCGTCAGTAGCATCTTCTGCCAGGCCACGGGGCTTGCCCTCTTCCTCGGCATAGAAACGGAGATTCTCCAGCAACAAGGCCTCACCCGGTTGCAAGGCAGCAGCCTTTACGGCAGCCTCTTCACCCATACAATCGTTGGCAAACTGAACCTCAACACCCAGCTTCTCTGAAACATGATTCAGGATGTGCTTCAGTGAGAACTTGTCAGCTACGCCTTTCGGACGACCGAGGTGCGAACCGATAATCAGACTACCGCCATCAGCCAAAATCTTCTTCAGCGTGGGAAGAGCTGCGCGGATACGAGTATCATCTGTAATGTTGAAGTTTTCGTCCAGAGGTACATTGAAGTCAACACGGACGAATGCCTTTTTTCCGGAAAAGTTGAATTGATCAATTGTCATAATTCTCTATTATTTAAAAGTGTTACTGTTGTCTGTCCTTGCAGATTTGCCGCAAAGTTACTATTTATTTCTTTTTTCCTTTATAAAAACTGCATTTATTCTTTCATTTTCTCTCCTTCCAAAGTCACTTTATACTGCCGTTCGTAAGATTTGCACATCATTTGCAAACCGCAGTTATCACATTGAGGAGAGCGTGCCTGACAAACATAGCGTCCGTGCAAAATGAGCCAATGATGGGCGATGGGAATATCGGAAGCCGGAATATACTTCACCAGCTCCTTTTCGACGCTGAGAGGAGTGGTACACTTGTCGGACACCAACCCCAATCGGTGACTGACGCGAAACACATGAGTATCCACCGCCATCGCAGCTTTGTTGAATACAACGGACTGGATGACATTGGCTGTCTTACGCCCCACTCCCGGCAGACGGACCAACTGCTCCAGCGTGTCGGGCACCTCGCTCTGGAATTCACGCACCAGCATCTGTGCCATGCCTACCAGATGTTTGGCCTTATTGTTTGGGTAAGAGACGCTGCGGATGTATTCGTACACAACCTCCGGCGTGGTAGCAGCCAATGCCTCCGGCGTAGGGAAATCACGAAACAGCGGAGGGGTAATCAGGTTGACCCGTTTGTCGGTACATTGGGCGGACAGGATGACGGCTATCAACAGCTCAAAGGGATTGCTGTAATGTAGTTCGGTCTCGGCTACGGGACGATTCTCGCGAAACCAAGCCACTATGCGTTCGTATCGTTCTTTCTTTCTCATCGCAGTTTGTTTTTATGGTAATGAGGAGTCACTTTCATGCGGAAATAGAAGATGGAGAGCAAGGTCAGCACAGCACCCACCAGGTATGCCTTGTCAAACGTGCTGACCTGAGCAATGTATCCGCCGGCCACCATGCCGATGCCAATCCCCACATCCCACGAAGTAAGATAGGTAGAGGTAGCCGTACCACGTTGGCTATTGGGAGCCAGATTGACGAACAGCGTATTGTATGCTGGAAACATACTGCCAAAACCGATACCAAGCAGCAAGGCGATGGCAAAAAAGAGCACTCCGCACACCACTGCATCCCAGCGCACCAAATAGACACAGGCCGAAAGCAGGAAGAAACTGGTGACAACCAAGTAGATGCCGAACGCAATCACCTGAGTAATCTTGCCCCGATCGACCAACCGACCGGAGAAGAGGCGTGACACGGCCATGCCTACTGCCATGAAGGTAAAGAAGAAGCCTGTAGGTACATTCAGCTCAATCTGCCGGGCATACATGGCCACATAGTTGGTAGTCATGCCATAGGGTATGGAGAGCAGCAGCAGAGAGAGGCCCGCCGGAATGCCTCGCAAAAGGATAAAACGGTCCAACGAAATGGGGGGACGACGTACCGCAGGCTTGTAGGGCGTATGCACCACCGAGGCACAGAGCAGGCCCAACAGACAGGAGGCGAGCGAACAACTGAAAACCACCTCGTAACCGAATCCGGCATCGTGCAGAAAGAGTCCCGTCATCGGGCCGATAGACATGGCCGTATTGTTGGCCAGTCCGTAGTAGCCCAACCCTTCACCCCGTCGGGACGAGGGCATGATGTCAATGACGATGGTGTTGCCCCCTACCGTCACCATGCCGAAGGAGACACCATGAAGTACGCGGAAGAGGATAAAAAGGGTCAGCGTGCCGGCCACCATGTAGCCGCCGAACATCGCCGTAAAGATGAAATAGGCCAGCAGATAAAGCGGTTTGCGGGCAAATGTATCAAGCAGATAGCCCGAAAAAGGACGGATGCACAAGGCGGCTACCGTATAGCACGACAGTACGATGCCGATAGTCGCCTTGTTAGCTCCAAATGCTTCCTGCAGATAAAACGGGAGTACGGGCATCAACAGCCAGAATCCGAAGAAAAGCAGGAAATTGGCACAGATGATGAAACAATAACTTGGAGTGACAAGCCGTTCTTTCATAACTGGCACCCTCCGTTTGTCAATAAGCGTGTTCAAACTCTTTCAGGAAACGGGTATCGTTTTCCGAGAAAAGTCTGAGGTCGTTGACGCGGTATTTCAAGTTTGTAATACGTTCGATACCCATACCCAGTGCATACCCGCTGTACACCTTGCTGTTGATGCCGTTCAGCTCCAGCACATTGGGGTCAACCATACCGCATCCCAGGATTTCCACCCAACCGGTACCCTTGCAGAAGGGGCAGCCCTTGCCGCCACAGATATTGCAGCTGATGTCCATCTCGGCACTGGGCTCTGTGAAGGGGAAATAAGAGGGGCGCAGGCGTATCTTGGTATCGTTGCCGAACATCTCTTTTGCAAAGAGCAACAGCACCTGCTTCAGGTCGGTAAACGACACATTCTTGTCCACATAGAGTGCCTCTACCTGATGGAAGAAGGCATGTGCGCGGTAGCTGATAGCCTCGTTGCGATACACACGTCCCGGACAGATGATGCGGATGGGAGGTTGTGTGTTCTCCATCACACGGCTCTGCACACTGCTGGTGTGCGTACGCAGGATGATGTTGTGAGAAACGTTCTCGGCACTGGTCTCGATGAAGAAGGTATCCTGCATGTCGCGGGCGGGATGATCCTCGGCAAAGTTCATGGAAGAGAACACATGCCAGTCGTCCTCCACTTCCGGTCCGTCGGCAATGCTGAATCCCAACCGGGCGAAGATATCGATAATCTCATTCTTCACGATGGTCAACGGATGGCGTGTCCCCAACTGGATGGGGTAAGCGGTACGGGTCAGGTCCAAATCGTCGCAACCGGTATCCTGGCTTTCAAACTGTTCCTTCAACGCGGCTATCTTCTCCTGTGCCTTGTTCTTCAGTTCATTCAGCCTCATGCCGACCTCTTTTTTCTGTTCGACGGGCACGTTGCGGAAATCGGCCATCAGTTCGTTGATGGCCCCCTTCTTGCTAAGGTACTTGATACGGAGTGCTTCCAATTCCTCGGCATTGGAGGCTTTCAACGCTTCCACTTCCTGCAGAAGCTGTTCTATTTTAGCTATCATATCTGTTTTTGAATTATTTTCGGATAAAAACGTTGCAAAGATACAACTTTATCCATTACCAGAGAAAAAAGAAGTTGAAAATTGAAGGATGGGGCCTTCAATTTTCAACTTCTCTACTCAATTGCCTTGCAGCATCAACGGAGGGTCGTCAAGGTGATTCTGGCTGTTTTCACCCCTTTGGCTTTGGCCTCAAAGATGATTTCACCGGGTTGTTCGCCGGCCTGCACAATGGCGGTCAGCTGTCCGTAGAAGAGGGGCATCTTGGGCAGATGGAACAGATCGAGACTGGTTGCATCGCCGTTGGCAGCGGCGCGGTAGCGGCCGGCTCCCTTCACGGCAAAGGTCACCATCCGGCTGTCCATCGGGCACAGGTTACCATCCTTGTCCACCACGCGCACGGTAAGGTAAGCCAAGTCCTTGCCATCGGCAGCGAGCTGTGCTCTGTCAGCCACCACCTCCAGGTGATGGGGTTGCCCGGCCGTACGTACAATCCGCTCGTCCGCTTGCTTGCCTGTTGCATCGTAGGCCACCACCTTCAGTTCGCCCGGCTCATAAGGCACGTCAGTCCACATCAGGCGGTACCGGCGTTGCAGCCACAGCGAGTCTTTCCCCTGCAGGGAGCGGGCCTCCTCGGCCGACAGTTTGCGCTGCTTGCCATAGCTCTTACCGTTGACAAAGAGTTCGGCACTGGGATAGCTGGTATATACGAAGACAGGGGTATTCTCTCCTTCCCTACCCGGCCATGTCCAGTGAGGCAGCACATGCAACGTCTGCGCCTCGCGATTCCACAAGCTGCGATACAGATAATAGCGGTCCTTAGGCAGGCTGGCCAGGTCGATGATGCCGAATACCGAGCTATGGCTGGGCCAGGCATCGGTATCGTATGGCGAAGGCTCGCCCAGATAGTCAAAGCCCGTCCATACAAATTGTCCGATGGTCCAGGGATAGTCCTCGGCCAAAGCAAAGTCCTCATCCGGCACATTGCTCCACGAGCATGATTCCGTATCGTAGCCGGAGCACTGGTGATCGTCGTACATGGCCTGCTTCTGCAACGATACAGGGAACTTGTACACACCGCGCGAGCTGACCGTGGAGCTGGTCTCCGATCCCAGCACGATGTTCTGCGGCAACTTGCCGTAAGCCTCCACATAACGATGGGTGCGGTAGTTGAAACCGGGGATGTCAATCATCGCAGCAAATCCGTTGGAGAGTACGCACGACACCTGGTCCATACCACAAGTGACAGGGCGGGTCGGGTCTTCGCGATGGCAGATATCCTGCAGGAAAGAAGCGACCTTATAGCCCTCGGGACTGCACTGGGTAGGCACCTCGTTGCCTACGCTCCACATCACCACGCTGGGATGATTCCGGTAGTGACGCAGCATATTCACCATGTCGCGTTCGGCCCACTCGTTGAAATAGCGGTGGTAACCGTTCTCGCACTTGGCAATGTCCCATTCGTCAAACGGCTCCAACATCATCATGAAGCCCATCTCGTCGCACAACTCCACCAGTTCAGGGGCAGGCATGTTGTGACTGGTACGGATGGCGTCGCATCCCATATCTTTCAGCAGTGTCAGCTGCCGGCGCAAGGCGGCTACATTGACAGCTGCCCCCAGCGGGCCCAAGTCGTGGTGATTGCACACGCCCTGAAACTTGCGATGACGGCCGTTCAGGTAGAAACCTTTGTCGGCCACAATCTCCAGACTGCGGATGCCGAACCGGGTAGTATAGCGGTCAACCAACGTGCCATCCACGTAAATGCAGGATACAGCCTGATACAACGTCGGCGTCTCAGGCGACCACAGCGCAGGCTTCTCCACTACAAAGTTCTGTTCGAAGGGTTTTCCGTGATTGATTTTCAATGTATTGTCTTTCACAGCCACCACCTGGCCCTCAGGCGATACAATTTCTGTCACCATCCGCACGTCTCTGTCGCCCGAGCCTTCAATCGTCGTCAGCAGACGGACGGCTGCATAGTCAGCATCCACATGGGGAGTGATAATCTGCGTACCCCATACAGGGACATGCACCGGCTCGGTCGCTATCAGATGTACATTGCGGTAGAGACCCGCACCGGGATACCAGCGCGACGACTGCGGACGGTTTTCCAGACGTACAGCCAGCACATTGGCAGCCCCGTCCTTATTCAGGTACGGAGTGACATCTACATAAAATGAGTTATAGCCAAACGGCCAGAAGATGGCCTCCTGTCCGTTGACATAGACACGCGCCTCGCTCATGGCACCGTCAAACAGCAGTGTCACCTGCTTGCCGACAGGTGCATCAAACTGGGTGCGGTACCAGCCGATGCCCACATAAGGCAATCCGCCCGTACGGCCCGTCTTCATCGAGGCCTCTGTCTCAAAGTTCTGCGTCACAGCCACCTTCTGCAAGTCGTGCGAACGGTCAAAGGGACCGAAAATGGCCCAATCGTGAGGTATCGTCACCGATTCCCAACGGCTGTCATCAAAAGATGTTTCCACTGCTTCAGGGACATCCCCTTTGGTGAAACGCCAGTTTTTCTCTAACAAGACTTCCGACCGCTGGGCAACGGCAGCCGTTGCCATACTCAGAGCGGCACAGACAAGACAAATCATTCGTTTCATGGTCATACGTTATTACTTCTGTTAAACAGGTCAGTTTTTGAAAGCATCCATGATGACCGTCGGTCGTCCCTCCTCCGTAAAGGCGCCCAATGCATACCCATACCAACCAGGCTTGCATTCGGGTTCCCAATAGAACACGCCTTTGCAACGGCCGGAGGTCTTTTCGCGGCAGTCACTCAACAGACGGGCCAACGTGGTCTTGCCGGCTGCCAGCGTAGATGCATCGGCCAGCTTACCATTGCCGTTGGCACACTGCATACCGGTCTCCACAATCATCACATCACAATTGTAACGGGCCACAACCTTGTTCACATTGCTGATGCACTCCGAGATGGTACGTTCAGCTGTATAGTCGGAATGCTCCTGCATGGTCCAGTAAGGATAGATGGACATGCCTATCATGTCCCACTTGCCACCGTTCTTCTTCAGTTCGTCGAAGAACCAGGTATAGAGGCCGTTATCGTAGCCGTTGTCCAGGTGAACAATGACGATGGCATCGGCAAATACCGACTTCACTGCCTCATAGCCGGTGGCCACAAACGCGCCCAAATTGGCCCAGTTCATAGGGTACTTCACTTCGGTGGAGGTCCATTCCATTTCTTTCACCTCGTTGGCTTTGATGTCCCACGAGGCACCGCTCAACGCCTTATCTTCATCCCACAGCATACCCGGACGTATTTCGTTTCCCACCTGTACCCATTTCGGTGTCACGCCGGCCTCCTTCAACGCCTGCAGCACCTCCTTGGTGTGGTCAGCCAACGCTTTCTTCAAATCCGCCAACCCCAGTCCCTTCCAGGAGGCAGGTTTGTGCTGCTGTCCCGGGTCGGCCCACCAGTCGCTGTAGTGGAAGTCAACCATGACGTCCATGCCCAGGTTCTTGGCACGTTTGGCCTTTACCAGCAAGTCTTCCTTGTTGCACCAGTTGTCATGCTCTTTGGGATCCACCCATACACGCAGGCGCACGGCTCCCAGTCCCAGTTCCTTCATCAAGGCGGTACATTCACGCTCTTCACCCGCTGCATTATAGAACTTATGTCCCTTCTTCTCCATCTCCGTCACCCAGCTGATGTCGGCTCCCTTTACAAAGGCATCCGACTCCGGCACCGACGGAATTTCGGGTTTCTCCGGAGTGTCAGGATTTTCAGGAGTATTGGCAGGTGTGTCACTTCCCCCTCCTCCACAAGAGGTCATTCCCCAAAGCAGCCCGATGGAGAGGACTGCATAGCATAAAGTTTTCAGATTCATATTCATACTGTTACCTAATTAATGTGTTTTCACAATTATATCGCAAATATACATCTTTTTCGGTTTGTTGTCATTCCATCGTCTCAAAAATGTTTACCTCTACTTTTGGTTTTCTACGAATCGCACACCATCCGCCCCTTATTGTTCCGAATAGTGCCATTTTCCCATCCATACACCTGTCAGCAAACCCGCTTACCTCATTCACTACTTGTTGAAATCAATCCTCAGCTTATCTCAAGCGTATCATCAGGTTGTTTCAGTCGTATACTGAAACAACCTCTCCATAGGACTGAATGAACGTACCCCTAAGGGTCCTCACTCTACAAAGGAGGAGAAGGCCGCCGTTGCACCTCACCGGATTCATGCCGACAATGAAAGAAAAACGTAATCTGTGGCATATTTTTCTGGAATACATGTCCGATTATGAAACAGTTTCTGTATATTTGCGAATGGTTTCAGAGAGATGAGCCTTCTTGAGTTGACGATTTATTTATAAACTATTTATAGTATACTATCTGCGTATGAAAAAGCTTATTTTATGGATTGCGACATCACTACTTGGAGCAGGAATGGCCGGTTGCAGTAACAGCGACGTTATCACGGATTATGTGCCGGTGACTATTCAAATCAAAGCACTGGATGCTGACGGACAGGATCTGTTCGACCCAACCCGGACGGACAACCTGATGGAGCAAGGCATCACATTTGACTATGCCGGAAAGACCAATCGGATAGAGGTTGAAGATACTCCCCTCACCCGAGAGTATCTGGCCGTCATACATCCGCCCATGCTGGGTCAGAAGGAGGGGGGCTACTATGTCTCCATCGGTGAATGGGCCGGCAATTGCCGTTGGGAAGACGAAACCGTCGTTATCAACTGGCCCGACGGTACACACAACACCATCTCCTTCACCCTGAAGAAAACGGGGGTCAACCATGCTCAATACTATCTGGATGGCAAAAAGCAAGAGGGACACCTGTTTACCTTTACCTATCCCGCTAACCAATGACAGGCTGCATCTGTACCGGGAGAGATTAGTCGACTAATATACATATATAATAATGATTACCACCATGAAAACAAGACTCTGCACTACCCTGGCATGGGTACTGATGACCTGCCTGTCACTGCCCGCCATAGCACAACACGTCAACAACTTCCAGATTCGTAGAGGAACCAACGTCAGCCACTGGCTATCGCAAAGCGTACAACGGGGACCTGCCCGGCGGCTGCACATACAGGAGGATGACTTCGCTCGTCTGGAGGAACTGGGGTTTGACTTCATACGCCTCCCCATCGACGAGGTACAGTTTTGGGACGAAGAGGGCAACAAGCTCCCCGAAGCCTGGCAACTGCTGACCAACGCACTCAATCTGGCCACCCGACATCACCTGCGCACCATTGTCGATCTGCACATCATACGCTCGCACAACTTCAATGCAGCCAATGCCGGAATGAAGAATACCCTCTTCACCTCGGACGAGGCACAGCAGAAACTGATTGACATGTGGTATCAGCTATCGGATGTATTGAAAGGATACAGCAACGACTCGGTAGCCTACGAATTCATGAACGAACCGGTAGCCGACGAACACGAGCAATGGAACAAAATCATTGCAAAGGTACACAAAGCCCTACGTGCGCGCGAACCGCAACGTACGCTGGTCATCGGATCCAACCGGTGGCAGAGTACCGGTACCTTCAAATACCTGCGCATTCCCGAAGGCGACAAGAACATCGTCCTCTCCTTTCACTACTACGACCCCATGCCCCTGACCCACTATGGTGCCGGATGGACCCCCATCGGCAAATACAGAGGACGCCTGCACTATCCCGGCCAGCTCATCTCGCAAGCCGACTATGACGCGGCACCCGAGAATCTTCGCCCCGAACTGGAAAGATATCTTTCCCAATGGGACCGCGAGCGCATTTGTCAGGACTTCCGCGATGCCATTGACGTGGCACAGCGCTATGGGCTGCAGCTCTTCTGCGGAGAATGGGGTGTACTGGAAAGTGTCAACCGCGATACGGCCTACCGATGGACGGAAGATATGCTCTCCATCTTCCGCGAATTCAACATTGCATGGGCCACCTGGTGCTACGATGCCGACTTCGGCTTCTGGGACCAGCGACGGCACACCTTCAAGGACAAGCCTCTAGTGGAGTTGCTGATGAACGAATAGAAGTATCGGCGGGCTGGGGAACAAATCCCAGAAGTGCAACCAGACAACTCATGAGCGGGCTGATGAGGTTGAAAAAGCAGAATGGCAGATAGACCAGCGTAGGAATGCCCAGTACCGTGCTCTGCGTCATGCCACAGGCTGTCCAAGGCACCAACACGGAGGTGACTGTAGCCGAGTCTTCGGTAGAACGGCTCAGCAACTCCGGACGATAGCCCCGCTCATGATACTCCTCACGAAACATGGAGGCATTCATGATGATGGAGAGAAACTGGTCGCCCATCACCAGATTGAGCAACACGCCCGAAGCAACTGTAGAGCATACCAGCGAAGTCGTGCTGCGGATGGCACGGAGCAACAGGTGAGTCAGGCTCTTCAACATATCGCTGGCCACCATGCAGGCCCCGAAGCACATGGCACAAAGGATGAGCCATATCGTATCAAGCATCCCTACCATGCCCCGTGTAGCCACCAGATCGTTGATGGCAGGGAAGCCGGTGTCGATGCCGGTGTGGGTGTAGCACGTAGTCATCAGCCCCATGAAAAGGCTCTTGGCCGACACCTGCGACTCACCGGCCACCTGTGTCAGCACCTCAGGCTGAAGCAGCAGGGCGCAGAGGCAGGCCGACAGAGCAGACAGCAGCAGGGTGATAAGCGACGGGGTCTTCTTGTAGATGAGGAAGCCGGTAAACAACGGGACAAGGAGTGTCCATAAGGAGATGTGGAACCCCCGGGAGAGGCCTTCGAGATAGGAAGTCACCTCCACAACCTCGCCGTCGGCACTGAAACCCAGCAGCAGATAAAGCAACAGCGAGATGAGGATGCTGGGCACCGTGGTGTACATCATGTAGCGGATGTGCGCAAAGAGGTCGGCACCTGCCACGGACGATGCCAGCACGGTAGTGTCGCTCATGGGCGACATCTTGTCACCGAAGTAGGCTCCGGAGATGACGGCACCCGCCGTGTAGGCAGAAGGTATCCCCAAGGCATCACCTATGCCCATCAACGCAATGCCGATGGTAGCAATAGTGGTCCACGAGGTGCCCGTCACCAACGAGATAACCGATGCAATCACGCAGGCACAGGGCAGGAAAAAGAGGGGTGACATCCATTGTATTCCATAATATATCAAGGTGGGCACCACCCCACTGATCATCCAGGCAGACGACATCATCCCGATAAGCAACAGGATGAGAATAGAGACAGCCGCATCGCCTACCGTCTGCTTGATTAACTTCTCAAAACGGCTCCACTCCACCCCATAAAGTGTCATGGAGAGGGCTACGCAGACAGCGGTGGCAGTCATCAACGCTACCTGCGACGCCCCCGAAAGGGCATCATCAGGAAACAGCCTGATGACAAGAAGTATCAACAGTATGAGTACCGCCAAAGGGATGGCAGCAACAAGCGGATGAGGTAGCTTCATAGGCACGTATGTTCAAATAGATTAGGTGCAATGGCGCAAAAATAGATAAAAACCGTGAATCCATGCACAGGAAAACGAGAAAATAGCCTCCCAAAGAAAGAAAAACTTACCAAGATGTTTGTTATTCAGCAGGAAAAGCGTACCTTTGCAGCCGCTATTACGAGATAATAGCTTATTCAAATCATTCACTAAAAATAATTTAATTTAAATGGCAACAAAAATCAGATTGCAAAGAAATGGCCGTAAGAGCTACGCTTTTTACTCCATTGTCATTGCCGACGTAAGAGCTCCACGTGATGGTAAATTTATCGAAAAGATTGGTACTTACAATCCGAACACCAATCCTGCCACTGTAGATTTGAAGTTTGACCGCGCTTTGGACTGGGTACTGAAAGGTGCACAACCGACAGACACAGTACGCAACATCCTCTCTCGCGAAGGTGTCTACATGAAGAAGCACCTGCTGGGTGGTGTAGCAAAGGGCGCATTCGGCGAAGCTGAAGCTGAAGCTAAGTTCGAGGCTTGGAAGAACAACAAGCAGAACGGTCTGCAAGCTTTGAAGGCCAAGGAAGATGCTGCCAAGCAGGCTGAGGCCAAAGCACGCTTAGAGGTCGAGAAGAAGATCAACGAAGAGAAAGCAAAGGCTTTGGCTGAAAAGAAAGCTGCCGAAGCTGCTGCCAAGGCTGCTGAAGAAGCTGCCGCTAAAGCTGCAGAGGAAGCTGCTGAAGCTCCTGCAGAAGAGGCTGCTGCCACTGAATAAGGCGGAAGTACGCACAGGATTAAAACTATGGAATCCTCTTCGGAAACAGTACTCCGGAGAGGATTTTCATATTTATTCTCCCCCTTCCCGCACATTTCTCATATCTTTGTCGTACCTTTGCGCCCATACAAATTGAACCATTATCCACTATTAACTAATACATTAATCAGATGAAAAAATTGAGTTACCTGCTCGCCGCATCTGCCCTGCTGGCTGCTTGCGCAGGCGGAAACAAGGGTTACACAGTAACCGGAACAGTAGAAGGTGCCGCTGATGGTGACACCGTGTATTTGGCAACCTATGTTGCACGCCAATTCGTCAAACTGGATTCTGCAGTCATCACCAACGGCACCTTTACTTTCAAGGGTGTACAGGACACCACTGCGTACCGCTACCTCACCTACAGCGCCGAAGGCAAGAAAGCACTGCGCACCGACTTCTTCCTAGAGAACGGAAACATTACCGTGAGCATCACCAGCGAAAACGACCATCTGGCAGGTACGCCCAGCAACGATGCCTACCAGGCTTACCAAGACCAGATTGCTCCGTTGAGCCAACAGATGAGAGAACTCCTCAAAGCTTATCAGGACACTACCCAGACTCAGGAGCAGAAGGATGCCACCATGAAGGAATTGGAAGAACTGGACGGCAAGATGACCGAGGTGACCAAGAATGCCATGGCACAGAACATCACCAACCCTGTAGGTGTGATGCTGCTCAAGCAAACCTACTATAGCATGGAGCTGGAAGAACTGGACAAACTGCTGGCACAGGTGCCCGCCACATTTGACAACGACGAAGGCATCATACGCATCAAAGAGAACGTAGAACGCCAGAAACAGACCGCTGTAGGCAAGCAGTTCATCGACTTCGAGATGAAGGACCCGGAGGGAAATCCCGTGAAGCTGTCGGACTACGTCGGTAAAGGCAAGGTGGTACTCGTTGACTTCTGGGCAAGCTGGTGCGGTCCCTGCCGTCGCGAAATGCCGAATCTGGTAGAGGCCTACAAGAAATACAAGAACCAGAACTTTGAAATCGTTGGTGTATCACTGGATCGCGACGTAGAGGCCTGGAAGAACGGAATAGAAAAATTGGGAATCACCTGGCCGCAAATGTCAGACGTGAAGTATTGGGAGTGCGAAGGTGCCAAGCTGTATGCCGTCAGCAGCATCCCTCACACCGTTCTGATAGGTGCCGACGGTACCATCCTGGCACGTGGTCTACACGGAGAGGAGTTGCAGGAAAAGGTGGCTGAAGCCCTGAAATAAGCAACAGACACACTGAGATTCACCTGATACGGATGATACGGAAGTTGCCATGCGCACCTTTCGTATCATCCGTTTTATTTTCCCCAAACCAAATACTATAATACACAGAATCCAATACAAGTTTTCCCGTTTTATGTTTTAGAATGTTGATTATTATCGGTTTAATCATATTTAACATGATAAAAGTTATCTAAAATAGAAAACTAAACAACAAACGCATTTATCTTTGCATCACAAATTTATCACCGAATCATACTATAAAACGGAAGAATCATGATACAGACAGTCATTAAACGAGACGGACGAGTAGTAGGCTTCAACGAGGAGAAGATAACCACCGCCATCCGTAAAGCCATGTTGCACACCGAAAAGGGCGAAGACAGACAGTTGATACAACAGATAACGGACCGCATCTCGTTCAGAGGCGACCCACAGATGACAGTAGAGGCCATACAGGACATGGTGGAAATGGAGCTGATGAAGAGTAGCCGGAAAGAGGTGGCTCAGAAGTATATTGCCTACCGCAACCAGCGCAGCATAGCCCGCAAAGCCAAGACACGCGACATGTTTCTGGAAATAATCAACATCAAGAACAACGACGTGACCCGCGAAAATGCCAACATGAACACGGACACACCGGCGGGGATGATGATGAAGTTTGCCAGCGAAACCACCAAGCCCTTTGTGGACGACTATCTGTTGAGTGAGGAAACCCGAGAGGCCGTACAACGAAACTATCTGCACATACACGACAAGGACTACTACCCCACCAAGAGCCTGACCTGCGTGCAACATCCGCTGAACTACATACTGGAACACGGCTTCACGGCCGGACACGGCGAGTCACGCCCCGCCAAGCGTATAGAGACAGCCAGCATACTGGGCTGCATCTCATTAGAGACGGCACAGAACGAGATGCACGGCGGACAGGCCATACCGGCCTTCGACTTCTATCTGGCCCCATACGTGCGCAGCAGCTTTATAGAGGAGTTGCAAAGTCTGGAGGCACTGAACGGGACAGACTACCGACACCTGTACAGGATGCCCATGGATGACTATCGGACACGACCGCTGGACGGGCTGGCCGGAGAGGAGCGGTTGATACAACACGCCGTGAACCGAACCATAGCACGTGTACATCAGGCCATGGAAGCCTTTATTCACAACATGAACACCATCCATTCCCGTGGAGGAAATCAGGTGGTATTCAGTTCCATCAACTATGGTACAGACACCTCCGCCGAGGGACGCTGCATCATACGCGAACTGCTGGACTGTACCTATCAAGGGGTGGGAAAAGGAGAAACAGCCATCTTCCCCATACAGATATGGAAAAAGAAACGGGGCGTGAACTACCTGCCGACGGACCGGAATTACGACCTGTACCAGCGGGCCTGTCAGGTGACAGCCCGCCGATTCTTCCCCAACTTCCTGAACCTGGATGCCACCTTCAACCGTAGTGACGAATGGAAGGCTGACGACCCCCTGCGCTATGAACACGAAGTGGCTACCATGGGATGCCGCACCCGCGTCTTCGAGAACCGCTTCGGGCCTAAGAGTTCCATCGGCCGTGGCAATCTGTCGTTCAGTACCATCAACATCGTACGTCTGGCCATCGAGTGCATGGACATCGAGGAGCGCGAACAACGCATCGCCCGCTTCTTTGCCAAGCTGGACCATCTGCTGGACATCACGGCACACCAACTGCACGAACGCATGGAGTTCCAGAAGACGGCCTTTGCCAAGCAATTCCCACTACTGATGTCGGGGCTGTGGAGGGGAAGCGAAAAGCTGAAACCCAACGACACCATCGCCTCCGTCATCAACCAAGGTACACTGGGTATCGGATTCATCGGACTGGCGGAATGCCTGGTAGCCCTGACGGGATACCACCACGGCGAGAACGAAGAGTCACAGCAGCTGGGTCTGCGCATCGTGACCCACATGCGCGACCGTGCCAACCAGTTTGCCGACCACTATCAGCACAACTACAGCATACTGGCCACACCGGCTGAAGGACTGTCCGGCAAGTTCACCCGCGCCGACCGCAAGGAGTTCGGCCTGCTGCCTGGCATCACCGACCGCGAATATTACACCAACTCCAACCACGTGCCCGTGTACTATAAATGCAGTGCCCGCCACAAGGCGGAAGTGGAGGCCCCCTACCACGACCTGACACGTGGAGGACATATCTTCTATGTAGAGATGGATGGAGATGCCACCCATAACCCAGAGGCCATTATGCGGGTGGTAGACATGATGGATTACTACAACATGGGATACGGATCAGTGAACCACAACCGCAACCGCTGCCTGGATTGCGGCTACGAGAATGCGACCCCGCATCTGCAGGAATGCCCGAAGTGTGGCAGCACACGTATTGACCGCCTGCAACGCATCACAGGCTATCTGGTAGGTAGCACCGACCGCTGGAACCGAGCCAAACTGGCCGAACTGGACGACCGGGTGGTACACGACGGCGAATAAACCGACACATACACCTGCTGCCATGCTTTGGATAATGGAGATTATTGAAGACACCACCGTGGACGGGCCCGGCCTGCGGACGGCCATCTATGCAGCCGGCTGCAGCCATGCCTGCCCGGAGTGCCACAACCCCACATCGTGGGACATACACAACGGCCGTCCGATGGAGATAGAAGAGATTGTACGCCGCATTCTAGATGATCCCTTTGCCGATGTGACCTTCAGCGGAGGAGACCCTTTCTATCAAGTGGAGGGGTTCACCCGACTGGCACAGGCCATCAAGACGAATAGCCGGAAAAGCATCTGGTGCTATACCGGCTATTCGTTTGAACGAATCATGCAGCGGCCTAAACTGGCCAGCCTGCTTCCCTACATCGATGTACTGGTGGACGGCAGATTCATACGGGAGCTGCGTGACGAGTCACTCCGATTCCGGGGCAGCAGCAACCAGCGCCTCATCGATGTACCTGCCTCACTGAGGCAGGGCAGGGTCATCGGTTGGGAAGCCTGAACTTAGCATAACGTTTGGCATCCTTCGGAGAGAGCGGCGTGAGCCGAAGAGCTGCACCACCGCTGGGCTGCAGCGGGAAATGGAGTACCGTACCTGCATCCACCCAGCCGTAGGTGCAGGCCACGTGCGTAGCGGTAGCCACCTTATCACCACCATCGGTATAGGCAGAGAGCAGATAACGCTGCCCCTCCGGCAAAAAGGAGAGGGAGAGTGTGGCCATACGCCCTTCATTGCCTGTCATCAGGCCCACATACCATTCATCACCTTTGCGACGTGCCAGGGTGATGTGTTGCCCGGGAGTTCCGTCGAGTACACGCGAATCGTCCCACACGGTGGGTAAATGCTCAAACCACTCTATCTCCGGCTCACCATGATAGAAGGCGGGACGATCGTACCAGAAGATGGTTTGCAACGGACTATAGAAAACCATCGACGCAGCCAGCTGATGGGCATGGGTGGTCTTTAACCGCTTGTCGAAATAGCAGATGGTATAGTCGGCTGCCCCGTTAATCATGCGGGTAAAAGGCAACGTCACATTGTGCGTGGCATCGGGAAACTCCTCATTGCCACAGATACCCTCTTGCGTCAGTAGATTGGGATAGGTGCGACTGAAGCCCGAGGGACGGAACTCGTCGTGTATGTTCATCAGCAGGTGGTTCTCGGCAGCCAGACGTACCAAATCGTGTACCCAAGTAGCCCAGCGGTGGCTGGCATACTGCACGAAACCCGACTTTACACCCACAATGCCCCATTCACGCAGCAGGGGGAAGAGTTCACGCGCCTGCTTCATCAAGGCATGTTGGTTCACATAGACCCAGATACCCACCCCTTTCTCTTTACCATACTGCACGACACGCGGCATGTCTAACTTCGCTACCACCTTGGTGGCATCGCCGTCGTGCGAGGTACAAGGCAAATACCACTTCCAATCGAACAACATATAGGGGATGCGGTGGGTGGCACAGAAGTCAATCGTGGTCAAAGCTCCTTCGGTAGTAATGGTGGTCTCGCGCATGATGGTACCCGGCTTCACCCACTGGACGGCATCGGGTATCTCACAAGGAGGATTCAGGTTCTGCACGATGTCATTGTGCTCTAGCAATCCACCCGGCGTATCGGTTGCCATCACAATTTTCCACGGTGTGGCGTAGTAGGTAACGATGTCCACCGGACTGTACATCACCGATGTCAGTGTATTTTCCTTCGTGACCGAAGCCTGCAGTTTGGTCAGGCACCAGTCGTCTACATCGGCATCCAACAGGGCTACCCACTTGCCGCCCGGTAGTTCCAACGTCAAAGCACGCTCCACAGGATGTTGCAGATTTCCGATAGGAACCCGCTCGAAGAAGGCTTGCGCCCACTGTTCGCTCCATGCCATGGTGCCTGCCGGCAAGGTGTACTCCGTCAGGTCACCCACCACTTTGTGGAATACAGCCCGGGGATGTTCGGGGAAATAGTAGCGGAAGGCTATACCCTCGTTGTAGGCCCGAACCTCGATATTGAGCCGATAGTCCGAACCCTCCTTCTTCGACAGATACATGGTGGCGGCATTGTAGCGGTCGTATACCGTACTTCGCTCCCCATAGAGTGGATGCCACTCGTTGTCCACCGTCGGGAAGTAGCGTACCGAGTCCACCTCCAGATTGTCCATCCAGCACTTCGGTTGCTTCAGGTTGCGCATACCGATTGCCATCTCCCACGTCCGGTTGTCCAGCTGCAGACCGGCTTGCGAGGGCTCCACCACCGCCGTCTGACGGTAGTCCACCCGATACATCAGCGTCCGGATTGCATTTGTCTGCTGTTCCTGCCAGAAGCTGACGGTGTGTGTGCCGTCGGGCGATGCCAGTTCCAGTCGCCCTGTCTCTTGCGCATGGAGGGTTGACACTGCAACCCATACCCATGCTGTCATCATCCATTTCTTCATATCGTTATGTTGTTATTGATTTCATCACTCCATCTTCTCAATTCTCCAAATCCCAATAGACCACATAGCGCTGGCGGTGCAGGTCGTAGAGCGGACGGAGCACATCGCCCTGCGGAGTGGTGAAGCGCAGTTCCCGGCCTTCGCGCCGGATGGTGCGTTCTGGCTGCTGGCTGTCCACCTGCAAAGTGGTGCGCAGGCCGGCAGGAATGCGGTAGTCGTAGGTGTAGTAGTCGTTGTAGAGCTGCGGATTGGAGAAAGGTGCAGGCGACTGCATCCCCTCCGTACCGCGCTCGCCCGCCAAGACCACGGGGCCATAAAGTACGGCGGCACGCTGCGGATTGTCGGGTGTAGCTTCCAGTTTCAACGACATGGGATAGGTCACCTCCACGCGGTTGCCCTCCCTCCAGGTACGACTGAGGACGATGTACGAACCTGCCTCCTGACGGACAGCGATGCGCCGACCGTTTACCCGCACCTCCGGCTTTCCGCTCCATGCCGGGTAACGCAATTGCAAGGTAGCTTTCACAGGTTGTTTCGTCTGCAGAGAGAATGATACTTTTTCCTCCCGAGGAAAATCGGTTTCCTGCCTGAGGGTGATACCTTTCTCCTTCCACTCCACCACCGAAGGGATGAAGAGGTTGACGAAAAGGTTTTCATCGTTGTGGTAGTAGATGGCCTCGGCATACTTGGCGTGGCTCTCAAAGCCGCTGCCCACGCAGCACCAGAAGGAGTTTTCGGGCGTGCTGTAGACCTTGTGCGCTCCGCTGAGCAGAGGCAGGAAGTAGCACACCATGCCCGATTCGGGGTCCTGCTGACCCAGGATATGGTTGTAGAGCGCCCGCTCGTAGTAGTCGGCCACACGAGCATCGGCCCTCCAACAGAAGAGGTGGCGCGAGAGCTTCAGCATGTTGTAGGTACAGCAGGTCTCGCCCGTATAGCCGTTGAGGAAGTGTGAGAAGCGGGCGGTATCGAAGAAGTGCTCCTTCTGACTGCTGCAGCCGGGGGCGAAGGTGTGGTGCTCCACCATGGTGTGCCAAAAAAAATCCGATAGCCGTCGGCTCTCCTCGCTCTGCAACAACTCGTAGCGGCGAGCTTCGGCAATCACCTTCGGGATGAAGGTGTTGGTGTGCTTCGTACCCAAGTCGTCGCACTGCTCCTTCAAAGAATCGATGACGTCGTTGTGGTAGAAATACTCCGCCAGCCAGCGAAAGCAGTCGTCACCCGTCAGGGCATAGAGGTTGTAGAACGACTCGTTAATGCCGCCGAACTCGTTGCGAATCATCCGCCTGCGTGTCTCCTCGCTCTGCGGCCTTAGCTTCGCGTAGGCCCAATCACCCATCCGTGTCACCACCTCCAGTGCCTGACGGTTGTCAGCATAGAGGTACTGGTCTATCAGTCCCGAGAAGAGTTTGTGCAGGGTGTACCAAGGTGCCCATACACTCTTTCCCTGTAGATTTCGGTTAATCAATTCTTCGGGAAAGGCACTCAAGTAGCCATTACCCAATGCCTGTTGCACTTCAGCCAGTCCGCTGACCAAGCTGTCGCCCTTCAGCTTAAACAGTTCGCAGCCGGTGGCGGCATACATCAGGCTGTAGGCCGAGAGCAGGTGTCCCGTGGTGTGTCCGCGCAGTTCGCAGTCCAGTGATTCCCAGCCACCCAGCTTCTTCACCGTCATGTAGCCCCCCTCACGCCCGGCAAAGAGACCAGCATTGGTACGGAAGCTGTGCAGCAGGCGGTTCACCTCTATCGAAGCCATCCAGACAGAATCCCGTTCCAGATTCTCACGAAAACGGCTCGGTAGTAACCGCACATCCTGCAGGTCGAAGGCTTGCGCCTGCATAGGTGCCGCTACAGGAAGTTTCAACTTTCCGCCGTGCTGGCCGGGATAGACGGACTGAGCCGTCATCGTGGTGGAGATCGCCATGGCTATCCACGCAAACAAACAGATTCTTTTTTTCATGTCTTTCATTATAATACTATTTGAATTGGATTCGAACGGGCTGCACCACCCGTTTGTGGGTAGCCGTAGCAGGCTTCACAGCCGCTATCCAGGCATTGTGGCTTCGCTTGGGATTGTCCGTTCCGCAGTCGTAGGGGATGTATCGGAACTCCGTATCAGAGACCTTCCGTATGGGACCGCTGATGTAGAGATATTTCCAACCGTTCTCTAAGGAAAATGTGTCGCCCACATTCAGATTCCTGAAGTCCACATCCCGAATCGCTTTCACCGTAACGTGCTTGCCGTCAGTCTCGGCATAGCGAGCAGCGGTCAACCGAGCCATTTCCTCGTCGAAATACCAGAAGGCTTCGTGCGGGTCGCCTTGATAGGCAGCCCAAGGTGCAGGAGGCACGGAGGGAAAGGCCGTAATGTTGGCTCCTTCGGTCTCACCTCCTCGGGGAATACCATATCGCCAGCCATTTGCGGGATTCAAGCGTTTCAAGCTTCCATCACCATTCAAACGCTGTTCGAGTGCCTTTCGAATGAAGAGGACCATATAGTCAATGGTGGCATCACAGAGGTCAAAATGTCCGCTGCCTGCATCACAGAAAAAAGAGATGCAAGCTCCGGGATACATCAGTTGGAAGGCCAATGCCGGACGCACACGTGCCTGCCACCATTCATATTCACCCTCTACCATCAATCCGGGAATGCCGTCAATGTTCCGGGTACGTCCCCACTCCACATTGGCCGTGCCATAGCCGCAAAGGTTGGTACGCGGTGCATCACCATGGAAGGAGAGGATGCAGAGTGTTCGGTCGTTGTTCCATGCTGCAAAGTTCCAGGGGAAGGTGGCCTGGGCTGAATGGCCGAAAGGTACGATGGGCACCGTGGCCAGTTCAGGATGTCCGCTCTGTCCGGCCAACCCCACCATCATTTCCTCGAAGATCTGCTGACAACCCGACTGCGGTGACCAGTTCTGCGAGAACCATGGAGCTACCCAAATGAGTGCCCCGCCCAATTCCTGTATCTGCTGTCTGAACCGTTCGCTGCGTAGCAAAGCCTCCTCCGTCATGTTCTGCTGTGCCAATACAGCAAAACGCACCCGCTCCGTGCCGTCCGCCATCCAGCAATAGGCATTCGGGGCCTTGCCCGTCTCATCGCTCACATAGCCCGTCAAAGCCACCGAACAGGTCCAATCGCCAAACTTGCCCAAAGCTTGCGCCTGCCAGCAAGCTGCCCAGAGGGTCATCACACAAAGTATAATCCGTTTCATGACGTTTACCGATTGACAACGATTTTCAAACATTGATTGCTATAATTCACCGCCTCTCTTTTACCGTTCACCTCCAGCGAAGCGGGCTTCTGCAGATGTCCAAAGGAAGCACGCATCTGCGGCTGTCCATCCATCTGCAACACCAAACCACTGCCGTCTGCCGAAGGCTGGCACATCACAAACAGCTTGGAGAGCGACGAGAAGTAGCTCTGCCCGTCGCGGCGCAGGGCACTGCCATAGCAGAGGAAGAGGTTGCGGGCATCAGCGGGATTCGTGCCCTCGTCATAGGTCACGGTCCACATGTAGGCATCGGTGCTCCATCCGTCGGCCTCTATCCACGAGTTGCTGTGCATCAGCCGTCCGTCGGCCAGCTGGTTGATATAGAGGTCGGTCACTTTTCCTTGATGACGGATGCGAAGGCCTATCCAGTCCTTGCCCTCGCGCCGCTCCATCTCGGGCAAGTCCTTGTCGTCGGGGTTTTCCTTCAGAATGATGGCATTGACCGCCTTCACCCGGTCGGTCTTGCCCGGCAGGTGGAACGAGTAGTAACTGTCCGTGCCCTTCAAGTCTTCCGAGGGAGTTTCTACAACCTCCCACCAAAGGTCATCGGGATAGTCGTGTACGAAATCTGAGTTGGCCAGCAGGCGGGGATAGAGCGGACGTACCACCACCGAGGACTCTCCGTTAGTGACGGTCAGGTCGAATCCCCGCTTCCGTGCCTCACCGCCCGGATGCCACAACCACTGGAACTCACCTGCCTCGTGCGTACCGAGGTCGTCTATCACATAAATCACATTGTCCAACCAAAGGAAATGACGGAAGTAGCGGTGGAACTGGTCGGCGTAGGGGCCGGTGGCATCGGCCAGCACATAGCGGCAATTACCTCCATCCATCAGGTGATGCAGCCGGCCGTCCAGCATACTGCCATGATACTGCTGGTAGCGCGACTGTCCGCGACCGTTGAACAGCACCACATTGTGCGCCTCACTCTGAAAGAAGTAGTTGCGATAGGCCGGATTGGGGTACCAGCAGTTGCCGCCATCCTTCAATATGTCTACCCCCTTGTGATAAAGGATGAACGAAGAGGCATCGGCGTGCGAGTGATTCCACGTATGTCCGCTCTTCACGGCCAGCATGGTGGCATCCTTCTGCCAGGAGGTGCGCATGGTGGCCCACCCGAAATCGGCGAAAAGCTGCGACTTTCCTATCTTAGGCTCGGCCGGAGCCTTGCGGAGGTCGGGTGTATAGAGGAATCCCATGGGACGATTCAGGAAGTAGCCGTCGCGGTGCTGTCCCTGCTCCACCTGATTGATATACCATATTATGTTATCGTCCTTCTCACCCAATGCATAAAGGAGCATCAAAGTGCTCTCGGCACAAACATTCTTGTGGCTGTCGCCGAAGTTGAGGTTATACAACATTCCTGTCCGCGGATAGCAGACGTGCATGAAATATTCGGCCAGCGGCTTCAGTTCAGGAATCTCAGGCATAGGCTGCCCGGGCATCGCATTCTTCCAGGCCAGACGGAACTGCAGCGCTTCCTGTATACCGAAGTTGGCATAGTTCAGACTCTCGTACATGCCGCCTGCTGCATCAAACGACTTGGGCTTGTTCTGCAACACGTCGCCGGCGAAGCTGAACCAATCGGGCAAGGCCTCGTTGAGTGCTTCGGCCATGCTCCGTGCCTCGGGCACTTCGTTTTGCAGACTCAAAGCCAGAATGCCGCCCATGCAGGCACACGATGTCCACCAGTTGTGACCCATGGAGTTGAGCGAATGGATGCGCGTAGGCTCCAACAGCCAGTCGCCCAGACTGGGTTCCAATGCTATCCGTTTCAGGCCTTGTGCTATCTGTATGCGCTCGGAGGCCGACAGGTCGTTGTACACCGCATCGTAGGCAATGGCCGTCAGATAGGCCTTGTGCGACAATCCCAAGTCGGCACGCCAAGCCGGCTTGCGGGCCAACATCTCCGTACTGCTCCATGCCTCGGCCTGAATGGCATCCAGCAGAATCTCCTTGATACGTTCCACATACACCTTTTCCCCGGTCATCAGATAGACCAACGAGAGATAGTCCAAATCGGCAATTTTCCTATCCTTTACCTTCACATCGGCTGTCCGCTTCAGCTCTTTCCAGGCAGTAGCCATTGTGGGATCGTCCTTCATCCGCAGCTTCACCTCCTCTATCCGCTCCGCTGTATAGAGCAGCGAGGGATGCTTCACAGGTGCCTGTGCGTGTAGCACTGCCGCCAGCATCAACAGCGGCAGTGCGATTGTCATGATTCGTATTCCTTTCATCATCGTTTGTCTTTTACCAGCCGGATGGCTACGCCACCCGACGCCATCAATTCAAAATTCAGCTTGTCCGAAGCGCTTACCCGCTTCCGCTCCACCTTTACATGGGTACGTGTCTTCACCGAACGGCCGCCGTCCGTATAGATTTCGGCCACATACCTTTCCCCTTGCGGCAGGAAATTGAGGTCAATCGCTACACTGCGAGCCTCGTTGTTCGTGATGGCTCCTACAAACCATTCGTCACCGTGCCTGCGTGCCACGGTGATATGTTCGCCCACCGCTCCCTGCAGTACCCGGGTATCATCCCAAGTGGTGTACACGTCGTCAAAGAACTTCAATTCCGGTTCGTCCTGTACATCCGACGGCTCGTCATACCAATACATATATTGCAGCGGACTGTAATAGACCACCGACAAGGCTAACTGATGGGCGGGCGTAGTCTGGATGGTACGCGAGCGAGGTACTCCGTAGGCATCCTCCGTCTGGCTGAGCCGTCCGAAGTCCTGCCGATAATAGCAGATGGTATAGTCGGCTGCTCCGGCCACATAGCGGGTAAAGGGCAGCGTCACATTGTGTGTGGCATCGGGAAACTCTTCGTTGCCACGGATCCCCTCCTGTGTCATCAAGTTGGGATAAGTACGACTGAATCCTGTGGGGCGGTATTCGTCGTGTATGTCCACCATCAGTCCGTAGCGGGCACACTTCTCCACCGCCTCATGCATCCATTTGGTCCACACCTGCGAACCCACCTGCACGAAACCAAACTTCAATCCGGCCACTCCCCACTGCTTGTACAGGGGCAGCAGTTCGTCCAGTTGCTGCTGCAAGGCACGCTGGTTTACATAGAGAATCACCCCTATCCCGTGTGCCTTGGCGTAGCTGATTACCTCAGGCAAATTCAGTGCATCGGTCTGCGGATTGCGTCGGGGGTCCAATGTCACCGTAGTGGCATCCGATGCCTTGTCATACTCCCAGCCGTACCATCCGGCATCGAAGTGTATGTATTGCAGGTTGCGCTTCACGGCAAAGTCCACCAGTGCCTTGCCACCCTCGGTCGTTAGCGTCACCTCGCGCATCACCTTACCCGGCTTTATCCACGAGGTATCGGCTATCCGGCAGGGCGGATTCAGATTGAGTAGCAGGTCGTTGTGTTCCAGAATCTCTCCGGGACGGTTGGCGCAGAAGATGACGCGCCACGGTGTGTGATAGGGTGCTATCTCCTCCACCGGCCCATACATGGATGTGAGGATGCAGTCCGGCTTGCTTTCGCTCAACTTGAACTTGGTGCGCACGTAGTCCACCACCTGCGCCTCGGCCAAGCAGACATAGCCTCCGCCATCGGGCAGCTCCAGCAGCAGGGGACGTTCGGACTCGCTGCTCCATCCCTCCAACGGCATCTTGTTGTATGGGGTTTGCGCCCGCTCGGTATGCCATGCCTGCGTGCCCCGGGGCAGGGTAAACTCTGTGTATTCCTCTTCTATCTTCAGATAAGATCCTCCTCTGAACAGGTAGCGGAAGGCCACTCCTTCGTTGTACATTCGGATTTCCAATGCCATCCGTTGGCGTGATGCCGCGCGGGTCAGTTCCAGTGTCCAACTCCGGTAGTGGTCTCTCACACGGCTACGCTCGCCGTATACCGGTGTCCAGGTAGTGTCTCGGTCGGAGTGCGCTGTCTTCTCTATCTGCACCCCATCGCGCCACTCTTCGTTCCAGCGCAAACCCAGACGTGAGGAGACTATCACCTCTCTCCCCTCAAACTGCAGGGTGTAGTTCAGTCCGTCGCGGTCGTTCACCGTCATCGTGTATCGCCCATCGGGCGAAGTCATCGTTACATCCGTAGCTCCGGCAGTCAGATAGAGTGTGGCAGCCAGGCACGCAGTCATCATTCTTTTCATCTTCATACTTCGTTATCTGTTTATGGGTTATTGTTCCTTTTTAGAGGTAATGCTCTGCAGCCCCACGCGCTCCACCTGTCCGAAGTCCAGCATCAGTGTCACCTGTACCGGTTTGTCTGTAAACAGCGTTCCGTTGTTGGAGCGTTGTCCCTTCAGCGGGAACAGGAAGGTATCTCCCTCCTTACGCACGGCATCCTTCTCATAGAAGGTCCAGTATTCGGGTGCGCTGTTCACGCTGTAGCTCAGCCGCAGCCATCCGTCGCGGCATCCTTGGGGATAGCGGGTGAAGCGAACCTCTATATAGGGATAGGTCGCCGCATCCAGCATCAGCCCACGTTTGCTCATGCGCAGTCCGGCATTGGCCAGCACCCAGCCCTCTCCCTCGGGTTGCAATGAGGGCGTGGCAAAGGTCCAGCCTCGCCAGGCATCGCACAACTGTTCGTGTATCTCCCCTTTGCGCGGAGCCGGCTCCGGATTGCCCAGGTAGAACAGCAGGGTGCCGAAACCGGGATTGTCGCACGTCCAGCCTGCCCCTTCGGGACGGATGCGATGCAGTACTTTCTCCGTATAGGGCATTGTCAGCCCCCTGCGTACGGTGTAGTGATTGTAGGCAATCTCGAATACAGCACGGAACTCACCCATCGCGGCCTCACCCATACCGAGCCAGTTGCCATACTTGCCGGTGGCATCCTTCCATACCTTGAAGGGTACATCCTTGTAGCCTAGATTTACTTTCGACAAATACTCATACCCCTTCATCAGCCGGTTGTCCAGCGCCCCGTACAGATCGTCACCCTGCTTCCAGGCACACTCTGCCAATTCGGCCAATACGCCCACACCCAACATACAGTGCGCCTGGTCGCGCCCGCTCTCCTGCAGCTGACCGCTCTCGGCAATGTAGTTGGGCAGACTGCCGTTGTCACGACTGTAAAGGTAGTAGTCTACTGCCGCATTATACAACGCCTCGTCATCGGTAAAGATGCCGATGGCCATCCGCATTTTGTTCACCGATCCTCCCCAGTTACCGTTGGCATAGGGAGCAGCCTCTACAAACGTGGTGAGTATCGGCAGGAATACTTCGCGGAACATTCGCTCCGTCAGGCGGGTATCCTCCTCCGTCCACCCGTTGGCATACTGCGCTTTCCGATAGGTATAGCGCATCAGTTCGGCTGCATTGACCAGCATGAAGCCCTGCAGGCCGGCACAGAGCGGTGCATCGTGTCCATGAATCTGCTTCAGCGCGGCGGCATAGGCACGCACTATCTCCATGGCCTTGTCAGCATGGCGCACATCGTGTGTGATGCTCCACATCAAGGCATTGTAGTAGGCTGCGTTGCAGTCGTCCTCACTGGGAGCTTTTGTATGGGCATACTGTCCGTCGCGGGCGATGTGGTCAAAAGGTCCCCGCATCCGATAGTCGAAGCGGGCTTCGGGTTCCTTCTTCAATAAC